>NZ_JYNN01000003.1 GCF_000934765.1 Thiomicrospira microaerophila | reverse complement strand
AAACGCGGTAAATTAAAACGCTCAAAATCACGCAATCTGCTTGAAAGGTTAAGGTGCTATGAAGCAGATGTGCTTCGGTTTTTAGAAGACCCCAATGCCCCGTTTACCAATAATCAAGGTGAGCGCGATATCCGCATGCTTAAGGTTCACCAGAAAGTATCAGGCTGTTTTCGATCAATGGGTGGTGCAAATATCCTGTGTCGTGTCCGAAGTTATTTATCAACGGCAACGAAACAAGGCCTCACGAGTTCAGAGGCGATGACATCGCTTTTTAAGGGAGAGCCACTTCCTTTCATGGCGGAGGCTATCACGCCCAATCAAGATGAGTAGCTTGTATGGGGTGAATAGTTACCATTTTCATTCAATTTATCTATTCAAATTATTTTTCTAAAGGAGACAGGTATGTCTATTTATTGTCCTAAATGTGGCTCTCATTCATGCTATTAAAGGCTAAATAAATCACTTACAATTGCAATAGATCCATTTGACCCAAAGTCGTCGCAGCGAGGCTTAAATGGGCTCTAAGGTATCTTCCTGCATGTATTTTAATCTGTTTTTAATCAATAAGTTAGATAAGTGATGTCTCACCAATCTGTTTAAAAAATAATGATAGAAAAACAATCAATAATCAGATCATTCATAGTGTGTCCAAAGTCGCAATATCTTAACCGTTTTATCACTTTCTAATACTTGGTAAACAATACGATGTTGAATATTGATGCGTCTTGAATAGGCACCATTTAAGTCGCCCACTAATTTCTCATAGCGAGGTGGAGTTTGATAGGGATTAATGTGCAAGATGTCTAATAACTTTTTTGCTTGTGGTTTAAGGCCGCTGGCGGCTAGTTTTTTGGCATCTTTTTGAGCTTGCTTGGTATAAACCAGTGTCCAACTCATATCATCTACCAATCCAATTGCTCGTGACACGCGTCCAGAGGGGTGTTCATGCCTTCAATAATCGATTCTCGCATGCCGGGTATATTTAGAAGGTATAGGGTTTCATTGATGGCCTGCCAATCTGATTCAGAGATTAATACGGCATTGCCATTTTTGCCTGTAATGGTTACAGGTTGATGTGAGTCATTTACTTGCGCTAATAAGCCGTAGAAGTGAGATCGGGCTTCGGAGCTATTGAGTGTTGTCATGCGGATGTATCCTTGTCGTACGCTATTACGTACAGATTCTAGCAGGGTGTTTATTAATAAGCAACACTGGATTGGCTTATTGATGGGTTTAGGTTTAATCTGCAAATGTAACCGCCAGAAAAGAGTGTTTAAATGGCTTTAGTGTAATAGTATTTGTGTTCATTTTTAACGGGATCGTTTGATAGGCTATACAGCAAAATATTCATTTTTATTCGACTTATTTTTATTCAATTTATCTACTCAAATTATTATTTTTTAAAGGAGACAGGTATGTCTATTTATTGTCCGAAATGTGGCTCTCATCATGTTATTCAACGCAATATGGGACGCAAGGTGGGTGGCAGTGCCGGCATGATTGCTGGCAGTGCTTCAGGTGCCGTAGGAGCATTGGGTGGTGCTAAAACCGGCGCTACTCTTGGTATGATTGGTGGACCACCAGGTATTGAGTTAGGGAGTTTGGTTGGTGCGATGATGGGGCTTTAATCGGTGCGGGTACGGGTGGATTAGCTGGTGCTAAAATCGGTGAACAGTTGGATCATCGTGTGTTTGATAATCACCAATGTCAAGATTGTGGGGCAATCGGATGTGGCGGTTTTAATTGGCGGCCAGCAGTTAGAAATCCGTCATCCTGCGACTTCGCGCAGGATGACGGTTCTGGGTAAAAGAAATGGGTCATTGCGAGGCTGAAGGCCGTGGCAATTTCTTGCAGACGGTGCACGCCCTTGAAAGATTGCCGCGTCGCTGCGCTCCTCGCAATGACCATTTTTTTAACTTAATGGCGGTGGCGCTATGCGTGGCTGTTTCAGGTATAGAAAATTTACGTTTTTGCCCATGCCAATGCATTCGGCCTCGCTATGACCTAAGCTGTTTTATTAGTGGTAGTTATTTATTAGCCCGGATTTTTATGAAATATCCGGGTTAACGGATGTTATGTGTTTAACTTGTGTGCTTGGTGGGTCTAACCAAAAGGTTGGATAATGGTTATATTCTCAAAGGCCGTTTCGATGGCCTTTTTGTTTTCTGCTAGAAACAACAGCTTTAGGTTTGGGCCGGCATCCATCGTGAAGTAAACTTCGATGCCTTGTTGGCGTAGTTGCCAAATTTTTTGCATTGCACTCACGGATTCGGCTTGCCAGTAGAGTATCGGTGGCCAAGTGGCCATCATGGTGGCATGCATTGATAAGGCATTGTGTTCAGCCGTTTCGCCGAGTCGCGTAAAATCACGTTGCTCAATCGCTTGCTGAATCAGTTTAACTTGTCGTTCGGCTTGGGCTGGCCAGGCCTGGTAGAGTTCACAGTGTTTTACAGTTTGTTGCATTCCCGCTGTTGAGCCAATCGGTTTTTGATTGACATCTATTTTCACTAACCCAATTGAAAAGCCTGGCCAAGTGTGTGATAAGCCTTGCGCCACACTGTCCATGCCGTCTTCTCTTTCACCCTTATGCCATAGTGCGAAGCCTTGGTAAATTGAGCGGCTGGCGCTACCGCTACCCATTCTGGCTAGTATTGAGAGGGAGGCTGGGTCAAGCTGCCAATCAAATAAGTCATTAAGGGCTAAGGCCAATGCGGCATAGCCTGAGGCCGAGGAGGCAAGGCCAGCGGCGGTGGGTACAGTATTTTGGGTTTGCAGTTTGAACTTCAAGCCACTGGGCTGAAAGGGGGCTAGGTAGTTGTCAAGTCGCTGGCTGAAAGGATTGTCTGGCGCTAAAAGCTGATTATTTAACCAGGCCTGGTTGTGCTCTGCTTCAATCAGTGTAAGTTGTGTTTTTGTTCCTAAGCCGGGTAACCCAATGGATAGACTTGAATTGGTCGGTAGGTTGAGTTCAGTTTGACGTTTCCCCCAGTATTTACTTAGCGCAATATTAACGTCCGCTTCGCCCTTAGCTTGCAGCTTGGCGGGTTGCAGGTGGGGAATGAGTTGATTAATAATTTGTTGTTTTGTCATGTTCATATTCATGTTCTTCGATTTTGTTTATGCCTGAACGGCTTGGCAATACGCACCTGAGTGGCTTATCTCAGTGTTAAGTAATGGGTGATTTATTTGGTGGTTAATATGACCAAAGCCGAGAACACAATCACCCAACCCAGATCCTGAGATTTTTGCGGCTGGCAGGCTGCGCTTGAGTTGTTGGTGAATTTGCTCAAGTGTTGGATCACTAACCCCTAGTTGTTGCATTAGCCCTTGATAATGGTCCACCTGACTGTAAAATTGTGTCCAGTTATTTTGCTTTAGGGCTTGGTAAGCCTGACGAGTTGTGTCGCCCATCGCTTGATAAAGCGAGTTAAGTTGATCGGGTCGGTGTTGCCATTGCTCGGCCACCCATGCCAATACCTCGGGTGTCGGGGTTTTGTAGCCACTGTATACAAGACAGAGTGGATGGGTTATGCCGAGTGGTTCAATAAGTTGTTGACTGGGATCAAATAAAACGCCGCCCCCCGCCAAGCTCGCGGCCAAGTCTGCGCCTGAACCGCGTCCTTGTACTTGTTGAATGATCTGATGGCCTAGCCGAAAGCGCTGCCATAAAGAAAGGTTTGGCAGGTTTGAGTCTTGGTGGGTTATTTTTTCGAGTGCCACAAGGCAGGCGGCCAAAACAGCGGCAGAGCTTCCTAGCCCCCAATCCGATGGAAATTCGCTGTCAATTTTTAGTGTCCAGCCTGTGGTTAACTGGGGCTGGAATAGGCGCAGTGCCGCCAGCACAAAACGCAATTGGGGATGGTCATCGAGCTGTGAAAGCGGATTGCGGTAATGCGCAAGGCTGGATTGTATTTCAATTATCTGGTCATCACGCGCTTGCCAGTGAATCTTAATGCGTGGCGGCAAGGCGACAACTAGCGCCGGTTGTCCGTAGACCACGCTATGCTCACCCATTAATAAGGTGTTGGCGGGGGCGCTGGATATGAACTGATTAATTTTAGGCATCGAGTAGCTCACATTGCACGCCCTTTGTGCTGGTGTTGACCTGTTGCAAATGATAGCCAGCCAATTTACAGAATTGTTTCAGTTGGTCTTCAGTATTGGGTGTTGTCGCTGGGTTGGTTGGTGAATTGCTCATTGGATGGTAGGCCAGTAAAACGCCGGCTTTGTCGCCGCGCACGCTTCCTGCACCACAAACCTTCGCCACCATGGCTGTTTGGCTTTTTAGCCGTGCAATAAAGTCTTGCACAGGTTTAGGCACTACACCAATTTGTTCTAGTAGTTGTTGGTTGGCTGATAGGGTCTGCGCGATGGCATGGTTATTTTGATTTAGCCAAGCGGTTTGCATTTTCTCGGTGCAGTCGGCAAATTTGTGCCATAGGGTTGGATGCTGGGCATAGTCGGTTTTCACTTGTTGCACAGATTCGCCAGTAGAGCTGGCAGGTTCGCCTGTGTCAATCAACCAAAAGGATTGTGGGCTTGAATCGAGTGCTACAATCGGCTGATGGCGCTGATAACGAATTAAGCCCTTGGATAGTAGGGTGGCTGGATCAATGCCGCTGGATTGTCCATGCTGATAGCATTCAAGCGCTTGGCTAATACGCCGTAATGTATTGTTTTCATTTAGGTTTTTGTTGTCATTTGGGGTTTTGCTGTCATTTATGTCGTCATTTATGTCGTCATTTATTTTATGGGCGCAAAATAATCCTCGCAACAGACTTAAAATCACCGCGGCTGAGCTGCCTAAGCCGCGCCCACGCCATGCTTGAGATTGAATCTGAATTTGCCAGTGACCTGGTTGCAGTGGATGAAATTGGTTGAAGTGCGAAAGACATAATAAAATTAAATCAAACGGTGTTTGGCAGACGGCGTTAATGGGTATTTGGTTTTTAAGAAACTGCGAAAAACGTTGCTCAATTTGTTGGGTTTCTAACCAGGCCTGGTTGAAATCTAGCTGTTTTTCAAGCGAATAATCGCTGAGTTTAAGGGTGAAGCAAGGTTGATGGGCGTATTCAAAATCAACTAGGCATTGGGTGGGTAAATCAAGCGCTAAACTGAGCGCGGGTTGACCATAGACCACAGCATGCTCGCCACTCAGAATCAGTTTTGCTGGCGCTGTGGATCGCAGCCTCATGGCTTTAATCCTGCGTTTTAATATAGATGCGTTTGTGGTCTTTAATCGCACTCAGGCGGAAAGGACCTGTGTGATGCGTTGCAAACTCAATATTGTCTTGATTAGGTTCTGTTTGGTGGTAAAACGCAAGGTATTGGTTGTAACTTAAGGGTTGGCGCTGCTCAATCTGCGCTTGATGGCTGTCTGTCATTAGGTAGGATTGGTAGCCAGGTTGGATGATGCCTGTGAAGAACTCGGCTACACAGCCAGAACCATAACTAAAAAACCCAACGCGATGATTGGCTAGGTTGTGCGCATGATCAAGGAGGGAGCAAAAACCAACAAATAATGAGGCACTATAGCTATTGCCCACAATGCGATTGTAAATTTGGCTGGCCTTGATTTGTTCAAGGGTGTCGGCTTCAGTTTGTTGTGTTTGAGTGATTTTAATCAGCTGTTTATGCGCTTTTTCAGCCATTTTGGTAAAGGGGATGTGGTAGCAGAACTGATGAATATCAGACATTTTTTTGCCTGTTTCTTCAGTAAAATGTAACCAGGCCTGCTTGAGGCTGCTGAGATAAACCTTGGTGGAGTATTTGCCATCTACCAATGCCGTTTCGCGGTAGTTGGGGCGCCAAAAATCCATTACATCTTCAGTGTAGTAGCCAGAGCCAGGTTCCACTTCTAAGATACGCGGCGCTTGTCGCACAAGCATCGCTACGGCACCGCAACCTTGGGTTGCTTCGCCTGAAGTGTTGAGGTCATAGCGGGCAATATCGGCGGCAATCACTAATACTTCTTCTTTGGGGTTGACCTTGACCATGTTCACGGCCATTTGCAGCGCGGCCGCGCCTGCATAGCAGGCGTGTTTTAATTCAATCACCCGACAACGATTTGATAGGTTGAGTAGGCTATGCACAAAGGCGCCCGCTGACTTTGACTGATCAACCCCCGACTCGGTCGCAAAGAGTACCGCGCTAATTTTGTGACGCTCGATTTGGTTTAAAATCGGTTCGGCGGCTTTAGCCGAGAGCGTAACAATGTCTTCATCAGGCGGCGCAATCGACATTTTCTCCTGACCTATGCCAACCAGATATTTGTTTAGGTCTTGGTTTTTTTCCAACGCAAACAAATCTAACCCGAGATAAAAATCAGAGGTCGCAAAGTGAATAAGATCTATGCCGACTTTCATGAATAGGTATGTTTTCCGCTTGGGGCGCGTAAAATAAGCGCATCATTTAAAAATAGCGATTCAATATTTGGCGCACCTAGTAAAAATTGTGCCAATTTAAATTCGTGTTTAAGTTGTTGAATTTTGTCAACTACATCTGCTGTGTTACGCATTGCAGGACGCAACAATGGCGCAGCTACCCCGCAAACATAGCCGCCCATTATAACTGATTTCACCATGTCAATGCCATTGCGAATACCGCCGGATGCAAAAAAACAGGCGCGAGACTGGTAAGTACGTGCTTGTTGCAGGGCTTGTGGGGTGGTGAGTCCCCAGTCCTGAAACAGGATGCCTAATTCAGATTGGGCACGATGCGCTTCAATTCGGCTCCAAGAGGTCCCCCCACGACCGGCCAGATCAAAATAACGAATACCTGCGGCCAAGCCCAGTTCAATATCGGCCGCCGACAGTCCGCAACCGACTTCTTTTAATATAATAGGCACGGGCAGCTGCTGCGCGAGTTGGTTGATTTTGTCAGCTAAGCCGGCAAAGTCATGGTCGCCTTCCGGTTGAATGAGTTCTTGTAGCGGGTTAAGGTGAAGGATCAGTGCATCCGCCTCTAGGCAGTCTACGGCTATCTTTGCCTGTTCAACGCCATACCCCTTGTTAAGTTGTACCGCGCCGATATTGGCGAGCAAGGGGGTACTGGGGGCATAACGGCGCAGGTTAAAGCTGGCTTTAGCGCGGGGGTCTTCAATCATCGCGCGTTGAGAGCCGACCGCTAGGGCTACCTGGCATATTTCGGCGGCTTCGGCAAGGTTTTGATTAATCTGGGCCAAGTTTTCAGCGGCACCACCGGTCATGGACGAAATAAGTAGTGGGAAGCTAAGTGGCTTGTCAAAAAGCGATGTTTGGGTGTCCAGTTTGGCGAAGTCCAATTCGGGTAGGCCCCGGTGAATCAGTTGGATCTGGTCAAAGCCGGTTGTCGCACGTTCTATTTGTGGGTCATCGAGCAGTGCGTTGATATGGTCTTGTTTGCGTTGGGTGATAAGCGGATGCGGGGTCACATTTATTGTCTTTCAAGTTTGAGGTGAGCCGCCATTAATTCACCTGGATTGGTTTGCGCCGCCAGTAGTGAGAGTTCGCCACATAGTGCGGTGGCGGCAGCGATGCAGGCTAGGCGTCGGGCGTTATCGCCGGGTTTCGCATTCGGGTTGGCACAGCCGAGTTGTTCTAGGTTTTGTTGCACAAAATCTAATCCCTTGCCATTTCCTACGGTGCCTACAATTAAGTTGGGTAGGCTGGTTGAGAAATAGAGTGCACCTTCTGGCGTGACTTCAGCATGGTTAATCGCTTGTGAGCCTTCAACAATATTGGCCGCATCTTGGCCTGTAGCTAGATAGAATCCCAATAGCATATTGGCCACGTGGGCATTGGCAGTGCGAAGCCCGCCGGACACAATCGAACCGATGAGGTCTTTTTTTATGTGCAGGTCAACCAGTGCGTGGGGCGTGGTTTTGAGGAAGCGCTGGCAGAGTTTAGCTGAAATAGTGGTTTCGCAAACCACATTTTTACCTCGCCCAAGAATACCGTTTACCGCTGACACTTTTTTGTCGGTACAGAAGTTGGCAGAAATGGAGACATAGCGCAGGGATGGGTACTGGGCGAGTATCCAAGGAAATAGCTGGTCGGCGGCTTGTGTTGCCATATTATGACCTGACGCATCGCCAGTAGTGAACTCAAGGCGTAAGTAAATCAGGTTGCCAATAATTTGAAAGTGCGTGTCTATTAGTTGCGCAAATCGGCTGGTTCGGCTAATAATAGCCTGCATGTCAGGCAGGCGTTTTTGTAAGGCACGCATGGTTTGCAGCGCGCACCCTGCATTGTCGGCTTGCAGCAGAATGGAGCGTGTCATACGTTCATCAATCAGTGTTACGCGTATACCGCCCGCATGGGCGGTCGTTCGTGCCCCACGCGCCACCGATGGCCATAAGGGGGTTTCATAGGTCGCCATCGGTACCATTAGGTT
This sequence comes from Thiomicrospira microaerophila, assembly GCF_000934765.1. Lineage (GTDB taxonomy): Bacteria > Pseudomonadota > Gammaproteobacteria > Thiomicrospirales > Thiomicrospiraceae > Thiomicrospira > Thiomicrospira microaerophila. Next base: position 155,335 of record NZ_JYNN01000003.1, on the reverse strand, counting down.
ATCGGTGTCGATGTCGCCAATTAATTTAAAGGGCCCTACAGATTGCATAGGGATCTGGGCAAGGGTGTTTGGTATATTTTTCATGATTGCTATTATAAACGAGAATGTTTTAAACAAAGAAAAAAACATTTCAAACAAGTTGGATGAGTCGGCGGCGTTAATTCAAAGTGCTTAGGCTTCGAGTAAATGGTAGAATTAGCTTCTATTTAGCAAAAAATAATATTACTTACTATTTCAGGGTAGAGCTCAAATGTTCCTCGCGCAAATCAAAAATACCATTTCCCAATCTTTGTTTAATTCCATGATTTTAAGATCCCTGCTTGCTACCTTGTTAATTATGTTGGGTATTAGTGCAACCTTTTATTATACAACGGTCGCGCCTGAAACGGATAAGGCGTTTAACCAGTCCGCTGAGTTAGCTTTGAGGGAGTTAGCTTTGCGTTTAGAGTCGAAAGAGGAGTCTGTAATCAGTATGGGCAGTTCGATTGCAAGAGATATGCGCATTAAAGAGGGGTTGTTTTTTAATGATCGTTCTTTGATGGTGTCGGCTTTGTCGGAAATGCGTGAAGATTATGCTCGGGTTTCTGATTTCCGCTGTGTAACGGCACAGGTAGTAAGTTTAGAGCGTATCATATTGGCACGTTCATGGGATTTGGAATTTTACGGTGCGCCCGCTCCGCACCCCTTGGGTGCTCGTGTGTTAAAAGAAGCACGGGCAATGGCGTCGTTTGGTGTGGGTAATGCCGGGGTCGGTATTGTTGGTTTTGTGCCGGTGTATCATATGGATGAGATGGTGGGGTTGATTTCATTAACCCAAGGTGTCGGTTCGGTTGTACGTGTTTTAAAGGAACAAGGTATTGATTGGGTGATGGTGATTGATGAAGAGGCGGTGTCGGCCAGAACCCAAGGTGTGTTGCCTCGGGCTTATCAAGGTAATAGAGAGATTGCGCCTGGCCAGCTTGTTGCGCACAACGATTGGTTTGAAGAGGAGGATGCGGCGTTTGTGGCCTCGATTTGGGCGCGCATTAAGACTGGCGTGGGGCCGATGCTGATTGAGGACAAGATTGTTGTGGTTGCACCGGTTGTTGATAATAATGGTATCCAAATTGGGCGTAATATTTTAATGTTGGATGCGGCGCCTGTGCTTGAGCAGGTTGCGGCGATGAAAAGTTCATTGATCAATATTAACTTGGCTATTTTATTAATTTTGCTGCTATTAACTTTGGTGCTTCTGTGGGATGTGCGTCAAAGGGTGATTAAGCCTTTGCGGGGCATGACCGGTATGATGACGGACTTAATGCGCCAGGGGCGGTTTGATAAAACCGTTGAATGCAGTAGGCAGGATGAGTTTGGTCAGATGCAGCGTAGTTTTAATAGTCTCTTAACTTGCTGGGCTGAGGCGTTGCGTGAGGCAAATAAGACTATTTCATCTACCGCGAATGGTGACTTTGAACGCAAGATGCAGGGTGTTTATCAGGGGGATTTAGCGGAGTTGCAGCGCGGGTTAAATGCGGCGGTAGCGGATTTGAAAAATACCCATATGCAGTTGACTGAAGCGAGTAAAGCCAAGTCGATGTTTTTAGCTAACATGAGTCATGAAATTCGAACGCCAATGAATGCGATTATTGGCATGGCGTATTTAGCCTTGAAAACAGACTTGGATGAGCGCCAATACGATTATGTGAATAAGATTCATGGTGCAGGGCAGTCTTTGCTGGGTATTATCAATGATATCCTTGACTTCTCAAAAGTTGAAGCAGGTAAGTTGCAGCTGGAAAAGGTGGATTTTAATTTACAGGATGTGTTGAGCAATGCGCTGGTGATGGTGCGACAGAAGGCGGGTGAAAAGGGTATTGAGTTGTTGCTGGATGTTAAGAATCAACAGTTGATTAAGGTGTATACGCATTTTGAAGGGGATCCTTTACGCTTGAGTCAGGTGTTAACGAATTTATTGTCGAATGCAGTTAAATTTACAGAGCAGGGTTATGTGCGTTCTTCTGTTGATATTGTGTCGGTTGATGCACAGTGTTCGCCTGCGAGTATATCGTTACGCTTTGTGGTTGAGGACACAGGGATTGGAATGACTGAGGCGCAGATGGCTAACCTGTTTCAGGAGTTTAATCAGGCAGATAATTCAACAACACGACGTTTTGGCGGGACGGGTTTAGGCTTAACTATTTCACTAAAATTAGTTGAGTTAATGGGCGGCAAGATTCAAGTTGAAAGTGAAGTCGGTAAGGGTTCGTGTTTTGGATTTACGGTTACGTTGGGTGTAGCTAAGCCGTTTGAAGCGAGCAGTTTGCCCGTGAGGGTGGATGGTTCTGGGTTGCGTGCGCTGGTGGTTGATAATCAGTTGGCGGCGCGTCAAGTGATGAGTGAGATGCTTGGGTTGTATGGGATTAAAGTTGAGTCGGTCGATTCGGGTGAAAAAGCCTTGGCACGCTTGTCTCGTGGTGATGATTTTGATTATTGTTTCGTCGATTGGGTGATGCCGGGGATGGATGGCGATCAATTATTGTGCGAAATTGCAAAGCTGTCTATTCGCCAGCCTGAGTTGATTGTGGTGTCAGCGTTTGACTCCGACCAGCTTCACCAGAAAGCGGTGCAGTTAGGTGCGAAGCGTGTGATGATGAAGCCTTTGATGCCTAAGGATATTGAAGATATACTGGCGAAAAAGACACCCGTGAAGGATAGAAAAGAAGAGGTCGATAGTGTCAATATTGAAGGCATGCGTATCTTATTGGTTGAAGATAATCTGGTTAATCAGTTGTTGGCACGTAAACTATTAGAAGCTAAAAAGGTCGTGGTCACGCTAGCGGAAAATGGGCAGAAGGCTTTGGATATCCTTGAGCAAAAGGGCGCGCAAGCATTTGATTTGGTGCTGATGGATTTACAAATGCCTGTCATGGATGGTTATACCGCAACGACAGAGATTAAGTCACAATCACGTTATGATGCGTTGCCTATTGTCGCGATGACAGCGCATGCCATGATTGAAGAGCAGCAGCGTTGTCAGAAGCTAGGGATGGTGGGGCATATTACAAAACCGATTAATCCGGCCACTTTATATCAGACGTTAGCAGATTTTTACCATAAAGATTAAAGCGCTTTGTTATCGCTATGCTATAATCATGCGCTTATTTTTAAATTTTAACTTGGTTGTGAGAGCGTTATGCCGGTCATTACTCTACCTGATGGTTCAAAAAGAAATTTCGATAGTCCTGTGTCTGTGATGCAGGTGGCGCAAGATATTGGCGCGGGCTTAGCCAAGGCCACAATAGCTGGCCGAGTCAACGGTCGCTTGGTGGATGCCTGTGATTTAATCATTGATGACGCTGATTTGCAGATTATTACGCTAAAAGATCAAGATGGTTTGCATATTATGCGCCATTCTTGTGCGCATTTGTTAGGGCATGCATTAAAGCAATTGCATCCTGAAGCGAAAATGGCGATCGGTCCAGTGATTGATAATGGCTTTTATTACGATGTCGATACGCCGATTTCTTTAACGCCTGAAGATCTGATTGCACTCGAAGCAAGAATGAAAAAACTGGCTAAAACCGGTTATTTGGTCAGCAAGGTGATGACACCTCGTGAGCAAGTTATTGATATATTTAAAGCACGCCAAGAAGATTATAAACTTGAGTTAGTGGCTGATTTGCCAGATGAAACAGCCTTCGGTTTGTATCATCATGAAGAATATGTTGATATGTGTCGCGGGCCGCATGTACCAAATATGTCACATATTAAAGCTTTCAAGCTAACCCATCTGGCGGGGGCTTACTGGCGCGGCGATTCAAAAAACAAAATGCTTCAGCGTATTTATGGTGTCGCTTTTGCTTCTAAACAGGATTTAGATGCCTATTTGACGATGATGGAAGAGGCAGAAAAACGTGATCATCGTAAGCTAGGTAAGTTATTAGATTTATTTCATATTGAAGATATTGCGCCCGGTATGGCATTTTGGCACCCTAAGGGCACCATGCTGTACCGTGTTGTCGAAGATTATATGCGTGAGCAGTTGCGTTATCATGATTATGAGGAAATTCGCACCCCTTTTATCATGGATCGTATTTTGTGGGAGAAATCAGGGCATTGGGATAAGTTCAAAGATAATATGTTTACCACGCATACGGAGCATCGTGATTATGCGGTGAAGCCGATGAATTGCCCAGGGCATATTATGGTTTATAACCGTCAGCTTCACAGTTACCGTGATTTACCTGTGCGTGTAGCGGAGTTCGGTACGGTGCACCGGAATGAGGCCTCTGGTACTTTGCACGGTCTGATGCGCGTGCGTTCGTTTACACAGGATGATGCACATATCTTTTGTACGCCAGATCAGGTAAAAGCGGAGGTGCAGGGGTGTATTGATTTGGTTTATCAAACCTATGCGGACTTTGGCTTTGAACATATAGAGGTGAAGTTTTCAACGCGCCCAGAGAAACGGGTAGGCTCCGATGCAATTTGGGATCAGGCAGAGCAAGCGTTGGAGCAAACCTTAAAAGATGCGGGCCTAAGTTATGAGTTGCAGCCTGGTGAAGGCGCGTTTTATGGTCCGAAAATTGAATTTAGTTTAAAGGATTGTATTGGGCGCGTCTGGCAGTGCGGTACTATTCAGCTCGATTTTTCGATGACGCATGTGGACCGTTTAGATGCGGTGTATGTAGGACAGGATAATGAAAAGCATCATCCTGTGATGATACATCGTGCTATTTTGGGTTCGCTTGAGCGTTTTGTGGGTATTTTAATAGAACATTATGAAGGAAAATTCCCAACTTGGCTGGCGCCAGTACAGCTGGTTTTAGCCCCCATTTCACAAACCCATAGCGAATATGTGGTTCAATTTGCAGAAAAACTGAAAAAACAGGGGTTTAGAGTCGAAACAGACTTGAGAAATGAGAAGGTTGGGTTTAAAATTCGTGAACATACTATGCAACGTGTGCCTTATATCTTGGTCGCAGGTGATCAAGAGGTGCAGGATGGTAGCGTGAATGTAAGAGCGCGTAATGGTGATAACCTTGGAAGTTATAGCTTTGAGGCATTAATGGATTTGTTGATGCGAGACATTTCTTGCTTAGGCAGAAACCAGGGCATTGCGCAGTAGAAGAATTAGTTCGGAGGATAAAACTATCGCTGTAAGAAGAGGTCGTCCAAGACCACAACAACCAGAAGCACCTAAAGACAATATCAATGAGGCTATTACGGCTAAAGAAGTTCGACTCATTGATCAAGACGGTGAACAAGTTGGCGTTGTGCCAACAAAACAGGCTTTAGCCCAAGCCATAGAAGTCGGTCTTGATCTTGTTGAGATTGCAGCGAAAGCAGAACCTCCTGTTTGCCGAATAATGGACTATGGTAAGTTTGTTTATCAGCAACAGAAAAAACAGCACGAAGCGAAGAAAAATCAAAAGCAAGTGCAAGTTAAAGAAGTGAAATTTCGCCCAGGAACTGAGGATGGGGACTATCAGGTCAAGCTTCGCAACCTGATGCGTTTTCTAGAACAGGGTGATCGCGTCAAAGTAACCATTTGGTTTCGTGGACGTGAGATTACTCATAAGGAACTGGGAATGAAGATGTTGGATCGTATCAAAGAGGATGTTCAGGACGTTGCGTCCGTTGAACAAGAACCTAAGATGGAAGGTCGTCAGATGCAAATGATGATCGCGCCAACAAAAAAAGGTAAATAGATTCTAATCCAATCGTTTATCGCTACAACAATCGGCTCTACATGGTCTTAGTGCGATGTATTGACTGGTGCAGCTCCCTCAGTGCTGTTCGTTGTTCCGACTGATTACTTAATATAAGTAGTCGTTTGTTTAAAAGGCAGATACTTAATCATACTGGTTAATTATCCAAATGCGGAGTTTGACATGCCAAAAATTAAATCTCATAGTGGCGCGGCTAAGCGCTTCAAAAAAACTGGATCAGGCCGTTTCAAGTGTAAGCAAGCTCACTTGCGTCATATCCTGACTAAAAAATCAACCAAGCGTAAGCGTCAGTTGCGTGCGCCTAACATGATCCATGACCACGATGTGGCTATGGTTCGTCGTATGTTACCGTACTTATAGTCAAGGAGTTTGAAACATGGCAAGAGTTAAAAGAGGCGTTACGGCCCGTGCAGCGCACAAAAAAGTAATGAAAGCCGCGAAAGGTTACTACGGTGCCCGTCGCAAGCAATTTACTACGGCTAACCAAGCTGTTATTAAGGCAGGTCAGTATGCATACCGTGACCGTCGTCAGAGAAAACGTCAATTCCGTCGTCTGTGGATTGCGCGTATCAATGCGGCAGCACGTATTAATGGTATGACTTATAGCCGTTTTATTAATGGTTTGAGCAAAGCGGGTGTAATGGTTGACCGTAAAGTATTGTCTGATATTGCAGTTCATGATGCTGTTGCTTTTGCAACCATCGCTGAAAAAGCAAAAGCTGCTTTAGCGTAATATCGAGTTTTACCTTGATTTGGAAGGGGCGTAAGCCCCTTTTTTGTCAAATACTATTGCTAAACTGTTTGTTGCATAAATTTCGTAAAACCACAAACAGCTTATCAATACTATTTAGCTAGCTAGGAATAAACCATGCAATCCACCCTGCAAGATCTGCTTGAACAAGTAAAAGTGAAAATTTCAACCGTCCAAGACCTACCTGCTCTTGAGCAGTTGCGTGTTGAGTTTTTGGGTAAAAAAGCGCAAGTTACCCAGCTAATGAAGACTTTAGGTCAGTTGTCAGCGGAAGAAAGGCCGGTGGCTGGACAATTAATTAATGATGCAAAACAAGCTATTCAGCAGTTTTTGACTGAAAAAAAATCGCATTTAGAGGCGGCCAAACTAGCCGAAAAATTGGCACAGGAGTCAGTGGATGTCACCTTGCCAGGGCGGCGTGTGGACCTGGGTGGCTTGCATCCTGTTACACGTACCTTGCGCAGAATTGAAACCCTGTTTGCGCGTGCGGGTTTTGAGGTGGCAACAGGGCCGGAGATTGAGGATGACTGGCATAATTTTGGCGCATTAAATATTCCAGAAACCCATCCTGCGCGCGCGATGCATGATACATTTTATGTTGATGAGTCTACTGTATTGCGCACCCATACGTCCGGTGTACAGATACGTATCATGGAAAACAATAAGCCGCCAATACGGATCATTGCGCCGGGGCGCGTTTATCGTTGTGATTCAGATCAAACCCATACCCCCATGTTTCATCAGGTAGAGGGGTTGATTGTTGAAAAAAATGCTAATTTTGCCCAGCTAATGAATTTATTAACCGATTTCTTACGTCATTTCTTTGAAGATGAACACCTAAAGACGCGGTTTAGGCCTTCTTATTTTCCGTTTACCGAACCTTCTGCGGAAGTCGATATTGCCACGGATTTATTTGGAGAGGGGCGTTGGGTTGAAGTGCTGGGCTGTGGCATGGTGCATCCGAATGTGTTGCAGAACGTGGGTATTGATCCTGAAGAGTATACGGGGCTTGCGTTTGGTTTAGGTGTCGAGCGCTTGGCGATGTTGCGTTATGGTGTGAAGGATTTACGTCAGTTCTTCGAGAACGATCTGCGCTTTTTAAAGCAGTTTAAATAGTGAACGAAGTGATAGCAGTGCACCAAAATTATTACAATCACAGCCAGGCCTGGTTGTGATTTGTGCCAAATTTAGACTAAATGATTGAGTTATTCAAAAATGAAAGTAAGTGAACAGTGGTTAAGAACGTGGGTCAATCCAGATTGGGATACAGTGATGTTGTCGGAGGCATTAAGCCTTGCCGGACTAGAGGTTGATGATGTTGAGCTCGTTGCGCCTGCTTTTAGTGGGGTGGTGGTTGCCCAGGTTGTGCAGGTTGAAAAGCACCCTGATGCTGAAAAGTTAAACGTCACACAGGTGGATGTCGGGGCGGATGCGCCGTTACAAATTGTGTGTGGTGCGCCCAATGTCGTGGTTGGGATGAAAGTGCCTTGTGCGTTGGTCGGTGCTAAATTGCCGGGTGATTTTAAAATTAAAAAGGCGAAGTTGCGTGGTGTTGCCTCCTCTGGGATGCTGTGCTCGGGTACAGAGATAGGTTTAGAGCAGGATTATGATGGCTTAATGGTCTTAGCGGAGGATGCGCCGATTGGTGTGGCTATTCGTGACTATTTACAGCTCGATGATGTGATGATTGATGTTGATTTGACACCTAATCGTGCAGATTGTTTGAGTGTCGAAGGTTTAGCGCGTGAAGTGGCGCTAGTTAGCGGAGCGGCGTTTAAGCAACCCTTTGAGTTAAAAAGTGTTTCAACACAAGGTGTTTGCCCACAAGCGGTTGAGGTTGTAGATTCTCAGGCTTGTCCTAAATATTTAGGTTGCGTGGTTGAGGGGTATGATAAAACTGCACAAACACCGGATTGGATGGTGCGTCGTTTAGCGCGTTCGGGTGTGCGTGCGATTAGTTTGACGGTCGATATCACCAATTATGTGCTATTGGAATTAGGCCAGCCTATGCATGCGTTTGATGCCGATAAATTAGTTGGAACGCTGCAAGTTCGCCATGCAAAAGAAAATGAATCGCTTGTCACCCTGGATGAGAAAGCATTAAAACTTAATGCGCAAACGTTAGTGATTGCTGATGATTCGGGTGCGATTGCGTTGGCGGGTGTGATGGGCGGACTGTCAACATCGGTGAGCGATGATACCTCTCGTTTGTTTTTTGAGTGTGCGCACTTTTCACCTTTGGCGATTGTTGGTAAGGCGCGTCAATATGGTTTGCATACGGATTCGTCTCACCGTTTTGAACGTGGGGTGGATCCGTTGTTGCCTGAGCGTGCATTATCGCGTGCATTGCAGTTATTTACTGAGATTGCCGGCGGCCAGATTTCTGATTGGGTGCAAGTAGTGAATGATGACGCGATGCCAGAAGCGGCCGAGATTTTGTTGCGTCGTCAACGCTTACACCAATTGTTAGGCGCATCGATTGAAGAGGGTTTTGTGCGCGATGTACTAAGCCGTTTAGGCTGTCAGGTGAGCGACGTGGCTGAAGGCTGGCAGGTACAGGCGCCTTCTTATCGTTTTGATATGCAAATCGAAGTTGATTTGATTGAAGAAGTCGCGCGTATTTACGGTTATAACAATTTACCCGATAGTCAAGTCGGGATGCCATTAAGTTTAAAAGCTTTACCGGAGTCAGAGCAGGACACGCATATGCTTCGACAGGCGATGTTGCAACGGGGTTATCAGGAGGTCATTACCTATTCGTTTGTTGAAGAGGCCGCCTTACAAAAACTTTCCCCCGAAATTCCGTATGTATTGTTGAAAAATCCAATTTCTGAGGACATGAAAGCGATGCGTACGTCGTTATTTCCAGGCTTGTTGCAAACGCTTGGTTATAACCAAAAACGTCAACAGAATCGTGTGCGTATTTTTGAAACAGGTTTGACGTTTAGTTTAGAAGGTGAGCAAATACAGCAGACGGCGGTGATAGGTGGGTTAATCGCGGGCGATGTTTACCCTGCTGGCTGGGCGGATGCGGCGCGTAAGGTTGATTTTTATGACTTGAAAGGTGATGTTGAAAATCTATTGGCGATGAGTCATCTGCATGGACGTGTGCATTTCGAAGCAAGTCAGTCACCGGAGTTTCACCCTGGTCAGTGTGCCGCGATTATGCTGGGTGATCAGCCTATTGGCATCATGGGCCAACTGCACCCACAATGGCAAAAGCCATTTGGTGTCAATGGCGGCGTATTTATGTTTCAAATCTTTATGGATAGCTTGTTAACCATGCAGGTGCCAAAGGTGACCGGGATTTCAAAGTTCCCAGAGGTGCAGCGTGACTTGGCCTTTGTTGTTGAGCGGAGCATGCCGGTTAAATCTTTAGTGGATTGTATTCGTCATCATGAAGGCGGTTTGTTGCAGGACGTGCAGGTTTTTGATATTTATCAAGGTCAAGGTGTATTGGAAACGCACAAGAGTGTCGCATTAAGCTTAAGAATTCAACATCATGATCGCACCTTGTTAGATGATGAAGTCGATAGCTTGATTGATGCGATTGTTCAGAACGTCAAGCAAACACTTAATGCACAGTTGCGATAGTGTTAGAATTAAACATTAAATAGTGAAAGGAAATCGAGTAATGGCAACCCTAACCAAGGCAGAAATTTCAGAAACCTTATCTGATAAATACGGCTTTAATAAACGCGAATCGAAAGATTTGGTGGAACAGTTTTTTGAAGAAATGATTGATGTTTTAGTGGGCGGCGAATGCGTTAAAATTTCTGGGTTTGGAAATTTTGAGTTGCGTGATAAAAATTCGCGCCCAGGGCGTAACCCGAGAACAGGTGAGGAAGTGCCGATTATGGCTAGACGTGTGGTAACCTTTAAACCTGGCCAAAAGCTTCGAGCGCAAGTGGATAGCCGTGAATAGTTAAGATGGTTAATGTGCCGCCGTGGGATCTGGATATCCCTGACAAGAAATACTACACGATTGGTGAAGTGAGTGAAATGTGTCAGCTTAAGTCCCACGTGCTGCGTTATTGGGAACAGGTGTTTCCACAACTTAATCCGAATAAGCGCCGGGGTCGGCGTTACTATCAAAAAGAAGATTTGGTTTTATTGCTTGAAATTAAAACGCTGTTGCATGATCAAGGGTTTACTATTTCGGGCGCCAAAGCACGTTTGTCACAAACTACATCCCGTTCACAAGATCTAACGCCACCTGTCAAAACGCTTTCTTCTCGCTTTTGTGTTGCAAATGACCATGAAATACAGATAATTAAAGAGGAGCTTGCGGCTTTTAAGGATTATCTTCAACAATCTTACTAGGAGACTGTCGGACTAAACCGGTCGAAGTGAAAAAGTCTGGCTTTTGTCCCACAGGTACTTAGGTGTTTGGAAAACGAAATCATGTCTGAAAATTCAATGTTGATTGAGTATCGTTGGTTAATTCAATCGTTTTTAACGCTTTTGGTGGTGTTGGGTTATTTTTTTATACTTCGCATTACCTCGTCGCTGATACGTGACTGGGCATCGGAGCATAAAAAACACAAAAATAGGGTTGAGCAGGTTGTCTGGCTGTTTAAAATTATTTTATCGGTTGTGTTGGTTTTTGCCATTTCGATGGTTTGGGGTGTGGATTATAAAGGGCTTTGGGTTGTTACAACTTCTGTGCTGGCGGTACTGGGTGTTGCCTTATTTGCCCAATGGTCTATTTTGAGTAATTTGACATCGGGTGTGATTGTATTTTTTAACTTTCCTGCAAAAGTGGGCGATACAATAGAAATCATTGATGGTGTAAATTCGGTGAAGGGTGAGTTGGTTGAAATTGGTTTGTTTCAAATACACCTTAAAGATAGTCAGCAAGATATTCTCGTGTTCCCAAATAATTTGTTATTGCAAAAGCCGGTTAAAAAAATAAAACCGAATGCAGCAGGTAAGCTTGACAAAAGTACTAAGACCTGGTTGGGCCGTGCAAAGCAAAAACAGCTTTAGCTTAGCGGTGTTGTGTTACATATTGATGTATGATGCGTTGGCAGTACTCGCTAGGCTTATCAAGCTCGATACCTACCAGAAATTGGGTTTGTACTGCCGTTGTGTGAACAACGTGGCCCGCGAGATGAAGTGGGATCTGTTGGTTATTTAGCAGCAGTTCAAGGCGAATAGCTATGTATGTTTGAGCTTCAAGTTGTATTGGACTAATAATGCCTAGTCCGATCGTGGAGATATTGACCACTCGAACGCTCAGCTGTTTTTGCTCGATAAGCATCGTCGCTTGTTTGTCTAGGTTGGCTCGTTTCGCGCGTCTTTTGTCTGCGCCCATAAGGCTATGGTTCATTTTGGGTTCCAAATTTAATTGTTAGGGGTGAAGATATGCAGCATACACTTTATGTTGAAAATATAAAATGTGGCGGTTGTGCACATACTATTCTATCAAAAATAAGCGCATTAAAGGGTGTAAGCGATGTCAGAGTAGATGTTGAAAAAAGCACGGTTGACTTTGTAATACAACCGCCTAGTCTGGTTGAGGAGGTAAAGTATCGGCTGGCCAAGTTAGGTTACCCTGAAAAAGGGAGTGTGGATGGACTTGAATCTGTTGGCGCAAAAGCAAAATCATTGGTAAGCTGTGCACTAGGTAAGATCGCAAAAGATTAATAAAAGGATTAGCGTGTCTCAGGAAATCATCAATTATGAAGGGATCGAGCAACAAAGCGTTGCTCGCTTCACTGAAAAAGCCTATCTTGACTATGCCATGTACGTCATCCTTGATAGAGCGTTACCGCATATTGGCGATGGTCTCAAACCGGTACAACGTCGCATTATTTATGCCATGTCAGAGTTGGGATTAAAGGCTTCGGCAAAATATAAAAAATCAGCCAGGACGGTGGGTGACGTGCTGGGTAAGTTTCATCCGCATGGGGATAGTGCTTGTTACGAAGCGATGGTGTTAATGGCACAGGATTTTTCTTTCCGCTATCCTTTGGTCGATGGGCAGGGTAATTGGGGGTCGATGGATGACCCCAAGTCCTTTGCGGCGATGCGTTACACGGAATCAAAGCTCTCAAAATTTTCGGCATTGTTACTGGATGAAGTTGGGTTGGGAACGGTTGACTGGGTGCCTAATTTTGATGGTTCGTTATCTGAACCTCAGGTGTTGCCTTCGCGTGTGCCGCACATTTTGTTAAATGGTACCTCAGGCATTGCTGTGGGTATGGCGACCGATATTCCGCCACACAACTTGGTCGAAATTATTGATGCCTGTGTGGCCTTGATCGACCGACCGACCTTGACGGATGAAGCGCTGTTTGAGTTGGTGCCAGGGCCGGACTATCCGAATCAAGCGCTGATTATTACGCCGTTGGATGACATTGCTCAAATTTATAAAACAGGGCATGGTTCGCTTCGTCAACGTGCGGCTTATGAGGTTGAGGACGGGGTGAATGTCGTGATTAATGCGCTGCCGTTTCAGGTGTCGGGTGCAAAGGTATTGGAGCAGATCGCTACGCAGATGCGTGCGAAAAAATTACCTATGGTCGTGGATTTACGTGATGAATCGGACCATGAAAACCCCGCTCGACTGGTGATTGAGATGCGCTCTAAGCGCGTTGATATTGACGCTACCCTGCGTCATTTATTTGCTACCACAGATTTAGAACGCAGTTACCGGGTGAATCTAAATGTAATAGGCTTAAATGGGCGCCCACAGGTGAAAAACCTGCGAACCTTGTTAACGGAGTGGTTGGTTTATCGCATAGAAACGGTGCGTCGACGTTTACAGCATCGGCTTGATAAGGTGTTGGCCCGTTTACATATTTTAGATGGCTTATTAATTGCTTTTTTGAATATTGATGAAGTGATTGCGATTATTCGTAGCGAAGATAAGCCTAAACCGGTATTGATGGCACGTTTTGCGCTTAGTGACATGCAAGCGGAGTCGATTTTAGAGCTGAAGTTACGTCATCTTGCGAAGCTGGAAGAGGTGAAAATTCGTGCTGAGCAAGAGGCGCTTGATGCGGAACGTAAAAAGCTTGAACGTTTATTGTCAAGTGAAGCGCGGCTTAAGACTTTGGTTAAAAAAGAGTTACTTGAGGATGCGCGTTTGTTTGGTGATGCGCGACGTTCGCCTTTAGTCACGGTAAAGGCGGCACAGGCGATGAGTGAGCAAGATTTACTCCCTTCTGAACCTATCACGGTGGTGTTGTCAGAAAACGGTTGGGTGCGTGCCGCGAAAGGGCATGATACGGATGGACGGCAGTTAAGCTACAAATCCGGTGATGCATTTTTGGCTCAGGTTTTAGGTCATAGCCGACAGACAGCGGTGTTTTTCGACTCAACAGGGCGCACTTATAGTTTGCCAGGGCATAGTTTGCCATCGGCGAGGAGTCATGGTGAGCCTTTATCTGGACGACTCAGTTTGCCCGCCGGTGCGCGCGTTGAGCAATTGTATATCGGTGAAAGTCTTGATAAGGTTTTACTGGCCTCGAGCACAGGTTATGGGTTTGTCACTGGATTCAATAATCTGTTGTCGAAAACAAAATCAGGTAAGTTATTGATATCATTGGCGAAGGAGTCGCGGGTGTTGATGCCTTGTAAGTGGGTTGAGCAGGGTTGGATTGTTGTGGTGACTTCTGAACCGAGATTGTTGGTTTTTCCTGCTCAATCCTTGCCGGAACTGGCAAAAGGTAAGGGCAATAAGTTAATTCAGTTGCCTAAGGGGGAGCAGGTCAATGCGGTGTTTAGCTGCGCAACCACAGCTAAACTTGAATTGGTTGCGGGTGATTATGTAAAAAGCTTTAGTCCAGCCGCGTTAGCGGAGGCCTTGTCAGAAAGAGCAAAGCGCGGTGTTACTTTGCCTAGAACATTAAAGAAAGTAACCTTGATACGAGTGGCTGATTAAAAATGAATAATGTGAAATAAATACATGACGACATTAACTAAGCCCTTTGGCATTATTGTAATTCTGCTTAGCTTTTTAGGTGGTTTTTTGTTAATGGGTGGCAACCTAGCTGCGATATGGCATCCAGCTGAGTTGGTTGTTATTTTAGGTATTGCGTTAGGGGCTTTTTTGTTGTCGGCGCCAGTCTATGTCTGGATGGCAACGATTACCAGTGTTGGACGCATTTTTGGCGGTGAGCGGGTTAACAAGAAAATCTATGGCGATACGCTTGCTGTTTTGGATGAATTGGTCCGATTGGGGCGTGCAAGCGGTATGCTGGCGCTTGAAAAGCATGTGCTTACACCTGATGCGAGTCCTATCTTTCGTAAGTATCCCAAGGTGCTAAAGCATCGTATTTTAAAGAAATTTATTGTTGATAACTTTAGTTATTTGTTGCTTAACCCGCCTCAGAGTCAAGATTTTGAAGGCCATTTGTTAGACCAAATCGATGGCATCTATAACTCTTTGATGGAGGTGCCTAGGGCAACAGGTAAAATCGCGGATTGGATGCCAGGTTTTGGGATAATTGCGGCGATTATGGGGGTTATCATGACGATGACCTTGCTCGGTGGTGAGATGGATGTGGGGTTAATCGGGCAATCTGTTGGAGCGGCTTTAGTGGGAACGCTGATGGGTATTTTCTTGGCGTTTGCGTTTGTGGCGCCGTTTACGCATTTTCTCGAGGTAATGAATCGCCAAGAAAAAGCATTGCTTGAAATGGTGGCGGCTTATTTGCATGCTTATGCAAACGGTGTATCGCCTAATCTAGCGATTGAAATCGCACGTCAACGTATCCCTCCTGAATATGAATTGCCCAGAAAGTAGTAGCATGCATAAGGGGATGCGCTAATGGCGAGGCGTCGAGGCGGTGGACATGATGAAGGGGGCGCGCATGGTGGCTCGTGGAAAATAGCACTTGCCGATCTAATGACGGTGTTAATGGTGTTTTTTTTGGTGATGTGGCTGATTTCAGTGGTTGACCCTGGTGATCGTGATGCGTTCGTGGATTCGTTGCTTGGAGAGAAGTCATCGGTTATTCAACAGCAAGAAGCCAGTATTCGTGGTGAAGAGCTTAATCCACTCGATCTTAAACCGCCGGCTTCAACAGCGGAAATTCAACAAGCGATGTCAAGGGTGGACCCTAAGGATATTGATATTGAAGATACGCCAGAGTTCACTAAAATTACGTTACGCTCAGACAGTTTTTTTGAAAGTGGGCGTGCTACGATTAATGAGCGTACGCGCTTGCAGTTGGAGCTGCTGGGTGAAACCCTTGCCGGTCGAGGGCAGTTGATTAGGATTACGGGTTATACAGACAGTTTGCCAATTAATACGCTACAATTTCCTTCAAACTGGGAATTGTCTGCTTCACGTGCCGCGACCGTTGCGCGTACATTTATTTTTATGGGGGTTGAGCGTGATTTGATCACTATTGAGGGGCGTGCCGATAATGATGCGGTGGCGCCCAATGACAATGCGTATGGACGCTCACTCAATCGGCGCGTTATTATTATGGTCGATAAGACCGGCCGTCCGCGCCAGCGACCTTAAGTCCGAGGTCTTGTCGGATTGCCTATTGGTTTTTGGGCAATGACTTGGCTTACCCAGCCAATACCTGTGTGTCCCGTCCCTTCTAGTATTTCCCTTTCAGTTTGTTCGGCATGAATCCAGTTAAACTGTGGCATAGATTGTTGTATCTCCACTAAGTCAATCAGCAGGTCAGGGTCTTTAGGGCCTCCCGTATTATGTTGAAGTTGCGCTTTTGCGTAGACTTCAGAAATATAAAATCCGCCGGGCTTGAGGGCTTTAATGACCTGTTTAGCTACTTTTTGTCTTAGCCTGGGTGCTAAATGGCAGAAAATAGCGATAATAGCATCCCACTGTTCAGTGCCCATATCATAGCTATTTAAATCGGCCAGTTGCGTCGTGATCGTAACATTTTGCGCTTCGGCTAAAATTTGTGCTTTTTCTAAGCCCACTTCGGAGGCATCGATAGCGGTCACTTGGTGGCCTTGTTGTGCTAAATAACATGCATTACGCCCTTCACCCTCCGCCAAGCTTAAAATATTGGCGTTTTCTGGCAGAACTAGGCTGGCTATGCGTAAAAATTCATTAGGTTCTGTGCCGTATAAAAAGTCATCGCGATCATATTTTTCATTCCACATTAGAAGTCCTTTTAAGGCTGTCGAGTGACCAGGCCTGGTCACTCGACAGCCTATGTTTAGTCAATTTGCATGATTTTATGAGTTTGTAAGCTGAGTTTCCAGTCCGGGTGTGCCAAACAATAGGCAATCGCTTGCTGCAAATGGTGTTGCTGATGTTCGCCATCCATTGGCTGGAGGTAGTAGTGTTTAAATCCATTGAGCGTGATATCGTCCGGCATTAAACCGGGTTGTGGATAAACAAGCTTCAGTTCATCTCCCTCGGTTAATAGCCAGGGTGCGCCTGCTTTTGGGCTGACGCAGATCCAATCAATATCTGGCGGTGCGGTTTTGGTACCATTGGTTTCAATAGCGATTTCAAAACCTTGTTGATGCAGTGCATTGATCAGTAAGGTGTCAAGCTGCAAAAGAGGTTCGCCGCCGGTTAATACGATAAAGGGGGGTTGTTGTGTTGCTTGTGGCCAGAAGGATTTAAGGTGTGTGACGAGTGTTTGTGGGGTTGAAAACCGTCCACCGTTTTGTCCATCGGTACCTACAAAGTCGGTATCGCAAAACGCACAAACCGCATTTTTTCGATCCGCTTCGCGGCCTGTCCAAAGGTTACACTGGCTAAAACGACAGAAAATAGCCGGTCGTCCAGTGTAAAAACCTTCGCCTTGGAGGGAGTAAAACACCTCTTTTATTTGATAGCTCATAGGAATTATTTTATTTTGCTTGGTAAATGCCGAGTATTTTACTCGTTTAATCAATGGATGAAATGATATAATTTTAAGTTATTTTAAACAATGCAACATTGATGACAACATCATAAAACAATATTGAACGAGCGACTAAAGACTATGGCAGGAAAAACACTTTACGATAAATTGTGGGATGACCATGTGGTGCGTCAAGAGGATGATGGCACAGCACTCATCTACATTGACCGTCAACTTTTACATGAAGTGACGTCGCCGCAAGCCTTTGAGGGATTACGTTTAGCCAACCGTCAGCCTTGGCGTGTTGATGCAAATTTGGCAACACCGGATCACAATGTGCCTACTACGAGTCTTGAAGGCGGAGTAGACGGTATTGAAGACCCTATCTCGCGTATTCAAGTACAAACGCTCAATAGCAATACCCGCGAGTTTGGTATTACGGAATATGGGATGGGGGATGTCCGCCAGGGTATCGTGCATGTGGTGGGCCCTGAGTCTGGCGCGACCTTGCCGGGTATGACTGTGGTCTGCGGTGATTCGCATACATCTACCCATGGCGCGCTCGGCGCATTAGCACACGGGATAGGCACGTCTGAGGTTGAGCATGTGTTGGCGACACAATGTTTAATTCAGAAAAAAATGAAAAACATGCTGGTGCGTGTCGATGGTCAGTTGCAACCCGGGGTTGGTCCTAAGGATGTGGTGCTCGCTATTATTGGTGCGATAGGCACAGCAGGTGGAACAGGTTATGCGTTAGAGTTTGGTGGTCAAGTGATGCGTGATATGTCAATTGAAGGGCGCATGACCGTGTGTAATATGGCGATAGAGGCGGGTGCAAGAGCGGGTTTGGTGGCTTGTGATGACAGAACGATTGAGTATGTAAAGGGTCGCCCTTTTGCTCCAACAGGCGATAATTGGGAGGCGGCCGTTGCCTATTGGTCAAACCTGAAGTCCGATGAGGATGCGGTATTTGATAAGGTCGTTGAGTTGGACGGTTCGAGGATTCAGCCGCAAGTCACTTGGGGTACTTCACCGGAAATGGTTGGTTCTGTACATGATCGCGTACCTGATCCTGCTCTGGAGGCGGACCCTGTCAAGTCAGCGGGTATTTCGCGCGCGCTTGAGTATATGGGGTTGCCACCGAATATGGCGATCCAAGATATTCAAGTTGATTATGTGTTTATTGGTTCATGCACCAACTCACGGATTGAAGATTTACGTGCCGCTGCACAAGTGCTCAAAGGACGTAAGGTCGCGGCGAGTGTTGAGCAGGCGCTGGCGGTGCCTGGCTCTGGTTTAGTCAAACAACAAGCCGAAGCCGAAGGCTTGGATCAGATTTTTATTGAGGCGGGGTTTGAGTGGCGTAATCCAGGTTGCTCGATGTGTTTGGCGATGAATGCCGATCGTTTGCCGGCTAAAAAACATTGTGCATCGACGTCTAATCGTAACTTTGAAGGACGTCAGGGTGCGGGTGGGCGAACCCATTTGGTGAGTCCGCAAATGGCGGCTGCGGCTGCGGTCGCAGGGCATTTTGTCGATGTGCGTGATCTAGTGGAGGTGGTGCAATGAGTTTGACATTATTTACCCAGTTAAAAGCGATTGTTGCGCCCTTGGATCGCGCGAATGTTGATACGGATGCGATTATTCCAAAACAGTTTCTAAAATCAATCAAACGCACCGGTTTTGGGCCTAATTTATTTGATGAGTGGCGCTATTTAGATGTCGGTGAGCCTGGAGAGGATTGCGCGGGGCGTCCGATTAATCCAGACTTTGTATTAAATCAGTCGCGCTATCAGGGTGCTAAAATTTTATTAGCGCGTGAAAATTTTGGTTGTGGATCGAGTCGTGAGCACGCACCTTGGGCTTTAAAAGACTATGGATTTGATGTAGTGATTGCGCCGAGCTTTGCGGATATTTTTTTCAATAACTGCTTTAAAAACGGTATCTTGCCGATTGTGTTGCCTGAGGCCTTGGTAGATAGCCTGTTTAAGCAGGTTATGGCTCAGGCGGGTTATCAGCTGGATGTCGACTTAACCGCGCAAACGATTACGCTGGCGGATGGCACTCAAATCTGTTTTGAAGTGGATGCGTTCCGTCGTCACTGCCTATTAAATGGTTTGGATGATATAGGCTTAACACTGGTGCATCAAGATGCGATTAAAAAATACGAAGCCAAGCGTAGAGAGCAGGCGCCTTGGTTGTTTTCAACTCAATAACTCATTAAATATTCGTAGGATTAGATATGTCAAAAAAAGTATTGTTATTACCCGGTGATGGCATTGGGCCTGAAATTGTTGCTCAAGCCGTCAAGGTGTTGGATGTATTAAAGTCAAACCACGGTTTGGATATTGAAATGACCGAGGGTTTGGTGGGGGGGGCAGGCTATGATGCTGCAGGCCATCCATTGCCAGAAGCGACAATGCAAGCGGCCAAAGAGGCCGATGCCATTTTATTGGGTGCAGTCGGTGGCTATAAATGGGAAGCGCTTGATATTTCTGTGCGGCCTGAAAAAGGTTTATTAGGCTTACGCTCAGGTTTGCAATTGTTTGCCAATCTGCGTCCAGCTTTCTTGTATCCACAGCTAGCCGATGCCTCTACCTTGAAACCAGAGGTTGTGTCTGGGTTGGATATTTTGATTGTTCGTGAGTTGACAGGGGGTATTTATTTTGGTCAGCCGCGCGGTATTCGTACTTTAGATAGTGGCGAGCGTCAGGGTTATAATACGTATGTGTACTCGGAGTCTGAGATCAAGCGTATTGGTCACGTTGCGTTCCAGGCGGCGATGAAGCGTAACAAAAAAGTTTGTTCAGTGGACAAGGCAAACGTGCTTGAGGTGACTGAGTTGTGGCGTGAGGTGATGACGGGCTTGGCTAAGGAGTACCCTGAAGTAGAGTTAAGTCATATGTATGTTGACAATGCGGCTATGCAGTTAGTGCGTAATCCAAAGCAGTTTGATGTGGTTGTAACAGGGAATATGTTTGGCGATATTCTTTCGGATGAGGCTTCGATGCTAACGGGCTCGATAGGGATGTTGCCTTCGGCTTCTTTAGATGCTAATAATAAAGGTATGTATGAACCTAGTCATGGTTCAGCGCCGGATATTGCAGGAAAAAATCTTGCTAATCCGCTAGCTACCATTTTGTCTGCCGCCATGATGTTGCGTTATAGTTTAGGGCGTGAAGACCTAGCGCTTAAGGTGGAGTCGGCGGTCAGTGAGGTACTTGATCAAGGTTTACGCACCGGTGATATCTATTCTGAAGGTATGACGAAGGTATCTACTTCGGAAATGGGGCAGGCTGTGGTTAATGTCCTAGCAAAGTAAACTAGTATCATGGCTTCTAGGCACCATTTTACCATTACGATTACTGATATACATGGTTCTAAGCATTATTCGTTTGGCCATGTTGTTAAAAGGTATCTCTGGGTAGTGGTGTTGGCTATTATAGCCGTCATTCTATTCAGTTTTGCGACCGTATGGTGGTTAAATAAAAGTTTGGATGAGTTAGAGCAAATACGCCATGATGCAGAAAGCTCATTTTTGACTGCACTTGAATTCAAACGCAAGGAATATAGAAGTTTAGTTGCTGAAAAATCAGCCCTAATCTATGAGTTAGAGTTAAAGGCACAGCAAATTGGTTTCTTAGATCAAACGCTTCAAGGCCTTGAGGACTTGATCGGCGGTGAGCCTCGCGAAGACGCTGTGGCCATCGAAGACAGAGTGAAGTTGGTGCAAATGACGACGCTTGAAAAACAAATTATGCTCGAACGTATTCCGAATGGACGTCCTGTAGCTATATTTCAAGGTGTTTCAAGTGGTTTTGGTTGGCGTACACATCCTGTGCGTGGAACACGTGAATTTCATAACGGTATTGATTATCGTGGCAAGCAAGGCGACCCGATTATTGCCACCGCGGATGGGGTTGTCGAATTTGCAGGCTATAACCGAGGAAGTGGATATGGAAACTTGGTTATTGTAAGTCATGATTTTGGCTTTAAGACCTTTTATGGCCATATGCATACTATTAATGTTAGAACCGGGGATTTTATTAAAAAGGGTGATCTGCTAGGTGGTATTGGCAGTACCGGCGTGTCCACAGGGCCGCATTTGCATTATGAGGTTAATTTTGTACAAAGAAAGCTTAACCCTGCACCTTTTGTGCAGTGGTCTATGGAGGAGTATGAGAAAATTTTTGAATCTATTGAGGGGGTGCCATGGGGCTCTTTAAGTCAAGCGATACGAAATCAAGTGGAGATGGTGGAAAGACAATTATCGCCGAAAGCTGCACCATAACCGGTGATTTACAGTTAGCGGGTTCATTACATGTTGATGGTAGGATTGAAGGCTCTGTTCAAACAGCATTAGATATCTCCGTAGGTCAAAATGGTCAGATTAATGGGCTAGTTCAAGCAAGAGTGATTTATTTGAGTGGCTGTCTTGAAGGTAAGGTGCGTTGCCAGGGTCTTGAGGTTTTGAGCAATGGTCGTTTTTTAGGTGAATTAATTAGTGGTGAATTGACGATTGAGCGTGGTGGCAAATTCATTGGGCAATCGTTTGAGCAGCCCGACGCTGACACAACGGCATTATTTGATGGTGAAGTAGGTCAGATTGAGTCAAAAAAAACCGAAAATGAAAAGGTGTAATCGATGAAAAAGTATGATGTTGCGGTAGTCGGCGCGACCGGCGCAGTAGGTGAGACAATTATGAAGGTGCTAGAGGAGCGTGATTTTCCTGTTGGCAAGTTATACCCTTTAGCAAGTAGCCGCTCTGCCGGTAAAAAGATTGAGTTTAACGGTGAATGGATCACGGTCCAAGATCTAGAGACTTTTGATTTTTCACAAGTGCAAATTGGTTTATTTTCGCCCGGTGCTAGTGTATCGGCCATTTATGCACCAAAAGCCGCGGCGGCCGGCTGTGTTGTCGTGGATAATACATCGCAATTTCGTTATGATGATGATATTCCCTTGGTTGTACCTGAAGTCAACCCCGATGCTATTGCGGGTTACAAAACACGAGGTATTATTGCGAATCCAAACTGTTCAACTATTCAGATGCTCGTTGCCTTGAAGCCTATCTATGATGCGGTGGGTATTGATCGCATTAATGTGGCAACCTATCAGGCCGTATCAGGCACAGGTAAAGAAGCGATTGAGGAGTTGGCCAAGCAAACTGCCGATATCATGAACTTAAAACCGGTTGAGTGTGAGGTTTATCCTAAGCAAATTGCGTTTAATTGCATTCCTCAGATTGATGTGTTTATGGAAAATGGCTACACCAAAGAAGAAATGAAAATGGTGTGGGAAACAAAGAAAATTCTAGGTGATGATGGTGTCAAAGTTAACCCGACGGCGGTGCGTGTCCCTGTATTTTTTGGACACAGTGAAGCCGTGCACATTGAAACTAAAAAGAAAATTACAGCACAGCAGGCAAAGGAGTTGTTTGCTCAACAACCCGGCCTGGTTGTGATTGATGAACACAAGGATGGTGGTTATCCAACCGCTGTTAGCGATGCAGTCAACACCAATCCTGTTTATGTAGGGCGTATTCGCGAGGATATTTCCTGTGAAAATGGCTTGAATCTTTGGGTCGTGGCCGATAACGTACGCAAGGGCGCGGCGACGAACACTGTCCAGATCGCTGAACTGTTGATTGAAAAGTATCTTTAAACTATGTACAAATTGGCGCTAGGCGTTGAGTATCTTGGTCATGCTTATTGTGGCTGGCAAAAGCAACACCATTGTGCATCTGTACAAGCGCAGGTTGAGGCTGCGTTACGTTTTGTTGCCAATCAGCCGATCGAGGTTTTTTGCGCTGGCCGAACCGATACAGGCGTCAACGCTATTGGTCAGGTTGTGCATTTTGAAACAGAGGCTAAGCGCCCGTTAAATGCTTGGGTCGAAGGCGTGAATACGCGGCTTCCAGATGATGTGCGTATTAGCTGGGTTACTGAGGTTGCTCATACGTTTCATGCGCGTTTTAGCGCATTGGCGCGCGCTTACCGTTATGTGATTTTTAATCGTCCAAGGCCAAGTGCTATTTTATCGGCACGGGTGACTTGGGAGCGCCAGTATCTCGATGTTGATTTAATGCAAGAGGCGGCGGAGGCATTGATGGGTGAGCAGGACTTTTCATCTTTTCGTGCGGCTGGCTGCCAAGCCGCCCATCCTCGGCGAGAGGTTCAGCAGGTGGCAGTCAGTCGTCGCGGTGATTTTGTGTTTATCGATATTAAAGCCAATGCCTTTTTGCATCATATGGTTCGAAACATTGCGGGTACGTTGATGCAGGTTGGGCGTGGGCAGGTTGAACCGAGTTGGGTTGCCACGCTGTTGGCATTAAAGGATCGCACCAAGGCAACGGTGACAGCACCGGCGGCTGGATTATACTTTGTTAATGCATTTTATCCTGATGAGTTTGCTATACCATTAATTGAACCCAATGAGGTGCTTTGGCAGTGATACATAGAACACGGGTAAAAATTTGCGGCATTACGCGTGCGCAGGATATGCGTGCCGTTGCGGATGCGGGTGCAGATGCTGTAGGTTTGGTATTTTACCCGCCGAGTCCAAGGGCGGTATCCGTAGAAGCAGCCGTTGAGCTGGTCAAGCACTTGCCTGCCTTTGTGACGACGACCGCTTTATTTGTGGATCCTGAGATTGATTTAGTTAACCAGGTTATTGAGCAGGTGAAGGTTGACTTGCTGCAGTTTCACGGGCAAGAATCGGCGGCGTTTTGTCGTCAGTTTTCACGCCCCTATATTAAAGCGATTGCGATGCAGCCTGCAACAGACTTGCTGGCGATTAGCGCCAGCTATTACGATGCCAAAGGCTTGCTGCTCGATACCTATAAACCGGGTGTACCCGGTGGTACGGGGGAGGCCTTTAATTGGCAATGGGTACCACGATCTTTCTCGATGCCGCTGATTCTTGCGGGGGGGTTAACGCCCGGAAATGTCGCAAGCGCTATGGCTGAAACGGGTGTTTGGGCTGTGGATGTAAGTGGTGGTGTAGAAGCCGAAAAAGGAATAAAGTCAGCTGATAAAATTCAGCAGTTTATTAATCAAACACAAATCTAGCGATTTGTGTGTAGGATGGTGAGAGAATTCAATGACGATAGATTTTGCACAGTTTCCCGATGACAAGGGGCACTTTGGTCCCTATGGTGGTGTGTTTGCACCTGAAACCTTAATGGCCCCTTTGGAAGAGCTTAAGCAACAGTATCAAGCTTTAAAGCATGATCCTGATTTTCTTAAAGAACTAACCGCCGATTATCAAGATTATGTAGGCCGTCCATCTCCACTTTATTACGCTAAGCGTTGGAGCGAGCGTTTGGGGGGTGCCAAAATCTATTTAAAGCGCGAAGACCTTAATCATACCGGTGCACATAAAATCAATAATACGATTGGGCAGGCTTTGTTGGCTAAGCATCTTGGTAAAACACGGATTATCGCTGAAACAGGCGCAGGGCAGCATGGTGTTGCAAGTGCCACGGTGGCAGCGCGTCTAGGGTTGGAGTGCGTGGTATACATGGGGGCGGATGATGTCGTGCGCCAGGCACCGAATGTCGCCCGCATGAAAATGTTGGGTGCGCGAGTTGTTGCGGTAGAGTCAGGTACGCGTACCTTAAAAGACGCATTAAATGAAGCGATGCGAGACTGGGTCACAAATGTGGATGATACGTTTTACATTATAGGTACGGTCGCAGGTCCACACCCTTATCCGATGATTGTTCGTGACTTTCAATCGATTATCGGTTGTGAGGCGAGGCAGCAACACTTAGAAAAAGAAGGGCGATTACCTGATGTGGTCATCGCCTGTGTGGGTGGTGGGTCGAATGCCATGGGATTGTTTCACGCGTTTTTGCCTGATGAATCGGTGCGTATTATTGGTGTAGAGGCTGGCGGTCACGGCCTTGAAACCGGTGAGCACGCCGCCCCTTTGTGCAAAGGTAAGCCGGGTGTGCTTCATGGTAACCGTACCTATTTGATGCAGGATGAACATGGTCAAATTATGGGTACGCACTCTATTTCAGCCGGGCTAGATTATCCTGGTGTTGGGCCTGAGCTGGCCTGGTTGAAAGACATCGGGCGTGCGGAATTTGTGGCGATTAATGACGATGAAGCGATGCAAGGCTGGCGAGATTTAACGCAGCTTGAGGGTATTATTCCTGCTTTGGAAACCAGCCATGCTTTAGCCTATATAAGCAAGCTTGCGCCAACGATGACAAAAGACCAAACGATTATTGTCAATTTGTCAGGCCGTGGTGATAAAGATATGAATACGATTGCTAAAATTGAAGGGTTTGAATTCTAATGAGTGGATCAAGTAATCGCATTGCTCAGCGTTTAACAGAGTTAAAACAGCAAAATAAAACGGCGTTAATTCCTTATATTACGGCCGGTGACCCGCACCCAGATTTAACGGTCGAGTTAATGCAACTTTTAGTGACGCAGGGTGCGGATTTAATTGAGTTGGGCGTGCCTTTTTCCGACCCGATGGCCGATGGTCCTGTTATCCAAAAAGCGGTAGAGCGCGCTTTGGCCTATCATGTGAGCTTAAAGCAAGTGTTGGCTATGGTGAGCGCGTTTAGGAAAACCGATACTGATACACCTGTGATTTTAATGGGGTATTTAAATCCTGTTGAGGCGATGGGGTTTGAGTCGTTTGCCCAGCAAGCGCAAGCGGCGGGTGTGGATGGGGTGCTGACAGTCGATATGCCACCAGAAGAATCGGATGGTTATGCGCAATCTTTGCAGGCGCATTGTTTAGAGCGTATTTTTTTGGTTTCGCCAACTACCCCAGAATCGAGATTGGATGCCGTTAATCAGTTAGGCAGTGGTTTTGTATACTATGTCTCTCTTAAAGGTGTGACTGGTAAGGGAACCGCGATTGCGGCTGATGTCGCTACACATGTGGATACGCTTAAGAAAAAGGTGAATTTACCAGTTGGAATCGGCTTTGGTATTCGTGATGCGGCATCAGCCTATAGCATGGCTAAGTTGGGTGATGCGGTGATTATTGGTTCGGCATTGGTCAGTTTAGTGGATACGTATCAAACTGACGAGCAGGCGTTAAAGTCGGCATTAGCCGATCAAATGCAGGTATTCAAACAAGCGATAGCGCGCGCGGATCAAGGGGAGGAATAATGAGTTGGTTTGAAAAAATATTGCCAAGCATTAAGCAGGTAACGGAGCGCAAAAAAAATGTACCGGAAGGGTTGTGGATTAAATGCCCTAAATGTGAAAGTGTGCTGTACCGTTCGGAGGTGAACCGAAATCAAGATGTGTGTCCAAAGTGTGATCATCACATGCGTTTAACGGCACGTCGTCGTTTAGATGCTTTTTTTGATGAAGGCACGGGTGTGGAGGTCGCGGCGGGTGTTTCACCGGTGGATGTACTTAAGTTCAAGGATCAAAAGAAGTACAAGGATCGTATTTCTATTGCCCAAAAAACGACGGGTGAAAAAGATGCTTTAGTCGTGCAGGTCGGCAAGATTCAAGGGTTAGAAGTGGTGGCCGCTGCATTTGAGTTTCAGTTCATGGGCGGTTCAATGGGGTCTGTGGTCGGTGAGAAGTTTGTACGTGCGGTGAATGAGGCTATTGAGCGACGTTGCCCATTAATTTGTTTTTCTGCTAGTGGCGGTGCGCGCATGCAAGAGGCGATGTTCTCTTTGATGCAAATGGCAAAAACGAGTGCTGCATTAGGGCGTTTGCGTGCGCAGGGGTTACCTTATATTTCTGTCTTGACGGATCCTACAATGGGGGGCGTGTCGGCAAGTTTTGCGATGCTAGGTGATTTAAATGTCGCGGAGCCTAAGGCGTTGATTGGCTTTGCTGGGCCGCGTGTCATCGAGCAAACGGTGCGCGAGAAGTTGCCTGAAGGCTTTCAGCGTAGTGAGTTTTTACTGGAGCATGGTGCAATAGATCGTATTATTCACCGTCATCATATGGCCAAAGAACTGGCTTCGATTTGTCGAATTTTATTAAAGCAATGATTGATCATGTCTGAGTCTTTAACCCTCGAAGGATGGCTTGATAAGCTGTCTCATTTACATAGCAAGGAAATAGATTTAGGTTTAGATCGTGTTCGTGCGGTTGGAGAGCGACTGGGTGTTTTGCGCCCGGCACCGTTTGTAATTACTGTCGCCGGTACGAATGGTAAGGGATCTTCAGTCGCCATGTTGCAGTCTATTTTATTGGCGTCAGGTTATCGTGTAGGGAGTTATACATCGCCGCATATTTTACGTTTTAATGAGCGTATACAGCTCAATGGCGCCGATGTGAGTGACACTCAAATTATTCAAGCCTTCGAAGCGATCGAACAGGCAAGCGCGCAATGTACGTTAACTTATTTTGAATTTGCCACGCTTGCGGCGTTGATTGTTTTTAATCAAGCGGATTTGGACTATGTTGTGCTTGAGGTAGGTTTGGGGGGGCGCTTAGATGCGGTCAATATCGTTGATGCGGATGCCTGTTTGATCACGTCGATAGATATAGATCATGCAGATTGGTTAGGTACCGATCGAGAGGCGATAGGTTTTGAGAAGGCGGGGGTTATGCGCCCTCACCGTTTGGCGGTGTGTTCGGATCCTTATCCACCTGTGTCTTTGGTTAATCATGCGCGAAACCTTGGCGTGGATTTGCGTTTAATCAACCAGGCCTATTGTTATAAAATTTTGTCGACAGAGTGGCAGTTTACTTGTGGAGAGATCCAATGGGTGTTGCCGAAGCCAGCATTATTGGGCGATTTTCAGTGTCAAAACGCCGCGGGAGTGGTTTGCTTGCTATTGGTTGCCGGTGTTGCGCTAACAGAAGCTAGCTTGCGTAAGGGGTTGGTGAGTTTGCATCATCCTGGACGTTTACAGTCTATGTCGTTAGGTAACCAGGCCTGGCTGTTCGATGTGGCACATAACCCACAGTCTGTTTGTGTTTTGGCGCAATTTATCGAGCAACAACCCCGCACAAGACGTTTAGCGATTTTTGCGGGTCTGGCCGATAAGGATTTAGTGCCGATGATTAAGGTGATGCAGTCGCACATCGACCACTGGATACTGGTCGATTTAGCGGTCCCTCGCGCGACACCCTTGGCGGTGTTAAACGAGATCTGTCATCAGGCAGGTATCCCAGAGCAGCAGATTGATAGCTTTCATCAAATGAAAGCTGCGATTGCCTTTGCGCAAAGCCTAGCTGTCGCACAAGTGGTGGTGTATGGTTCGTTTATCACGATCTCACAAGCATTGGGTGAGTTGGATGGATGAGCTCACCAAATATCGCATGACTGGCGCAATAGTTTGGTTGGGTTTGCTGGTTATTATTGTGCCCAGTTGGTATGGCAGTCCTGTGGATTATGTACAAAAACAAAATTTGTTTACGATTGAGTCTGTAGCGCAAAGCGCTAACTTACCTGACGCTTTTTTGCCAGCTAAGCTGACGGCTGACACGTCCTCTGTGCCTGCACCAGACAAGTCAATGCCGACTGTGTCCTCTGTGACGCCGCATATAGAAGCTCCAGCCAAATCGGTCGAGCCTTTAGGGCAGTGGTGGGTCAGGTTAGCTTCTTATAGTAATACTCAGTCGGCAAGTCGGTTGGTGGATCAGCTAGCCAATCGTTATCAGGCCACAATTGGCGATTTTTCAACACAGGATAGACGTATCTATTCGGTAAGGATTGGACCTTTTAATCATTTAAATGAAGCACTTGAAGCCAAGAAAGCGCTTGATGCCGAGTTTAACATTGATTCTGTGATAGTTAAAGTTACCCAGTAATAAGTCTCTTTTACTTATTGGTAAGGTGTCAATCGTCGCCTATTATTAAGTTTGTTCGTTATAATATACGACCCGTTTAGATTTTAGCGGTTCAGTTTTTTAAATTCATTGAGTGAGTATTCAACATGTGTGGCATAGTCGGTATCGTTTCAGCGAGTGGCGAATCTGTAAATCAGGCGCTTTATGATGGATTAACCATTCTTCAGCATCGGGGACAAGATGCAGCAGGGATCGTAACCTATGAGCAAGGTCGCTTTTATCAACGTAAAGAAAATGGTTTAGTTAAGGATGTGTTCCGTACACGTCATATGCGAGATTTGCATGGTTCAATAGGGATAGGCCATGTGCGCTATCCAACGGCAGGCTCATCATCGAGTTCAGAAGCGCAACCTTTTTATGTTAATTCACCTTATGGCATTGTAATGGGCCATAATGGTAATCTAACCAATGCAGATCAGTTAAGTAAAGAAATTTACCAGCAAGATCAGCGTCACCTCAATACCAATTCAGATTCAGAAGTTTTATTAAATGTGTTTGCGCATGAAATGATGCAAAAACAGAAGTTGTTTGTTGATCAGGATGATGTGTTTAGTGCGATCAGTCGTGTGCATCAACGCGTTAAGGGTGGGTACGCTGCAGTAGGACTGGTTTCTGGTGTCGGCTTGTTTGCGTTTCGTGACCCTTTTGCCTTGCGCCCGATTATTGTCGGTAAGCGTGAAACGGCGAAAGGGATTGACTATATGGTGGCTTCAGAAAGTGTCGCGTTAGATGGTTTAGGTTTTGAGCATTATCGTGATCTCGCACCGGGTGAAGCGGTGGTGGTTAAGCAAAGTGGTGAGATATTCTTTAAGCAGTGCCATGATAACCCACGCTATAGCCCTTGTATTTTTGAGTTTGTTTATTTCGCTAGACCCGATTCGATGATCGATAATATTTCGGTTTATAAAGCGCGTCTTAGAATGGGTGAAAAAATGGCTGAAAAAATTCAGCGAGACTGGCAAGATCATGATATTGATGTGGTCATTCCGATTCCAGATACCAGTCGTACATCTGCTTTACAGCTTGCGGCTATGCTTAATAAACCTTATCGTGAAGGTTTTATTAAAAACCGATATATTGGTCGTACCTTTATTATGCCCGGCCAACAGCAGCGCAAAAAATCCGTTCGCCAAAAATTGAATGCGATCGATCTTGAATTTGAGGGTAAAAATGTGCTGTTGGTTGATGATTCGATTGTTAGAGGTACCACCTCGGGCGAAATCGTTCAAATGGCTCGGGATGCGGGTGCAAACAAGGTTTATTTTGCTTCAGCTGCGCCACCCGTCAGGTATCCTTATGTTTATGGTATTGATATGCCTGCGGCAAGTGAACTGGTTGCCAATAATCGAACAGTAGATGAGGTTGCGGCTTATATAGGTGCAGATAAGCTTATTTATCAGGATTTAGATGATTTGATTGATGCGGTCGGTGCCGGTACTGAGCATATTAGCTGTTTTGACACATCTTGTTTTAGTGGTGAATATGTTACTGGAGATATTACGCAAGAGTATCTGGAAGCTATTGCGCATTTAAGAAATGACACAAATAAAGCAAATCATAAAAATGCCGCACCTGAAGTAGTGGGTTTGCATAATAATAATGCGGACTAGGAGGCGGTTTTGGAAGCGTACACTTTAGCAACTTTAGCCATACGTGCTGGCTATGACCGAACACATGAGCAAGAAAATAGCGAGGCAATTTTTCCAACTTCAAGTTTTGTGTATGAATCAGCCCAACAAGCGGCTGACCGTTTTAGCGGTGAAGAACCGGGTAATGTGTACTCTAGATTTACCAATCCAACCGTGCGAACATTTGAAAATAAACTGGCTCTCATGGAAGGGGGCGAGGCATGTGTCGCCACAGCTTCAGGCATGGCTGCTATTTTAGCTTGCTTTATGGGTACGCTCTCCGCGGGTGATCATATTGTGTCATCGGCGAGTATATTTGGTACAACGAAGGTTTTATTTAATAACTATTTAAAGAAGTTTGGCATTGATGTGTGCTTTGTCCCGCAAACAGATTACCAAGCTTGGTCAGAGGCGATACAGCCTAATACAAAAGCCTTGTTTCTGGAGACGCCATCTAATCCATTAACGGAAGTGGCTGATATTGCGCGCTTAAGCCAATTGGCAAGCCAAGCAAAGGCTTTGCTGATTGTTGATAATTGCTTTTGTACGCCGATTTTGCAGCAGCCGTTAAAGCAGGGTGCGGATATTGTGATTCACTCTGCCACCAAGTTTTTAGACGGCCAAGGGCGTTGTTTGGGGGGGGCCATAGTGGGTTCTCAGTCGATTGTGGGTGAGGATGTGCGCGGGGTAATACGTACGGCGGGTCCCACAATGAGTCCGTTCAATGCCTGGGTGTTTATCAAGGGGTTAGAGACCTTAGCGATACGTATGGAAGCGCATACCCTGCGTGCCCAGCTGTTGGCGGAATGGTTAAGTCAGCACCCTGCTGTTGAGCGTGTGTTTTACCCAGGATTGGGTTCCCATCCTCAATACGCCTTGGCGCAGCGTCAACAAAAGGGTGCGGGTGCGTTGTTGAGCTTTCGTGTAAAAGGAGGGCGTGACCAGGCCTGGTCAGTGATTGATGCAACAAAAATGCTCTCTATCACCGCGAATTTGGGTGATGTTAAAACCAGTATAACGCATCCTGCCAGTACAACACACTCTCGCGTTGAACCCAATGAGCGTGAGGCAGCCGGTATTACTGAAAACCTGATTAGGATTTCGGTAGGGTTGGAGGATGTTGAGGATATTAAGAACGACTTGGTAGCTGGCTTGAATGCGTTGCTTAGCCCGGCTAAATATCCGGGTTAGATAGTTAAAATTAGTTTTTAGGCAGTTCGAGTTGCGGATCCTTAGCGCGGGCACGGTAGATTACGAACATTTTACCTACACTTTGCACGAGTTGTGCGCGTGAAATCTTGGTAATGTGTTCGATAACCCCCTTGCGATCTTCACGTTCACCTGCCGCAATTTTGATTTTTAGTATTTCGTGGTGATTGAGTGTTTTTTCAAGCTCAGCCATTAAACTGTCGGTCACGCCTTGTGAGCCGATGATAATCATCGGATTTAGCCCATGAGCTAAGCCGCGTAAATATTTCTTTTGGTTGGTGGAAAGGGTGGTGCTGGTTTTCATAAATAACTCACTCAATGTTGAAAACCTTTATTTTAATGGAAAACATCGCTTTTCGATGAATTAATCCTCAGGTAAATTAAATTTATGGCAAGAACGAAGTCAAGTTCACGTTGGTTGCAAGAGCATTTTGATGATCCTTACGTGCTTAAGGCGCAAAAAGAGGGGTGGCGATCACGTGCTATTTACAAATTGCAAGAGCTTGATGAAAAGGACCATTTGTTCAAGTCTGGCATGGTGGTCGTTGACTTGGGGGCGGCACCCGGTGGTTGGTCACAGTGGGCTGCGCATCAGGTTGGGCACCTGGGGGAGGTGTTTGCATTGGATATCTTGCCTGTCGAGCCTTATGCGGGTGTGCGTTTTATTCAAGGCGATTTTCGTGATGATGATGTTTATCAAGCGTTAGTTGATGCGTTGGCTGGACGTGATGTGGATTTAGTGATGTCTGATATGGCACCCAATATGAGCGGCAATAAAGCGGTCGATATTCCTCGCGCCATGTATTTAGTTGAGTTGACGGTAGCGTTAGCCGACCAGGTCTTAAAGCAAGGTGGTAATGTGCTGATGAAGGTTTTCCAGGGTGAAGGTTATGAGGCGTTGTTAGCGCAGTTAAAAACCAAGTACACAAAAGTGTTGACGCGTAAACCCAAAGCATCAAGACCGAGAAGCAAGGAAATCTATCTATTAGGAATAAACAAGAAATAGCGAGCGCAGTATTTTGCGTGGTATCGTTGAGCGTGTTATTATTAATCGCACGTAATGAAGAAGAATTTTAAAAAACTTAGGGCTGCAGGAGTTTAATAAGGTAATGAAAAACGATATGTTAAAAAATATGTTGATTTGGGCCGCGGTTGCGCTGGTATTAATGTCGTTGTTTAATCATTTTGGTGCCTCAAACTATCAAACTTCGAGTCGGCTTGATTACTCGAAATTTATTGACCAAGTGCGTGAGGGCCAGGTTAGTCGTGTGAATATTGAGGGTGCAACTATTCGTGGTGTTTACGCCAATGGTGAAGCTTTTACGACCTATAATCCTGGTGATCCTGGGTTAATGGGTGACTTATTGCAAAACAGAGTAACGGTCAGTTCTCAGCCGCCAGAAAAACAAGGCCTGTTGATGCAGATTTTTATTTCTTGGTTTCCGATGTTGTTGCTGATTGCTATTTGGATTTTCTTTATGCGTTCTATGGGTGGCGGCTTGGGGGGTAAGGGTGGCCCCATGTCATTTGGTAAAAGTAAAGCGCGAATGCTATCTGAAGATCAGGTCAAGGTTAACTTTGATGATGTAGCCGGTGCCGATGAAGCCAAAGAAGAAGTATCTGAGTTAGTCGACTTTTTACGAGATCCCGAAAAGTATCAAAATTTGGGTGGGAAAATTCCTCGTGGTGTGCTGATGGTGGGACCGCCTGGTACCGGTAAAACTTTATTAGCTAAGGCTATCGCAGGCGAGGCTAAAGTACCTTTCTTTACTATTTCGGGTTCGGACTTTGTGGAGATGTTTGTTGGTGTCGGTGCCTCGCGTGTTCGTGATATGTTTGAGCAGGCTAAAGCCCATGCGCCATGTATTATTTTTATTGATGAAATCGATGCTGTCGGTCGCAGTCGTGGCGCGGGTATGGGCGGCGGTAATGATGAGCGTGAACAAACGTTAAACCAAATGCTGGTAGAAATGGATGGATTTGAAGGCAATGAGGGTATTATTGTTATTGCGGCCACTAACCGTCCAGACGTATTGGACCCAGCTTTATTGCGTCCTGGTCGCTTTGACCGACAAGTGACGGTTGGCTTACCGGATGTGCGTGGCCGTGAGCAAATTCTTAAGGTGCATATGCGTAAAGTGCCAGTAGCAGAGGATGTAAAGCCGGCTTTAATTGCGCGAGGAACGCCAGGTTTTTCGGGTGCTGATTTAGCGAATCTTGTCAATGAAGCAGCATTATTTGCGGCCCGCTTGGGTGAGCGCATGGTAACGCAAAACCACTTCGAGCGTGCCAAAGATAAAATTCTAATGGGCGTAGAGCGTAAGAGTATGGTGATGAGTGAGGCGGAAAAACGTTTGACGGCTTATCATGAAGCTGGACATGCAATTGTAGGTTATCTTGTGCCAGAGCATGATCCTGTTTACAAGGTGAGTATTATTCCGCGTGGTCGTGCATTGGGCGTTACCATGTATTTACCTGTTGAAGACTCTTGGAGCTATAGTAAGCGAAAACTAGAGAGTCAGTTGTCTAGCCTGTATGGCGGTCGTATAGCGGAAGAAATGATTTTTGGTGCCGATTCAGTAACAACAGGCGCAAGTAATGACATTGAGCGTGCAACCAAGCTGGCGCGCAGCATGGTTATGAAGTGGGGCTTGTCAGAAAAGCTTGGGCCTTTATTATATGAAGAAGAAGAGCAAACTTTCTTGGGGAGTAGCTCAAAGTTGTCGTCGGTATCAGGCGAAACAGCAAAGTTAATTGATAGTGAGGTGCGAAAGCTTATTGATGATAACTATAAGCGTTCAACAGATATTCTAACCACACACAAGGATAAATTGGAAATCATGGCGGAAGCCTTGATGCAGTACGAAACAATTGATGCAGAACAAATTAAAAATATCATGGAGGGGCGCGAGCCTGGTGCACCTAAGGATTGGACAGAGCCAAGCACAAAGCCTGATGATGCCGCGAGTTCGGTTGATGAGTCAGCATTTGTTGAGGATGACTTGTCGGGTGAGCTGCCTCAGTCGGATGTGACTGAGCCTGAACCTAGGTTGCATTAATCATTGTGCTTGTTTGCCCGCTTATTTGTATGTAGCGAATAAGCGGGTTTTTTATTGGAAAAAAACATGTTAACTTTTATGCCGTCGCACAAGCCTCAGATTATGGGGATTTTGAATGTCACACCTGATTCGTTTTCTGATGGGGGGTGTTACGTCGGATCGGATGCTCTCAAGCGCAGAATAGTGTCTCTTGTTAGTGAAGGTGCTGATATTATAGATATCGGTGGAGAGTCAACCCGGCCTGGTGCACAGGCTGTTTCAGTTGAGCAGGAATTGGAGCGGGTGATCCCCGCGATTGAGCTTGTACAGTCTTTAACAGATATACCTATTTCGGTCGATACTTATAAGGCGCAAGTGATGGCTGAAGCGCTAAAGTATCCTATAGCGATGATTAATGATGTCAATGCGCTGCAATCGCCACAAGCACTGGATGTGGTAGTACGTTCAACGGTATCCGTTTGTTTAATGCATAAACAAGGCTTGCCTAAAACGATGCAGCAGTCACCGCGCTATTCAAATGTCGTACTAGATGTCATCGACTTTTTAAATCAGCGTATCCAAGCCTGTGTCTTAGCAGGTATAGCGAAAAACCGGATAGTGGTTGATCCTGGTTTTGGTTTTGGGAAAACCTTGGAGCATAATCTCACGCTGTTTAAACGTCTTCAAGACTTTTCCAGCCTGGGGTGCCCTGTGCTAGTCGGTGTGTCAAGAAAATCAATGCTGGGCCAGTTGTTGGGCGGCCTGTCTGTGGAGCAGCGAATGCTGCCAAGTGTTGTTGCCGCTGTATTGGCCGTGCAGCAAGGCGCTCAAATTGTTCGAGTGCATGATGTTAAGCAAACCTGTGATGCGTTAACGTTGCTTGATGCATTGGGTCTTTAATTTTTTGAACTGTTAAGGCAGGAAGTGGATGGCAAAAAAATACTTTGGAACGGATGGTATTCGTGACCGCATTGGTAAAGGGTTGATGACTCCCGAGCAAATTTTAAAACTAGGTTGGGCCGTTGGGCGTGTGCTTAAATCACAAGGTGCAAGCAAGGTGATGATTGGTAAAGATACGCGCATTTCTGGTTATATGTTTGAATCGGCGCTTGAGGCAGGGTTGATCTATGCCGGTGTGGATGTGATGCTGCTTGGCCCTATGCCAACCCCAGCGGTTGCTTATCTAACACAAACCTTTCATGCCGATTTGGGTATAGTAATTAGCGCATCACATAATCCTCATCATGATAATGGTATTAAGTTTTTCGATGCGCAAGGTTTAAAAATTTCTGATGAGATGGAGTGGGCTATTGAGGCGGCGTTTGAGCAGCCTATGTCGATGGGGCAAGCCCAGGATCATTTAGCCAAGCTCGGGCGCGCAATTCGTGTTAATGATGCGCCCGGGCGCTATGTTGAGTTTTGTAAAAGCACTTATCGTGAAACCAAAAAACTGGATGGATTGCATATTGTATTAGATTGCGCGCATGGTGCGGCTTATCATGTTGCGCCACTGGTGTTCAGCGAGCTGGGTGCAAAGCTGACCGTAATCGGTGATCAACCCAACGGGCTCAATATTAACCAAGGATGTGGTGCTACTGATTTATTGGCGTTGCAGAATAAGGTGCGCGAGGTGGGGGCGGATTTAGGTATTGCGCTGGATGGTGATGGTGATCGCTTAATGATGCTAGACAGTCGCGCATGTGTTTTTGATGGTGATGATATATTGTATATTTTAGCAACAGGCCTTTATCAAAGTCAGTCAGGCGTGGTCGGCACTTTGATGACCAACAAGGCGTTTGAGAATGCGTTTAGAGAGAAGGGTATAGGCTTTGTTCGTGCGAATGTAGGTGATCGTTATGTCATGCAAGCACTCAAAGAGCGTGATTGGGTTCTGGGTGCAGAAGGGTCAGGTCATGTGCTCTGTTTGGATAAATCGACAACAGGAGATGGTATTATTGCGGCATTGCAGGTTTTGTCTGTGTTAGTGAGAGAGAATAAAAAATTACACGACTATCAAAAAGAGATTAAAAAATTTGCAATGAGGTTAATAAATGTTTCAATTACTAAACCTTTTAAAATTACTGACTCGCCGGCACTCGAAAAAGCAATACATGAAATAGAATCTGAATTTAATCAATCTGTTAGAGTGCTAGTGAGAGCTTCTGGAACAGAGCCATTGGTTAGAGTGATGGTGGAAAGTTCATCGGATGAAATAGCTATGAAGTTAGCGAATCGTCTAGCTTTTGAGGTTAGAGAGTCCTTTTCGTGAAATTGTCAATATTGTTTTTTTGTTTTAAAGCCGCTAATATTAGCGGAGTTTTGACTTGGAGATTAGATTAGTGAGAAAGCCATTTGTTGCAGGTAACTGGAAAATGCACGGCTCTAAGGCGATGGTTATATCATTGGCCTCGGATTTACAAGCTGGGTTAGGTTCGATAAAAGGTGTAGATGTCGCAGTGTGTCCTCCTGCTGCATACATTGATCTGGTGAAAACAGCACTAGGTGAAGGATTTGTTCAGCTGGGTGCGCAAAATATTGCGAATGAACCCGGTCAAGGTGCTTTTACAGGCGAAGTGTCTGTAGATATGGTTAAAGATTTAGGTTGTCGTTATGTTATAGTAGGCCATTCTGAACGTCGCACACTATTTGGTGAGACCGATCTAGACGTGGCACGAAAAACAGCGTTGGTATTAGATGCCGGTTTAACTCCTATTCTTTGTGTAGGTGAAACCTTGGCGCAGCGAGAAGCAGAAGAAACAGAAGCGGTAGTGGCTGCTCAGATTCGCGCTGTGCTGAACCAAGTCGGTGTTGTAGCGTTTGAAAATGTGGTTGTGGCCTATGAGCCTGTGTGGGCAATAGGTACAGGTAAAACAGCTTCACCTGAGCAAGCGCAGGCTGTACATGCTTTTATTAGAGGTCTTGTGGCAGAGCAAGATGAGGCCATTGCCGCGCGTTTGATTATACAATATGGCGGCAGTGTAAAGCCAGACAATGCGGCTGTACTGTTCAGTCAGCCTGATATAGATGGTGGACTCATTGGTGGGGCATCATTAAATGCGGTTGATTTTTTAGCAATTTGTAATGCTGCAGGTGATGCATGTTCGGAATAATTTTAGCGATTCATATCGTTATTGCGTTTGTCCTTATCGTGTTGGTTTTAATTCAGCATGGTAAAGGTGCGGACGCCGGAGCTAGTTTTGGTGGCTCCTCTCAGTCTTTTTTTGGAAGCCGTGGTACAGCTACATTTTTGTCGCGTACGACGGCGGCCTTGGCAACATTGTTTTTTATCACAAGTTTAAGTTTGGCCTATGTCGCAAGTAAAGAAGTCAAAGGCTATCAAAGTGTTGTAACTGAACAGCAGGCACCTTCAAAAGAGGGAGATGCGCGTTCTGATATTCCGGTTGTACCGAATTAATTTAAAAGCCGATGTGGTGAAATTGGTAGACACGCTATCTTGAGGGGGTAGTGGCGCAAGCTGTGCCGGTTCGAGTCCGGCCATCGGCACCATTTTTTTAAGCCTGGCTTCTGCCGGGTTTTTAATCCTAGAAAAGGTGGAAAAAACCTATGCTAGAAAACTATTTACCTATTCTTGTTTTTGTTGTTCTTGGTGTGTTATTTGGCGTTGGGCCATTGCTGATGAGTTTCGTTCTAGCCCCCAATAAGCCTGATGCTGAGAAAAACTCGCCTTATGAATGTGGCTTTGAACCTTTTGAAGACTCACGGATGAAGTTTGATGTCCGCTTTTACTTGGTGGCCATTCTTTTTATTATATTTGACCTTGAAATTGCATTTCTATTTCCATGGGCCATTGTTCTGGATGAAATAGGGTTGTTTGGTTTGTTGTCAATGGCTGTTTTCCTTTCCTTGTTGGTTGTTGGATTTATCTATGAGTGGAGAAAAGGAGCGCTAGAATGGGAATAGAAGGCGTATTAAAAGAGGGGGTTGTTACCACTTCGGCAGATAAACTCATTAACTGGGCGCGTACAGGCTCACTCTGGCCAATGACCTTTGGGTTAGCCTGTTGTGCTGTTGAGATGATGCATGCAGGGGCTTCGCGCTATGACCTTGATCGCTTCGGTATTATTTTTCGTCCAAGTCCTCGGCAATCAGATGTAATGATTGTAGCGGGGACGCTGGTCAATAAGATGGCGCCAGCTTTGAGAAAAGTTTACGATCAAATGGCTGAGCCGCGCTGGGTAATATCAATGGGTTCTTGTGCTAATGGTGGAGGTTATTACCATTATTCTTATTCAGTGGTTCGCGGTTGTGACCGCATTGTACCTGTGGATGTCTATGTGCCAGGTTGCCCTCCAACAGCCGAAGCTTTGCTTTATGGTATTATCCAACTTCAAAACAAAATTCGACGCACAAATACTATTGCAAGATAGTGTTTGTGTTACAAAGAGTAGCCCTTATGAAACAGTCTGTATTAGATTTAAAAAATAAAGTAGATACGCATTTTAAAGGCCGTTTGTTATCGTCTGAAATTCAGTTTGACGAGTTAACGATTGAGGTGTCCCCAGCTAATTCAAAAAACATTCTTAACCAACTGAGATTCGAACTAGGTTTTGATATGCTTATTGATTTATGTGGTGTTGATTATTTAAGTTATGGAATAGCTAATTGGGAAAGTGCGCAAGCATGTAATACAGGTTTTAGTCGTGGTGTATTTGACTTTGATGAGATAGAGTCAGATGAAACGCTTAAAAAACCACGCCGTTTTTGTGTTACTTATCATCTACTTTCGGTTTGTAATAATAATCGAATACGTATTAAAGTTTATCCGGATAATACCGAACAGCCCATAGTCGACTCCGTTGTTGATGTTTGGAATTGTGCTAATTGGTTTGAGCGTGAAGCGTTTGATCTTTTCGGTATTTTGTTTTCAGGGCATCCAGATTTGCGTCGCATCCTTACAGATTATGGGTTTGTCGGTCATCCATTGCGAAAGGACTTTCCCTTAACCGGGCATGTTGAGATGCGCTATGACTCTGAAAAAGGTCGCGTGGTGTATGAACCTGTAACCATTGAAAATAGAGTGAATGTCCCGCGTGTCATTCGTCATTAAATTGCTGAGAAGGAAAGAATAGCTATGCCGGAAATTCGTAACTATACCCTAAACTTTGGCCCTCAGCATCCCTCAGCCCATGGTGTATTAAGACTGGTGCTCGAGCTAGATGGTGAAACGGTGGTACGTTCAGATCCTCATATTGGTTTGTTGCATCGCGGTACTGAAAAACTGGCGGAGTATAAACCCTATAATCAATCTATTGGCTATATGGATAGGCTTGATTATGTGTCTATGATGTCCAATGAGCATGCCTATGTCATGGCTATTGAGAAAATGCTAGGTCTCGAAGTGCCGGAGCGGGCGCAGTATATTCGAGTTATGTTTGATGAAATTACTCGGATACTCAATCATTTAATGTGGTTAGGTGCCCATGCACTAGATATTGGGGCGATGACAGTATTTCTTTATGCCTTCCGTGAACGCGAAGATTTAATGGATTGCTACGAAGCTGTATCTGGTGCGCGTATGCATGCGACTTACTATCGTCCAGGCGGAGTTTATCGTGACTTACCTGATACGATGGCGAAATATCAATCATCAAAGTGGCACCAAGGTCGTGACCTAGATAAACTTAATGAAACGCGTGAAGGCTCTTTGCTTGATTTTATTGAAGCATTTACCCAACGTTTTCCAGGTTATGTGGATGAATATGAAACGCTCTTGACAGATAATCGTATATGGAAGCAGCGAACGGTTGATATTGCGATTGTATCACCTGAGCGCGCATTACAACTTGGCTTTACTGGGCCTATGTTACGTGGCTCGGGTATTGCTTGGGATTTGCGAAAAAAACAGCCTTATGAAGTTTATGATAAGCTGGATTTTGATATTCCCGTCGGTAAAACAGGGGATAGTTATGATCGCTACCTTGTTCGTGTCGCAGAGATGCGTGAATCTAATAAAATCATTAAACAATGTGTGGAGTGGCTAAAAAATAATCCAGGCCCTGTTATCGCCGCAGATCACAAGGTGACGCCGCCGTCGCGTGAAGATGCAAAAACCAATATGGAAGCATTGATTCATCATTTTAAGTTGTTTACCGAAGGCTTTATATTGCCAGCAGGCGAAGCTTATAGTGCTGTTGAGCACCCAAAAGGTGAGTTTGGTATTTATATGGTTTCAGACGGTGCGAACAAGCCTTACCGTTTAAAAGTGCGTGCACCGGGTTTTCCACATCTAGCTGCTTTAGATGAAATGGCCAAGGGCCACATGATTGCGGATGTGGTAACCATTATTGGTACTCAAGATATCGTGTTTGGGGAGATAGATCGATGAGTTCGGTAGATACGTTAAATATTATACAAGGTGATGTTAAAAAGCGAATAGACCGCTGGTTAGCACGTTATCCTGTAGATCAGAAGCAGTCCGCTGTTATTCCTTCGCTACGAATTGTTCAAGAAGTAAATGGTGGACATTTAACAAAAGAGATCATGGATCAGGTGGCTCAATATCTTGAAATGACACCTATTTCCGTGTATGAAGTAGCTACCTTTTACTCCAATTTTGAACACCAGCCTGTTGGACGCCACAAAATTTGTTTGTGTACGAATATCTCTTGTATGTTGCGTGGCAGTGATGAATTATTGGATTATCTCAAAACGAAACTCGATGTGGATGTGGGTCAAGTAACAGAAGACGGTAAATTTTCAATTAAAAAGGTAGAGTGCTTAGGTGCCTGTGTGAATGCCCCTATGATGCAAATTGATAAAACTTTTTATGAAAACCTCACTGAGCAACGCTTAGATGAAATCCTAGACAGCTTGGAGTGATCAGATGGTTGAATTAAACTTATGTTGTTACCGTAATAATCATTTAGACAAGTCTTGGGATATTGATACTTATATCTCTCAAGGGGGGTACCAAGTATGGAAGCAAGTGCTTTCAGGTGAGTTAACCCCACAAGAAATCATTGATGAGGTTAAAGTTTCAAACTTAAGGGGGCGAGGTGGTGCTGGATTCCCAACGGGTTTGAAGTGGAGTTTCATGAACCGTCATTCGCCCGGTCAAAAATACATTGTTTGTAATTCAGACGAGAGTGAGCCAGGTACCTGTAAAGATCGTGACATTATGCGCTACAACCCACACCAGTTGATTGAGGGTATGGCGATTGCAGGTTATGTTATTGGTGCAAGTGTCGGTTATAACTATATTCGTGGTGAATTCTGGGAACCCTATGATCGTTTCACCCGCGCGATTATGCAGGCACGTGAAGCCGGCATGTTAGGGAATAATATCTTGGGTTCTGGTTGGGACTTTGATTTAAATACGCATCAAGGTGCAGGTGCTTACATTTGTGGTGAGGAAACGGCGCTATTAGAGTCAATAGAAGGTAAAAAGGGCCAGCCAAGATTTAAGCCCCCTTTTCCTGCTAGTTACGGGCTTTATGGCAAGCCAACCACCATTAACAATACTGAAACCTTGGCGTCTATCCCGATGATTTTGGCTAAGGGTGGCGACTGGTTTGCTAAGCTAGGCGTGCCTGGTGCTGGCGGTACTAAATTGTTTTCTATGTCAGGTCATTTAGAAAAACCCGCTAACTATGAAATTCCGATGGGTACACCCTTCAAGGATTTACTATCTTTAGCCGGTGGTGTATGGAAAGGGCGTGAATTAAAAGCTGTCATTCCTGGGGGATCTTCAACGGCGGTTTTGCCGGCTGATAAAGCACTGGCGATGAACATGGATTACGATTCGATTGCGAAAGCGGGTTCTTTTTTAGGTGCCGGTTCAGTGATTGTGATGGACGACCAAACGGATATGGTTAAGTCGCTTGAGCGCTTAACTTGGTTTTATTATGATGAGTCTTGTGGTCAATGTACCCCTTGTCGTGAAGGCACAGGGTGGATGTATCGTGTTGTTAAGCGCATCCGCCAAGGTAAAGGACGACCAGAAGATATTGAAACACTTAAAGATGTGTCCGGCAAAATTACAGGACGCGTTATTTGTGGATTAGGAGATGCAGCGGCGATCCCGGTAGCAAGCTTCTTGCAACATTTTGAACATGAATTCCGTCATTATATTGATCACGGATGCAGTATTTTCGACCGCGCTTAAATGAATAAGCGATGAATATTAGGTTAATTAATTATGGTTAAAGTCGAGATTAATGGTCAAGTTGTAGAAGCGCGTGAAGGTGATATGTTAATTGATGTTGCCGATAGCGCCTCTATATCTATTCCCCGCTTTTGTTATCACAAAAAACTATCCATTGCGGCTAATTGTCGTATGTGTTTAGTTGATGTTGAAGGTGCATGGAAGGCAGTGCCTGCCTGTGCGACACCGGTTACAGATGGGATGAAGGTCAATACCCGTTCGCCCAAAGCGATTGCGGCGCAAAAAGCGGTGATGGAGTTTTTACTAATCAACCATCCCTTAGACTGCCCTATATGTGATCAAGGCGGTGAGTGTGAGTTGCA
Source organism: Thiomicrospira microaerophila (assembly GCF_000934765.1). Taxonomy (GTDB): domain Bacteria; phylum Pseudomonadota; class Gammaproteobacteria; order Thiomicrospirales; family Thiomicrospiraceae; genus Thiomicrospira; species Thiomicrospira microaerophila. The sequence continues at coordinate 111,923 of NZ_JYNN01000003.1, read as the reverse complement.
AGATGTTGCAATGGATTACGGTGATGATGTGTCGCAGTATTCTGAAGCGAAGCGTATCGTCGGTGATCGTAACGTCGGATCCTTGATTCAAACTGACATGACCCGTTGTATTCACTGTACGCGTTGCGTGCGTTTTGGTCAGGAAATTGCTGGTTTGAAAGAGCTCGGTGCGACAGGTCGAAGCGAATGGATGGAAATTGGTACCTATATCGAAAAGTCGATTGACTCTGAGTTGTCGGGTAACATGATAGATTTGTGTCCTGTTGGTGCTTTAACGAATAAGCCTTTCCGTTACAAAGCCCGTTCTTGGGAGTTAAAAGCCCATCCAACGGTAGCACCGCATGACAGTATTGGTTCAAATATTTTTGTACATACGCGCAATGGTGAGGTGATGCGGGTTGTGCCGCGTGAAAATGAAGCTATTAATGAAACATGGATTGCAGACCGCGATCGCTTTTCCTGTGAAGCACTTCATTCAGCAGACCGTCTGACGCAGCCTAAAGTAAAAGCGGAAGGCCATTGGAGTTCGATGGATTGGTCGCTTGCACTCCAAGTTACGGTAGAAAAGCTCAAGCCTTACTTGGCTAATCCTGAGCAAATTGCTATTTTATTGTCGCCTAATTCAACACTTGAAGAAGTCTATCTTGTTAAAAAGCTTGCCAATGCCTTAGGCATAAACAACATCGAGCATCGTTTGCGTCAACAGGATTTTTCGGCTGATCAATATGGCATAAATCAAACCCTTGCTATGCGTCTAGCGGATGTGGAAGCGCTGGATTCAGTCCTAGTGATCGGCGGGCATTTGCGCAAAGACCTGCCACTGCTTAACAATCGATTACGCAAAGCACAATTAAATGGTTGTGAAGTTAATGTAGTTAATCCGAGCGGTCTTGATTATAACCTGGGTATTGAACATCAGGTTGATACCCTGTCCTTGGTTTCAGAGTTGGCTTCAATATTAAAAGCCGCAAATGAACTGGTAGATCAAGACAACCAGGTTGAGTTGGCCGCGGTAACTTTCAACGCCACACATACGGCTATCGCCAATTCTTTAATAAAGGGTAAGAAATCTGCGTTAATGTTAGGTTTGATAGCGCAAGCAGATGTGCATTATAGCAAAATTCTACAGTTAGCTTCGCAACTTGCTCAAACAACGGGTTCAAGCTTTAGCGATCTTCCTGCATTTTCTAATACGGTAGGCGCGAACTTGATTTTAGCGTCAAATTCTGCTGATCTGACAAATTGGTTAGCAAATGGGAAAAAGGTATTTATTAATGTCGGTATCGAGCCAGAATTTGATTGCTTGTTGGCTGATCAAGCGTTGCGCGCGATGCAGCAAGCTGAGTTAGTGATCAACTTAACAGCATTTGATTCAGTATCTCAGCAAAACTATGCGGATATTATGTTGCCGATCGCCATCTTTGCAGAGAATGCGGGTACATTGGTGAATATACAACAAGATTGGCAGAGCTTTAAATTGTTTGCAAGCGCGAAGGGTGAGGCAAAACCTGCTTGGAAAGTGTTACGTGTATTGGGTAATATGTTTGATCTTGAAGGCTTTGATTACACCAATACGGCAGAGGTGCTAGCCGAAATAAAAGCATTAAACTTGAGTATTAAACAGCCAGACTATCAATGTAATCTTGATTTATCTGTCATCACACCAACACCATCAAGTTTAGTGCCTTGCTACAGTGTAGATGGAATGGTTAGGCGTTCACCTGCATTGCAAGCGACACCTGATGCACAATTAACCAATCCATTAAATTAAAAGGAAATCAGTATGTTTAATGCTTTACAAGGTTGGCTAAGCATTTTCTTATGGGATTGGTTGGCTATTTTAATGACGTTAGTGTTGCAGGTTGTGATTGTCGTATTGCCGATTATGATTGCGGTTGCCTTTCTGACACTTGCAGAACGTAAAGTCATCGGTTTTATGCAAGTGCGAATGGGGCCCAATCGAGTAGGTCCTAATGGTATTTTGCAACCTTTTGCAGATGCGCTTAAGCTCATTATGAAAGAGTTTGTTCGTCCGCAGCAATCTAACTTATACCTATTTATCATCGCGCCTGTTTTGGCGCTTGCGCCTGTTGTTGCAGCCTGGGCTGTTATTCCCTTTGGTGAAGGTGCGGTGGTTTCTGACATTAATGTCGGTGTTATGTATGTACTTGCTGTCTCTTCCATAGTGGTCTACGGCGTTATTATTGCTGGTTGGGCCTCCAACTCTAAATATGCTTTTCTCGGCGCGTTACGGGCTTCGGCGCAAAAAGTGTCGTATGAAATAGCAATGGGCTTTGCATTGGTGACTGTTTTAATGGTGGCCGGCAGTATGAATCTGACTGAAATTGTACATGGTCAGCAGGGTGGCTTTTGGAATTGGTATTGGATCCCTTTATTACCGATGCTCGCTGTTTACTTTATTTCAGGTCTAGCAGAAACGAATAGAACCCCCTTCGACGTTGTTGAGGGTGAAGCTGAGATTGTCGCAGGTTTCCATGTAGAGTACTCTTCGATGGGCTTTGGTGTGTTTATGCTGGCTGAGTATGCGATGATGGTTCTTATCTCCTTTATGACGGCTATTATGTTTCTAGGCGGGTGGTATTCACCATTTGAGAACATTCCTGTCTTAGACCCCTTAACCGCTTGGATTCCTGGGTTTATCTGGTTATTTTTGAAGGTCGCTTTCTTATTGTTCTTGTTCCTTTGGTTTAGAGCAACTTTCCCGCGTTATCGTTACGATCAGTTAATGCGCTTGGGTTGGAAGGTCCTTATCCCCTTAACGATTGTTTGGGTGTTTGTTGTCGGTGTGATGCACTACTTTAGCATTGGCCCTTGGTTTAATTGATAAGAGGTTGACATGATTGGATTTATTAAACATCAAGTAAAGACCTTTGGTCTTATTGAACTCTTCAAGGGTTTAGCTGTTACCGGTAAATATTTCTTTAAAAAGAAAATTACTGTGCGTTACCCTGAGGAAAAGACGCCCTTGTCCCCCCGGTTTCGTGGTCATCACGCATTACGTAGATATGCCAATGGTGAGGAGCGCTGCATTGCATGTAAGTTGTGCGAAGCCGTGTGTCCAGCCAATGCCATTACCATTGAGGCGGAGGAGCGCGAAGATGGCTCACGTCGTACAACGCGTTACGACATCGATATGTTTAAATGTATATATTGTGGCTTTTGTGAAGAAGCCTGTCCAGTTGATGCGGTGGTAGAAACGCGTGTGTTTGAATATGAGTTTCATCAGCGCGGTGAAAACATTATGACCAAGGATAAATTATTGGCCTTTGGTGATAAGCATGAAGCGCAGATTGCGGCTGATCGTGCGGCTGATGCTAAATATCGCTAATCTTACCTAGGAATCGAGTTTTATGACTTTTGAACAACTTATTTTTTATATATTAGCCGCGATTGCAGTTATATCGTCGTTGATGATGATTTCAGTTAATAACCCTGTCAAAGCGGCACTTTGGCTTGTTTTGGCTTTTATTGCGACAGCAGGTGTTTGGATTACAGCGCAGGCCGAATTTTTAGGTATCGTTTTGATACTTGTTTATGCCGGTGCGGTAATGGTGCTCTTTTTGTTTGTTGTGATGATGCTAGATATTAATCTTGTCAAACTGAAGGAAGGGTTTATACGTTACTTGCCCATAGGTGTATTGGCTGCATTGGGTATTTTTGCTTTGATGTATATGGTGTTGGGCCCGAATAACTTTGGGATGGATGTAACCGGTGAGCCTGTTAGATTTGATGCCAACCATAGCAATACTACCATGATCGGTTTAGCACTTTATACCGTACATGTTTATGCCTTTATTCTTGCGGCGGTGCTTTTACTTGTCGGTATTGTTGCAGCGATTGCATTGACTATTCGTCGTCGCCCACCTCATGAAGTGAAGTATCAAAATATTGATAAGCAGGTTAAAACACAAGCGCGTGATCGTTTTGAAATGATCAAAATGCAGCCTGTAAAAGAAAAGCCTGTAGAAAATAAAAAAGAGGAGGATGAGTAATGGTAGCACTGTCAGATTATTTAATTTTTAGTGCGATACTCTTCACTCTGAGTATGGCGGGCATTTTTCTAAACAGGAAAAATGTGATTATTCTGTTGATGTCGATAGAGTTGATGTTGTTAGCAGTGAATACCAATCTAGTGGCTTTCTCTTACTTTTTGAATGATATTTCGGGTCAAATATTTGTTTTCTTTATATTGACTGTTGCAGCGGCCGAAGCAGCAATTGGCTTAGCCATTATTGTTCTTGTATTCCGAAATCGTAAGAGCATCAATGTTGATGATCTTGGTTCATTGAAGGGGTAGAGACGAATGAGTAATTTGCACTTAATTTTAACCATTATTATGTTAGCCCCTTTATTTGGCGCTATCGCCGCGGGTCTATTTGGCCGTCAAATTGGTCGTAAGGGCGCTCACAGCGTTACTATTGGTAGTGTGGCTGTGTCCACAGTTCTGTCTATCTATGTGTTCTATCATTATATATTTAATGGCGCAGAGACTTATAATGCGGCACTCTACACTTGGATGGTCAGTGATGGAATTCGTTTTGAAATAGGGTTTCTGATAGATAGTTTATCCGCTACCATGATGCTAGTTGTCACCTTTGTATCCTTGATGGTGCATATTTATACCATTGGTTACATGGATCATGATGAAGACTATGATCATGACAATCCTTATTATCAGCGTTTCTTTAGTTATTTATCTCTGTTTACCTTCTCCATGTTATCGTTGGTGATGGCAAATAACTTCTTACAGTTATTCTTCGGTTGGGAAGCGGTAGGCTTAGTATCTTATTTGTTGATTGGTTTCTATATGAAGCGTGAATCAGCCGTGGTTGCTAACCTCAAAGCGTTCCTAGTTAACCGTGTCGGTGACTTTGGTTTCATCTTGGGTATTGCGATGGTGTTTGTTTATTTTGGCACCATGGATTATCAAGAATTCTTTGATAAACTGTCAGAGCATGAACATACCATGATGACCTTCATTCCAGGTGTTGAATGGTCTGTGATTACGGTTATGGTGATCTTGCTATTTATTGGTGCGATGGGTAAGTCGGCACAGATGCCACTGCATGTGTGGCTTCCTGAGTCTATGGAAGGCCCGACACCGATTTCAGCATTAATTCACGCGGCAACCATGGTAACCGCCGGTATCTTCATGGTTGCACGTTTGTCGCCAGCCTATGAAATGTCTGAGGCGGCACTTCAATTCATCCTTGTTGTGGGTGCGCTCACCGCATTCATGATGGGCTTGCTGGGTATTATTCAGAATGATATTAAACGGGTTGTAGCCTATTCAACACTCTCTCAGTTGGGTTACATGACCGCTGCACTAGGTGCATCGGCCTATGCGGCCAGTATGTTCCACGTATTAACGCATGCTTTCTTTAAAGCGTTATTGTTCTTGGCGGCTGGCTCAGTGATTATTGCAATGCACCATATTCAAGATATTCGTCAAATGGGTGGCTTGAAGAAGCATATGCCGATTACCTATTGGGCGATGTTGTTGGGTTCGCTGGCATTGATAGGCTTCCCAGGCTTCGCTGGATTCTTCTCAAAAGATTCTATACTGCTAGCGGTAGGGGAAAGTGAAATAGCCGGTTCCAGTTTTGCTTATGCACTCTTATTGATGGGTGTGTTTGTGACGGCTTTCTACAGCTTCCGCATGTTCTTCTTGGTGTTCCATGGTAATGAAAGTGATTATGTGAAGTCGCATAAAATTCATGAGTCACCAAAAGTAGTCACGGTGCCGTTGATTTTGCTTGCTATACCCTCCGTTCTGTTAGGCTTGTTTATGATTCAGCCGATTCTTTCAGGAAGCTACTTTGCCGATGCGATTTATGTACTTCCTGCCCAAGATGTCTTGGCGAGTGTTTATGATAAGTACTATGATGGCGTGGTTGGTTTTATTTTGCATGGTTTTATGTCCCTTCCAGTCTGGTTAGCCTTTGCAGGTGTAGCCTTGGCATGGTTCTTCTACATGAAGCGTCCTGATATTCCAGCATGGATTAATAGTAAATGTACGCGTGGTAATTATGTGTTGCAACATGCCTATGGTTTTGATCGCTTAAATGAAATCGTCTTTGTAAACGGGTCTAAGCGCCTAGGCCACTTCTTCTGGAAGTCGGTGGATATGCGTATCATTGACACGGGTTTAGTTAACGGAACCGTTAACAAGGTATCGGGTCTGGCTAAGATGATGCGTGAGTCTCAAACAGGCTATATGTATCACTATGCCTTTGTGATGATTTTTGGGCTGTTGGGTCTATTAATCTGGGCACTTTGGTAATTAAAGCATAATAAGAAAAAGGAAAACGATTACATGTCTTTAGGCTATCCAATACTTAGTACACTTATTTGGTTACCGATTATCGTTGGTTTTATTGTGCTGTTTGCCGGGCGTAATAGCCCTGCGTTTGCTAAGTGGTTTTCACTTGGCGGTGCAATATTGACCTTCATCTTGTCGTTACCACTCTATTTTGCGTTTGATACGACAACCTCAGCGATGCAGTTTGTTGAGCGTTTGAGCTGGATTCCGCAATACAATATAGAATATTTTTTGGGGGTTGATGGCTTATCAATGCCACTGATTTTATTGACCACTTTTACTCAAATTTTGGTTATTGCGTCTGCTTGGTCGGTTATTAAGGTACGTGTAGAGCAGTACATGGGGGCCTTCATGATTATGCAAGGCCTAATGATCGGTGTGTTTGCGGCACTAGACTCGATTCTATTCTATGTATTCTGGGAAGCGTTGCTTATTCCAATGTTTATCGTTATCGGTATCTGGGGTGGGCCACGTCGCGTTTATGCCACCATGAAGTTTTTTCTTTACACTTTCCTTGGCTCGGTATTCATGTTGGTGGCGTTCTTATACATGTATTTTCAGAGCGGTAGTTTTTCCATTCTGGACTTTCATGCCATGCCGATTGGCATGACAGCGCAGATATTGATATTCTTGGCTTTCTTGATTGCATTTGCGGTAAAGATTCCTATGTTCCCCGTCCACACTTGGTTACCTGATGCGCACGTTGAAGCGCCGACAGCTGGTTCTGTAGTGTTAGCAGCGATCATGCTTAAAATGGGTGGCTATGGCTTTGTACGGTTTAGTCTGCCTATTACGCCTGATGCGGCGATGACCTTGGACTTATTGGTCATTGCACTCTCATTGATTGCTATTGTATACATTGGGTTTATCGCATTGATACAGTCTGATATGAAAAAGCTGGTCGCGTATTCTTCAATTGCACATATGGGCTTTGTTACACTCGGTATGTTCGTGGTTTATGCCATTGTACGTAATACAGGTTCTGTTGAAGGGGCCGCACTCGGCATGGAAGGTGCGATGGTACAGATGATTTCTCACGGCTTCATCTCTGGCGCCATGTTCCTCGCGATTGGTGTCTTATATGATCGTATGCATACGCGAGAAATAGGTGCTTACGGTGGTGTGGTGAATACCATGCCGTGGTTTACTTTCTTTGCGGTACTCTTTGCGATGGCCAATGCAGGTTTACCAGGTACTTCTGGATTTGTCGGTGAGTTTATGGTCATCTTGAGTGCCTTTAAAGCCAATGTTTGGTGGGGGGTGCTAGCCGCTACAACGCTGATCGTGGGTGCAGCTTATACCTTATGGATGATTAAACGCGTATTTTTCGGTGAGGTTGCTAATGAAAATGTAGCGAAGCTTCAGGATTTAAATCGTCGAGAGTTTATTATTATGTCGATTTTAGCCTTCGCTATTGTGCTTTTGGGTGTATGGCCAAATCCATTGTTAGAAGTGATGCATGCTTCTGTCGATAACTTGTTAATTCAAGCAACCACATCAAAACTGTATTAAAGATAAGGTGAGTTAAAACTATGAATTTTGTTATTCCAGATTTTACCCCCGCAGTGCCAGAAATGGTGCTGTTAGCTTTGGCCTCATTTATCTTAATTGCAGATACCTTTTGGTCAGAGCGTTACAAGTACGCGACTTATTATGCAACCCAAGCTTCTTTGGTTATAGTGGGATTGTTGATACTGTTTAGTTTTACCTCTGAAACGGCTGTCACCTTTAACGAAAGCTTTGTGCGTGATGCCTTTGCGGATGTGTTGAAACTGTTTATTATCTTGGTTTCTATTGGTGTGTTTTTGTTCTCTAAAGAGTATTTGCAAAACCATGATTTTTACAAAGGTGAGTTTTTTACGCTAGGCCTGTTTGCGATTCTGGGTATGTTCGTGATGGTTTCGGCCTATAATTTCATCACCTTGTTTGTCGGTTTAGAAATCATGTCATTAGCCATGTATGCCATGATTGCCATGCAGCGTGATTCTGCTAAAGCCACAGAAGCCGCCATGAAATACTTTGTGTTAGGCGCCTTGGCAACTGGCTTGTTACTCTATGGGTTGTCAATGATTTATGGTGCGACAGGCACATTAACGATCCCTGAAGTGAAAGCGGTGATTGAAGCAGGTAAAGCCAACTCTACGGTTCTCGCTTTTGGTGTGGTGTTTATTGTGATAGGGCTAGGGTTTAAACTGGGTGCGGTTCCATTCCATATGTGGGTGCCTGATGTCTATGATGGTGCGCCGACAGCGGTTACCCTGTTTATTGCTGCGGCACCTAAAATTGCGGCGTTTGCGATTGTGTACCGTTTACTAGTAGATGGTATGCCAGGCCTGGTTGTAGACTGGCAGCAGTTGCTGATTATCATGGCTATTTTATCTATGGTTATCGGTACGGTGATAGCCCTAGCGCAAACCAACTTTAAACGCCTATTAGCCTACTCAGGTATCGCGCATATCGGTTTCTTGCTACTTGGTTTTATCGCCGCTACACCTGAAGGTTATTCTGCCGCGATGTTCTATGTGCTTGTTTATGCAATCACCAGTGTGGCGGCTTTTGGTATGATCTTGGCGCTAGGCCGTAAAGGGATGGAGTTTGACCAAATTAAGGATTTTGCCGGTTTAAACAAGCGCAATCCATGGTTAGCCGCTATGATGTTAATTATTATGTTTTCGATGGCAGGTGTGCCGCCATTTATTGGCTTCTACGCAAAACTTGTTGTTCTGGAAGAAGTGATTGCGGCTGGCTTTACGTGGTTAGCGATCATAGGCGTTGTGACGGCTATTGCAGGTGCTTTCTATTATTTACGTGTTATTAAAGTAATGTATTTTGATGCACCAGAGCAAGATACACCGCTTCCAGCTTCAACGCGTGAGCTGTCTGTAGGGGTGTCGGTATATTCTTTATCCTTGTTGGTATTGGGTATTATGCCAGCTTGGCTCATGGCCGTAGCCTATAACAGCTTGCTAATGTAATTCGCAGGTTTGTATTAATAAATAATAAAGGCGCTCTCAAGGCGCCTTTTTAATCAGGTAGAGAATTTTATGACTTTAGATCAAGCTGTTTGGGTTTTGTTGTTTACAGCCATCGTGTTAGCTAACATTCCATGGATATTTGGCAATCGTTTGTTTATTTTTGTCCCGCTTCACAAGCAAAAAACGTTTGTGGTGGGCGTGATCGAATGGTTTCTTTATTTTTTAGTAATGGGGGGGTTAGCCTTCCTGCTCGAAAAAACCGCCATGGGCAATATAGCACCGCAAGAATGGGAGTTTTATGTTGTTAACCTGTTCTTGTTTATGATTTTTGCATTTCCAGGTTTTATCTATCGCTATAACCTCAAAATGTACCTTGATCGTCATGAAAAAATGAAGGCTCAAAATTAAATTGAAAAAAGGCTTGCGTTAATACTCTCCCTGAGTATAATACGCACATCAGATAACGCGGGGTGGAGCAGTCTGGTAGCTCGTCGGGCTCATAACCCGAAGGTCGTAGGTTCAAATCCTGCCCCCGCTACCAATATTAAAGCCTGAGAATTCAATAGCATTGCTAGAAGAATACTCAGGCTTTTTTATTTCTAAAATTTTAATTAGATATTAAAAAGGCTTGGTTTTAGATGTGGAGTTACCCTGAAATAAACCCTGTTGCACTTTCATTAGGCGCTCTTGCTATTCATTGGTATGGCCTGATGTATGTGATTGGTTTCGGTGCGGCCTGGCTTTTAGGTTTATATCGCGCTCAGTCTTCGTCTGTTTGGGATAAAGATAAGGTTGGCGACTTATTGTTTTATTGTGCGCTAGGCGTAGTGCTGGGCGGTCGCATGGGCTATGTGTTGTTCTATGATTTTTCTGGGTTTGTTGCTAATCCTTTATCACTGGTGATGGTGTGGCAGGGTGGCATGTCATTCCATGGTGGGTTGTTAGGTGTAACCTTAGGCATGTTTTTGTTTGCGCGCAAGGTGGGTTTGAGCTTGTTTAGTGTTGCCGATTTTGTCGCCCCTTTGGTAACAATTGGTTTGTTTGCGGGGCGTATTGGTAACTTTATTAATGGCGAGCTGTGGGGCAAAATAACCGATTCGTCATGGGGAATGTGGGTGTATGACCCTGTTATCGGCGAGATGATACAAAAATATCCTACCCAGTTGCTTCAAGCACTGTTAGAGGGCTTGGTCTTGTTTGTTTTGCTCTGGTGGTATTCATCTAAACCGCGTCCAAGTGGTTCGGTCGCGGGGTTGTTTTTAGCGGCTTATGGTGTGTTCCGTATAGTGGCCGAGTTTTTCCGTGCCCCGGATGCGCATCTAGGTTATCTGGCGGGTGATTGGCTAACCATGGGGATGGTGTTGTCCTTACCTATGATATTGATTGGGCTAGGGTTGATGGTTTGGGCTTACAAGCAACCAGGCCTGGTTAGTAAGGAGGCAAAATAATGAAACAGTATTTAGACTTGTTGCAGCATATTTTGGATAATGGGGTGCAAAAGGGGGATCGAACCGGTACGGGCACGCTGTCGGTTTTTGGTTATCAAATGCGCTTTGATTTGCAGCAGGGGTTTCCCTTGGTGACGACAAAAAAACTCCATCTGCGCTCAATTATTCATGAGCTGCTTTGGTTTTTATCCGGTGACACCAATATCCAGTACCTTAAAGACCATCAAGTGCGTATTTGGGATGAATGGGCAACCAAATCCGGTGACTTAGGCCCTTTATATGGTAAGCAGTGGGTCGCTTGGCAGAGTCCAAATGGGGAAGTCATTAACCAGATTCAGCAGGTGATTGATAGCCTTAAAACCAACCCGAACAGCCGCCGTATGATTGTCAGCGCTTGGAATCCAGCGGACTTACCAGACGAGCGTATCAGCCCGCAAGCCAATGTTGAAAATGGCAAAATGGCGCTGGCAACCTGCCACGCATTTTTTCAGTTTTATGTTGCCAATAACCGCTTGTCCTGCCAGCTTTACCAGCGTTCAGCCGACACCTTTTTGGGTGTGCCGTTTAACATCGCCAGTTATGCGTTGCTCGTTCACATGATTGCACAGCAAACGGGTTATCAAGTGGGTGAGTTTATTTGGACGGGCGGCGACGTTCATCTTTATAACAACACGATTGAACAAGCCAAATTGCAACTCAGTCGTGAACCTTTCGCCTTACCTCAGTTGGTGATTAAGCGCCAGCCTGACTCCATTTTTGACTATCAATTTGAAGATTTTGAAATACTCAACTATCAATCGCATCCCCATATTAAAGCGCAGGTATCGGTATGAGTGTCAATAAACCAACGCTGATGATGATTGTCGCAATCGCGAAAAACCGAATGATTGGTAAAGACAATCAAATGCCTTGGCATTTGCCTGATGATTTAAAGTATTTTAAAGCCCAGACACTCAATAAACCGGTCATTATGGGGCGCAAGACGTTTGAGTCGATTGGTTCGCGCCCCTTACCAAATCGCCCAAATCTTGTAATTAGCCGCAACCCAGATTTTAAGCACGAAGGGGTGGGTGTCTTTAAATCAGTCGAAGAGGCGATAGCTTCCGTCAGTGATTATCCTGAAGTCGTGATTATGGGCGGCGCACAGATTTATGCCCAATGGATTAACCAAGTTGATCGCCTATTGATTACTGAAGTTAATGCCGCGCCAGAAGGCGATGCGTTTTTTCCGCCCATTGACAACCAGGCCTGGTTGGAAATATCACGTCAACACCATGCGGCGGATGAGCGCCATCGATATGCATTTGATTTTGTTGAGTATCAACGTCCTAAAGCACTCATTTGAGTAGCGCTTAACCCTGGAGGCTTGTCGGGCTAAAGTCAATGGGCTGCAAAAAAAGCTGGACTTGGCCATTTTTCGCTTCGACCGTTTAGTCCAGCAGGCTTCTAGTTTGGCTATGTTTACAAATAAGCTTTTTCTTATATAGGCTGTGCTTGGCCGTGCCATTATTTATTTTAATCGTTTTTTGACTTTATTCTGTTTAAAATAATCGCATTTATTGATTTTGACTGGGTAAGGTATGAAAATTAAAACGACGCTTTTGTTAAGTATTTTAGCGGTATTGGTCTTGTTGTTGGCGGGTAATCTGTTTACGCAATATATCATGTATCAATCACAGCAAGCGGTAGATGAGATCATTAACGTCAATAGTGCCAAGCTTGCTACGGTCAATAAATTAAAAAATCTCTCAGATGAACGGGCGATTATGCAGCGAAATATGGTGATTTTAGAAGATGACGCGGCGGTGGTAAAGCAAGCTGAGTTATTAACAGAATCCTCGCAAGAGATTGGTGGTGTTTTTGAATTGTTAGAGTCAATGAGTCTTGATGATCAAGAGACTGCGTTACTTGCTAAGCTACGCACGAATTCAGCTGAGGCCTTTAATCTTTTTGGTGGGTTTATGGTTGCACTAGACGTTGGCTTTAAAGATGAAGCTGCTGAGATTCTTATAAATGATTTTGATCCTAAATACCGTGAATTTGCAGAAATTGTTGAGCAGTTTTTGGAATACGAGGTAAAGCAAAACGTGGAGGCGGTCGGTGCAATGCAGGCCAATAAAGCCTTTTTTCAGCTTCTACTGTGGTCAGGTTTAGCCGGCAGCGCTTTGATTATGCTGGTGGGCGGTTTGCTCGTGGCACGTGGCATCACCAAGCCTTTAGAAAGTATGATGCAGGTTATGCAAACATTGATATCAACTGGCGATTTGAAAAAGCGAGTTGACGCCTCATCTAAGGGCGAGGTTGGGTTGATAGGTCATAGCATTAATCAATTGCTAACACGTTTTGAAGCGGCTATCACTGAAGTGAATCAAGTGATGCATTCATTGGCCAAGGGACAATTTGATCAAAGGGTTACCTCTGAGGCGCAAGGGCATTTTTTAGAATTGAAGCAGGGTGTTAATCAATCCAGTCAGCAGGTTCAGGCGATTATGCATATGTTGCAAAAAACAGCGCAGCATTTTCGAGAGGGTGAGTTACGCGTTTATCGTGATCAAGGCGTCGTGCTGGAAGGTGGATTTGAAGAGGTGATGCAGGATTTAGAGCAGTCTGCCATTTTTATCAAATCGACGGTGGCAGACATAGACGTAACGCTCAATGCAATGGAAGCGGGTGACTTTTTAAAACGGGTTGAAGTCCAAGCCAAAGGCGATTTTATTTCGATTAAGGCATCGATTAATGCTAGCTTGAATGCACTAGCTGAGTTTGTGGAAGACATGGGACAGGTGCAGACAACGATTAGCCAAGGTGACCTAACGGCTAGGTTGGGAGAGAACTATGCAGGAAAAATGGCTTGGTTATCCACTACGCTTAATCGTTCTACTCAAAATATGTCGCAAATGCTTGCTAAGGTCGTGCAGGTTACTCACCATGTTGGCAGTGGTGCGGCGGTGATGAATAGTGGAAGCCAAGATTTATCTGATAGATTGCAACAACTCGCCTTGTCCCTGGAGAAAACTGCCAGCTCAATGGCGCAGATGACGGTTAGTGTGAAGCAGAATGCGCAGAATGCAGAGCATGCTAATCAGATGGCACAGGAAGCACAGAAGAAAATCAGCCAAGGGCGTAAGGTAATGCAGCAAGCGATGGGTTCGATGGAGCAGATGTTGCAAGCGAGTAAAAAAATAGAAGCGATTACGGTGCTTATCGATAGCATTGCTTTTCAGACAAATTTACTCGCATTAAATGCGGCTGTTGAAGCGGCGCGTGCGGGTGATCATGGGCGTGGGTTTGCCGTGGTGGCTGGCGAAGTGAGAAATTTGGCAGGAAAATCGGCGCAAGCGGCGGGTGAGATTAAAGGCTTAATCGAAGATACCGTAAAAATTAGCCAAACCAGTGGTAATTTGGTTAGACAGACGAGTCAGGCTTTAGATGAAATCGATCAAGGTATGATCTTGATGAGTCAGCGCGTCGCGGATATTGCGAAGGCTAGCCAGCAGCAGTCAGCAGGCATCGGTCTTGTCAGTCAGGCTGTAAGCGATATGGACAGTGTCACGCAGCAAAATGCCGCCATTGTTGAGGAATTGGCATCCAGTAGTCATGAGTTACAAGAGCAGGCCCAAGACTTACAAGAACGCGTATCGACATTTAAGCTGAAACCAGAAGCGGCGCCTAAGCGCCTAAATTAATGGATGGTTAATTTGAGTTAAACCTGCAGTATCGCCACGGCAATGCTGAAGTAAATCATAATCCCGACTATGTCGGCCATCGAGGTAATTAACGGCGCACTGGCGGTTGCCGGGTCTATATTGAGTTTGCTGAGTAAAAACGGTAGGCTCATCCCCATTAAGCTTCCCACCATGACCACGGCAATCATTGATAGACCGACAACCCAAGCCAAATCGGTACCACCACGCCAGAAACCGATCATCGCAATCGCTAGCGCCATGGTTAATCCAAGTGCGGCGGCGACACTGATTTCACGGAACATTAGACGTCCCCAGTCTTTGAGCTCAACATCGCCCGTTGCGAGTGAGCGAACCATCAAGGTCGCGGCCTGAGAGCCAGCATTCCCTGAGCTGCCAATGATCAGGGGTAAGAAAAAGACCAAAGCGACAACCGCTTCAATGGTTGATTCAAAAGTGGCTATCGCTAAGCCGGCAAAAATATTGACAAATACCAGCAGCAGTAGCCAACCGACACGTTTGCGGTAAAGCAAAACCGGGCTGGCGGTATTAAGGTTAAAGTTAATGACCCCAACCGAACCCATTTTATGAAAGTCTTCAGTGGTTTCGGCTTCGGCAATATCCAGCACATCATCAATCGTCACCACCCCCACCAAAACCTGGTCACCATCCACTACGGGTAAGGCGTTGAGGTCATAATGCTGCATGGTTTCAACCGCTTTTTCCTGGTCTTCGCGCGCATGTATATAGATAACACGATGATCCATCAGCTCAGAAACCGGCGTATTCGGATCGACGGCCAGTGCTAACTCACGAATGTGAATGGAGTCAGCCAGTTTATTGTGTTCATCTAGCACAAACAAGGTACTTAAGCGCCCAGTATCCTTACGAATCGTGCGCAAGTAGGTTAGCGCTTGCTGAACGCTCCAGTTTTGTTTAATCGCAACATAATCTGGACGCATAATACGTCCAACACTTTCAGCGGGATAACCCAGTAACAGTTTGACTTCGAGTAATTTATCGCGGGGCAAACGTGCGGTCAGTTCCTGAACGATTTCAGCGGGTAATTCATCTAAAAACGCGGCACGATCATCCGGCTCCATGTTTTTAACCAGATGCAGGGCATCTTCATCGCTCAGGTTGTTGAGCAAGTCTTCTTTTAAATCATGCTCAAGATAAGCAAATACTTCGGTCGCGGTCTTGCGCGGCAAGGTGCGAAAAAATAAGGCTTTGGTCTGCTTAGGCATACCCTCTAAAAGTTCGGCCGTATCCTGTACTTCGATTTCAGCAATACAATGACGCACCGCATCGAACTTACGCTCAGCTAGCAGCTGATTTAGGTCGTCAAGCCGATCAATATAGAGTTTTTGATTATTGTAATCTGGGTCTGAGTCCCAAGGGTATGTCATAGAAGCCCTTAAAAAGTTAAATTGTAATAATACAAGAGTATAGCAAACTAATTTAGGTCTAGCTAATTATCTTATGCCACTTGCGTTATCGGGTTAAGGCGAAAAAATAGTGCGTTATTCAGAGGTACTGGCCGACCAGAATACCTGAGTTGTAAAAGGTGAGCGGCGTAAACGATCAACCACTTTTTCAAAATCATCACCATCAATTGACTGCGAAACTAGCTTGGCTTCAATTTCCACTTCGCCCTCACCAAAAGCGTTAATTTCAACATCTTGAAAAGGGTATTTTGCTTTTTCTAAGATAATCTCCATGAGTTCAAAGGCTTCATTTTGGTGCTCTTTAGGTGCAATCACGGTCAGTGTACTGGTAACCTCGGTATCCAACGTGTCCAAGGGCTGGCGGTTAATATGGTTCACAATCGGACGCATCACTGTATTGGCGGAGAGTACAAATAATGCGCCTAAACACGCCTCTAAAATTAACCCAGCGCCTGCCGCTGCGCCGACAGCGGCCGAACCCCATAGAGTGGCCGCCGTGTTAATACCACGGATGTTGCCTTCCTCGCGCATAATAACGCCAGCACCGAGAAAGCCAATGCCCGAGACCACATAAGCAATCACATGTACCGCGCCGTGGTTACCGCCATAGATACCGTGTAAACGCGCGGCCATATCAACAAACATTGCCGCGCCGACAGCGACCAAAATATTAGTACGTAACCCTGCGGTACGCTGGCGAACCTGACGCTCATAGCCAATAATACCCCCCAGAATAAATGCCGTGGTCAGGCTGATCAGTGTGCTGGCGAACAGCATTAAATCAAGGTATTCATAAGCTTTAATCATTCAGGTCTCCTTATTTGTTTTATTTTATGGGATAAATATGACAGGCATTTGAAAAAGTAGTCTCGGTATAAAATCCAAAACCACTTTGCCAAACACTGACCCACTGCCATTAAGTTAAGGAATGAGTGACAACACGGAGCGAACCAACTTGCGTCTTGCGAGGCCGAAGGCCGTGGCAATCTCTCGCAGACGGCCTGCGCCCTTGAGAGATTGCCGCGTCGCTGCGCTCCTTGCAATGACGGTTTTTTTCTTAACTTAATGGCAGTGAAACACTGACCACCTAATCAGGTGGTCAAGGTTTGTTGTAAATAATTACATATCCGCTGGCATATCCAGCATCATTACAGCGATAGAGAAAAAGATAATGACACCTACGCCATCCGCAATCGTGGTAATTAACGGTGCCGAAGCAGCGGCTGGATCAAGCTTAAAGCGTGACAAAATAAACGGCAAGCTCATACCAATCACACTACCTACAATGACAATCGCCACCATCGATAACGATACCACAAAGGCAATTTCGTAACCGCCTCGGAAAATGCCAAGCGTAGCCACCGCCAAGCCCATGGTGAGCCCCAGAAGGAGGGCAACCGCAAATTCACGTCCCAGCATTGAAAACCAGTCTTTCAGTATTACATCACCCGTAGCTAAAGCTCGCACCATTAGGGTGGATGATTGTGCCCCTGCATTACCGCCGCTATCAATTAGCAAGGGTAAGAAGAAGACCAGCGCGACATAAGCCAGTATGTTTTCTTCAAAATGAGCAATACCCGCCCCTGAAAAGATATTGCCAAAAACTAAAAGCACCAGCCAAAAAACGCGTTTTTTATAGAGTAGGGTCACAGACGCTTCTTTCATTGAAATATTTTTCAATGCCATCGTGCCGCCCCCCTTGTGGAAGTCCTCAGTCGCTTCTTCTTCACTCACGTCCATTGCATCGTCAACAGTGACAATGCCGATTAATCGATTGCCGCCATTGGTTACCGGAATAGCGAGCAAGTCATAGCGGCTGATTAAGTTTGCCGTTTGCTCACGAGGCCATTCGGCTTTGGCGTAAACCACTTCTGTGCGCATAATATTGTCGATAATATCGGCTTCATCCGCCATAATTAAGTCGCGAAGCGATAAGGTGCCTTCCAGCTGACGCTGCTCGTTCACCACATAAATGGTATAGATGGTTTCTTTGTTGGGTGCCTGTAATCGAACTTTTTGTAATGCGTCACGCACGCTGATGCCCATTGAAATGGACACGTAATCACTGGTGGTCATCGCGCCAGTTGTGCCTTCTGCATAGGAGGCCATTTTTAAAATATCTTCGCGTTCACGCTTCGCCATGCCTTGCATAACTTTAACCCGGCGCCCCTGTGGCATGCGATTGTAAATATCGACCCTATCATCCGAGGGCATATGCGTAAAAAGTTCAGTGACTTCCTCCAGTGTCATAGCCTCGAGCAGGGTGTCTTGAAGATCAGCACCCAGATGGCTAAACAATAACGCTCTGGGCGAGACAGGAAGTGTGCGCAATAATTTAATTTGAAAATCATCGTCAGCCGATGCTAAGGCATCAGCCAAGTCATTGCTTGGGGTGTTTCTAACCAGTCTTAATAGCCCTTTGTGGTTATCAACTTGGAATAGGTCATTAATTTGATATAAAAGTTCTTCGCGGATCATAGGGTTCTCCCGTGTTCAGTCATAAATAAGTGGGTTTTCGCCGACTCACTGAACAGCAGGGAATGCAAGTTTAGTGGGTCGGCTTGGTTTCTGGGGGGCTAGACAAACGTCTCTCCTTTTAGAGTTAAAAGTGATTAGCTAGATTACTTCAGCCAGCTACTGGTTTCATACACTAGACCGAAGCGGACGTAATCCGTGTATTTATCGGCGTCAATTAAACTGTTGCCGTAGCTAATATCAAGTTGTAGTTTGTCAGTGACCATAAATACGCCACCCAACTGATAGCCACGCGACTCATGGTCATTGCTCGCCGTGTTACCAAATAGTTCAATATAACCGCGAGCCTGATCGGAGAAGTGGTTTTCAAACCCGATACCCCATAAGCCGAAGTTTTTATCTGCGATTTGATCACTGGCAACACCCAGGTTCAGATGAAGATCCAATCCACCGTCTAATAAATTAAACGTAATCGGTGCAACTAGGCTATAAACCGCCTGGTCATGCTTAATTTGATCGGTAAATGCTGCCGATAAACCCAGCGCCACCGCCCAATCAGCCTGTTCAAGTAGCAGGGTTTTGGCATTGAAACCAAAATGGTTGGTATCTGAATCACCGCTATACATCTCGCGACCGAGCGCAAAGCCCAGTTCCCAACGGCCATTAAGGTTACAGGCGGGTGCAATCCAAAGGTTGGAGGCTTTGTTGTATTGGTCAGACCAGGCTTCTATGTGACAGTGCTTGGCATCTAAAAGCGCCGCATCGTCAACATTCATGGGTGAACCCGCAAAAGCCATCATGGGGAGTGCAGCACAGCAAACGGCGCTCATTTTTTTAAGATTAAAACGTGCTTTCATCACACAGGTCTCCTAAGGTTGGAGGAGGTCCAGTGAATAGGGTTTAGTGAGATTTTTTTCTTACACTTATGCAGCCGCTAACTAGCCAATAATAAAAAGCTAGATAAACGAATACCGATCAGCGCGCTGGTTTAGGGCCATTTATTTGGCCTAAAGCAACGCCTTGCCGATAGGGCACTTTTATTTTAATTTTGAGCAAAACAACATGTCGATTGACGAAGACTTGATTTGCTTGTTATCCGCGAAGGTCACAAGCAAACAAAAGGAATGCGATACCTAGACGGATTAAATTGAAATAAGATGTAAGCAACAACGGTCACTCAAACTACTGTCCACTAGGGGTCTCCATTGGTTAAAAACTGCGGTTACTATAAAGTGCTTTTTTTGCACTGTCAAGCCTGTCATAAATGTTTTTTATTCCTGTGAAAATCTTACACAAACCAGATGAGCAGTGCTGTGCCGAGCAGAATGCGGTAAATGCCGAAGGCGCGAAAGGTAAAGTGTTGTAGGAATTTTAAAAACAATTTAATCGATAACCAAGCGACTAAAAACGACACAATAAAACCAATAATCAAAGGCGTAAAGCTGGTTTGCGCAAAGGAATCATAGTGTTTAAGCAATGAATAACTCGAGGTTGCGGTCAGTACGGGGAGCGCGAGCAGAAAGGAAAATTCTGCCGAGGTTTTGCGGTCTAGCCCGGTTAGCATGCCACCCACAATGGTGGCGCCTGCGCGGCTAGTGCCAGGTATCAGCGCAAAGATTTGTGCAAAACCAACCCATAAAGTTTGTTTATAGTTTAGCTGGTCAAGATTGCGTACGGTGTGTTGGTTTTCTTTGTAAAAATGTTCCACCACCAAAAAAACAACGCCACCAATAATAAACATCCAAGCGACAGTGGCGACATTAAATAAGGCTTCGATTTGGTCGGCGAATAAAAAACCTATACTAGCAATCGGCAAAAAGGCAATAAACACCTTTATCCATAGTCGATACTGGCTAGGATGAAAGCGTTCGGCATAGGTCATAAACACTGCTAAAATAGCGGCTAATTGAATAATAATTTTAAACGCCGTATTGTGGTCATCCTGGTGCAAGCCCATCAACTCGGCGGCGACAATCAGATGGCCCGTTGAGGAGATGGGTAAGAACTCGGTGAGTCCTTCAATAATGCCGAGAATAACCGCTTGAAAGATATCCATTTGTAATTCCTGTTGGTTTTTTACAACCCGACCTGGTTGTAAAATTTAGTTAAATGTATGGTTTTTAGATCAAAGTTGATGGCGTAAATCGCGTAACTTAAAGCCTATTAAGGCTTGATCATGGTGTTTGGTCAGTGCCATTACTTTAAAGTTTTCACCCATTTCATTGGGTAGGGTAAGGGTTTTGATTTGTTGCGCGACCTTGAGCTGTTCGGTCACTGGTGCGTCAGGGTCGGCGGCCATCTCAATTAAACCACTGGCCATTAAAAAATTGGCTTGGGTTGTATAGCCGGCCACCTTAAAATTAGCCGCATAAGCCGCTTCGGCCACACTGGTAAAATCAACATGCGCGGTAATGTCCTGTAAGCCAGGGTAAAAAAATGGGTTGGCATGCGCTAGATGTTGGTAATGGCAGCGTAGCGTGCCCATGTGGCGAGCTGGCTGATAGTATTCTTGTCGCGGATAACCGTAGTCGATGAGCAGCACCAGGCCTGCTTGTAAAAAATCGGCAACCGATTGAAGCCAGGGTTTAATATTTAAATTAATTTCAGTGTGGTAACCTCGTTCAGCGGGTTCGCCGATTTGGTGCAGTATTTTATTGCCTATTTTTTGGAGTTTAGGATCAATAATTGGTTGATAGTCCCAGTCAAACTGTTGAAGGGTCTCATCCCAAACCACAAAGGCATGGGATTGGCGCGCAGGTTCGAGTTGAATACGCTCAACCGGCATTGCGTCTAACACCTCATTAGCCAATACCACCGCTTCAATCTGGCTGCTGGGTAACTGGTCTAGCCAAATTACTTTGTTGCGTAATTCGTCAGGGAGCACAGCAAGCGTTTGCTGCTGTACCTGACGCAAATCGGCACTGAGTTCAATAATATAATAGTGCTCAATTTCTTGGTTGAGTGCATTGAGTTCTAATAATATATCGCGCGCCATAATGCCGCGCCCAGCACCAAATTCAACCAAGTTGGGTTGGTTTAATTGACACAACACCTGTTGAGCTTGGCGTGCTAAGCAGCGGGAGAAGATCGGTGAAATCTCAGGTGCCGTAATAAAGTCGCCTTGAGCGCCAATTTTGGCGAGACCATTAGCATAGTACCCCAGATTAGGCGTGTAGAGCGCGAGGCGCATATAGTCAGCAAAGCTAAGTTGGCCATAACGGTTAATATGGCGACGAATCTTGTCAGTCAATTGTTGGCTTAAAGCCTGGGCATCGCTAGAAGGGGTGGGCAGTGCTTTATTGAGTGTTTTATTGGGTTTCATTATGCGGCATACTTTCGATTTAAAAAACGCGGCTATTGTAACCCAAATACCAAAGATATGTTTTTAGCTGTTTGACTGGAAGGTAAATATCCGGGTTACATCCTGTTTGTGCGTTCTCGATATATTTCAATGCCTGTTGCTTGGGCTTTGGGGAGGGCTTGGGGTTTGTTTAGCTTTAGTTTTACCGCTTGCACGCTTGGGTAGCTGTTTAAAATGTGTTGGCAGATTTTTTCGGCTAGCGTTTCAATTAAATTGTAGATGGTTTGTTGGCAAAGTTCATCTAGTTGCTGGCTGAGCGTAAAATAATCTAATGTATCGTTTAGCGCATCCGATTGCGCAGCTTGGTGAATGGATTGATAGAGTTTTATGTCCAAAATAATAGGTTGGTTCTGGACTTTTTCCCAGTGGTGTACGCCAATCTTGCAGTCAATGCGTAAGCCTTCAATGTAAATACAGTCTTGGGTCATCAATTTTAAGGCTCCTAGTGGTTGTTCAATGCTAAAATCTAGCAACATTTTAAAGGAAAGTGATCAAATGAGCGAATTGTTATTACAGCCAGGCCTGGTTGGTTTAGCCTATTTATTAGGTTCAGTGTCATCAGCAATTATTGTCTGCAAGCTAATGGGGTTGGGTGATCCGCGTGAGGCGGGTTCGGGAAATCCGGGGGCGACCAATGTATTGCGGATTGGCGGCGATAAAGGCAGGCTAGCCGCGGGTATTACGCTTGCGGGCGATATGCTAAAAGGTGTGCTGCCTGTGTTGTTAGCCCATGCGCTTGGTTTCGATGCTGTGTGGATTGTGCTGGTGGGCTTAGCCGCGTTTTTGGGTCACCTTTATCCAGTATTTTTTCAGTTTAAAGGCGGCAAAGGTGTGGCGACCATGCTGGGCGTGTTGCTAGCGCTTAATTTTTGGGCAGGCCTAGCGACCGTCGCTACGTGGTTATTTGTTGCTAAAGTATTGAAAATATCGTCTTTGTCGGCCTTAATTGCCACCTTTTTAGCGCCTGTTTTTCTGTTTTTTATAACGGGCGAACTTAGTTGGGTAATCGTTAGTGGGTTGATGACGGCCATTTTATTCTGGCGTCATCGCAGTAATATTGGACGATTGATTCGCGGCGAAGAAAGTTTAATTAAGGCTAAGAAGCCGTAACCCTTGTTAATCAATGGTGATCAATAGCACTAAGGTCTTCTAACGACCAGCGTGCCTTGGCGGCAAAGTTTAAGTCATTCTGTTCGCCAGCCATCAAACGTTGTGCGCCCGCATAGGCAATCATCGCGGCATTGTCGGTGCAAAACTCCAGTCTTGGGTAAAATGCCTGACCCTTACGTTTTGCCATTAATTGATCCAGTTTAGCGCGAATTTCGCGGTTGGCGCTGACACCACCGGATACCACGATGCGGTTTAAGCCTTCTTGGTCAAGTGCGCGTTTGCATTTAATCATTAAGGTGTCGGCGACGGCCAACTCAAAAGCGCGACAAATATCGGCGCGGGTCTGGTCATTGTCATCCCCTTCGGCCTGTGCCTTTTGCCAAGTATTTAAGCTAAAGGTTTTTAAACCGCTAAAACTCATGTCGAGGCCAGGGCGGTCAACCATTGGGCGTGGGAAGCGATAGCGGGTTTGGTCGCCGCTGAGGGCGAGTTTCGATACCATTGGACCACCCGGGTAGCCCAGTCCCATCATTTTAGCGGTTTTATCAAAGGCTTCGCCGGCGGCATCGTCCAGTGTATCGCCCAGTAGCTTATAGCGCCCAATGCCATCAACGCGAATGATCATGCTGTGCCCACCTGATACTAAAAGGGCGATAAAAGGAAAGGCGGGCGGGTTGTCTTCTAACATCGGCGCAAGCAAGTGGCCCTCCATGTGGTGAACACCAATCGCGGGTATATGCCAAGCAAACGCCAAGCTGCGTGCAATCGCGCCGCCTGATAAAAGGGCACCGATTAAGCCAGGCCCCGCGGTATAGGCGATGCCGTCAATCTTCGGTTTTCCCGCTTGCTCAAGGGTTTGCGTGATCAGCGGAGTGATTTTTCGAATATGATCGCGGGAGGCTAGCTCAGGCACAACGCCACCGTATTCGGCATGAAGCGCAACTTGGCTAAATAAGTTGTGCGCAAGGAGGCCTTTGCGACTATCATAAATAGCGACAGCACTCTCATCGCAGGAGCTTTCGATAGCGAGAACGCACATAGGTTGCATTGGATTTGTTATCATGGTTCTACCAAACAGTTAAAATAAACCAAGATTTTAACAAAATTTATCAAAATTATTTGCAAAAAGGGGCAAGCAAAATTATAATCTTGTCCTTTATTGCTGAGCTTAAGTTTCGCTTAGTTTCAGTTTAGACAGAATTTTTTAATTAAATCAAAGAAGAAGAGCTATATGCCAATTGTAAAAGTAAGAGATACTGAACCATTTGATGTTGCATTACGTCGTTTCAAGCGCGCTTGTGAGAAAGCAGGTGTTTTAACTGAATCACGTAAACGTGAATACTATGAAAAACCAACCTGGGCTAAAAAACGCATGAAAGCCGCGGCGGTTAAGCGTCTAGCCAAGCGTTTGTCGCGTGAGCGTCGTCGTTTAGTTTCTCGTTAATTCGCTCTGGGATTAATATGAGTGAATATAAGTCAAAATTGACCGCTGAAATGAAGCGCTGCATGAAGGCAGGAGAGAAGTCACGCCTGCTAGTTGTGCGGACGTTGCTTGCAGCGATTAAGCAACAAGAAATTGATCAGCAAATAACGTTGGACGATACACAAATTCTAGCCGTGTTGGACAAAGCTGTTAAACAACGTAGAGACTCGATTGCGCAGTTTACCGAGGCAGGTCGCCAAGATCTCGCGGATAATGAAATGGCTGAAATGGCGATTATTCAAGATTTCATGCCTCAGCCTTTGACCGAAACAGAGATCGCCCAAATGGTCGCAGATGCTGTTGCACAGGTTGAAGCCAAAACCATGCAAGATATGGGCAAAGTGATGGCGCTGCTTAAGCCACAAATGCAAGGTCGTGCTGATATGGCGCAGGTAAGTCAAAAAATTAAGGCCGCCTTAGGTTAACGAGTTGATAATCTTAGTCGTCTAGTTTTGGCTTGTATTCATTTGAAACCCATTAGTGTAAGGCTAATGGGTTTTTTCGTTTTTATTCTGCTACTTGAGAAATGAGGAAGGCATGGAGTTAAAAGGGGCGATTCCGCGCGACTTTATTGACTCACTTTTGGCGCGTGCTGACATTGTTGAGGTTATTAATCAGCGTGTTCCTTTGAAGAAAGCGGGCGCTACATTCAAGGCGTGCTGCCCTTTTCATCAAGAAAAAACCCCCTCTTTTAATGTGAGTCCTGCTAAACAGTTTTATCATTGCTTTGGTTGTGGTGCACATGGTGATGCGATTACCTTTATTATGGAGTATGAGGGTTTATCGTTTGTAGAGGCCGTTGAGTCGTTGGCTGCGCAGTTAGGGGTGGATGTACCGCGTCAAAAAGTATCACCCGCTGAGCAAAAAAAGCAAAAACAAGTCCTTGACCTGTATGGGGTTATGCAGGCGGCTGCCAAGTTTTATCGACATCAATTGCGCGATCATGCGGCCTCAGAGCAAGCTAAGGCCTATTTACGCCAACGCGGCTTAAGCCCTGAGGTTGCCAAGCGATTTGTTATTGGTTTTGCGCCACCCGGTTGGGATAATTTGCAACAGGGTCTGAAAGCGGATGAGGCATTAACCCAGCAGCTCGTAGCGCTCGGGTTATTGGTGGAAAAGGAGTCAGGTAAATATTACGATCGTTTTCGTAATCGAATTTTGTTCCCAATCCGCGATGGTCGCGGGCGTGTGATTGCGTTTGGTGGGCGTGTATTGTCTGACCAGGATCAGCCCAAATACCTTAACTCACCTGAAACGCCTATCTTTCATAAAAGTCACACGCTGTATGGTTTGTTTGAGCTACGCCAGTCTCGCCAAGTCTACCAAAATATTATTGTCGTTGAAGGTTATATGGATGTAGTGGCTTTAGCCCAATTTGGGGTTAATAATGCCGTAGCTACATTGGGCACAGCAACCACACCGGATCACTTGCATTTATTATTTCGACAGGTTGATGAGGTGGTGTTTTGCTTTGATGGTGATCAGGCAGGCTTAAAGGCGGCGTGGAAAGCGCTTGAATTGGCGATTCCATTGATGGTTGATACCCGTTCGGTAAAGTTTTTATTTTTAGCTCAAGGTGAAGATCCAGATTCAACGGTGCGAAAAGAAGGTGCGGATGGTTTTTTGCGGCGTGCTGAACAGGCCTTAACCTTGTCTGTTTTTTGGTTGCAGGGGTTGCAAAATCGACTAAGCAACCCCATAACTACACGTGAAGGGCGTCAGCAATTAGTGGCTTTAGCTCAACCTTATGTGCATTCCGCTCAAGGGTTGTATCAGTATTTACTGGTTGAAGCCATTGCTGAGGCAGTCGATTTGCCAGCATGGCGATTAGAGAAGCAGATGGGTGTGCGCACTGGGTTTGCGACTTTTAAACCTGCTGCACCCTTGTCAGTGGATAGAGTGAGTGAGTCTAGCGCGGTGATGACCTTGTCAAAACATTTGGCGTGTGTCTTGCTTAAGCGTCCTGAGTGGGCGGGTGTGATGCAGCGTGTTATTTTACCCTCTATGGAAGCCTCTTCACAGCGGGACGATGTGTTGTTGATTGGTTTGATGTCGCAATTGGTCGCGCATTATGATGTTGGCCAGGCTATCGACTGGTTGCTCGCATCGGGTTATCAAGGCGAGTATGCGTTGATCCAAAGCCGAACACTACCAGATGATGATGAGGGGCTGAAGCGTTATTTTCAAGAAACGGCGAGTCGGTTGTTGGATGATATGGAAAAAAATCACCTAATAAAACAAGGGCTAACACATGACGCCCTGGTAGCGTTGCAAGAATTTGTGAAAAAAAGAAATTAGGTTTTTGGTATAATTGCGTGTTCGGTCATTTCCGAGCAGTACATCATTTAGAGTTATTTTTGAGGCAAACATGACAAAAGTAGAAAGAAAGCAACAGCTAATAGATTTAATTGAGCGTGCAAAGGATTTAGGTTACCTAACTTATGCCGATGTGAATGATGTATTGCCTGATGATATCGAAGAAGATCAGCTTGGGCAGGTGATTACGATTTTAACTGATTTTGGTATTCAGTTGTTTGACTCGCCGCCTGAAGAGGATGAGTTACTTACCAAAGAGGGTGGGGCGTTTGATGAAGCGGCGGCTGAAGCGGCTTTATTAGCCTTGTCAGAGGTGGATTCTGAGTTTGGGCGAACCACCGATCCAGTGCGTATGTACATGCGTGAAATGGGCTCGGTCGAACTTTTAACGCGTAAGGGTGAGATCGAAATTGCCAAGCGCATTGAAGCCAATATTCGTGATACCCTTGATGCCTTGTCTAAGTTTCCAATGTGTGCCGAACGCATTTTAAAGGCCTTTACCAAAATGGAAGGCGGTGAAGGTAAAGTCGCAGATGTTATACAAGGTTTTATTCGTCCAGAAGACTTAGTGGATTTAGCGGTTGAAGACCTGAATGCGGATACTGAAACCGAGCCAAAAGATGATACCATTGATCCTGTTGAGCTAGAGCAATTCCTGACGCAGCTTGAAAAACTGCATCGTGCGGCAGTGAAAGCTGAAGATGAGTTTGGGTCAGGCGATGTCAAAGCGAAGAAAAAACGTGCGATGGTCGTAGAGCATCTCGCTACTGTGCGCTTAGTGCCTTTGTTTACGAATAGTATTATTCGTGATATCAAAGTTAAAATTTCAGCTATTCGTGACCAAGAGCGTGTCATTGTTGACGCTGTCGTGCGCAAAGTGGGTGTGCCGCGTACCGAGTTTATCAAGCTGTTTGTTGAGGCAGAATCGGATAAACAGTTGGTTGATAGGTTAATTGCACAGTTTCCGGCCAAAGCCCAGGCGCTTGAAGACGTCAGGTTGGATGTGAAGCGCGCACAAAAACGCCTTGCTTTGATTGAAAAATCAGAAAAAATGGCCATAAGCTATTACAAAAAAGTTTACAAGGACCTGAGTAAGTCAGAAAGCTTAACGCGTACAGCGAAGCGAGAAATGATTGAGGCCAACCTACGTTTGGTTATCTCCATTGCAAAAAAATACACCAATCGTGGTTTGCAATTCCTGGATTTAATTCAAGAGGGTAATATCGGCTTAATGAAAGCGGTTGATAAGTTTGAATATCGCCGTGGCTATAAGTTCTCAACCTATGCGACCTGGTGGATTCGTCAAGCAATTACGCGCTCCATTGCGGATCAAGCACGTACCATCCGTATTCCAGTGCATATGATTGAAACCATAAACAAGCTAAACCGTATCCAGCGCCAGTTGTTGCAAAAAATGGGTCGTGAGCCGACGCCAGAAGAACTTGCTGAAGAAATGGAAATGCCAGAAGATAAGATTCGCAAGGTGATGAAAATCGCCAAAGAACCGATTTCAATGGAAACCCCGGTTGGCGATGATGAAGATTCATCATTAGGTGATTTTATCGAAGACTCCAATATTCTTTCGCCCTCTGATTCAGCGGATCAAGAAGGTATGAGTGAAACGGTGCGTGAAATGCTTGGTACGCTTACCCCAAGAGAAGCTAAAGTGTTACGTATGCGTTTTGGTTTGGGTATGAACACCGATCATACTCTTGAAGAAGTGGGTAAGCAGTTTGATGTTACGCGTGAGCGCATTCGTCAAATCGAAGCGAAAGCCTTGCGTAAGCTTCGTCATCCAAGTCGTGCTGAACGGTTGCGCAGCTTCTTGGATCATTAAGCTTAGAAAATCCCCGTCATTGCGAGGAGTGCAGCGACGCGGCAATCTCTCAAGGGCGTGCTCAGTCTGTAAGAGATTGCCACGGCCTTTGGCCTCGCAATGACGCGTGATTTTTTTATATTATTTAAATGCGTTTGCCCTAGGAGCCTGTCGGACTAAAGCCAATCGGCTACAAAAAAGCTGGATTTAGCCATTTTTTGCCCACCTCCTCGTCAAATAGCTAGCTATTCTCCTCGGAATTGAACAAAAACTGTCTCAAACCAGTCTTTTTTTCGCTTCGACCGGTTTAGTCCGACAGGCTCCTAGTGTTTGGTAAAAATAGGCTTTAAATATAAATTAAATCCGTTATAATAACCGCGATTTAGCAGCCAGGCCTGGTTGTTAAATCCAAACCCTTTCAAAAGGGGCCCTTAGCTCAGTTGGTTAGAGCAAACGACTCATAATCGTTAGGTCCACGGTTCAAGTCCGTGAGGGCCCACCATTAAAAACCCTTTTAAACGCAACAGCTTAGGCAGGTATGATAAAAGCTCATTAGGGCCTTTCAAGTTCTCTGGGTAACAATGGGTTTTAGTTCGGCAGGCGAGTGTTTTCTCGTGTATCACGGCGATTAAATTAAGGGCTCGGGTAAACGGGTTCTCGCTCTCACCTTGTCTAACGTATCTACATAGGTCTACAACTTGTTTTCATGCAATGCGTTACTGCCATAAATTAAGGCATTTCTGGCACAGCGGAGCGAACCCACTTGCGTCGCGAGGCTAAAAAATTACACGTTATTGTGTGGCCGAAGGCCGGGATCGTTTGAGGTAGTCGCTATTTTTGATTACACCCTTGGCAAGCCGTCTTGTTGGTCTATTTTTGGCAGGCATAAAAAACCCCGCTAGTGCGGGGTTGGTTTTTTACGAAAAGACCTCTGTGTTATTTTTTGTTGCTAAACTCAGGGTAAGCTTCCATGCCGCATTCAGACTGGTCAAGACCGTTGTACTCGTCTTCTTCGCTGACACGCACGCCCATGATAGCTTTGATGGCTAACCATACGATTAAGCTTGCAGTGAATACCCAGGCAAAGATGGATGCAATACCGATTAACTGTGCAAGGATAGTAGCATCCGCATTGTTAAAGGTAACCGCGATTAAGCCCCAGATACCAACTACACCGTGAACTGAGATAGCGCCTACTGGATCGTCGATTTTGAACTTCTTGTCCATCATCAAGATCGCGAACACAACAATCATGCCACCGATCATACCGATAATTGCGGCAGAGAAAGGTGAAGGTGATAGTGGGTCAGCGGTGATGGATACAAGACCTGCTAGTGCACCGTTTAAGATCATCGTTAAATCAACTTTACCAAACAGGATGCGAGAGATAATCATTGCACCGATTACGCCACCCGCTGCTGCAAGGTTAGTGTTTGCGAAAATCATCGCAACCGCATTTGCATCTTCAACGGTAGAGATTTGTAACTGTGATCCACCGTTAAAGCCAAACCAACCTAACCATAGGATAAAGGTACCTAGTGCTGCTAGTGGCATGTTTGCGCCAGGAATCGCACGCACTTCGCCGTCTTTACCGTACTTGCCTTTACGAGCACCTAGAACCAATACCCCAGCTAGCGCTGCCGCTGCACCGGCCATGTGGACGATACCTGAGCCAGCGAAATCAGAGAAACCAATTTCGTCTAAGAAGCCACCGCCCCAAGTCCAATAACCTTGAACAGGATAGATGAAGGCTGTTAATGCAACCGCAAAGATAAAGAATGACATCAATTTCATACGTTCAGCTACCGCACCTGAAACAATCGACATAGCCGTTGCAACAAACACTAACTGGAAGAAGAAATCCGCCATATTTGAGTAGTAAGGTGCATCATCGCCACCTGCTAAAACTTCAGCAGTGGTATTGTCAGCGCCTACTAAGAAGCTAAGGCCTGGGATGATGCTGTTTAAGCCTTCGCCGTACATAATGTTATAGCCGACTAACATATAGGTTAAGCTGGCGATTGAGAAAAGTCCGACGTTCTTAGCAAGAATTTCGGTTGTATTTTTGCTGCGCACCAGGCCTGCTTCTAACATCGTAAAGCCAGCCGCCATCCACATAACCAGCGCACCGGCCATTAGGAAGTAAAAGGTGTCGAGCGCATAACTGAGTTCGAGTACTTGTTCCATGACTATTTCCTTTTTATTCTATTTAAAGGGCGACATCGCCGGTTTCTTCGGTTCGAATACGTACGGCTTGCTCAAGTGGCATGACGAATACCTTGCCATCACCAATTTTGCCAGTACGCGCCGCATTGCCTATTGCCTCAATGGCGCTATCAACCTTGTCATCCGCTACGGCGATTTCAAGGCGAACCTTTGGTAAAAATTCTATGGCGTATTCGGCGCCACGATAAATTTCGGTATGGCCTTTTTGGCGACCGAAGCCTTTTGCTTCAGTAACGGTCATGCCGTGCACATCAATATCGTGCAGAGCTTCGCGTACATCATCAAGCTTAAAAGGTTTGATTACTGCAACTATAAGTTTCATGCTGATTACCTTTAGGTTATTCCCTTGGAAAAGATGGGTAACAAACTTTTGCCAAGGGCGGTTGAGAAAAAATTCATAGGTCATATAGTATGAATCATGCCTAATATTTAAAATCTGTTTATAAACAACTGTATAGTTATTTATTTCCTAGTTTTTATTGAGTAATTCACCGAAAATTATTGTCTATTGTTTAATATTGGTGCATTGTGCACCAATATTAATATGATGTACAGGGCAAACGCATCTAAAGTAAATAATAAATCAACAACTTACAATCAGGTCTCGCTCCCACGTTGAACGTGGGAGCGCCTTGGACTTGGGTTTGAGCGCTGTTTCATAGGTTAAATCGGTCTGCATTCCCACGCACAGCGTGGGAACGAGGTTAATCATGACTATTGTTATGATTTTTTTATTATTTAGATGCGTTTGCCCTGATATGTTGTATGGGTGGTAGATGATTCTCTGCAAAAAGAGTAATATAAACCCTTTAAATCTATGTATAGAGGGGCGTGTATGTCTGCATTATCACCAGAGGATTACTATAAATGGAGCCTTTATATTGAACGCGAGTGTCAGCGGTTTCCTGTGTTGTTGGATCAGGACTATGACACGCGGTTTAATGATGGTGAATTGCTTGATTTATGTCGTGCTACTTTATTAGCCTGCGAGGATGATACTTGTCTTAAAACCCAGCTACGCCGCTTGCGCCGAGAGCAAATGGTGCGCATTGCGGTTCGTGACTTGGGTGGCGTGGCGGATTTAAACGAAACCATGCGCGATGTCTCTGATTTAGCCGATGGTTTGGTGTCCGGCGCACTTGATTGGTGGATGACGCGTTTTACCCAGCGATTTGGGCAGCCCATCGGCGAAGAATCGGGTGAGCCGCAAAAAATGGTTATCCTGGGTATGGGTAAGTTAGGCGGGCGTGAGCTGAACTTTTCCAGCGACATTGATTTGATTTATTTATATGAAGAAAAAGGCTACACCAATGGAGCCAAGTCTATTTCTAATGATGAATTTTTCTCAAAACTGGGTCTGTCGTTAAATAAGTCGTTGACTGAATTAACCAACGAAGGCATGGTGTATCGGGTAGATATGCGGCTACGTCCGTTTGGTGAGGTAGGGCCTTTAGCCATCAGCTTTACCGGTGCTGAGCATTATTATGAAGTACATGGTCGTGCTTGGGAGCGTTATGCGCTAGTGAAGGCACGCGCCATGGCTGGGGACAAGGAAAAGGCGAAGCGGCTGTTTGATATTTTACGACCTTTTGTTTACCGCCGTTATGTGGACTATACGGCGATGGATTCGTTACGTGATCTAAAGCGGATGATTGCCGCTGAAGTGCGCAAAAAGGGGATGGAAAATAATTTAAAGCTCGGGCGCGGTGGTATTCGTGAGATTGAGTTTATTGTCCAGGCCTTTCAGCTGGTGCATGGGGGGCGAGATAAGCCGCTGCAGGGTCAGGCCTTGTTGCCGATGTTGGGTTATTTAGCGGAGCAAGATTATATTTCGCAAGCGGATGCGCAGAGTCTTAGAGAGGCTTATGTCTTCTTGCGCCGTGCGGAGAATCGTATTCAAGAATGGAATGATCAACAAGCCCACTCCCTGCCGGATGATGCGCGTCAACAGCTAGCGCTTGCCGAAGCGATGGGTTTTGCTGATTATGCGTCTTTTATCGATAAGCTAGAAGCTTATCGTGAAACGGTGCAAGCGCATTTTGATGATGTGTTTGCCGAGGAGACCGACGTTTGTGATTTAACCGATGCCTTGAGTCAAGCTTGGAAAGGCCCTTTGGAAGATGATGCGTTGATTGTATTGACTCAGTTTGGTTTTCATAAACCGGGCGATATTTTAAATCAGTTACGCCAGTTTAAAAAATCGAGGGCGGTCGGGCAGATGAGCGCCGAGGCCACCACGCGCTTAGAGCTAGTGATGCCGCTATTGCTCAAGCAACTCTCTAGCCTAGAGCAGGATCAAGAGATGGCGTTGCAGCGCGTATTAACCGTGATAGAAAATGTGGTGCGCCGCAGTGTGTATTTAGTCCTGCTAAAAGAAAATCCGGTGGCACTGACACATCTGATCAAACTCTGTGCGGCGAGTGCCCGTTTAACCGATCTATTGGTGAAATATCCCGCGCTGATGGATCAACTCTTGGATTTAAGAA
The DNA here is from genome assembly GCF_000934765.1 of Thiomicrospira microaerophila. GTDB lineage: Bacteria > Pseudomonadota > Gammaproteobacteria > Thiomicrospirales > Thiomicrospiraceae > Thiomicrospira > Thiomicrospira microaerophila. Next base: position 78,753 of record NZ_JYNN01000003.1, on the reverse strand, counting down.
GTCTTTACCGTCCGCTCAAGCTGGATGAGTTAATGCAAGAGGCACAAACCCTGTTAAACACCTATCAAGATGATGAAGAGCCGTTTATGTTGCAATTACGTCATTGGCGACATGCGCAGGTGTTTAAGGTAGCCGCCGCTGACATTACCGGTCAGGTCCCGGTGATGCATGTGAGTGACTATTTAACCTGGATTGCCGAAGCGGTGCTTAATGTGGCACATGATTATGTTTGGCTGCAGATGACGAAAAAACACGGACTGCCCAAGGATCTAACTGAATCGCCTTTCTTGGTTTTAGGCTATGGCAAGCTAGGTGGGATTGAGCTGGGTTATGGTTCAGATTTGGACGTGGTGTTTTTGTATGACTTGGTGGCCTCGGGTGATAAAACCCAGCCTACCCATGAGCGTCAACGTCCATTAGAACATGGCAGTTTTTTTATGCGCATGGGGCAAAAAATTATTTCCGTGCTGACCAGCATGATGCCAGCGGGTCAATTGTATGAAGTGGATACCCGTTTGCGTCCGAATGGGGATAGCGGCTTAATGGTGACGACCCTTAAACATTTTGAACAGTACCAGCAAGAAAAAGCCTGGAATTGGGAGCATCAAGCCTTGATTCGTGCGCGTGCGGTGGTGGGGAGTGATCAGGTGCGAGAACACTTTGAGCAGTTCCGTCTGGCCTTTCTGTCGCAGCCGCGTGAGCCGGCTAAAGTCAAAGCCGAAGTGGTTGAGATGCGCCAAAAAATGCGCACGGCTTTAGATAAGTCGAATGAATATGAGTTTGACATTAAGCACGGCGCAGGCGGTGTGGTGGATATTGAATTTATGGTGCAATATCTGGTGTTGGCTTATGGTAATTTACAACCAGGCCTGGTTGGCTGGACAGACAATATGCGCATTTTGGATGAAGTTAAACACACGGGTTTGTTAACTGAAAAAGCAACAGAGAAATTGCAAAACCACTACCGAAGCTACCGCGCGCTTTATCATCGTCTGGCGATTCAAAATCAAAAAGCCATTGTCGATGCAAAAACCTTCAAGCAAGAACGTGACGAGGTGATTGAAATATGGCAAGGGTTGATGGGCTGATGATTAGCTTTAGTCCGCAGGTACCTAAACCACGGCCATTAAGTTAAGGAATTTGTGGCACAACGGAGCGAAACAACTTGAGTCGCGAGGACAAAAAAATTACGCGTCATTGCGAGGCCGAAGGCCGTGGCAATCTCTGGCAGGCTGTGCGCGACCTTGGGAGATTGCCGCGTCGCTGCGCTCCTCGCAATGACTGGTTTTTTCCTTAACTTAATGGCAGTGAGGTACCTAAACAGGATGAGTGAAGTAGTATGCAGCAAATAGAGCGATTTTTATTACAATTGCGCGCGGAGAATAAGTCGGCGCACACCCTTGATAACTATCAGCGAGACCTATTGAGTTTTGTGGCTTTTTATTTAACTCAAAACCAAAGCGACGCAAAAGGCGACACACAAAGCAGTAAAAACGGCGATAATTCCGACCAGGCCTGGTCGTATCAAACCTTAATGGCGGAGCCACAATCGGTGGACTGGACACAGGTCGGTGTGCGGTTAATTAAAGACTATGTGATGGATTGTGTAAAATCGGGTTTGGGCGCGCGCACCCTGTCGCGCCATCTGTCGGCTTTGCGCAGTTTATTTGGGTTTTTAATGGCACAAGGGTTAGTCCAAACCAATCCAGCCTTGTTGGTTAAGGCGCCCAAGGTACCTAAGCCTTTGCCAAAAAGTGTAGACGTTGATCAAACAAGACAGTTGTTAGAGCAGCCTATTGACGGCTGGCATGCGATACGTGATCAAGCAATTTTTGAATTGCTCTACTCTGCAGGCTTGAGGGTGTCTGAGTTGGTGGCGCTTAACTTAACACCTGGGTTAGATGGATTAGCCGCTGGGACAGTGCAGGTAAGGGGTAAGGGGGGTAAAATGCGTGTCGCTTTTGTTGGAACTAAGGCCAACCAAGCGATCCAGGCCTGGTTGTCGGTGCGTGGTCAAAAGCTACAGCCTGAGCAATCTGAACAAGCTGTATTTATTAATCAGCTTGGTGGGCGATTATCGGCTCGCAGCATTCGAGTACAGCTTGATAAGCGCACGCTACAAGCTGGGTTGGATACCAAAATGTCGCCCCACAGATTGCGCCATGCTTGTGCCACGCATGTGTTAGAATCCAGCGGTGATTTGCGGGCGGTGCAAGAATTATTGGGGCATGCCAATTTATCCACCACGCAAATATATACCAAATTAGATATGCAGCATTTGGCAAAGGTTTATGATCAAACTCATCCAAGAGCGCGAAAAAATCAGACCCACAACGAATAAAGTTAAATAATAAAAAGGAAAAGCAATGGAACATCGTGCAGATACCATCTACGGTACAACGATTTTATGTGTAAAACGCCATGGCAAGATGGTTATAGGCGGTGATGGGCAAGTGACCTTGGGACACATTGTAATGAAGGGCAATGCGCGCAAAGTGCGTCGTTTATATGATGGCAAAGTATTAGCCGGTTTTGCAGGTGCAACAGCCGACGCCTTTACGCTATTTGAGCGTTTTGAGGGGCGGCTACAAACCCATAATGGTCAGTTGATGCGTGCGGCGGTTGAAATGGCGAAAGAATGGCGCACGGATCGTGCGTTACGCAAGCTAGAAGCGATGATGATTGTGGCGGATGAAGACACGATGTTGCTGATTTCAGGAACGGGCGATGTGATTGAGCCGCAGGACGATTTTATCGCCATCGGATCCGGTGGCAGCTATGCCCATGCAGGCGCGCAGGCTTTAATGCGCCACAGCGAATTACCGGCGGATGAGATTGTGAAAAATGCGCTCACTATAGCGGCCGATTTATGTATCTATACCAATCATAACTTTACGATTGAAATGCTTGAGAAGTAGGAGACTAACATGCCAGATAAGATTAATGAAAGCCTGAAATGTGACAATAAGAGCGCGGGCGTTCGCGGGTTTGAAGCTGTCTTGTGGCATAGCCGTTTAGTCGTGTTGACCGCGGTGGTCGCGAGTTTGGTGATTGCATTCGTCATGTTTTATATCACCGCGATTGAGATCATTTATTTATTAGGTGCGCTGACAGACTACCATTCCCTAGAATATGCCGAACGCGCGGCGCTAAAATCGAAAGCGATTGGTACGGTGATTGGTGCGGTTGATGGCTTTTTGATTGGCGCGATTATGCTGATTTTCTCGCTCGGTCTGTATGAATTGTTTATCTCAAAACTCAGTATCGCCAAAGAAGTCTATGGTGCCAGCCAGATTTTAGTCGTTAAAAGTTTAGATGATCTTAAAGACAAGCTCGCCAAGGTCATTGTACTGGTCTTAATCGTTATGTTTTTTGAAGCCGCGATATACCTAAAACCATCACAACCGATTGAATTGCTTTATTATGCCGTCGGTATTGCGCTAGTCGGTTTATCCCTGTGGTTAACCAATATGGCCTTCGCCAAGGGCGCAAAAGACAAACCCAAAGAGGTAGAGAGCATAGCTGAAACCAAGTAGTGATGCGTGTCATGATAAACTTGTGAACAGTTATATCTACCAAGGTGATAGGTATGAGAGTATTGAAAACCAAGGCATTTAATAAGTGGTTAAAAAAGTCAGGTTTGACAGACACTCTATTATGTAACGCGGTAGAGGAAATGTCTCAGGGGTTAATTGATGCCGACTTAGGTCACGGTCTATACAAAAAGCGAGTTGGGCACCCAGGGCGTGGTAAGCGTGGTGGAGCCCGCACGCTATTGGCTTCAAACTTGGATGATCGATGGTTCTTTATTTTTGGGTTTAATAAGAATGAAAAATCCAATATTGACGAGCGTGAAAAAGTTGCACTGTTAGATTTTACGCAAGATTTAATGCAGTTTTCAGCTGATGATATAAATAAATCGATTAAAATTGGGTTTTTAATGGAGATATGTTGATGGAAATGCAGCCTAGAAGTCGTTTGATGGAAGCGATACATGACTCAGCACAGGATATGTATCGTCAAGGAGCTATAGACACTGAGCGCATGGAGCGCTACGATTTGCTTTGTCTTGAGCCGCTTAGAAACTATGACAGCGATAAAATCAAATCCATTCGCCAAAGATTTAATTTGAGTCAGGTTTTATTGGCTAGCCTACTTAATATTAGTGTATCCACTGTGCGCCAATGGGAGCAGGGTGTGAAAAAACCTTCGGGCGCTTGCCAAAAACTCCTGTCTATTCTAGATACAAAAGGTTTAGATCCGTTAGTTCAGGTGCATTAGCGTTAAAACCTGAAACAGGTTAAATTGCCTTATGAGTACCTCAAAACCAATACCGATTGAATTGCTTTATTATGCCGTCGGTATTGCGCTTGTCGGTTTATCCCTGTGGTTAACCAACATGGCCTTCGCCAAGGGTGCAAAAGACAAACCGAAAGCCCCAGAAAGCTTAGAGGAGACCAAATCGTAATCGGGTGTTGTGAAGAAAATGTAACACCGGGTGATGTCAAGGCTGCTCAAAGGTGGCAAACCTTTTTAGCTTATAGTAACTATTCAGACCACTGATTCCAACGCTTTCAGTGGCTTCCAAATCCAGTCCGCCATCCGGTGTTTTAGGGTGGTGGTTGAGAAGTATGTGTTGAATCTCGCCAATAATTAATTGCGTGTTATTGTGTTTGATTGGCATGGCCTCAACAAATCTTAAGCCATACTTAATGTTTGATTCCTCGACAAAAGGTGCATGAAAATTGGCAATAAAAGACGGCGTCAGGTTCATTATGTCAAACTCCGATTCGTGCTTTGCAAATTTTGCTGAAGTTTGATGCGCTTGATGCGCTATCTGTGGGTGGATGTGGTTAAGGGTGTAATGACTGGTGGCTAAAATGTTTTCATAAGTGTGACGCGGTACATCTCCCACCGGCCGCATCACAAAACCAATGAGCGCCGGGCTCGATCCTAGATGTACCACGGAGCTGAACACCGCCAAATTGGTCTGGCCTGCTTGATCTGCGGTGCCAATCAAGTTAGCCGGTTTGATGCCTGTAATCGAATTGATTAAATGAATCCTGTCGCTTAAGGGCAGGTTTTGAATGGCGAGTGGGTCTAGATGTAACATGCCAGTGATCCTTGTTGTTGAGCTAAATATCCGGGTTAAGAGGCGTTTAGGGGCTAGGGTAGGTATAGCGTTGATGAATCTGCTCAATCTCCGCTAGTAGTGTGTCGCTTAATATAACATCGATACTATCAATGTTTTCTTTTAGCTGCGCTAGGGTGGTAGCCCCGATAATATTCGCACTCACAAAAGGGCGTGTATTGACATAGCCGAGTGCCATTTGGGTTAAGGACAAGCCATGTTGATGGGCTAGATCAAAATAGGCTTGAGTGGCCGCGCTGGCTTGCGGGTTGAGATAGCGATCAAAGCGTGGAAATAGTGTAATGCGGGCATCTTGCGGGCGCGCATTGTTGAGATACTTGCCGGTTAATACACCAAACCCAAGCGGCGAGTAGGCTAATAGCCCAATATTTTCTTGATGACACACCTCGGCTAGGCCTACTTCAAAGCTGCGATTCAAAAGATTATAAGGATTTTGAATTGAAACGATTTTCTCCAAGCCTAACTGCCTTGATAGTTCAATCATCTTCATTGTGCCCCAGGCGGTTTCGTTGGATAAGCCAATCGTACGAATCTTGCCTGCGCGCACCTGTTTACTGAGTGCTTCGAGGGTATCGGCTAGTGGCGTGAGAGCGTTGGGTGTGTGAGCCGAAACTTGGTAACCGAGTTGGCCAAAAAAGTTAGTCGGGCGTTCTGGCCAGTGCAGTTGATATAGATCAATCACATCCGTTTGCAGGCGTTTTAATGAGCGCTCAACGCAGCGAGCAATGAGGGGATCGGTATAGCGTGTTTTGCCCTGACGGATATGAGATACAAATTCGGCCGGACCGGCCATTTTAGTTGCCAGCACTACCTCATTGCGCCGCTGAGTTTTCTGAAACCAAGCACCGATAATCGACTCGGTTTGCGTAAAGCTTGAGGCTTGCGGGGGAACAGGGTAGAGTTCGGCCGTATCCCAAAAATTAACACCCCGTTCAAGCGCATAATCCATTTGTTCAAATGCTTGAGCCGCTGTATTTTGCTCCCCCCATGTCATGGTGCCTAAACAAATTTTGCTCACCTGAATATCCGTGTAGCCTAACGAACTGTATTTCATCATTTTGCGATATCCTTGTCGTGATTAGTGTGATTGATTTTTTAATGCAATTTGGCAATGAGGTAATCGTTTAAATCGCCATTGGGCAAACCCATGGTAAATCTGTCGTGTCAATGTATAGATCCCAGGCAGTGATACAATCCCTGCCAAAATCCGCCAACGTTTTAATTGGCGCCACATTAATAAAAATGCATCCACACCTACATGCATCTTGCCTGTGTCGTCTTTGGCATGCAGGTGTTTGAGTAGCTCAACCTGCGTGATACCCTCCTGTTCAAGCCAATTGGGCGACAGCGTGGCGATGTCTTGCCAGTGAAACACGCCTGGTGGCGCGATTTTCTTGTAATGGTTGATTTCTTTCGAGCATAAACCACATTGGCCATCGTAAAACACATTGATCATCTCATGGTCTCCACTAGTTGCTTGTCAGCCTTATTGATTCGCATCGGTCATATACCGCTTACCGGTAGGGCTGGCTCCTGGGCGTCTATCGCGGACTAACGTCCAAAAAGCGCTATAGTCTAGCCTGAGCGTGAGAGCAGGGTGTGGCTCACGCTGTGCTTGAGCATGCAGCATTAGACTAATCTTAAGCCTTGATACATCGCTAAGTCGCGGCGTAGAAAGTCTTCAGCGCGTTGGGTTAGTTCGGCGATGTTCTCGTCTTCGGATTGTAAAATTCGCCCCATTTTCATTACGCCTTCGCCCATAGGCTCTAAAATCATCCAGACATAATGCGCCAGTGCTAAAGCCGATTCGCAACCTTCTCGATAGCCTTTAATGAACAATTGTTGGAAGCGAGTGGCTTCGATACCGCCGCCGGTGACCGGGCTGGCTAAAAACGCAATATCCGCGCTACCGCGTGCGCGGTCGATAAAGAAGTTATTTAATGCTTGGGTGCGAGGGTGAACCTGCTCAATCACCGAATCCGCTTGTGCCGATTGGATTTCACCGCGATGGGTAAAGATAAACAAGGCTTGTACGATTTCTTGCAAGCCAATATTGCCATGAGCAGCCATCGCTTCTTCGATTTCACCCAGCGTACGGGGTTGGTAATCAGCGAGATAATCGAGGATGGGATCATAAATATCGGCCGCCAAATCGGCTACACCTAATGCGCCTTCTAAAACCAGCGAAATCGTGCCGCGTGGTTTGGTCATAACGACACGTTCAGCGCGAAGCGTTTCTAAAACCTGAAGTTGGGTGAGATTGATGGCGCCATTGACCCAATAATCCTTGCGGAACTTTTTATCGACACAGAAATCGCGCGTGTTCTCACGCAATGCACTATCTGGAATTTCAGCTAGCAGCTTCATCTGTTCTGGGGTGAGGTTAATCGCTTCAATCAGATCAAGATAATTGGCGGTGCAGGCATATTCGAGTTTGGTGTTCGCCATATACTCGGCCATATCGGCAAAATCCATCGGTTGCCAGTCACGATTAAAATATTCATGCGCCAGATAGTGTGGGTCTTGACCAATCAACTCGGCGGCTTTCGGGCCCACTTGCGAATTGGCGGTGGCGTGAAGTGGGTTGGTTTTCATCAGCTTTTTGGCAAACTGCAAGGCTTGGTTGATTTTATACGAGCTACCCCAGCCGGCTGAACCCATGCGTTGAACATGTTGCACCAGCAAACGGCGTAACGGCATAATCTGCGCCCAGCCGATTTGGGTGTTGTAACTGACATAGACCACACCGCCAACCTTGAGGTTTTTGCGAATAAAGGCCATAATTAGCTGGCGATTTTCCTCGGACACCCAAGTCCACACGCCATGCAAACAAATAAAATCGAACTTGGGCAAATCATCACGTGCCAAGTATTGCGCAAACGATTCATCGCTCAATTGCGCTTGCGCACCGCTGGCTTGAACCAGTGATTGTGCAAAGCCCGCTTGGCTAGGCAAAAAGTCATTGCCAAACCACTTTACCGGGCTGGCGGCCGCATGAATCGCGGCACTCAATCCTTGGCCAAACCCCAGCTCACAGCCTATCGCCCCCTCACCAAAGTTAGGCGGGGTAATCCCGGCATTAATCATCGCCAAGCGCATTCTTAAAGGGTTAAGTTCTTTGTAATAACCATAGGTGTAGCCAATATCCGCTACATAACCAGACGTCCAATCAGACATTGTGTTTCCTTTTGTTTAACAGGTAAGTTTAATCAATAATCCATAAATGCCCAAACCAGTACCAGCGTCCTTGGCCTATCGGCGCGGTGCACGCATAGCGGTCACGCGGTGAGCGTAAGGCTTGCTCGGACTGAATGACCAATTTTGTCGGGGTTTGCCAATCCATTTTCAGCGCTTGGCCTCGGCTATTAAAGCAGTTTAGCTGGCGTACAGGTTCACTCAAGTTCAGTGTTAAAGTGGGTGGGTTGTCGGTGACTATTGGGTTCCAGGGGGTCACCGAGGTGAGCGGCAGTGGGCGAGTATTGACCTTGAGACGAAAGTCTTCAATTTTGGCAAAATTCACCGCCATCGGGAAACGATTGAGCGCACGACGGTCCGCGTTAGCATCCACTGCGCCAGACACCTGTGCTAATCCTACATAGCCCATCTCAGCGATCAAGTTGGCAGCCGACTCACTGTATTCGCCATAAGGATAGGCAAACAGCATGGGCACATTTTCAGCGTCCAGTTCGGCTTCGAGTCGCTGTTGGGTCATTTCTAATTCTTGACGCACTCTTGCTAACATCTGTGTTTCTGTTTCGCCATCAATCGGTCGCATTTTGCTGTGAGTATGACTGTGATTAGCAAATTCAAATCCATCCGCTTGCATTTCACGCATTTGTTGCCAGGTCATAAAGTTGCCAAATCCACGATCAACCGGTTCAGAGTTAACAAAGGTAGTCATTGACCAGCCAAGGGCTTTAAGGCGAGGATAGGCTTCGGTATAGACACTTTTATACGCATCGTCAGCGGTTAACACAACGGTTCGATCCGGTACGGGTTGGTTGGTTTCCCAGTGGGTGATTAATTTTGATAAAGGCCAAACGTTAAAACCCTGATTGCTAAGATAGTCTAAATGAGCGTCAAATTGCGCCAGTGTAACGCTGGTGCTTGGCGGGGTGTCATCACCAAAATGGTGGTACATTAATATAACGGCGGCGCTATTAGGGTTGTTGGCATGGCTCTGTGTGGTGATCGCGCTGAACGCGATGAAAAAGCTGGCGAGCAACCCGCTATAAAAAATATTTTTCTGTGTCCTGGTCATGTTTTTATCCTAAAAATTTGCTTTTTATCCAATATCATTTCATCATTATGCCTAATATAAAAAAAGTGTAAAGGAAAGAAAGTGGAACGAAATCTTAAAATTATCTTACCTGTTTTAGTTTTGGTCGCGAGTTGGATTTTTTATGAGCGCGGTCAAGGCGAAGCGAATTCAATACCTTCGGTTGATCTGGTTGATTCGGATAGGGTGTTGGCGTTATCTGAAAAGCCGACTCAAGTAAAGGCGCTGGAAAAACCGCCCTCACGGGTGCCGGACTTTGCGGCTATTCAGGATGTGAATCAAAAAAAACAGGCTTTTATTGATTTTATATTGCCCGCTATTTATGCGTCAAATAAAGCCATTGCCGTTGAGCGGGATTTTTTAAAGCAATTAAAACCTAATCAAATGAGTGTTAAGCAAAAGCAACGGTTTGAGGCGTTGGCGGTGAAGTATCAACAGCCTAGAAAAAAAGATCAAACAATGGTGCAGTGGCATGCTGACTTATTAATAAAAGTGGATATAATTCCGCCCGCACTGGCACTGGCACAAGCGGCGAATGAGTCGGCCTGGGGTACGTCTCGGTTTGCGGTGGAGGGGATGAATTTTTTTGGTCACTGGTGTTTTTCAGTGGGTTGTGGCTTAGTACCTGAGCGCCGCCCAGAGGGCCAAATTTATGAAGTGCGCGTTTTTAATAGTGTTGAGGACTCGGTGGCGGCTTATATGTTAAACTTGAACGCATTGATCAATTATGAAACCCTACGAAATCTGCGCGCGCAACTTCGGCAGTCAAAGCAAGCTTTAAACAGTGAGTTGTTGGCTTATGGCTTAATAGACTATTCGGCTAAGCGAGAAGATTATATAAGAGAGTTGCAAGCGATGATACGCTTTAACCGTTGGCAGCATTATGATAAAAAACCAAAAGGCGAATGGCATGGATAAAGCAATACTCGGTTGGCGAGAATGGGTGGCGCTTCCACAACTGGGTATCGCGGCCTTGAAGTGCAAAGTAGATACCGGCGCTCGCACATCGGCATTGCATGCTTTTTCGGTCGAGCCGTTTGAAAAAGACAACCAGGCCTGGGTGCGATTTGGCATTCACCCCAATCAAAATGATGATCAAACCCAGGTTTGGTGTGAAGCGCCTATCAAAGACCAGCGTATCGTCACTGATTCGGGAGGCAATAAAACCGAACGTTATTTTATTGAAACAGAACTTGTGCTGGGCAACCAGCGATTTACAATTGATCTCTCGCTGACTAGTCGCGACACCATGCGTTTTCGTATGCTGTTAGGACGGGTGGCGATGGAACAGCGTTTTATGGTTGATGTGAGTCAATCTTACTGTCAAAAACTGCCTAAGGATGGCGAAACTAAATGAAAATCGGAATTTTATCCCGTAATGCAAAACTTTATTCAACCCGCCGTTTAGTCGAAGCGGCCGAGCAGCGAGGTCACCAAGTCCGTGTGATTGATTCGCTGCGTTGCTATATGAACATCACCACCCGTCACCCTGAAATTCATTATAAAGGTGAGGTGTTGGATGGCTTTGATGCGGTGATTCCGCGCATTGGCGCGTCGGTTACATTTTATGGCACAGCCGTATTGCGCCAGTTTGAAATGATGGGTGTTTATCCGCTCAATGAATCGGTGGCGATTACCCGTTCGCGCGACAAGTTGCGCAGTTTGCAGTTACTGGCTAAGCATGGCATTGGCTTGCCTGTGACCAGCTTTGCCCATTCGCCAGACGATATTGATGATTTATTAAATATTGTCGGTGGCGCGCCGGCGGTGATAAAGGTGTTACAGGGTACGCAGGGTTTAGGCGTGGTGCTGGCTGAAACCAAGCAAGCGGCTGAAAGTGTGATTCAAGCCTTTATGGGGCTTAAAGAGCATATTCTCGTGCAAGAGTTTATCAAGGAAGCGGGCGGCTCCGATATTCGTTGTTTTGTGGTTGGCGGTAAGGTGATTGCATCGATGAAGCGTCAAGGCAAAGAGGGTGAGTTCCGTTCCAACCTTCACCGAGGTGGTAGCGCGGCGCTGGTTAGGATTTCACCTGAAGAACGGGCGACAGCTTTGCGGGCGGCTAAGATCATGGGCTTGAACGTCTGTGGTGTTGATATTTTGCGCTCTAATCATGGGCCTGTGGTGATGGAAGTTAACTCCTCACCGGGCTTGGAAGGCATAGAAGCCGCATCGGGCAAGGATATTGCAGGGCAAATTATCGAATTCATCGAAAAAAATGCCAAACCCTATAACACCGCGACCAAAGGCAAAGGCTAATGAGCGAGCCTGCGTTGGCTAAACGGCGCAAAAACCAGCCGATTACCTTGGCCGGGCAGCGGGTGATGCCTGGCGAGCGCAAAACGATTGATTTAGTCGTCGGTAAGCTCTATACCCACAGCCCGATTACCATGCCGGTGCAAGTGCTGTGTGGCCATCAAGCGGGGCCGGTGATGTTTATTAGCGCGGCGATTCATGGCGATGAATTGAATGGCGTGGAGATTATTCGGCGTTTACTCAAGGTGCCCGCGCTTAAACGCCTAAAAGGCACCTTAATTGCGGTACCGATTGTGAATCTGCACGGCTTTATCAACCAAAGTCGTTACTTACCGGATCGTCGCGACTTAAATCGCAGTTTTCCAGGCTCTGAAAAAGGCTCTTTAGCTGGGCGAGTGGCGCGTCTGTTTTTGGATGAAATTGTTGAGCGCTGTACCCATGGGATTGATTTACATACCGGGGCGATTCATCGCTCAAACCTGCCACAAATTCGTGCTGATTTGGATAATGAGGAAACCCTCAAACTGGCTAAAGCATTTGGTACGCCGGTTGTGTTAAATTCTAATTTGCGCGATGGATCTTTACGAGAAGCGGCAAGCAAGAAAGGTATTCCCGTATTGTTGTATGAAGCGGGCGAGGCTTTGCGGTTTGATGAGTTGTCGATTCGCGGTGGTGTGAACGGAATTTTGCGGGTGATGCGTCAGCTTGAAATGCTGCCTGCTTCGCGTAAGAAAAACCAGTTTGATCCGATTGTCGCGCGCTCCTCCGCTTGGGTGCGTGCGCCGCAAGACGGCATTTTCCGCGCTAAAGTCAAGCAGGGCGATCGGGTGCAAAAAGACCAAACCCTATTGGCAGTGGTATCGGATCCTTTTGGTGAATCTGAAGTAGAAATCTGGGCACCTTTTAGCGGTATCATTATAGGGCAACTCCATTTGCCCTTAGTTAATGAAGGCGAAGCTTTGTTTCACATCGCCCGCTTCAATCGCACCGATATTGCCGCCGACAATATCGAAAACTTCCAAGAAACTTTAGAAGCGCTTAATTTTCCTTATCTATAAGTTACAACCCGCTCTCGCGTTGCGCCTCACGGCCATTAATTTAAGAAAAGCCCCGTCATAGCGAGGAGCATCAGCGACGCGGCAATCTTTTGAGGGCGTGCGCTGGTTTTGGAGATTGCTTCACTTCGTTCGCAATGACGAAGGGGGGGGGGCGCAATTCCCTTAAGTTTTTGTCATTGCGAGGAGCGAAGCGACGCGGCAATCTTTTGAGGGCGTGCGCTGGTTTTGGAGATTGCTTCACTTCGTTCGCAATGACGAAGGGGGGGTGCGCAATTCCCTTAAGTTTTTGTCATTGCGAGGAGTGTAGCGACGCGGCAATCTTTTGAGGGCGTGTGCAGTCTGCCAGAGATTGCCACGGCCTTCGGCCTCGCAATGACACAAGTTGGTTCGCTCCGTGTTGCCACTCATTTCTTAACTTAATGGCCGTGATGCTCTGGGTGGGAAAGAGAAAAATATCCTGCGCGCTCATCACGCGAATTTATGAATCGAAGAAAGCGAAGCTAAACATCCGGGTTAAGTCAGTTTGCTGAAAATAAGACTTGCGAAGTTGTTTTTAATTAACCATTTTAATTGACCAGATGCTCAAGGGGTCGGTATCATAGAGGATTGTGTATAAAAGTTTTCTAGTCAATTAGCGAGTGCGTCTTGTGTCGAGTCTTTTATTTTTAAAACGTGGTTTCGTGCTCGTTTTGGGGCTGTTTTTATTTAATGTCACGGTTCAGGCATCCAGTTTTCAGCAGGTGTTTGAAAATCAGGGTTTGGTGATGTTATTGATTGACCCTGACTCCGGTCAAATTATCGATGCTAACGCCGCAGCGGTCGATTTTTATGGTTATTCACGCGAAACACTTCAAACACTCTCTATACAGCAAATCAATACCCTTAGCGCGCAACAGGTGGCCAATGAGCGCCAGAATGCGAAAGAGCAAGGACGCAATTATTTTATATTTCGTCATCAATTAGCGAACGGTGAGCTTAGAACGGTTGAAGTGTATTCTCAGCCTTATCAATTTGATCAAAAGACCTTGTTACTATCAGTGATTCATGACCGCAATACAATGATGAGTGATGAGGCGATGGAATTATTCCATCGCCAATTAGAAGAGCAAATTCAACTAAAAGTGGATGAAGCACAGAAATTAGATCGGCTAATTCAACTTTTGCTGATGATGGGGTTGGTGGTGTTTGCGCTTCTTTCCTTGGCTTTGTGGCGTATTCATCTTCAGCGCCAACAAGCTGAGATTGAGCTCTATCGTTTTACTAATGAATTTGAAGCTTTTTTAAATCAAACATCTGATTTTGTCTATTTTAAGGATAAGCAAAGCAAGATGTTGTTTTGTAGTCAGACGCTGGCAAACATTACAGGCTTTAAAAATTGGAAAGAAATGATTGGAAAGCATGATCGAGAATTGTTTCCACCCGATACTGCCGCGATTTATGAGCAAGAGGAGAAGCCTATTCTTGAACTGGGGCAGCCGATACTTGGCAAAATAAACCCTTATTATGATGCTAATGGAAACATCGGTTATGTTCAAACCAATAAATGGCCGTTGCTTGATGAAAATAATCAGGTTGTCGGTTTGTTCGGCATTAGTCGAGATATATCTGATTTGCAAAATCTCAAAGATGAACTTGAACGCAGTCAACGTTTATTAGAAGACGGTGAAGCCTTGGCTAAAGTGGGTGGCTGGGAATATCAGGTGGATAGCGCCAAGATGTTTTGGACCCAAGGTTTATTTGAATTACATGATTTTGAACCCGACCCTGACTTTGATCATATCGGTGAAAGTGTGCATTGCTATTTACCTGAAGACCGCGAAACCATTATGAATGCCTTTCAAGCCTGTATCGCCGATGCCCAGCCCTATGATCTCATTTTTCCGTTTAAAACCCATTTAGGCAAGGATAAATGGATTCGTACCAAAACCGCGCCGCTGGTTGAAGCAGGCAAAGTGGTTCGTGTGGTCGGTATAGTGATGGATATTACTGAACAAAAACTATCCGAATTACGCTTAGAGCAGTTGCTTGATCAAACAGAGCAACATAAACAGCAAGCCGAAGCGGCCAATATCGCCAAAAGCCGATTCTTAGCCACGATGAGCCATGAAATCCGTACACCGATGAATGGTATTTTGGGGATGGCGCAATTGTTACTTTCCACTAAGCCGAGCGATGAAAATTATCGCATCTACTGCCAAACGATTATGCATTCGGGTGAAACCTTGTTGCGCTTATTAAATGATATTTTAGACCTGTCGAAAGTCGAAGCGGGTAAGTTGACTTTGCAACCAGGCCTGGTTGATATCGAGCAAGTTTTGCAAGAAACAACGGCCTTGTTTCAAGGCACGGCACAAGAAAAGGATTTGTTAATTGATGCGCAATGGATGGGTGAAGAAGGTGTGCTTTATCAAGCGGATGAGCAACGCTTGCGTCAAATGCTTAATAATCTGGTAAATAATGCGATTAAGTTTACTTATCAAGGGGATATTCATCTTCAGGCAAAACCTTTGAGCGATAAGGGGGTTATTGAGTTTTCAGTAACAGATACGGGTATAGGTATAGCACCACAGCAGCAAGCTCAATTGTTTAAACCTTTTTCTCAATTAGACAACACCAGTACTCGCCAATATGGTGGCACAGGGTTGGGCTTGTCGATTGTGCAGAAGCTAGCGGAGTTGATGGGTGGTGAAGTCGGCGTGGAAAGCGAAATAGGACAAGGATCACGGTTTTGGTTTAAAGTATTATTGCAACCCGCTTGTTTTGAACAAGCAGCGCCTAATCAAATCAAGGTGGAACCCCCCGTTTTGCCTAGATTTAACGGACGCGTGTTGATTGTAGAGGATAACGAGATTAATCAGCTGGTGGTTGAAAACCAGTTACAGGAATTTGGTTTGCGTTGCGTGTTAGCTGAAAATGGTCAGCAAGCGCTAGAAATAGTGCAGGCAGAGCATGATGAATTTGACTTGATTTTGATGGATATTCAAATGCCGATTTTAGACGGCTATCAGGCCACCGAGCAAATTCGAGAATGGGAGGCCGAGCAACAACGCAAGCCCATTCCGATTATCGCCTTAACAGCGGATGCGTTTGAAGAAAATCGCCAAAAGTGCTTGGCATTAGGGATGAATGATTATCTAACTAAACCGCTAAACCAAGCCAAGTTTGTCGAGGTATTAGCTCGGTATTTGTCTGTTTCAAAAACCACTAAGCCTACCAACGAAATAGATGATGATATAGGAATACAGTCTGTGTTTAATGAGGATGAGCTAATGACACAGCTCCGAGCGATTTTACCTCTGCTGGAGCAGGCAAGATTTGAGTCAATAGCGGATTTTAATCGAATTATGGATTCCTCACCGGCAAGTAAATTTTATACAAATTTACAAGGTATAAAGAAAATGAATGATGCTTATGATTTTATTAATGCAGCTGACAGGGTAAAATGGATATTAGATCACTATGAAAAAAAAGTGTAATGAATGAGTGAAAAAGCCAAAATTTTGGTAGTGGATGATCATCCAACTAACCTACAAATCATGCTCGGTGTCTTGGGTGAGCTATATCAAGTTTCCGTTGTCACCTCAGGCAAGGAAGCGCTTCGCCTAGCTGAATCACTGCGCCCTGATTTAGTTTTGCTTGACATTATGATGCCTGAAATGGACGGTTTAGAAGTATTGACGCATATTCGCCAATCCAACTGGGGGCGCACGATGGCGGTGATTTTAGTGACCGCCGATGATCGCCATGAAACGCATGTAAAAGGGTTGGAGTTGGGTGCGGATGATTTTATTACCAAGCCTTTTTCGTTGCCGATTTTGCAATTACGTATTCGTAACATCCTCGCGCGCGACCAAGCCCGAAAACAACTCGATCAAATGGCTTATTATGATGCGCTAACCGGATTGCCCAATCGTAGTCTATTGGCCGACCGCCTTCATCAAGCGATGGCGCAAGCGGCGCGTCGTCAACAAGGCTTAGCGCTAGTGTTTATTGATCTCGATGGCTTTAAACCGGTGAACGACACCTATGGTCATGAGGCGGGCGATTATCTGTTGAAAACACTGGCACAACGCTTGCAAGCCGAGCTGCGCGAGGGTGATACACTTGCAAGACTGGGCGGCGATGAGTTTATTGCGCTGCTGTTGGATATCCCCGACCCTAAGGCTTGCCATAGTCTATTGCAACGCTTACTAGAGGTTGTTGCCAAGCCATTTTGTTATCACGACAATGCGTTGCATGTGACCGCGAGTATTGGTGTGACAACCTATCCACAGGCTCAATCAACCGATGGCACCCAATTATTACGTCAAGCCGACCAAGCCATGTACCAAGCCAAACAAGCTGGCAAAAACCAGTTTTGCGTATTTAAGGAAGACTTAAGTGAATAAAATTCGAGATCAGTATTTAACTGGGTTTTACCTTGTTATCACGCTTGCCTTGATGTTGTTTTTACAAATTTTCTCATCGGCGCAGGCTTCGGTGGGGGAGAAGCAGGTTTATCAGTTTGGGGTGTTTGCTCATAAGGGGGTGGAGCGCACCCATGAGGAATTTGCGCCGGTGATTGATGCACTTAACCGTAAACTTAGTCATGAACATCTTGAACTGCAGATTCTTAGTCAAGAACAGATTTATCAAGGTTTGCGCAATAAAACGCTGGATTTTGTCACAACTAATCCGACTCACTTTTTAGTTGCACGACAAAAGTTCGAAGTAACCGGCGCATTGGCAACCCTCGTCAAAAACCATCAAGGACAAACGATGAAATCATTGGCGGGGGTGATTATCGTGCGTGCTGACAATAAGGGTATAAATAATTTAAGTGATATCAAAAACAAGACGATTGTCGCACCAGGAGAAGAGTTCATGGGTGGCTATCGCGCCCAAGCCTACGAGTTATATTTGGCGGGTATTAAGATTGATCCTAAAGCCGTCCAATTTATAGGCTCGCACAGCGATACGGTATTGTCGATCATTAATGGTGACGCTGAAGTGGGTTTTATTCGTGATGGCATTATTGAAGGAATGACAGATCGAGGCTGGATTGACACTTCGCAGGTTAAAGTGATCAATGCGCAGTATCGGCCTGATTTTCCGCATGTTATCTCCACACGACTTTATCCAGAGTGGCCGGTGTTTGCCATGCCGCATGTAACGGAGAGTGCCAAGCGTCATATAACAGCCGCGATGTTAGGACTGGAGTTTGAAGAATTGGCGGCACCTGAAAATCGGGTTTATGGATTTACCGTTCCAGCTGACTATCTAGGGGTTGAGGGTTTATCTCGCGCTCTGCGTATTCCGCCCTTTGACCAGCGTGATGCGATAACCTGGCAGGATTTGGTTAATCAATATGGCGTGGCGATAGGTTGGGCGATTGTGTTTGGTTTTGGTTTGATTGTTGCGCTAATTAGTCTGTTAGTGAGCGTGAGAAAAGCCAGAGAGGCGAGCCTATATAGTCAAG
Organism: Thiomicrospira microaerophila; assembly: GCF_000934765.1. Lineage (GTDB taxonomy): Bacteria > Pseudomonadota > Gammaproteobacteria > Thiomicrospirales > Thiomicrospiraceae > Thiomicrospira > Thiomicrospira microaerophila. Next base: position 60,550 of record NZ_JYNN01000003.1, on the reverse strand, counting down.
CGCTGTTGTCTAGCCAAGACGAATTAGTGCTAGTCAATGATGGTGTTGAACTAATTGATGTGAGTGGTGGGTTTTTACGCTTCTTTAAGGGTCACTATGCTACTCTTGATGCCTTTAAACAGGATTATAAATGTATCTGTGATTTGTTTATTGAGCAACCCGGTTATCTTTTCAACTATACCGAAATGCAATGGCTAAAAGTCATGATTGCCCAGCCTAATCAACAGCACAAGGCCATCGTAAACTTTCACGGTCAACATACCTATTTCAAATGTAGCGCCGTTTACTCAGATGAACTAAAGCTTTATTTAATCACCATGGTGGATATCACCGAACTTGAAATCGCTAACCAGCGCTTGGTGGAGCAAACACGTATCGCTGAACAGGCTAATCAGACTAAATCTAACTTTTTGGCAAACATGAGCCATGAAATCCGCACACCGATGAATGGTATTTTGGGGTTGAGTGAACTCGGACAAACAGAATATGATGTGGAACAATTGCATCAACGATTGCATAAAATTTATTACTCTGGCTCACTCTTGCTGGGCATTATCAATGATATATTGGATATATCTAAAATTGAGGCAGGACGTTTAAATCTAAATCCTCAGCCGTTTAATCTACAAGAGCTTGTTGCGGACTTGTTTGAGGTTTATCAACCCAAGGCGCAAGAAAAGGGTGTTGAACTCAAGCAAGAGATAGACACTCGCCTTGCCGCTGGCTACATGGGTGATGACTTACGCTTGCGTCAGGTTTTAACCAACTTGATTAGCAACTCGATTAAGTTTACGGAACAGGGTGCGGTTACGGTTCGCATTGCTTTGCAAAATACCGAGGATAATCACCAGGCCTGGTTGCATTTTGAGGTGCAGGATACCGGTAAAGGTATTACCCTTGAGCAACAGCAGCGGTTATTTAAGCCCTTTAGTCAAGCTGATGATTCGATTACGCGTCAATATGGCGGCACAGGGTTGGGGCTGACTATCAGTGAAAAATTGGTGCAACTAATGGGTGGTGAAGGTGTCAAACTGCAATCCGAATTGGGGCAGGGCAGTGTGTTCAAGTTTAGCTTGCCGTTTGAGATGCTTAAGCCAGAAGAGTTAGCGCAATTAAAAACGCAAGAGAGCAAAAAAGGTTTGTATGACGCGCAACATATACAAAAATTTAATGCGCGGATATTGTTGGTCGAGGACAATGAAATCAACCAAGAGGTGGCCGGTGATCAGCTAAAACAACTGGGCATTCGATTTGAAGTGGCTAACAATGGTGAAGTAGCGGTCAGTAAGGCGAAAGACCAAGACTTTGATTTGATTTTGATGGATATTCAAATGCCGGTGTTAGATGGCTATCAAGCGACCAAACGTATTCGTGAGTTTAATCCTAGTATTCCGATTATTGCACTGACGGCGGCGGCGATGATTGAAGACAAGGAAAAAGCGCTAGCGGCAGGGATGAATGATCATTTGTCGAAACCGATAAACAGGCTGGCATTGATTGAGAGTTTTCAACAGTGGATTGGCGATAAACAGCTCGTTTCATCACCAAAGCCAGTGTATTTAATTGTTCACCCGGATACGCAAACGCTCAAAACTCTAGCGCAGCAGTATCAAATACAAGGCAGGGTTAAGGTCGCGGGTAGCCTAGATAAGGCAGAGGCCTTGTTATCAAGCCAGCCTGATATAACGCATATTGTGTTGGCTAAGCAGTGGGATGAGGAAAAAACCAAATGGTCGCAATTAGCTGGGCTGGAAATTATTAGTGTTTAACCCGGATATTTCATAAATGCGGGTTAAGGTCGGTAAATTTTTAGTCGTGTGAAAAATATCTTGGATTTAAATTATGGGTGTAGTGTGAAAATTAAAAACAAAATTTTACTAGGTTTTTTGGTCGTTTTGCTGTCTTTTAACCCGGCGTTTGCTCAACAAGAATCGTCTGAAGTAGTGAGCAAGACTGAAATTCCTATTTATAAAGTGGGGGTTTTAGCGTTTCGAGATAAAGAATCTACTTTGGTTCGCTGGCAGCCTTTAACTGATTATTTAAATGAAGTGTTTAGTGACTTTAAATTTGAGACAGTAATTTTACATCTTAGTGAACTGGAAAAGGCTGTTGACGAGAATCAGGTCGATTTTGTACTTACACAGCCAGCGCATTATGTGTTAATGACCTATCGCAGTGGTTTAACCTCGCCTTTGGCTTCAATGTTAAATCTTGAAGGGCCGTTTGTTACGGATAGTTTTGGTGGGGTTATTTTTACCCGCCATGATCGCAACGATATTGTGACGCTTAAGGATGCCAAGGGTAAGCGAATCGCAGCCGCTGCAATCAGCTCCTTGGGTGCTTATCAAATGCAAGCGTTTGAATTACTACAGCAAGGCGTGCGCTTACCCCAAGATGCAGTGGTTTTGGAGACAGGCCAGCCTCAACGTAATGCGGTATCGGCTGTATTACGCGGTGAGGCTGATATTGGCTTTGTAAGAACAGGGGTCTTAGAGGACTTGGTCTCGCAAGGCTTGGTAGATATTTCTCAGATTAAATTACTCAATGCGCAGCGTTTGCCGGACTTTCCTTTTGTGACCAGCACGCGTTTGTATCCTGAATGGCCTTTTGCAGCGACGCCCTACGTTGATAAAGATGTTGCAAGACAAGTGGCATCAGCCTTGTTAGGGATTCCTCGGGAGGGGGCGTTAGCACGCTCGATGGGAATTGCCGGCTTTACGATTTCAGGCGATTATCGCACAATTGATCTGTTAATGCGTGAGTTGCGTTTAGAGCCGTTTGATCAGTTTGATTTTACCATCACGGATTTTATTGAAATTTGGTTTTGGCAGTTAGTTTTAGGTCTTGCGCTGTTTATTTTATTGGTGATAACTGTCCTGTTGTATATGGGGCAGCGTCAACGCTTATTGAAGTTAGAGCGTAAGCGCTTACGCGATGCATTAGAGAAACTGCGTTTGTTAAACCAAGCGGTTGAGCAGAGTCCTGAGTCGATTATTATTACCGATTTACAGGGGCGAATTCATTATATGAACCCGATGTTCGAGCAAATGACGGGGTATCAGCAGCAGGAGGTTAGCGGTAAAAATCCACGAATTTTACAATCAGGTTTGACATCCAATGCTATTTATCAATCAATGTGGAAAATATTAAGTGCTGATAAAGTTTGGCGCGGTGAGCTATCCAATAAACGCAAAAATGGCGAAGTGTACCCCGCTCAAGCGATTATTTCGCCGGTTAAAAATGAAGAAGGTAGGGTAACGCATTATCTGGGAATACAGCGTGATTTGTCAGAGAAAAAGCTGCGTGAAAAACGCATTCAAGAATTGTTGTACATTGACGAACTTACTGGTCTAGCAAATCGCAATAAGATTATTGAGATGATGGATGCTTGTTTATTGCGCCATCCGCAGCTTGCAGTTAAGGGTGCGATTGTGCTGTTAAATATGACCCATTTCCGATTTATTAATGAGTTGCATGGCGTTGATGTGGGTGATGCCTTGTTAAAAAGCGTGGGGCAGCGATTGCAACTGGCGTTTCAAGATCAGGGTATCGTCGCACGGTTAGTAGCCGATGAGTTTGCCGTTTTTTGTGATAATAAAGCGGAGTTCGAACATGTTGACGATTGGCTGAAAATGTTGGGCCAGAAATCAATTCAAGCCTTGTCAGATGATGTTGAATTAAAAGAAACAAGGTTTAAATTAGACTATAAAATAGGTGTCGCCCCTTTGGTTGTCGATGATGGCGTGGCTACAGTAGAGTCTATTCATCAATGCATGAGTCATGCCGAAGTAGCGTTAAAAGAAGCGCGTTCGCAATCGGAAAAGCGGTTGGTTGTTTATGATCAGGCCTTGTCTAGTCAAATAATGGAGGCGCATCTGCTGCAAAAAGATCTCGCCTATGGTATTCAGGCGGAACAGTTGCGTTTGTATGTTCAGCCTCAAGTTAGGTTGGATAAAAAGTTGGTCGGCTTGGAGTGTTTGGTGCGCTGGGAGCATCCAGAAAAAGGTTTAATTCCACCTGGAATGTTTATTCTGTTGGCTGAGCAGAGCGATTTAATTGTTGATTTGGGTAGCTGGGTGTTGGCCAAAGCCTGTGGTTTGTTGGCGCAAATTCAGAACCAGTCCTCAGAGATTACTCTGGCGGTTAATATTAGTGCGCGTCATTTCCATCAGCGAGATTTTGTCGATCAGGTTAAACGCCTGCTTACTGAATCGGGTGCGCTACCGAAAGGTCTAATGATTGAGATAACCGAGTCGTTGTTTTTGGATGACTTTGAAGAGGTGGTGGATAAGATGCACCAGCTTAAAGCGATAGGTGTAAGGTTTTCAATTGATGACTTTGGTACAGGTTATTCGTCTTTGAGTTATTTGCAACATCTGCCGGTTGATGAGGTTAAGATAGATCGCGCATTTGTGCTGGCGATGGATGATCTGGGTATGGAGCGTAGTTTGGTATCTTCAATCTATGCAATGGCGCAGCAAATGCATTTAGATGTGGTTGTAGAGGGTGTTGAAACAGAGCAACAGCTTGCACATTTAACCGCCTTGAAAACGGTACACCTGCAAGGCTTCTTATTTGCTAGGCCAGAAGACTACCAAAGCTGGTATCAACAATGGCTAGTTGATAATCCATGTGCATCTCATTAAATTTCTCGTTCCCACGCTGTGCGTGGGAATGCAGACCAGTAGCGCGGATTACCGCTTGCCATGATGCCGTAGGAGTCTGATCAGTTGGTATGCATTCCCACTGAGGACAGTGGGAACGAGAAAATCGATCATCCATCTAAAACCTAGTCAACAGGCCGCATAGCGAGGCTGGGTTAGGCGGCCTGTTTTTGTGTTAGTCTTTAACGTGTGCGTGGCGCGACAGGTGGCGGCATCACATCGGGCATGGGTTGGTGCAGTGTGGGTGGTAATTCACCTTCAACGCGATCATGAATTTCCATCACTAAGCCACTTTGGGTAACGACATAGTGATCTGGATAGATATGCACGACCTTATACACCATCGGTCGAATCTGCATGCCTTGTTCATTTATGGGTTTGCCTAAACCCATATACATACCACACATCGTCGATCCGGTTTCAATCTTGCCTTTTGGAACAAGATCATAATCTTTATGGCTAAGCAGGTTTAGCGAGTCGAGCCGATCAAAAATACGTTTTTGGTCGGCTTCGTTGTGGTCAGTATAAGCGGCACAGAGTTCAATTGGGCGGGTTTTGCTTAAGTCTTCGGGTAGCGGCGCGGTGGCGCCTGTTTGGGGTGCAGCCTGGCTAAGGCTCGCAAGTCCAAGGCCTAAGCTAAGCGCTAGGGCGCTGAGTAGTGGTTTTTTCATAGTTTTTGCCTCTTTTTTTTAACCAGGCCTGGTTGATATAACCAAGCTTGATCTTACTAAATTTGAACGAAATTGTAACAAACTCTGATGGATGCAAAATCGCATTAATAGAGTAAGCTTTGGAATTTGCGGCGATAGGTTTTGACCAGTTCCGGTTCGCTGACCGAGAGCATATCAAATAGTTTAATCAAATGGCCGCGTGCCGCACCTTCTTTGAATTCTCGATCCAACATAAACACTTTAAGCAGGGCTTGCATGGCTTTTTCATATTCGCTGTGTAGCGCTAGGAAACAGGCTAAGCCATAGAGCGCGCTGACATCATCGGGGTTATCTTTGAGTTTGGCTTGAATAAGACTGATGTCTTCAGATTCGGCGACCGCTTGCGCAAAGTGAATAATGCCAATAATCGGTTTGGCCTCAGGGGCGGTTTTGGCGGCATCCGGTAGTTGATTAAACAGCTTGGTGGCGTCTTCGAGTTGACCGGTCTGTAGGTACATTTGAACCAGGTCTAAAGGCACTTGATGGTTGTTAGGATCTAGTTCTGAGGCTTGGCGTAGCAATGTGACCGCGCTGTCTAAATCGCCTTGGTCAAAGGCCTGTTGTGCTTGCGCACGCATGGCATCAGAGGGGCGTTCGATATGGGGTTCAAGGAGTTTGCGGAATTCACTTTCTGGCAAGCCGCCTGTCAGTTCGGCGATTTGTTGACCATTTTTGAATAGTTTAAATGTCGGCACTGAGCGCACCGCAAATTGATTGGCAAGGGCTTCGTTGTCATCGATATTAACCTTGGCAAGCAAAAACAAGCCTGCAAATTCATTGGCTAATTTTTCCAGCACCGGCATCACCGATTTACAGGGTCCGCACCAAGGCGCCCAAAAATCGACCAGCACCGGGAGGTGATGGGAGTTGTCTAGCACGACTTGTTGAAAGTTTTCGCCATTGACATCGGCTATTAACGCTTGACTCATAGTGGTTTCCTTTGGGATTAACTTGGGTTTATCTTGGGTTATTTATTGGTTTTATCGCAATGTTTTGAGTTGATAAAGTAAATCCAGCGCCTGTTTAGCGGTTAGCTCATCGGGCGAGATTTTATCGAGTTCAATTAATATGGGGTGGGGTTCGGCAGAATTAAAGAGGTCGAACTGAATTTCGGGTTGTTTAACCTGTAGTTCTTTACTGGGTGCTGTTGGTTTAGTGTTTGGATGCTCGTCAGCTTTTTGTTCTAGATCATGCAAAATGGCTTTCGCACGTTGAATGACGGATTTGGGTACACCCGCTAGGCTGGCGACTTGCAAACCATAGCTTTTAGAGGCGGCGCCCGGTTGAACTTGGTGTAAAAATACAATCTTGTCTTGATGTTCTATCGCGCTGAGGTGGATATTAACGGTATTGGCATAGCGTTGAGATAAATCAGTCAGCTCAAAGTAGTGGGTAGCAAATAAACAAAAGCCTTTTACCTGTTCGGCCAGATGCTCGGCAATCGCCCACGCCAGCGATAAGCCATCATAGGTCGAGGTGCCACGGCCTATTTCATCCATCAAGATCAGCGATTGTTCACTGGCATGGTGCAGGATATGCGCAGTTTCTGTCATTTCAACCATAAAGGTGGAGCGTCCGCTGGTGAGGTCATCCGAGGCGCCAATCCGGGTGAAAATTCGATCAATCGGGCCGATTTCCACCGATTCAGCCGGCACAAAGCTGCCGATATGGGCGAGTATCGCAATCAGGGCGGTTTGGCGCATAAAGGTGGATTTACCGCCCATATTCGGGCCGGTAATGATTTGCAAGCGGCTATGGTTATCAAATATCGCATCATTGGGAATAAACGGCACATCGCTCAGGGCTTCAACCGTTAAATGACGACCTTGATGGATAACCAGGCCTGGTTGTTGGCTGAGCTTGGGGCGAGTGAGTTGATGTTGTTCGGCCTTTTGCGCTAGATTGACCAGCGCATCCAGTTGCGCCAGCGCGGAGGCGCAGGTTTGCAGGGGTTTAATCGATTGGTTTAGGGTTTCAAGCAGGGTTTGATAGAGTTGTTTTTCACGCGCTAGGGCTTTGTCGCCGGCGCTGAGCACTTGGTCTTCAAAGCTTTTGAGTTCGGGAATAATATAGCGTTCTGCGCCCTTAAGGGTTTGACGGCGGACATAATCAAGCGGCACTTGTTCGCTTTGCAGTTTACTGACTTCAATATAGTAGCCGTGTACTCGGTTGTAACCGACTTTAAGGGTTGAAATACCGGTGCGTTCGCGTTCACGTTGTTCGAGGTCAAGCAGGTATTGCCCGGCTTCGTTTTTAAGATTGTTGAGCTGGTCAAGTTCGGCATCATAGCCGGTTTTAAATACGCCGCCATCACGCAATAGCATCGGCGGATTCTCAAGAATCGCGCGATCGAGTTCGGCTGCTAACTCATCGAACTGATTAATTTGCTGGCTGAGTGCAACCAGATCGGGTTGGTTTAGTGCATTTAATGCTTGGTTGATTTCGGGCAATTGATTGAGTGCGCGCCCAAGTTGCAACAGGTCACGCGGTCGAGCTGAATAGAGGGCGACACGGCTGAGAATACGTTCTAAATCACCAATCGGTTTGAGTTGGCGTTTGAGTGTTGGGTGCTGGTCTTGTTGAATCAGGGTATCAATGATGTCGAGCCGTTGGTTAATCAGCTTGGGATCACGTAAGGGCATCAACAACCAGCGTTTAAGGAGTCGGCTGCCCATTGCTGTGGCGCAGTTATCCAGCAGGCTAAGCAGGGTGTTATGGGTGCCGCCGGTTAAATTGGTGTCGAGCTCAAGGTTGCGCCGACTCATCGCATCGACAATCAGGTTATCGTCCGTGCTGTAGCTGTGAAAACTCTGTACTTGGTTAAGGGTGTTTTGTAGCATGGTTTGCGCATAGTAGAGCAGTGCGCCACAAGCCGAAATGAGGGTGGGTTTGTCTTGGCAACCAAACGCGATCAGGTCTTGGGTTTGGAGTTGATCGGTCATTTTGGTTTGCGCCGTCTTTAAATCAAAATGCCAGCTAGGTAGCCTAACCAGGCCTGGTTGTGTTTTGAGGCTGTCCGCTAGGTTTTCGCCCTCTGCAACAATCAGTTCGGCAGGTTGTAACCGCTTGATTTCATCAAAAAATGCTTGAGAAGTATCAAATTCACAGCCTTCAAAACGCCCACTGGCGACATCTAAATAGGCGAGCGCATAACGCTCATCGGTTTGATAAACCGCGCAGAGTAGGTTTTCTTGGTTAGCTTCAAGTAAGGCGTCGTCAGTGAGTGTGCCGGGGGTGAGGACACGCACGACTTTACGTTCAACAGGGCCTTTGCCCAGGGCTTCGCCAACCTGTTCGCATATCGCAATCGACTCACCAAGTTTAACTAATTTGGCAAGATAGCCTTCGGCGCTGTGATGCGGGATACCTGCCATCGGAATCGGTTTTCCAGCGGATTGTCCGCGCGCTGTTAGCGTGATGTCGAGGAGCTTTGAAGCTTTTACCGCATCGTCATAAAACAATTCATAAAAATCGCCCATCCGGTAAAACACCAAACGATCTGGGTGCTCGGCTTTGATGGTTAAAAATTGTTGCATCATCGGGGTGTGGGTGCTGGTTGTCATGGCGAACTTATTTTTTTGAATGTGTTGATGTCGTATGGAGTGCTGCCTGACAGTTTGCTGTCAGGCGGGTAGAGCGGAGTTTATTCTTCGATTGCAGCGGTATTCATGCTTTTAACGCCACCAGATTTTTGATGGTGATCGCCAATTTTTTCTTTGTGCTTGATAATCTGACGATCCAACTTATCAATTAAACCATCAATAGACGCATACATGTCTTGGGTTTCATTGCTGGCAAATAGGTCTTGACCAGAAACATGGACAGTGGCTTCTGCTTTCTGATTTTGTTTTTCTACCGTTAAAATTACGTGAACATTGGTAACATGGTCAAAATGACGCTCTAGTTTGGCGAATTTGTCGTTTACAAAGTCGCGAAGCGCATCGGTTAAGTCTACATGATGGCCAGTAATATTAATTTGCATTCCTAACTCCTTGTTTTTTATTTATGGAATGTATTGCGAGGCTTCATAGTTTGAAACCCTGGTTCTTATTTATGTAAGAGTTGTTGCAAGTATAGCATATTCGTTGTTGAGTTCCTCTTTTTGCAAGAAGACAAAATGTGATTAAGCCCGAAAATTTTCACCCAAATAAACCCGTCTAACATCTGGATGGTTCAAAACATCCTCTGGTGTACCTTGGGCGAGAATCGTGCCAGCGTGAAGAATATAGGCTTGGTCACACACACCTAAAGTTTCTCGCACATTGTGGTCGGTGATGAGTACGCCAATTTGTTTGTCGCGCAGATGTTCAATGATGTGCTGGATTTCTTTGACCGAAATAGGATCAACCCCCGCAAAGGGTTCATCGAGTAATATAAATTTAGGCTCCATCGCTAGAGCGCGGGCGATTTCAACGCGCCGCCGCTCACCGCCGGATAGGGCTTGGCCAAGCTGGTTAATAATATGGTGGATTTGTAGATCATCGAGCAGGTGTTCAAGTTTTTCATTACGCTGTTGTGGCGTCAATTCAGGGCGCATTTCTAAAATAGCGAGTATATTGTCACGCACAGTCAGTTTACGAAATACGGAGGCTTCTTGCGGTAAGTAACCTATGCCAAGTCGAGCGCGCTGATCGATGGATAGTCGGCTAATATCCTGGTCATCAAGCATGATTTTGCCGGCATCATGTTCAACCAGGCCTGTCATCATATAAAAGGTGGTGGTCTTGCCCGCACCATTCGGACCGAGTAACCCAACCACTTGACCGCTGTGGACATCTAAATCAACTGAGGTGACGACCTTGTATTTTTTGTAACTTTTGGCAAGCCCGCGTCCATAGAAGTGCGCCATTAGTCGTCGCTCTGTGGGGTAAGTGTCATGATAACGCGTCCTGTTTGCTGATCCGTGCTGCCGGCATTCAAGGTTTGGTTATTGATGTCATACACTAATTTTGGGCCTTGGATCGTGTGGGTGTTTTCTTGCTCAAGGTAAGCTTCACCGATCAGCTGAACCTGGCCTTGTTGTGTATGGTAAATAATCGTTTGGGCGTGGCCGGTGATATGCGTTTGTTGGCTGGGGTTGTGAAACTTGAATAGCGCGGGTGAGCCTGTAATGGTCATGGTGTGTAATTGACGGTTAGGGTGCTGAATCTCTACTTGATCGCCGCGTAACTGTGTTTCACCTTGGGAAATAATGACATTGCCTGTGTAACGCGTGATGCCTGTCGCGTCTTGTGAGTCTAGTTGATCAGCTTCAACTTGAATGGGGTGTACGTCAGGTTTCTGCGCCCAAACAGATGGGCTAAGGCTGGTAAAAAAACAGCTGTAAACGATGAGCGCAAGCTTGTTCGTGTTAGTGAATCTCATAAAGTGTGGTTACCTGTGAGTGAATTTGGGTGCGTTGGCTATTTAAATCAATTTGCAGCCCCACTCCTTGTGTTTGGCTGAGTGATGTGGTGAATTTTACAGCAACAGGGCTGGTGAGTAGCGCTGTGTTTTGGTTATAGTCAAGCTGTTCGGTACGGAACTGGTTGATTTGTATTTTTTCGGCTGAGTGAAGGTGGTGTTGAATATGAATCTGTTTTTTAAATGCATAATGCTGCTGTTCAGTGAGGGTCAGTTGTTCACTGCGAATCACCATGTTTTGGTCGGTTTTGGTGATGAATACGCGAGGCTGTTCGGCAAAAATGGTGTCATGTTGCTGGCGTAAGCGCTGCGCTTGCATGTAATGTTGGGTTTGATCTGGTTGTAAGTGCCAAGCGCGTGCTTGATCGATAGACCAGTCATTCTGCTCAAGCTGTGTCGCCGCGCTAGAAGGCATGTCGCTCGATCTAAAAAGACTGAAGACTAGCACCAGTGCAACTAAACCTAGTAAGAGCGTAAACAGCCTTGTCGATTTAACTGGCATCGGCTATCTCAAATAGAAATCCATGTGGGTTTGCCAGTGTCCTTGGGTTTTCATGATGAATTCACAAAACTCGCGAACCGCCCCACGTCCGCCATCAAATTGACTGACAAAATCAACGCGTGATAGGACTTCAGGGTCACTGTCTTTCGGGCAGGCAGAAAGGCCAACACGACGAAGGATCGGTAGGTCTAAAATATCATCGCCCATATAAGCCACTTGATCGAGTGACAGCCCTAGTTTTGCCATCAGCGCTTCAAAGGTCGGCAATTTATCAGGCACCCCTTGGTATAGGTGTTTAACCTTGAGATCTTGCATGCGTTTTTTAACTAGCTCGGAGGTACGACCGGTGATAATACCGATGTCTATACCGCTTTTTTGTATCAGCACCATGGCATGGCCATCACGGGTATAAAAGGCTTTGTATTCTTGGCCATCATCCCCATATATCAGGCGGTTGTCGGTGAGTACACCGTCAACATCGAGCAGTAGTAATTTAATTTTATTGGCTTTGGCTTGTAATTCATCCATTTGCAAGGGTTCTCAAGTTAGGAAACAGTGTTGAAGTATAGCAAAGTTAGATAGCCGATAAATAAGGATAATAAGAAAATGCCCTTAAACCGGGAAATGCTCGCGGTACCTCTGAAGGGGAGTGCGACCAGTAGCATCATGACCGTAAAGCCAAGTAAAATCGGTAGGTCGCGCTTCAATAGGTCATTGTCTATCAGCGAGGGGGCTAGAATCGCGGGCACAGCCAGCACCGCAAGCAGGTTGAATAGATTTGAACCCAAAATGTTGCCTATCATCATATCGAGTTCACCTTTTAAGGCCGCGCTAATCGAGGCGGCGAGTTCAGGTAGGCTGGTGCCAATCGCAATAATAGTGAGGCCAATAATTAGGTCAGGTACTTCAAAAAATTCAGCAATTTCAACGGCACCCCAGACCATCATACGTGCGCTAATCACAAGTAAAACCAAACCGCCAATTAAGTAGAAGAATCCACGCCCTTTACTTAGCTTCGGTAGGTCTTCAAGTTCTTGATTGATTTCAGCGGCGAGTGGGTCATCAGGGGAAATGTTTTTGTTACGGCGAATAATCCAGGTTAGGGTTAAGGCTAGAGCCGTTAGCAGAATAATGCCATCTACTACCCCCAGTTTATAGTCCAGCATTAGCACCACCGTCAGGATGGTGATAATCAGCAGAATTGGCATTTCACGTTTGATAAAGTCCGATTTGACCGCAATCGCGGCAATCATCGCGGTGACACCGAGCACCAGACCAATGTTGGTGATGTTGGAACCCACCGCATTACCTACGGCTAAACCAGGGTTGCCTTCAAGTGAAGCGATAATGGCAACGACGATTTCAGGGCTGGATGTACCAAATCCAATAATTACCGCACCGATAATCAATGGCGAGACGTTATAGCGAACAGCAACGCTGGCCGCGCCATCAATAAAAAAGTCAGAACTCCATACCAATAAAGCTAATCCTATTATCAACATAATTGACGGAAGGATTAATACAGTCGACATAAATGCGCTCTCGCTATAAACTATCGTTTTTAAGAATCTGCATATTATACAAAAATTATAGGCGCGATAAAATTTTTTTATGAGGAAGGCGATGTTAGCAAATTTATCGATAGGTGTTGACGATTGGCAGCGGCCTGAGCTAATAACTAGTTATTATCCAGAGGGGTTGCCAGAAGACTGGCGCTATGACTATTATTTTAATGATTTTCGCACGGTGTTGGTGGCCCAGTCTGAGTGGATGCGTTGGTCGAATGCGGATGTTGAAGAACTCTTGCATTGCCGACGCGAGGACTCGGCGTTGTTTTTGAAAATCGACGATGCTCAGCAGGCGTTGGCTTATCAGCTTGCAAGCTTAAAACATAGGTTGGGTGATTTAATTGCCGGTTATTTAGTGTTTGATGACCGACTCGAAGATGCGCAAGTTTTGAACTTGCCAGGTCCGTTGACACGAGTCAGTCAACAGCAAGCGTTACCCGGCTGGCAATGGCGTCATCAAGGCTGGATTGTGTCCGGCGCGCCGTGCGGCTGGTTGGCTAGTTTGCCGGTGGATATGAAGCAGCAGCGTGTGGCTTTGCAAGATTTTGTCACAAGTTTGCCTGATAATAATACGGCGCGCGCCTTTTTTGTTGGCGGTGAATCGATTAAGATGGTAAAAATTCAAGAGTTAAAGACCCTGGCTGAATTGCTGGGATATTAATTAGTTCTTTTTTGCCTTTATTTTTCTTTACCAAGGAACTGTTTATTTTGTCTGATTTGATTGAAATTGAAAACTTGTCATTTAGTCGTGGAAATCGAAAAATATTTGATGGTTTAACCTTAACGATTCCTCGTGGTAAAGTCAGTGCGATTATGGGTCCGAGTGGAACAGGAAAAACAACGCTTCTTAAGTTGATTGCTGGGCAACTTAAGCCTGAGTCAGGGCGTGTTTTGGTCGGTGGTCAGGATGTGCATCAGCTCAAAAGAACCGATTTATACCGCTTGCGTCAACGTATGGGGATGTTGTTTCAGTCGGGTGCGTTATTAACCGATTTAACGGTGTTTGATAATGTTGCCTTTCCATTAAGAGAGCATTTTAAGCTGCCTGCATCCTTAGTCGAGAAGTTGGTGTTGATGAAATTGCAGTCGGTAGGCTTGCGTGGCGCAGTGGATTTAAAGCCTGCTGAGTTGTCAGGCGGCATGGCGCGTCGTGTTGCTTTGGCGCGTGCGCTAATTCTTGATCCTGAGATGTTGTTTTATGATGAGCCTTTTGTGGGTCAAGACCCGATTACGATGGGTGTTTTGGTTGGGCTGATTAAAAAGATGAACCAAAGTTTGCATTTAACGAGTGTGGTGGTATCGCACGATGTGGATGAGGTGTTGTCGATTGCAGACTATGCTTGCGTGTTATCAGAGGGGCGAATTATTGCACAGGGCACGCCCGAGTCGTTGCAGCAATCGGCGTCCGAGTACGTTCAGCAATTTTTGCAGGGATTGGCCGATGGGCCGGTGCCGCTGCACTACCCTGTGGAAAGTTGGGATGAAAAGTTAACGCTATCCCGTGGGGGTCACCGATGAATGGGTTAGCGAAACTGGGGCGCGCTAGTTTATGGCGACTGCAAAGTCTGGGGCAACTTGCGTTGTTTGTGTTTTCGGTTTTCCCTGCGTTGGGCTATGCGTTTGTTCACTTTCGTCTTGTTATTAAACAGGTATACGGGGTCGGTGTACTGTCTTTACCGATTATCCTGACAGCCGGCTTATTTGTGGGTATGGTGCTGGCATTGCAAGGGCACTACATTCTTTCAACATTTAATTCAGAAGAAATCGTCGGTAGTATGACGGCTTTGTCGCTGATTCGCGAACTGGGTCCCGTTGTGGCGGCATTGTTATTTGCAGGGCGTGCGGGATCGGCCTTGACGGCTGAGGTGGGTTTGATGAAGTCCACCGAGCAGCTCTCCGCACTGGAGATGATGGCGATTGACCCAATCAAATATGTCGTTGCACCGCGCATTTTGGCTTGTGTGATTGCTTTACCGATGTTGGCGCTTATTTTTATCGCTATCGGTGTGTTTGGCGGTTACTTGGTGGCAGTGGGTTGGTTGGGTGTCGATGAGGGGGCATTTTGGGCGCAAATGCAGCTCCATGTGGATTGGCATGATGATGTGCTCAATGGTTTGCTTAAAGCGATTGTGTTCGCCTTTGTAATTGCTATTATTTCGTTGTTTCAAGGCTATGAAGCGATGCCCACCTCTGAGGGGGTTAGCAATGCCACAACACGCACGGTTGTACAGTCATCCTTGTGGGTGCTAGGATTAGATTTTGTATTAACTTCAATTATGTTCACGTAAGGAATAAAGATGAATCAGCAAGTTAAGTTTGAAGTTTGGGTGGGGTTGTTGGTGTTAATTACATTAATATCGACGGCTTTTATCGCGCTAAAAGTCAGTAACTTTAGTGAAACGCAAGATCGCTCAACCTATCAAGTCGATGCATTGTTTTCAAATATTGGCGGCTTAACAGTGCGGGCCCCTGTGAAAATAAGTGGTGTGGTGGTCGGGCGTGTAACCGGGATATCGATTGACCCGGTTACTTATCGTGCAAGGGTACAAATGGATATTTTTAAAGAGTATGATGACCTGCCAACCGATACCTCTGCAATGATTTTAACTTCAGGCTTGCTGGGTAGTCAGTATATTGGTTTAGAGGTCGGCGCGGATGATGAGTTGCTTGTCGAAGGTAGTCGTATCTACTTTACCCAGTCGGCGTTAGTATTGGAAAATTTAATTGGGCGTTTATTAGTTAGTTTGACAGAAGGAGGCAGTAAATGAAAAGCTTATTTAAGTGGGTAGCGACACCGTTTGTCGCTTTGGCCTTGATGTTGGGTTCAGTATCTGCGGCACAGGTGAATCAAAAAGATCCTCAACAGATGATTATTGAGTTGTCGCGGGTGATTTTGCCTGAGTTGCAAGCGCGTGCTGTCGAGCTAGCGAATAAGCCAGCGGCGTTGCAGGCCTTTACCGAGCAATATGCCTTACCTTATATCGATACACCTAGAATGGCGCGTTTTATTGTTGGCCGCTCATGGCGTGCCGCTTCTGAGCAGCAGCAGCAAGCGTTTGTTGATGAATTCACCAAAAGTATGTTGCGCTCTTATTCTAGCAGTTTGTTAAATTTAAATATTGAGCGAATTGATGTCGCTGCCTCGATTCCTGATGGTGATGGGCGTGTGCTGATTCCGACTAAAATTCTTCAAGGGTCTGGTAAATCGGCTGAAGTCGTCTATCGTGTGTTTCAGGAAAGAGATTCGGGCAATTGGATGATCTATGATGTGATTGTCGAAGGCATTAGTGTATTGGTGAGCTTTAGAGAGGCTTATAGTTCAGACATTGAGCGTCATGGGTTAGATAGGGTGATTGCTAACCTACAAGAGCGAAACAAGGATTTTAAATAATTGAGTGAATTTTTTGACTATTCAGCGGGTCGGCTGGTTTTTACAGTAGACTTGGTTCTATCCAATGTGGCCGATTTGTATCAGGCATTGACCAGGCAAGATTTAACCTCTGTTGATCAGGTTGATTTGTCAGCGGTTAAAAAGTTAGATAGTGCGGGCATTGCTTTATTGCTTGAGCTAAAGCAAATGGCGGCGTGTTTGACGTTAATTCAGCCCCCTGCACATTTGAGTACTCTACTTGCCTTGTATAATCTTGAGGCGCAATTTCATTTAGTTGAGGAGTCGCGGCATTGAACTCAGATCCAGTGGCGGTGCAGTTTGAGTCAGTGACCAAGTGTTTTAGTAGGCTTCAAGCGTTGAATAACGTCAGTTTTGAAGTAAAGCAGGGCAGTTTTTTTGGTTTATTGGGCCCCAATGGTGCCGGTAAGTCAACCCTTATCAATGCGATGTCAAGTCTAGTAGTGCCCGATTCTGGTCAGATACACGTGATGGGGCATGACGTGCAAAAGAATTATCGTCAAGCACGCCGTGCGCTGGGTCTGGTGCCGCAAGAGTTAATTTCTGATCCTTTCTTTTCTATTCGTGATTTATTGATTGTTCAGTCGGGCTATTTTGGTTTGCGTGGTCGTGCGCAGTTGGCATGGATTGATGAATTGTTAGTGCGTTTGGCTTTAGCGGATAAGGCGGATGCATTGACCGCCCAGCTTTCAGGCGGCATGAAACGCCGGGTGCTGATTGCGATGGCGTTAGTACATAAACCGGCGGTGTTGGTGTTGGATGAGCCGACAGCGGGTGTGGATGTGGATTTGCGTCGCACGCTTTGGGCATTTGCACGCGAACTGCATACGGCAGGGCATACAATTATTTTAACTACGCATTATCTTGAGGAAGCCGAAGCTTTATGTGATAAGGTGGCGATTATGCAGAAGGGGGAGATTAAGGCATTGGAAAAAACCCAAGACCTGTTAGCCCGTCACCCTTATCGTTATTTGCGCGTGACCTTGCCAGAAACAGGTTCATTTAATCCTCAAGATTTATCGCCTGAGCTGGCGATACGGTTAGCTGAGCGGGAAGCGAATGCCTTGCTATTTAAAATCGAAAAAAGTTTAGCAATGGAACAGGTATTGGCTTGGTTGCAACAGGATGGCTTAAATATTCAGGATCTAACCAGTCGAGATGCGTCACTTGAAGAGGTGTTTTTAGACCTGACGGGGGCGCAGCTATGAACTGGTACGGTTGTTGGGCGTTCTTTAAAAAGGAAATCGCACGGTTTTATTCGGTTTCGGTGCAAACTGTTTTTGCCCCAGTTGTTTCTACTTTATTGTTTTTATTGATTTTTGGGCAGGTTTTAGATACCCGCTTAGATGCCTTTAGCGGTTTGAGTTATAGCCAGTTTTTGATACCAGGCCTGGTGATGATGGCATTGCTGCAAAATGCGTTTTCTAATTCGTCCTCGAGCATTATTCAATCAAAGATGTATGGCAATTTAAGCTTTGTGCTGGTGAGCCCGATTTCGCCATTAGAATTGTATATTGCTTTTGTCGGGGCAGCGATTGTCCGTGGTTTGGCTGTAGGTATGGGTGTGCTGTTAGTGGGCTGGGTCGGGTTTGATTTGCAGTGGTACTCGGTAGGCTGGGTGCTGTTGTTTGCGGTGCTGAGTGCCGCGTTAATGGGTGGCGTAGGGTTGATAGCGGGTATTGTGTCGGAAAAGTATGATCATTTGGCGGCGTTCCAAAACTTTTTTATTATGCCGCTTACTTTTTTGAGCGGTGTGTTTTACTCGATTCAGTCCTTGCCTCCTTTCTGGCAAACTTTATCAATGTTTAATCCTTTTTTCTACATGGTAGATGGGTTTCGCTATGGGTTTTATGCTCAGTCTGATGTTTCTGTTTATCTGAGTTTGTTTATCACGCTTGTTTTTTTGGTTTCTGTGACAGTGATAAATCTGATTTTATTGGTGAAAGGCGTTAAAATACGTCATTAAAAATTTTTGGTATTAATTTATGTCTCCTGAAAAAATTCAACAAATGATTCATCAAGCCTTGCCCGGTAGCCAAGTGAAAATGTCGGGGGCGGATTGTAACTTTGCTGTCGAAGTCACATCCACTGACTTTATTGGCTTGAGTCCGCTTAAACGCCACCGATTAGTCAATGATATCTTTAAAGCGCAATTTGACTCGGGTGAATTGCATGCCTTATCGATTAAGACCCGTGTTCCTGAGCCAGATTAATGGATAAGTTGGTTATTTGTGGCCCTTCACATATTCAAGGTGAGGTCGATATTTCTGGCTCTAAGAACGCGGCCTTGCCGATTTTGATGGGGTGTTTGTTAGCACAATCGCCTGTAACCCTGTCAAATGTACCGCACCTGCGAGATGTGACCACCAGTTTGCAGCTGCTCGCGACCATGGGTTGCGAGGTAATGATGGATGAGAATCTAAATATTACTTTAGACTGTTCGGTCGTTCATGCGAAAGAAGCACCTTATGAATTGGTGAAGACGATGCGCGCCTCGATTTTAGTGATGGGGCCCTTGTTAGCTCGTTTTGGTGAGGCAAAGGTGGCGTTGCCCGGTGGCTGTGCTATTGGCTCTCGTCCTGTAGATATTCATATTCAAGGGATGAAGCAAATGGGCGCCGATATCCAGATTGAGGATGGGTTTATTGTCGCGCGCGCGCCAAACGGTTTGCAGGCTACCGATTTTAGTATGCCTGTGGTAACGGTGACAGGCACTGAAAACTTATTGATGGCGGCGGTAATGGCGAAGGGTAAAACGATTTTACGCAATGCGGCTTGTGAGCCAGAAGTCGTGGACCTGGCCAACTTTTTAAATGCAATGGGTGCCAAAATTACGGGTGCCGGTACGCCAGATATCGAGATTGAAGGGGTGGCGGCATTGGAAGGGGTCCCTTATCGCGTTATCCCCGATAGAATTGAAGCGGGTACTTATTTAGCCGCTGCGGCGGTGACGCAAGGCTGTGTTACACTGACAAAAGTGGATCCTAGTCATCTGGTCGCGGTATTGGAAAAGTTTGAGCAAGCCGGTGCCCTTGTGACCCACACGCAGGACACGATAACACTGGATATGCGTGGGCGACAGTTAAAAGCGGTTGATATTGAAACTCAGCCTTACCCGTTGTTTCCTACTGATATGCAGGCGCAGTTTTTGGTGATGAATGCGATTGCGCAGGGGAAGGGGCGAGTCGTTGAAACTATTTTTGAAAACCGTTACATGCATGTCGCTGAGTTGGAAAAAATGGGAGCCGCAATCAGGATGTCGGGTAACGAAGCGATTACCCTAGGCGCCAATAAACTGATCGGGGCCGAGGTGATGGCGACTGATTTGCGCGCATCGGCCTGCTTGATTATTGCTGCGCTGGTGGCTGAAGGTAAAACAACGGTCAGTCGTATTTACCACATTGATCGTGGCTATGAACGTATTGAAGAAAAATTTCATCGACTTGGCGCGAATATTCAGCGTCTGAGTTCTTAAGGTAAAAAATTATGACAAATGTATCAAATCAAACATTAACGATTGCGCTTTCTAAGGGGCGTATTTTTAAAGATACGCTGCCTTTATTGAAAGCGGCGGGTATTGAACCCTTAGATGATCCAGAAACCAGTCGCAAATTAATTTTAGAAACGACTCAGCCAAATGTGCGTTTATTGGTCGTTAGAACCACAGATGCACCTACTTATGTGGCTTATGGTGCCGCTGATATTGGTGTAGCCGGTAAGGATGTGCTGATGGAATCGCCAACCGATAACTTGTATGAGTTATTGGATTTGGAGATTGCTAAATGTCGTTTAATGGTGGCAGGGCCGGTTGATGAAAAGCCACACGGGCACCGTTTAAAAATTGCAACGAAATATGTCAACTCAGCGCGAGCCTATTATGCCCAACAAGGCCAGCAAGTGGATTTGATTAAATTGTATGGTTCGATGGAACTAGCACCGCTCATCGGTTTGGCAGATCGAATTGTGGATTTGGTCGACACAGGGAATACGCTGAAGGCCAACCATTTAAAGCCGCTTGAACATATTGCGGATATTAGTTCGCGTCTCATTGTTAATCAGCATGCCTACAAAACGAAGTTTGCTCAAATTCAGCAAATCATTGAACAGTTTAAAACGGTAATAGGGAAATAGTTATGGTCGATTCTATTAATATTCGTCGTCTTAATGCAAATGATGCCGGTTTTAACACCGAACTTGAAGCGCTTTTAGCTTGGGAAGGGGTGTCAGATGATCGTGTTAATGATGTGGTTAAAGAAGTGCTGAAACGTGTTCGTACCGAAGGTGATCAAGCACTATTGGACTACACCGCTAAGTTTGATCGTTTGACCTTAAAAACCAGCGCTGAATTAGAGATTTCGCAGGCACGTTTGCAGGCCGCTCTGGTCAACATACCCCAAGACCAGCGCGAGGCGTTGGAGTTGGCTGTTGAGCGCGTGCGTAGCTATCACGAACGTCAAAAGCAAGCCTCCTGGACTTACACTGAAGCCGATGGTACGCTGCTAGGGCAACAAGTTAGTTGTTTAGATCGTGTGGGCTTGTATGTGCCAGGTGGTAAAGCGGCTTACCCATCCTCTGTGATTATGAATGCCGTGCCAGCTAAAGTAGCGGGTGTACCTGAATTAATTATGGTGGTACCCACGCCTGATGGTGAAGTGAATGAAATGGTGTTGGCCGCCGCCGCCTTGTGTGATGTTGATCGTGTTTTTTGTGTAGGGGGTGCTCAAGCCGTGGCCGCCTTAGCTTATGGCACGCAAACTATTCCAGCCGTAGATAAAATTGTTGGACCAGGTAATATTTATGTCGCGACCGCCAAGCGTATGGTGTTTGGTACCGTTGGTATTGACATGATTGCAGGCCCCTCAGAGATTTTAGTCGTGTGTGATGGTAAAACCAATCCAGATTGGATTGCGGTTGATTTGTTCTCCCAGGCAGAGCATGACGAAGATGCACAATCGATTTTAGTGACTCCCGATGCAGCGTTTGCGGATCAAGTTGTTGCCAGCATGAACAAATTGTTATCGACTATGCCGCGTGAAAAAATTATCCGTACAGCACTGGAGGCGCGTGGTGCAATTATTGTGGTTGATGACATGGACCAAGCGGTTGAGATGATTAACTTTATCGCCCCTGAACATTTAGAGCTATCGGTCGATGATCCGCAGTCGATGTTGCCCTCGATTCGTCATGCCGGTGCGATTTTTATGGGCCGCTATACCGCCGAGGCATTAGGTGATTACTGTGCAGGTCCGAACCATGTGCTACCGACTTCGCGTACCGCACGTTTCTCATCGCCCTTAGGTGTGTATGATTTCCAGAAACGTTCCAGCTTGATTATGTGTTCGGCAGAAGGTGCGGATACATTAGGGCGAGTAGCCGGTGTGCTGGCTGATGGCGAAGGCTTGCAGGCGCATGCCGCATCCGCACGTTACCGTGTTAAATCTTAAACAGGCTGAAACCAAATCATGAATCAACAAGCCAGTGTGCAGGATTGGGTTGAACAGTTAGTTCGTCCAGAAATTCGCCAAATTAATGCTTATCATGTGCAACCCGCGCAAAACATGATTAAGCTGGATGCGATGGAAAACCCCTATGTTTGGCCACCGCAAATGCAGCAGGCCTGGTTGGAACGAATCGCGAGTTTGGCGTTTAATCGCTATCCTGATCCGAATGTGAGTTTGATTCGTGAACCACTTTCGCGTTTGTTAAATTTACCCGAAGATCAACAGCTAGTGTTTGGTAATGGCTCTGATGAGTTGATTCAAATAGTCATGATGGCAATGTCGGGAAGCCAGCGCGGCGTGATGTCGGTTGCACCTACTTTTGTAATGTATGACATGGTTTCGCGCTTTGTCGGCATGCCTTACCACTCGGTAGCACTGAATGAAGATTTTACGCTGGATGTGAATCGATTCATTGAGGCGATGCAGCAACATCAGCCTGCGATTGTGTTTATAGCCTATCCGAATAATCCAACAGGTAATGCATTTAGCCGCGCGCAAGTCGAGCAGATTATTGAGCAAGCACCCGGCCTGGTTGTGGTGGATGAGGCTTACAATGCGTTTGCCGAAGATAGTTTTATTGGGGACATAGAACGCTATCCAAATCTGGTGGTGATGCGCACTTTTTCAAAGGTAGGTTTGGCGGCTTTCCGCTTAGGTTATATGGTGGGTCATCAGCGCTGGATGACGGAGTTTGATAAGATTCGTCTGCCATACAATATCAATATCGCTACTCAACAGGGTGTCGCATTTGCGCTTGAGCATTATGATGTTTTAGTAGAGCAAGCGGCATCGCTTAAGCAGCAACGCACCGAGTTGGTGGCCGCATTAGAGGCGACAGGGACCTGTGAGGTTTATCCATCGCAGGCCAATTTCATTACGCTACGGCTTAAAGGTGTCAGTGCTGATAAGGTGTTTACCGGATTAAAGCAAGCGGGCGTGTTGATCAAAAATCTTTCACCAACCGGCGGGTTGTTAGCCAATTGTCTTAGAGTGACAGTGGGTAGTGCATCTGAAAACAAAGCGTTTATGGATGCCTTTTGTAAACAGCTCAAGCAGGTTTAATGCTAATGCAACGTGATCAACTGGTTAGCTATCTTAATAACTTGCTTGCGATTGATGAGTTTAAAGATTATGCCCCCAACGGCCTGCAAGTCGAAGGCAAAGCGGAAATAAAAAAACTCGTGTTTGGCGTTACCGCATCACAGGCTTTGATAGATCAGGCGATTGCACAGCAAGCGGATATGATTGTGGTTCACCATGGCTATTTTTGGAAAAACGAGCCGACGACGATAACGGGAATTAAGTATCAGCGAATAAAAAAGTTGATCGACCATGATATAAATCTTGTTGGTTACCATCTGCCATTGGATGCGCACCCGCAGTTAGGTAATAATGCACAGCTTGCTAAGCTTTGGGGTCTGGAGGATATAACACCACAGCCAGGCCTGGTTAGCCTGGTTAGATTAGGGCGATTATCAGAGCCTATGTCAATTGAGTTGTTTAAACAACAGGTAGCATCAAGTCTGGCGCGTGAGCCGCTACACTTGCCAGGCGGTCCGCAGCAGGTGCAAACCATTAGCTGGTGTAGTGGTGGCGCTCAGGGTTATATTCAGCAGGCGATTGATTGGCAGGCAGACGTCTATATAAGTGGTGAAGTATCCGAGCAAACAACGCATATGGCGGCGGAGTCAGGCATCCATTACTTGGCAGCAGGTCATCACGCCACCGAAACCTGGGGCGTTAAAGCCTTGGCTGAGTTAGTAAAAAAAGAATTTAATTTGCAAGCTGATTATATTGAATGCGTTAATCCGGTATAAAATGGAAGCGAGAGTCCTGTAAATTCATAGAATTAATTAATGCAACGTCGTGAGTCATAAGTTTTATTTATTTTGTAATAAAGATTTATGTATTCACCTTCAAGGGTCTGTTCTGTAGAATAGATTTTTCTTTTGAGCCATGAGGAAGTCATGACTATGTCTGAAGTTAAAACAATAGAAACGGTTGATATTAAGCGCCGTCAAATCCTCGCTGGAGCTACGGGCGTGGTAGGTGCGGTAGGTGCAGCGTTCGTGGCTGTGCCCTTTGTAGGGTCTTGGCAGCCAAGTGATAAGGCTAAAGCAGCGGGTGCCCCGGTGGATGTCGATATCGCTGGGTTGCAGCCTGGTCAGATGGTGACAGTCAACTGGCGTGGAAAGCCGGTATGGGTGGTGCGTCGCACGCCTGACATGTTATCGCGTCTTACAGAGCTCGATTCTGTGGTGCGTGATCCGATGTCGGAGAGTTCAGAACAGCCCGCCTATGCTAAAAATGCGACGCGTGCTATCAAGGATGAGTTTTTGGTGGTGGTTGGCATTTGCACCCATTTGGGTTGCTCGCCGCTTTACCGCCCCGCTGTTAATTCGCCTGATATGGCGGCGAATTGGCGTGGTGGTTTTTTCTGCCCTTGCCATGGTTCAAGCTTTGATTTGGCCGGTCGTGTATTTAGATCGGTCCCTGCACCGACTAATCTAGAAATTCCACCCCATAATTATCTAACCGAAACCAGAATTCGTATCGGTGAAGACGCGAGTGAAGGAGGGCAAGCCTAATGTCTGAAGTCAATAAAAAAGTCAGTGAGCCAGGTGGCTTACTGAAATGGGTGGATGATCGATTTCCATTAATTGAAACATGGAATGCGCATGTCGCCGAGTACTATGCGCCGAAAAACTTTAATTTCTGGTATTTTTTTGGTTCTTTTGCTCTGTTAACACTGGTCATTATGATTGTGTCCGGTATTTGGTTAGCGATGAGCTATAAACCCTCAGCGGATGATGCGTTTGTTTCTGTCGAGTACATCATGCGTGATGTTCAGTGGGGCTGGTTAATTCGTTATATTCATACCACGGGGGCATCTGCCTTCTTCATTGTTGTCTACCTTCATATGATGCGTGCCTTGCTCTATGGTTCTTTTAAGCAACCTCGTGAGTTGGTTTGGTTAATCGGCATGTTGATTTTTGTGGTCTTGATGGCCGAAGCCTTTATGGGCTACATGTTACCTTGGGGTCAAATGTCCTATTGGGGTGCACAGGTAATTATCTCCTTGTTCAGCACGATTCCTTTTATCGGTCCTGATTTGGCATTATGGATTCGCGGTGACTATATCATCTCCGATGCAACCCTTAACCGTTTCTTTGCATTGCATGTCATTGCATTGCCATTAGTATTGGTGTTGCTGGTATTTATGCACATTGTCGCTTTGCACAAAGTAGGTTCAAACAATCCAGACGGTACCGATATTAAAAAACATAAGAGTCCTGAAGGCTTACCTTTAGATGGTGTGCCCTTTCACCCTTATTACACCGTTAAAGATTCGTTTGGTGCGGTGATGTTCTTAATTTTCTTTGCGATTATTGTGTTCTACTTCCCTGATGGCGGTGGTCACTTTATTGAAGCACCTAACTTTGAGCCTGCAGATCCCTTGAAAACACCGGATCATATTGCACCTGTTTGGTATTTTACTCCGTTCTATGCCATATTGCGTGCGGTGCCAGATCCATTCTTAGGTGTTGCGGCGATGGGCTTGTCGATTGCGGTGTTATTTGCGATGCCTTGGTTGGACCGTTGCAAAGTCCGCTCTATCCGCTATCGTGGTAACTCGTACAAGCTTTTGTTAACCATGTTAGTGATCAGCTTTATTGTATTAGGTGTACTCGGTGCCTTGCCTTCAACGCCGCTATACACGAAGCTTGCGCAAATATTTACAATCCTTTATTTTGCTTTCTTTATTGTTTTACCCTTCACATCGGTAAACGAAAAGACGAAGCCAGTACCCGAGAGGACTACCTAATGAAAAACACATTCTTACGTAAACTAAGTTTGATGCTTGCCGTTATGATGCTCCCCTTTGGATTGGTGCATGCGGCACCCGGTTACAATATTGAGCTTGAAAAAGTCAATAATAACGTGCGCGACCAAGAGTCTCTTCAGCGCGGTGCTGTTTTGTTCGCAAACTATTGTATGGCATGCCATTCCGTTGAGCTTATTCGCTATAACCGTATAGCGCGTGATATAGGTTGGACGGATGAGCAAGCGATTGAAAACATGGCTTTTAATCAAGCTAAAGCGGTTGATTATGTTAAAACACGTATGGAGCCAGGCGTGTCTCAAGACCTGTTTGGCATCGAAGCGCCTGATTTGTCCTTGCTTACGCGTGTCAAAGGTAATGATTATATCTATACTTTTATTCGCGGCTATTATGAAGAAGAGGAAGGCAAGTGGAATAATAAAGTGCTAACGGGGACGTCGATGCCTAACGTGCTTGAGGGTTTGAAGCGTCATGCTAGTGACGAAGCCTATGATCAAGCGACAACGGATATCGTAAACTTTCTTGACTATGTCGGTGAGCCTTCCAAGGTTCAGCGTTGGGACTTAGGTTGGAAGGTCATCCTTTTCCTATTGGTGCTGTTGGTGCTCACCTATTTGCTTAAACGCGAATATTGGAAAGACATCAAACACTAATGTAATCGTTGTTTTTTTAAGCCCGCTTTGCGGGCTTTTTTGTTTGGGAGACGTTTGTGGCAAAAGCAAAAACGGTTTTCGTTTGCACCGAGTGTGGCGGCGAGCATTCAAAATGGCAAGGGCAATGCGCCGAATGCGGTGAATGGAATACGCTCAAGGAGCTCAGATTGTCGTCATCGCCCAAGGCCGCCACGCGGACCTCTGCAAGCTATAGCGGTACACGTTCAAACAAAGTGCTCTCGGCGCTGGAGATTGAACTATCGGAGGTGCCACGTTTTACTACCGGGATGTCTGAACTTGATCGTGTGCTCGGTGGTGGGATTGTACCCGGCTCTGTGGTGCTAATTGGTGGTGATCCCGGGGTGGGTAAGTCCTCGATTTTGTTGCAGGTGATGTGTGGCTTAAGTCAAACGATGCCCGTGCTCTATGTGACGGGTGAGGAGTCATTACAACAGGTGGTGATGCGTGCACAGCGTATGCAATTGCCGCAGGCTAAACTTAGATTGTTGGCAGAAACAGAGGTTGAGCAAATTATGAACTTTGCACAACAAGAACAGCCCAAGGTGATGGTGGTGGACTCTATTCAGACGATGCAGCTTGCTGAACTAGGAACAGCCGCTGGCGGGGTGACGCAAGTAAGAGAGTCTGCCGCCTATTTAACGCGGTTTGCCAAACAGCATAATATTGCCGTTTTTTTAGTTGGGCATGTTACTAAATCAGGCGAAGTCGCTGGCCCTAGAGTGTTGGAGCACATTGTGGATAGCGTTTTGTTCTTGGAAGGGCAGTCAGACAGTCGTTTCCGGACGCTCCGTGCGATTAAAAACCGCTTTGGCGCGGTGAATGAGTTGGGTGTGTTTGCGATGACCGAGTTGGGTTTAAAGCAAGTGAAGAACCCCTCCGCCATTTTTTTATCTCGCGGTTCTGAGCCGGCTGCCGGTTCGGTGGTGATGGTTATTTGGGAGGGGTCCCGACCGCTGTTGGTTGAGTTGCAAGCGCTCGTTGATGATTCGCCTTATGGCAGCCCGAGACGCGTGAGTGTCGGTATTGATTCGAATCGTATTGCGATGTTGTTAGCTGTGATGCACCGCCATGGCGGTATTCAAGCGGCGGATCAAGATGTTTATGTCAATGTAGTGGGTGGGATAAAGGTGACTGAAACCAGTGCTGATTTAACGCTGTTGTTAGCTATTCTCTCAAGCATGCGTAATAAGCCGCTAGATAACGGTTTAGTTGTATTTGGCGAAGTGGGGTTGGCTGGTGAAATTCGACCCGTACCCAGTGGTCAGGAGCGTATTTTTGAAGCGGCTAAACATGGTTTTAAGCGGGCGATTGTTCCCTTGGCGAACATTCCGAAGGGCGGTGTTGCGGGTATGGAATTGATTGGTGTAACACGCTTGTCAGATGCTTTAACGCACTTAAGTTAACCCTGCGCTTTCTATTGTGGGTTAAAATAGACTAGAATGTTCAAAAAATATTGAGAAAAGTACATGGACGTAAACGCCGCTTTAATTGACCTATATCAAGACTCAGAATTGGCCGTCGCCTTTATTCAGCGTCAAAATGATGCCGACTGGCAAATTTTATGGCAAAACCCGACCGCGAGAATGCTGTGGGGCGAATATGATATCAATCTGGATGTTGAGTTAAAGCTGCGCCTGCTGTCTGCGTTACAAACCCTGTCAGCCAAAAGTTTTAAGCACTTTCCCCTTCAAGGGGTGCAAGCCTATCAGTTTATTTTAAACCACTACCAAGATGGCTTTATTCTTCAATTTCTATCTAATACGGAAGAAGATGTTCGCTTAGAGGTTGCCAAATATGATGAAGCGGTGTGTCATAACGCGATAGAAGCGGCTGGGCTGGCACTGTTTGATTGGGACTTGTTAGAGGATAAGATTCATTATACGGATTTAACCTATAAGATTTGTGAAGTCTCACCTGTTGAGATGGGAAATACGAAGCAAGCGTTGATGGCGCGGATTCATCCGCAGGATGTCAATTTAGTTGCCGAGGAAATTGATGCGCACTTGGAAACCAAGTGGCCGCTGAACTTAGATTTTAGGTTAAGATCCAGTAATGGACAGTATATCTGGCTAAAATTAACAGGGCGTGCACAATGGGAGCCCGAAACAGATTTGCCGATGCGATTGGTGGGCTCTTTGCGTGATATTTCGGAGCAAAAGCGTACCGAGCAGACCGTTTATCAACGAGAGTCCCTTATTGAGCAAATTTTTGATGCCTTACCAGTTAGCATCTACGTTAAGGATGGTCATGGTTGTTTTCGTTTCTTTAGTAAGCAAACTGAAGCGCTGACAGGGGTTAGTCGTAATAAAGCAATAGGTCGAACGGATTTTGAGATTTTTTCAACTGAAATGGCACGCCAAAACATTCAGCTAGACGCTCAAGCAAGAGAAGCGGGTAAGTTACTAATGTCTGAGCAAAAGCGAATAGTAGATGGTCAGCCACATTGTTTTATGACTGGGCGTGGTCCGGTAACGATTCAAAACTTAGATCAAACAAGTTCAACGTGGCTGTTAGGTTTTGCCTTAGATATTACTGAGCGTTATAAAATGGAAGAGGATTTACGTTCTGCAAAACTGGCGGCCGAAGATGCCACCAAAGCTAAGTCTGACTTCTTATCGGTGATGAGTCATGAAATCCGAACACCCTTAAATGCGGTCATTGGTACGTCTTCCTTGTTACTGGACTCAGATCTGCGCAAGGAACAAATTCAGCAAATGCAAATGATCAAGCGTTCAGGCGAGCATCTCCTTTACCTTATTAATGATATTTTAGATTTCAATAAACTTGACTCTGGACAAATGCAGTTAGAGCATCGTGCGTTTAGTTTATTTGAACAGTTAGAAACGGTGGCGTCTATTTTAGGTCCAGAAGCTCAAATGAAAGGCCTCCTGTTTAAAACCGACTACGCCGCTGAACTTGCGCCGTTTATTTGGGGAGACGAAGCGCGATTACGCCAGGTGTTATTAAATTTAATGGGGAATTCAATTAAGTTTACGGAAAAGGGCTCGGTGACCTTGAGGGTTTCTCTGAGCAAAAAAACGCCAGGTTATGGTCGCTTTGAAATTAGAGATACGGGTATTGGGATTGCGCAACAAAATATTGGTAAGCTGTTTAGTGAGTTTATGCAAGCGGATAGCTCAACAACACGCAAATACGGTGGAACCGGTCTAGGTTTAGCGATTTGTAAAAAGTTGGTTGAAGCCATGAAGGGGCAAATCGGCGTAGATAGTGAGGTAGGTAAAGGAAGCTGCTTTTGGTTTGAAATTCCCACGCCGGCGGCGGCATCGAAAGCGGTAGACGAAGCCAATTTGACCCAAAACTTCGATGAACAGCGTCCGCTAGATATTTTAGTGGCTGAAGATAATCTGTCGAATCAAATGTTGATTCGCGCGATTTTAACCAAGTTAGGACACAAAATCACCCTAGCCAATAATGGCCTTGAGGCGCTAAAGCAATTAGCGCAGCGTGATTTTGATTTAATTTTAATGGATATGCAAATGCCTGAACTCGATGGATTAGAGGCGACCAAGCGTATACGTGCGCTGGGCGACAATGTGAAGGCCACCATACCGGTGATTGCACTGACCGCGAATGCGTTAAGCGGTGATAAAGAAAGGGTGTTGGATGCCGGTATGAACGACTATTTAACCAAGCCTATCGATATACACGCGCTTAAACGCGCGCTATGGAAGTGGAGTCAGGTTTAAGGATTGACGCGAAAAATAGCCCAATCCTGCTTTTTGGCAGCCGATTGATTTAGTCCGATAGGCGCCTAGTCCTCGTTATGGCGATCAATCCAATCTTTCCATGTGGTTAAAAGGCTTGCGTTGCTGGCGGCAATCGCAGGGCGCTTGCCAATTTTTTTGGCTAACACGGGTTGGCCGTCTAGGCTAATGCTGGCGCCGCCGGCTTCATTAAGTATGAGCCAGCCTGCAGCATAGTCCCACAAGCTCTGATTGCCATGTAAATAAAGCTGACCACGTCCGGCGGCCATCCAGCACCAATCCAACGCCACTGAACCAAAGCTACGCTGCGAGGCGTAGGGCGCTTGGATCGCCAGAGCCGTCGCTAACATATCATCGAGGCGTTTAAAGTCAATAACTCCCACGCATTCTTTTAAGCTGCGTAAGTGTTGTTCCGTCTTAATGGATTGCCCATTAAGGTAAGCGCCCATCCCTAGTCGAGCCGAAAATAGCTCGTTTTTGGCAGGGTCATACACCAATCCTAGCACCAGCTCGCCTTTGATCATTAATGCCAGTGAGACACTGAAAAAGGCGATGCCATTGGCAAAGTTGGTGGTGCCATCAATCGGGTCTAAAATCCAACATCCTTGCTCAGCGTCCAGCGCCGCCTGCTGTTCTTGTTTGTCAGATTCTTCACCAAGCAGTGCAAATTGTGGCCAGTTTTGTTGTAAAAACCGGGTCATCGCCGTTTGCATGGCGGTATCCGCTTCGGTAAGCAAGCTACCATCCGCTTTTAGCTCATAGCCCACTTTGTTAAAGCGTGACATGATTTCTTGTTGTGCAATCTGCGTCATGCCGGTTTGAAGTTGCAACCAGGCCTGGTTGTCGATAAATGGGTTTTGCATGTTTTCTTAACTACTTTGTTGGGGGGGTTAAAAGTGTGATTTTAATCGTTTCAATCGCGTTTTGCGAGACCTCCAGTACCTCAAGCGTGTAATTGCCAACACGAATGCAGGTACCCACAGGGGGCAGTGTTTCGAGCTGTTCTTGAACCAGTCCGTTAAGGGTTTTTGGCCCATCAGTCGGCAAATCGAGCATATAGTCTTTGTTCAGGTCACGAATAAACTCACTGGCATCAATCGTCATTGAGCCGTCGGCATGGATTGCAATCGTTTCAACTTCTTTAGTGCGTGCGTCAGTAGACAGTTTGCCAACAATCTCTTCAAGTAGGTCTTCTACGGTTAATAAACCTTGTAAATCACCATACTCATCAACAATCAATGCCATCCGGCGCTTATTTTTGTTAAAGTTGGCCAGCTGCATATTGAGGGCGGTGGTTTCGGGCACATAATAAGCTGGGCGCGAGAGTTTAATGATGTCCTTAAGGCTGATTTCATCACGCATCAAAATAGGCAATGCACGGCGCAAGTTAAGAATGCCCACAAAGTCTTCGTCAAGATTGCCCCGATAAAGTGGGATTCGGGTGTAAGGTGAGTGCTGTAAGCATTTTAAAAAGTCTTCAAAAGGCTGGTCGACATCAACCGCATATATTTCTTGTTTAGGTATCATCACGTCTTCGACCGTGACGCTTTCCAATCGCAAAATACTGGTCAACATATCGCGATACTGTTTTGGAAGTTGCCCAGTGGCTTCATCGATAAGGGTTTGCAACTCTTCTTGGCTCAATGAATGGTCTTGTTTGGTTTTAGCGACATCAATTCTAAACAGTTTGAGGAAGTTATTGGCGACAATATTAACAAACCAAACCACAGAAGAGAAAAGTGTAAGAAGCGGATCAAGCACATAAACGGCGCGAAAGGCGATTTTTTCAGGGTAGAGCGCCGCAACGGTCTTTGGGGCGACTTCAGCAAAAATCAAAATAACAAGGGTAAGGAGTCCAGCTGCAATCGCAATACCCGCTTCGCCCATCAGTCGCATAGCGATAATGGTTGCAATAGAAGAGGCAAAAATATTAACAAAGTTATTGCCTAGTAAAATCACACCTAACAAACGATCGGGTTTTTCAAGTAAGCGTAACGCCTTGATCGCCGCTTTATGTCCCTCATTTGCTTTGTGTTTGAGGCGGTAGCGATTGAGTGCCATTAAGCTGGTTTCTGAGCTGGAAAAGAAGCCGGATAATAACACCATCAAAAAAAGGGTTAAAAATAAAAACAGCAGAGGTATGTCGTTCAAAGTGAATCCATCTAATTAATAACGAAAAGCGATTATAGCAAATTCTTGTGAAAGCCTAACACTAAAGCACGCGCATGACCATCAATACCCCTTGTGTGCCAATATAGCTAATGGCTAAAAAGCTGTAAGCCCAAACGGTATAGCGGGCGGCTTTTTGCCCGCGCCAACCTCGTTGAAAATGGCCCCATAAAAATAAGGCATAGGTAAACCAGGCTAAAATAGAGAAAAAGGTTTTATGTGCGAGTTTTTGGTCAAAAAAGTTTTCAATAAAATAGGCACCGCTCAAAATAGCGATGGATAAAATAATGAACCCTAAAATAATCAGCTGAATTAACGTTTTTTCCATGACTTGCAAGGGGGGCAAGGCGCGAATTAAATTGCTTAGCTTTCGTTTCTGAAAACGTTTTTCTTGAATTGAAAATAAAATAGCCTGTGCCGTGGCTAAGCCAAGCACACTGTAAGCAAAAATAGATATGACGACATGAAAGCCCAAACTATAATCAATCGGATGCGGATGACCAATAAACAAGGGGAGCAGCGTCACACAGGCGGCGAGCGGGAAGATAAACACGCCGAGGCTTTCCGTCGGTTTATTTAAGCTGATAATTAGCAGTGAAAACACCCCGATCCAGCCAATTAAGGAGAGGCCGTTGCCGAAACTAAAAATCATGCCTGATTGTGTAAATAGTGTCAGCGTGAGTGAAATGGTGTGCAAAACTAAACCAAAGGCGGCGCTGACCAGAATCGGGACACGCATTGACAGGCCAGCTGTTTCAGTATTACGAATACAGCGCATCAGATAATAGGCGCTCATAAAATAAAGCAAACTAGCCATTAATGCGCTTAAGTTACTAATCATTCAAATTCCTTAGGGTGTGAGTCGGGTTGTTATCCGTTATAATAACCAAATTCAAAGTGTATAGAAGAACAAATTTTAAATCAATTGAGAGATGGTCATGTTTGAAAATTTATCCGATCGTTTAGCCAAAACGATGAAGTCCTTGCGTGGGCAAGGGCGATTAACCGAAGATAACATAAAAGATGCCTTGCGTGATGTACGTCGTGCTTTATTAGAAGCCGATGTGGCTTTACCTGTTGTAAAAGGGTTTATTGCCAAGGTGCAAGAGCGCTCACTCGGTCAAGAGGTGTCCTTGTCACTCAATCCTGGGCAGGCATTCATTAAAATTGTCCGCGAGCAACTTACCGAAACCATGGGTAAAGAAGTTGAGCCATTAAACTTTAAAGTTGAACCGCCTGCGGTGATTATGGTGGCCGGTTTACAGGGTGCGGGTAAAACCACATCGGTGGCCAAGTTGGCGCGTTGGTTAAAAGAGCGTGAAAAGAAAAAAGTGATGGTGGTGTCGGCGGATGTCTACCGTCCGGCAGCGATTAAGCAGCTTGAAACCCTAGCGGCACAAGTGGATGTAAAGTTCTCACCCTCCAATGCCAATGAAAAACCGGTTGATATTGTTGAGCGCGCACGTGGCGAAGCCAAACGCCAATTTATGGATGTGTTAATCGTCGATACCGCCGGCCGATTGCACGTTGATAGCGACATGATGGATGAAATCAAAGCACTGCATCAGGCGATCAAGCCGATTGAAACGCTCTTCGTGGTTGACGCGATGACCGGGCAGGATGCGGCAATAACCGCGCGTGCATTCCATGACGCCTTGCCCTTAACAGGTGTTATCTTAACTAAAACCGATGGTGATGCGCGTGGCGGTGCGGCGCTATCGATTCGTGAAATAACCGGTAAGCCAATTAAGTTTATTGGTGCGGGCGAAAAAACCGAAGCGTTGGAGTTGTTTCACCCAGACCGTATGGCAGGGCGTATTTTGGGAATGGGCGATGTGCTCAGCCTGATTGAGGAAGCTGAAACAAAGATTGATCAGAAAAAAGCCCAGGCCTTTGCCAGTAAACTGCAAAAAACCGGTAAGTTTGATTTAGAGGATTTCCGTGAGCAGCTGGTGCAGATTCAAACAATGGGTGGCATTGGCGGCTTGTTAGGCAAGTTGCCCGGCATGAGTCAGGTAAAAAACCAGATGCAAGAAGGTTTTGCTGAACGTGAGTTTAAAAAGCTTGAAGCCATTATTAATTCGATGACACCCCAAGAGCGCGCCTTTCCAACGCTCCTAAAAGGGTCTAGAAAGCGCCGTATCGCGATGGGGTCAGGTACGCAGGTGCAAGATATCAATAAGTTGTTGAAACAGTTTGATCAAATGCAAAAAATGATGAAAAAAATGTCAAAGGGCGGCCTTAAAAATATGATGCGCGGCATGGCAGGCAAATTGCCGCCTGGCATGGGTGGCTTAGGCGGCATGGGTGGTATGGGCGGCTTAGGTAAATAAAAAGCTGATTTTTATTGGCGCTTGTGCCAAAATACGACGACTAATTTTTTAATATTTAAATATGGAGCGCTTTATGGATTTTTTTATTAGTAATGCAATGGCTGATGGCGGCGGTTCTGGCGGCGCGGGTTGGGAAGGTTTAATTCCACTTATTTTGCTATTCGTTATTTTCTATTTCTTATTGATTCGCCCACAGCAAAAGAAAGTTAAAGAACACCGTAAACTAGTGAGCGAAGTACAAAAAGGCGATGAAATCATTACTTATGGCGGTATAGGCGGCAAGATTCGTGATTTGGATGAAGCCTTTTGTGACCTTGAGATTGCGCCGAATGTTGTGGTTAAGGTGGATCGTCAAAATATCGCGCGTTTACTGCCTAAGGGTACATTAAAAGGCACGGCGGCAAGAGTGGATAACAAAAACACGAAGAAAGATGAAGATGATGCTGAGATAGATTCAGAATCAACGGAAAAAACCGAGAAAACCGAAAAGCAGAACTAATCGGCTGATTCGGAAGCAAAGGGGCGTTTGCCCCTTTTTTACATTAAATTGTTTGTTTTAAAATTGATCTTAATGTGTCATTTGGCACTCAGCCCATCTAAAGGCAAAATCCATGTTTGAATCTCAACGTAACCTTATTTCTAATCGTTTTCCGATGTGGAAATATCTTGTACTCATCATCGCTGTGGTGTTGGGTTTGACCTATGCGATGCCCAACCTGTTTGGCGATGACCCTGCGGTTCAGGTGTCACCTGCACAAGTTGGGCAGTTTAACGCACAAACCACCGAGCAAATCGAAACGACCTTGGCGCAAGCAGGCCTAGTGCCTAAATCAATGGTATTTGATGGTCAACAATACCTTATTCGGTTTGATGATGTTGAAACCCAGTTACGCGCGAATGATCTAATCCGTGAAACCTTTGGTCGTCAAGCGATCGTCGCCCTTAACCTCGCGCCGGCGACACCCAACTGGCTACGTTCACTCGGTGGACAGCCGATGTATTTAGGTTTGGATTTGCGCGGCGGGGTGCACTTCTTAATGGATGTGGATATGGATGCCGCAGTAGAGGGTGCATACCGACGTTTTGATGATGAAATTCGTGTGCTGTTACGTGATGCGCGTATTCGCTACCAAGCAATTGATTATCAAGCCGAAACCTTACGGGTGCTTTTCCGCACGCCTGATGCCCGTGATCAAGGGTTTAGTTTATTAAGCCGTGAATATCGTAATGAGCTTGAGTCTCGCTCAGTAGATGAGGAGGGCCAAGCTTTAATTGAATTACGTCTATCTTCACGCGTGATTGACGAAACCAAAAAGTTTGCCCTGCAACAAAACATTACGACGCTACGCAACCGTATTAATGAATTAGGTGTAGCCGAGCCGATTATTCAGCAGCAGGGTGAGCGCCGTATTGTGGTGCAATTACCGGGTGTACAAGACACGGCAAGAGCAAAAGAAATTTTAGGTGCCACCGCGACGCTTGAATTTAGGCTAGTTGATGAACGCGGTGATGCCGAGCGTGCCGTGCGCACAGGCGTAGTGCCTCCGAATTCACAGCTTTATACTTTCCGTGATGGACGACCAATTTTGTTGCAACGAAGCATTATTGTTTCGGGTGAGAGCGTGATTAACGCTCAATCGGGTATCGATGCGCAGCAGGGTTCACCGCAGGTAAGTGTGACATTGGATAGTGCCGGTGGACGTCGGATGTTGGCGACCACGCGTGACAATATTGGCAACCGCATGGCGGTGGTGTTTATTGAAAGTCGTGTTGAAACGGTTGAGCGTGATGGTGAAATGGTGCGTGAACGCATCGTGACGCGGGATGTGATTAACGCGGCGGTGATTCGAGATCAGTTTGCCAACCGTTTTCAAATTACCGGTATTTCAAGCTCCCAAGAAGCACAAAATTTAGCATTATTACTTCGTGCGGGTGCGTTAGCGGCGCCGATGGAAATTGTGGAAGAGCGTACTGTAGGCCCTAGCTTAGGTCAAGACAACATTGATCAAGGCTTAATGTCGGTGATTGTCGGTTTTATCCTAGTATTGATTATTATGGCTTGGCGTTATAAAACCTTTGGCATGATTGCCAATATCGCATTGACGTTAAACCTCGTGTTGATTGTCGCGGTCTTGTCTTTAATGCAAGCGACCTTAACCCTACCGGGTATTGCCGGGATCGTGTTAACGGTGGGTATGGCGGTGGATGCCAATGTGCTGATATTTGAGCGGATCAAAGAGGAGCTGAAAAACTCCTCGATACAAACCGCGATTCATGCGGGCTATGAGAAGGCGTTTATCACCATTGCCGATGCGAATATCACGACACTGCTGGCGGCGATTGTATTGTTTAGTTTTGGTACTGGTCCAATTAAAGGCTTTGCGATTACCTTGACGATTGGGATTATCACCTCGATGTTTACCGCCATTTTAGGCACCCGCGCGATTGTCAATATGCTGTATGGCAATAAGCCGGTTAAGAAACTGTCGATTTAGGAGCTTGAAATGACGGACACAACACAAACCATTGAAAGCCCAAGTCAAACTGATTTTGGCAAGATAAACTTTATGAAAATCCGCTATCCAGCGGTGGTTTTCTCGTTGATTTTAATCGCGGGTTCCATTTTCGGCATCTGGTATAAAGGTCTTAACCTGGGGGTGGACTTTACCGGGGGGACGATTATTGAACTGACGTATCCGCAAGGTGCGGATTTAAATCTGATTCGTCAGGATTTAGCCACCGCAGGCTATGAAGAAGCGCAGGTTCAGCATTTTGGCTCATCGCGTGAAGTGCTGATTCGAATTGCGCCGCGTGAAGGCATGGCCTCGGCGACCTTGAGCAATGAGGTGATGGATGCGCTGCAAAAAGCCACCAGCGACAAGATCGAACTACGCCGCGTTGAGTTTGTTGGCCCTCAGGTGGGTGAAGAGTTAACTACCGATGGCGCGTTAGCGGTGCTGTATGCGCTCATCGGGATACTGATCTATGTGGCGTTACGCTTTGAGTTTCGTTTTTCATTGGGCGCGATTGCCGCTCTGGTGCATGACGTGACGATCACCGTCGGTATCTTTGCTTGGACCCAGATGCAGTTTGATTTAACCGTGCTAGCGGCGTTGCTCGCCATCATAGGTTACTCGCTCAACGACACGATTGTGGTGTTCGACCGAGTGCGAGAAAACTTCCGCACTGTTAGGGATGGCACCCCGGTTGAGGTGAGTAACAAGGCGTTGAATGACATGCTAGGGCGAACTTTGATGACCTCCTTAACCACATTGATGGTTTTAGCCGCTTTGTTTACGCTGGGCGGTGAGATTATTCATGGCTTTGCCACGGCCTTGATTGTGGGTGTTGTGGTGGGAACCTATTCGTCGATTTATGTGGCGAGTAGCACAGCCTTGGCGTTAGGTGTGTCGAAGCAGGACCTAATGCCACCGGTTAAGAAACAAAAAGAGAACGGTGAGGAAGAAGAGGATGACGATTTAAAACGTGCCTTTTTAGAAGCGGAAGCTAAACGAGCGAAAACAAACGAAAGCCTCTAAAGCGTTAATTTCAACACGCGCCCAATACCCGTTTGGGCGTGTCACTATCTGATTAATAAGTAGAAAACCATGTCATTGATTTTAGAAACCACACGTCGTCGCACCTTTGCGATTATCTCTCACCCGGATGCGGGTAAAACTACCGTCACTGAAAAACTCCTATTATACGGTGGCGCGATTCAAATGGCCGGTGCGGTTAAAAGCCGAAAAACCGATCGCGGTGCAACCTCAGACTGGATGAAAATGGAGCAGGAGCGTGGAATTTCTGTCGCCTCATCGGTGATGCAGTTTCCTTATAAAGACGTGATGATGAATCTGCTAGATACCCCGGGGCATGAGGATTTCTCCGAAGATACCTATCGGGTGCTGACCGCGGTGGATTCGGCGCTAATGGTGATTGACGTGGCTAAAGGGGTAGAGGACAGAACCATTAAATTGATGGAAGTCTGTCGTCTGCGGGATACGCCGATTTTAACCTTCATCAACAAAATGGACCGTGAGGGCAAAGAGCCGATCGAGTTGTTGGACGAAGTGGAAGAGGTGTTAAAGATTGAATGCGCCCCGATGATTTGGCCAATTGGCATGGGTAAGCGCTTTAAAGGGATTTACAATATCTATAACGACACGATTCGCTTGTTTGCCCAAGCCGACGGACAACGTGCCGGTGAAGGTGAGCTTATTCAAGGAATAGACAATCCTCGACTCGATGAACTGATTGGCAGTATGGCCGATGAACTACGTGATGAAATTGAATTGGTGCGCGGCGCGAGCCATGAATTCGATTTAGAGCGTTTTTTAACGGGAAAACAAACCCCGGTTTTCTTTGGTTCGGCGGTGAATAACTTTGGTTTACAAGAGTTGTTGGATGGCTTTGCGCAGTATGCGCCGCCGCCCAAAGGCCGTGAAACCGAAGACCGATTCGTCAAAGCGGATGAAGATAAAATGACCGGTTTTGTGTTCAAAATTCAGGCCAATATGGACCCCGCACACCGTGACCGTGTAGCGTTTATGCGCATAGTATCGGGTAAGTATGAAGCCGGTAAAAAACTTAAACACGTTCGCATTGGCAAGGATGTCAAAATATCTAAAGCCATTACCTTTTTAGCCAATAAACGTGAACAGGCCGAAGAAGCCTATCCAGGCGATATCATTGGGCTGCATAATCATGGCACAATAAAAATCGGCGATACCTTTACCGAAGGCGAAATCCTAAAGTTTACCGGTATCCCAAACTTTGCGCCTGAGCTGTTCCGCCGCGCACGTTTAAAAGACCCAATGAAAATGAAAGCCTTGCAAAAAGGCTTAACTCAATTATCCGAGGAAGGCGCGACCCAGTTATACCGCCCTGTGATAAACAACGATTTAATTTTGGGCGCCGTGGGTATTTTGCAGTTTGAAGTAGTCGCACAACGATTAGCCGATGAATACAAGGTAACCTGCCAATTTGAACCGGTCAACGTCGCCACCGCGCGCTGGATTATTGGCGACAAGGCAGAAATTGATAAGTTCCTCGATAAGGTGACCGACAACGTCGCCTACGATGCCGCCGATCAACTGGTCTATATCGCCCCAACGCGGGTTAATTTACAGCTAACCGAAGAACGCTGGCCAAAATTAAAATTCGTAGCCACTCGCGAGCACTAAATGTCATATCAGAATGGCGTTCAGCTTGGTAAGCAGCGTATTCCAATCAAAATCAACTCAAGGCGCAAACGTCTAGCTTTGCGTATTTCGCCGACGGGTGAGGTGGCGATATTATCGCCGCCGAATGTTCCCTTTAAGTACATTGAATCCTTTGCATCGGCCAACCAGGCCTGGTTAGAAGAACAGCTTTCAAAACTAGCTTTAAAACCTCAGCCAGTGGTATATACCGGCTCAGTTGGCGAGCGTTGGCCGTTTTTGGGTGAGGGTTTGGTTTTAGTGCAAGGTGAGGGGTGTGTCGTACAGCCGCGTGATGGGCATCTTTTAATCCCTTCTGAAACAGATCCTAAACAAGCGTTGTTCTACTGGTATTTAGAGCGGGTGAATGAATGGCTGCCTTCACGTTTTAATTATTGGGTGGCGCAGACAGGTTTTCAGCCGACGCGACTGCAAATCAAAACCTATAAAGCGCGTTGGGGAAGTTGTGATCGTCATGGGCGCATTCAATTAAACTGGATGTTAATCGGGTTGCCACAATGGGTGGTGGACTATGTTATCGTGCATGAGCTTTGTCATTTAACTCACATGAATCATTCGCCTGCCTTCTGGCAGCTGTCGCGTCACCACTATCCCGACACAGACCAAGCCAGAGCTTGGCTAAAACAAAACGGACATCCGATTATTAGTCAGCTCTATGGTTTATAAGGAAATACGCTATGTCCAGCATGCAACAACGCGCCGCCAATGACTGCGACTACAGCTACAATCTATGCGTCAGCAACGATGTCGAAGCCAAAGACACTCGCGAAAAAATTGATATTACAAAACGTAATGGCGAACTAAAAACCACCGTCGCCAAAATCGACCGTATGTGCAGGGACATTGATGCGATTGTGGTGGAAATTGAAGGTGAGGAGATAGTGGCATGAGTGACAACGCAGGGAGTTTACCCATCGGCTATACCGGCTTGCTAACCGACATCAAGCAACGCGTTCGCCACGCTCAGACGCGCGCCGTGTTGGCGGTCAATGCCGAGCTGATCCGGCTTTATTGGGAAATTGGCGAGCTGATCAATAGTCGCCAGCAACAGGAAGGCTGGGGTGCCGGTGTGATTCCACGCCTCGCGCGTGACTTGCACAATGCGTTACCCGAAGAGAAGGGGTTTTCCGAACGCAATATCAAGCGCATGCTGGCTTTCTACCGCGAATATCCACGGCTCAATTTTGTGCCACAAGCCGTGGCACAAACGGATGTCCCGTCAGAAGTGCCACAAGCTGCGGCACTTTTCCCCGCTGAACTGCTGCAGTCTGTCCCCTGGGGGCATCACGCCGAACTGATGGCTAAGGTCAAAGATTTGCCCACTCGCCGCTGGTACATGCAAGCCGCCGTGAATAATGGCTGGAGCCGCAATATCCTAGTGATGCAGATTGAATCTGCTGCGCACCACCGCCAAGGACGGGCCATTAGCAACTTTGCCAGCCGTCTGCCCGCTCCTGACTCCGACTTGGTGCAGCAAACGCTGAAAGACCCTTATCTGTTTGACTT
This sequence comes from Thiomicrospira microaerophila, assembly GCF_000934765.1. GTDB lineage: Bacteria > Pseudomonadota > Gammaproteobacteria > Thiomicrospirales > Thiomicrospiraceae > Thiomicrospira > Thiomicrospira microaerophila. The sequence continues at coordinate 19,323 of NZ_JYNN01000003.1, read as the reverse complement.
TTTGACCCTCGAGTCGGGTTTTCACGAACGCGAACTGGAAACCGGGCTGGTCGCTCATCTGGAAAAGTTTCTGCTGGAGCTCGGGCAGGGCTTTGCCTTTGTCGGGCGGCAATACCATCTTGATATCGGCGAGCAGGACTTCTATATTGATCTGCTGTTTTATCATCTCAAGCTGCGTTGCTATGTGGTGATTGAGCTCAAGCGTGGCGACTTCAAACCCGAATACGCCGGAAAAATCAACTTCTACTGCAATGTGGTGGATGACAAGCTCCGCCACGAAACCGATCAACCCACCATCGGCCTGATCCTGTGTCAGCAACCCAACAGGGTGCTGGCCGAGTATGCCTTGCGGGGTTTTGATAAACCCATCGGCGTTTCCAGCTACGAGCTGACCCGCGCTCTGCCGGAAACGCTTGAAAGCAGCCTGCCCAGCATTGAACAAATCGAGCGCGAATTGCAGGCAGCGGAAAGCGAAGAGGGCAAGGCATGAGCGAACAAAAGTTTACCGACAAACGGGTTATTCATCTCACCGCGAACTCGCGGCTTAGTCAGGCATTGAAGGTTCAATTTGCATTAGATAGTGATGCAAAAGTGAGTTTGACGCCGAGTATTTTTACTTGGAGCCAGTTTTGGTCAGCTTGGCAGCAGCAGGCGCTATTGCGTGGTGAGCTGCCGAGTCTGCCTAAACATTTAATCTCGGTATTTGAGGCCACTCAACAATGGCAAACTTTGCTTGTAAAATATTCGCCAACGCCCTTGTTAAACCTGGCGGATACAGCTAAACAACTCTACCAGGCCTGGTGCTTATGGCAGAGTTACCGTGATCAGCAAGATACGACCTCGCAGGCGCTTTTTACAGAAGAAAGCCAACTGTTCTCGCTTTGTGCGCAGGACTACCAGGCCTGGTTGGAAAAACGCGGGTTTATTGACGAGCCAAGCTTAATGCAACAGCGTTTGGCTTGGTTTGAGCAGGGCGTGGGTGGCTGTCCGCAGCAGGTGATATGGCATGGTTTTGACGAACTGACGCCGGTGATGCACCATTGGAAAAACCTGTCTAGCCTGCGTGGATGCCAGCATACTATGGCTGAGCTTGGCTACACGGAAACACAAATCGGTCAAACACAAACCGGTCAAATCTATGCCGCCGCCGACCTGCGGGATGAATGCCAACAGGCGGCGTTATTTTGCGCTCAAACCCTGCAAAACGCCATAGAGCAAGGGCACAGTGTATTGAGCTTGCGGGTGGCCGTTGTCGCGCCGAATGTCGCTGACATCAAAGCGCCCTTAGCCTTTTGGTTGGATGATGCCTTATATCAAGCGTTTGAAAATCACCCTATACTTGCTCAGCATTCAACCGAGCGGCTTTACAATATTTCTTTGGGCACGCCTTTGACCCAACTGCCTTATGTTGGGTTTTTGCACCAAAGTTTAAAAATGGCAGCGCAACCCAAACAACCGCTGGTGTATCAAGATTGGAGTCAATGGCTCACCTCGCCGTTTCAATTGGGTGAGCTGAGTGGGTTACAGGGCTTGGATAATCAACTGCGTAAATTACAATGGGCGCGGTTAAACTGGCCGGCCTTGGCGCAGCGAACTGAACAGCTTGCTTGGCCTGATAGTTTGCGCAAACTCTTAATTCAAATGCACGACATTAGCCCACCCACATCGCCTAATCTCGTTCAATTTGCTGACTGGGTGAGTCAAGTGGTCGGATTATTTGATGCCAAGTTGGCAGGCTTTAGCTCAGAGATTTATCAGCAACGCGAAAAATGGCTAGACACGTTACAAAGTTTTGCCAGTTTGCGCGCGATGCCGAGCAAGCAAAGCCTGAGCGCTTGGCTCAGCCAATGGCAAGCCTATTGCGCCCAAACACTGCATCAAGCACAAAGTACCTGGACCCAGCCGATTCAAGTCATCGGTATGCTCGAAGCTGGCGGTCAGCCGTTTGATGCGCTTTGGGTGATGGGGTTGAATGACGAAGCTTGGCCACGCCCCCCTCAGCCTAATGCCTTTTTGCCATTGAGTTGGCAGCGCCAGCAACAGTGTCCGCGTTGTGATGCGCCGCGTGAATTGCATTATGCGCAACACTTGACCCAGCGTTTGAAAGCCAGTGCGCCTCGGGTGGTGTTGAGTTATGCACGTCAGAAAGGGGAGGCGATGAGCCTTCCAAGTCCATTGATCGCCAACTTGCTTGAAGATTTAATCAATCATTACCCCGCGCAGCCGTTTTGCAGCGCTAGCCACCAGGCCTGGTTGCAACGACCCCAAGCCGAATGGCGGTTGGATAACCAAGCGCCACCGTTTGAAGCGGGGCAGCGTGCGCCGGGCGGTTCGGGGATTTTAAAAGCCCAAATGCTATGTCCCTTGATGGCGTTTTTTGATTATCGCTTAGGTGCAAAGTATGGTTTGGATTCGGTGGAAGACGGCCTAGCCAGTACCGACCAGGGGCGGATTTTACATCGTGTCCTGCAACTTTTTTGGCAACAAACGCGCACTCAAAGCGCGCTGTTAGCAATGGAAGCGGATCAAGTAGATCAGCAACTCGCGGATTTATTAGCCGAGGAATTTAGCCAGCTTCAATCGCATTTCTCGCCAAGTTATCTGGCGCAAGAACAGCAGCGGATGGGTGTGTTATTACAACAATGGATTGAGCTGGAGCGCGCGCGGCCATGTGGCTTTGAAGTGACGGCGACCGAGTTAGAACTGGAGCTTACGCTTGCCGGTATCGGCTTTAAAATCTCGATAGACCGCATTGACCAAACCGAGCAAGGCGCGCTGTTATTGGATTATAAAACCGGTCAAGCCAGCGTGAACGATTTGCTGTCTGAACCGATTCGTGCGCCGCAATTAGCGGTGTATTTGCATGCGATTGATTCACCGATTGCGGGGCTGGGTTATGGTTTGTTGAGTTCGGATAAGGGGGTTAATTGGAATCTGCTTAGTGAGCAACCAGGCCTGGTTGTAAAAACCGGTAAAAGTTGGGATAAAATCAGCGAAAAAGGCGATTGGCAGGATGTCGCATGGCCTGATTTTATCGACTTCTTAATGCAACAAGTTGAGCAGCTTGCTCAAGCCCTAGCGCAGGGTGATGCCAGTATGCGCTTCACTAAGGAGCAGGACTTGGCTTATTCGCCTTCGCTGTTGGCCTTGCGTTTACCTGAGGTCAAGGCCCAGCGTACGACGCCGCTTGATAATGAAGATATGCAGTCGGAGGATAATTAGATGAACGCCCACAACCCAAGCATCGCCGAGAACACCCATGTCGCCCATAACCCAAACTGGCATCCTGCGCTCCAGCAAGATAACCTAGCCGATAGCGCGGCGCGTTTAAGCGCGATTAACCCGCATTTTTCTTACATCGTCCAAGCGCCAGCCGGTTCAGGCAAAACCGCTTTGTTAACTCAGCGGTTTTTGGCGCTGTTAGCGCGGGTGGAAACGCCCGAGCAGATTGTCGCGATGACCTTTACTAAAAAAGCCGCCGCTGAAATGCGTGAGCGGGTATTACATGCGATTAAACAGGGGCTTAATCCAACGTGCGACAGCGATAAGGTCTATGACCAAAACACCTGGCGCTTAGCGCGCGATGTAGTGCAGCGTGATCGTGACCAGGCCTGGTGCTTATTGGATAATCCAAATCGTTTGCGCATTCGAACGATTGATTCAATGAATGGCTATCTGGTGCAACAAATGCCGTTTTTATCCAAACTAGGCACCCAACCGAGTTTACAGCAAAATAGTGATGCCTTATATGTCGAGGCCGCGCGCGCGGTGCTGGCTTCGGAGGCAGTACAAACAGAAAGTGCGGCGTTATTGCGCTTGGTGAATGGCCGTTATCGTCGTGCTGAAAACCAGTTGGTCAGCATGTTGAAAAAGCGAGATCAGTGGATGCGGATTTTACTCGGCGGCGCACAACGTGAACAACTAGAAAGCGCTTTAGAAGCCTTGGTATTACAGCAAGCCCAGCAAGCGATCATGCAGCTCGGCCCTGTTATTGAACTGGGTGAAGAGCTTCCCGAATTGGCGAGGTTTGTATTGGGCAATAAGCCTGATGTGCCGCTGCAATCCTTGGCGCAAGCCGATTGGCCCTTGGGGTTCGAGCTAGAAGACCTTGGCGCTTGGCGTGAACTGGCAGGTTTTGTGTTAACTCAAAAGGGCGAGCTGCGTAAAAAAGTCGATGCGCGTAGTGGCTTTCCGGCTGGCGACAAAGCGCCGAAAGAAAAGATGCAAGGGCTGCTGGCTGAACTGGCCAACCGTTTGTCTGATGCCTCCGTGAGTGGCTTAGCGGATTTAATGACGCTTCCTGATCCGATATACACCGATCTTCAATGGCAAGATTTGGCGCATTTAATTAGGTTGCTGACGCATGCCGTTGCGCATCTAAAATTAGCCTTTAAAAGCGCGGGAGAAACCGATTTTATCGAAGTCGCCCAAGCGGCATCCGAAGCCTTGGGTGACGATGAAGCACCGACTGATCTAGCACTGCAATTGGATTATCAAATTCAACACCTGCTTATCGACGAATTTCAAGACACCAGTGTGGGTCAGTTTGATTTGGTTAAAAAGCTGGTACGCGGCTGGATGCCCGGTGATGGGCGCAGCCTGTTTATTGTGGGCGATCCGATGCAATCGATTTACCGTTTCCGCGAAGCGGAGGTCGGCAATTTCTTGCAGGTTTGGACCAACCAAGCCTTAGCGTTTACGTTAACGCCGTTGAATCTAACGGTGAACTTTCGCTCAAATGCCGCGTTGGTCAACTGGTACAACCAGACCTTCGCTAAAGTCTTTCCTAAACAAGATGATTTGGTGCTGGGGGCGGTCAGTTATGCACCGGCGCAACCCAGCCCACAAGCGCAAGAACAAGAACAAGCGCAAGCACAGGCGAAAGCACAATCCAGTGCAGACGCGCTCGAAAACCAAACGGCGATGCATAGCGCAATCCAGACTCACTGGGCCGTGAATCAGACTGACGCTGCGCAAGCGCAGCAGATGGCTGAAATCATTCAGCATCGCATGAGTGAGTTGGCGGAGGATGACGGCGCTGGCCGCATTGCGGTGCTAGGGCGCTCGCGCTCGCATTTAGCGCCCTTAGCCTACCAGCTTAAACAACAGGGGATCGCGTTTCGTGCGGTTGAGTTAGAAGGCTTGAACCAGCGCCAAGAAATTCAAGACTGCCTCGCCTTAACGCGTGCGTTATTGCATGGTAGCGACCGAGGTGCCTGGATTGCATTATTGCGTGCGCCGTTTATTGGTTTATCCTTGGTGGATTTGTATGCCTTGTTGGGGGCGGACAAGTCCAAACTTTATGCGCCCGTCACCGCTTGCTTGGCGGATGACCAGGCCTGGTTGAACTGCACAGCCGAGGGCCAAGCGCGTTTGGCGCAAGCCTGGCCCCTATTACAAAGCGCGATGGCGCTGATCGGCTCACAGCCTTTTTCACGGGTTGTTCACCAGGCCTGGTGGCAATTAGCCGCGGCACAAACACTGGATTCTGAGGTAGAGCTGGATAATGTGCAGGTGTTTTTTGAAGGGCTTGCGCAATGGGATCAAAGCCCAGAACCGCTGGATAGCCAACAGCTCGACAACTGGGTGCAAACCCTCTACGCAGGGGGCGATAGCCGTCCAGAAGCGCAGAAGGTGCAGCTCATGACGATGCATAAATCCAAAGGCCTGCAGTTTGATACCGTATTCTTGCCTAGCTTGGCAAAACAGCCGCGCCATAACGAGCGCGCACTCGTCAGCTGGCTAGAGTTTGCGAGTGAACAGGGCGAAGGGTTGGTGCTGGCTCCGCTGGATCAAACCGGGCAAAGTGGAGCGTTGAATAAATTGATTGCGAAGGTAGAGCAGCAAAAACAACAGTTTGAAGACGGTCGTTTGTTTTATGTTGCGGCGACACGCGCGGAAAACCAATTACATCTGTTTGCCAGCCTGAATCTTTCATCAAGCCAAGCTGCTCGAACATTAAACACAGATACCCGCATTCAGCCACCAAGCACCAGCCTACTGGCACCCCTTTGGCGACAGGTCGCGGGCGAGTTTTTGCCACTGATTGACCAAGAAATTGAACGCCTAGCCGCCATGCCGGCTAGCGCAATCGACAGCCCAATGTCGGCGGCTATGATCAAGTATTTGCCCTATCAAACCCATAAGCCAGAAGATTGGCGCAGTCAAACACCTCAGCCTTTGCCAGCGGTAAAAGCCAGTAAAGCCAAGGCAACGCGCCAACTAGACGAAAGTGCAGAATCTAACCAACAAACCCCGCGGGACTATCAAGCAGGCCTGGTTGCTCAACGTGTTGGCGATTTAGTGCATGCGCTGCTTGAACAGATCGCGCATATTGGTATAGCACACTGGCGCCAACCACCGAATGCCCAATGTCGTGCCATTTATCGTAGCTGGTTGAGTGAGCAGGGCGTGCCAGCTGCCGCCTTGAATCAGGCGGTTGGTCGGGTTGAGCACTCTATGCGCAATGCATTAGCACACCCAAGGCTGCGCTGGGCGTTGCAAAACGACCATGCCGAGGCCGCCTGTGAATTGGCGCTAACCGCTAAATTCGAGCAGATTGAAAACCACATCGTTGACCGCACCTTTATCGATGAAACCGGCACGCGTTGGATCATCGACTACAAAACCAGTGTGCAACAGACACACGACGCGACGGATCAAGCCAGCTATCTTGCCAGTTTAATCAGTCATTACCGTCCACAACTTGCGCGTTATGGCGCACTCTTTAATCAAATTGAACAGCGCGCTCAAAAATGGGTGTTGTATTTCACTGAATTAGATAAATGGGTTGAGCTAGACTAACTCGTTGGTATACCCTGTCGTTTTTCTCAGTTTCTGCATTGATATTTTTTGTAATAAATCAAAACTCGAATTAATTATATAATTAGCCCAACTTTTCATTTTCTTGCTCAATTGGTCAAGGGCGTGAAAGTTATTTAGTGCAGTTTGATTGTTTAAAATATAAAAGTAATGGGAGTGGTACCATGAGAAATAATCTATTGAAGTATATGAGTCTTGCCGTGTTGTTCTTTAGCTTTAGCAGTGTGCAGGCGGCGGGTCCCGTTTTGGACCATGTCCCAGGTACAACGAAAGTGAATGCCGAAAAAGTACTGGATCTTGCAGAAAGTTTGCCTGATTTAGTGATTGTCGACGCACGTATCCCACAAGATAGACAAGCGGCAGGCTGGATTCCAGGTGCCGTGTTTTTGCCTAATATTGAAACCGATGAAGCCAGTCTAGCCAACGTCATTCCAACCAAGTCAACGCCCGTTGTATTCTACTGTAACGGCCCAAAATGTGGGCGCAGTGGTGATTCAGCAACAAAAGCGGTCAAGGCCGGTTACAAAAATATCTATTACTTTCAAGGCGGCTGGGAAGAGTGGGCGAGTGCCGGGTTACCCGCAGAGCGTTAATTCAAATACCTCCATTCTAATGATCTATCTTTAATTAACACCGATGCGAAGGCACGATGCACCGGCCAGCTGGCATGGGTGTTAACTATATAAATATGCAGTGCAAGCATTCTTTTACGTGATGCAAGGTGGGTTTGCACTGCATGTTGAATACCCTGAGACTTAAACGCTAAAAGAAGAGCAAATCTATGTTGTCTGAACTCGATGTAACGCCACAAGGGCGAATTATAATCCCTCCAAGTTATGTGTTAACCTCACGAACCGATTTATTTGGTACCATCACCGATGCCAGTGATGACTTTGCACATGTGTGTGGTTATTCGCGAGAAGAACTGATTGGTCAGCCCCACAATATTATTCGCCATGCTGATGTACCGGCGAATGCATTTAAAGACCTATGGGATACCCTCAAACAAGGCCGCAGTTGGCAATGTATTGTAAAAAACCGAGCGCGAAATGGAAACCATTACTGGGTGGTGGCGAATGCCTCGCCGATTCGTAATCCGCAAGGTGAAATTGTTGAATACATCTCAGTGCGCACGCCCGCCACCGAGGAGCAAATTGCGCTTGCTGAAAGCTTATATCCGTTACTGCATACCGGTGCGATGGCGCTAGAAGGCGGCGTGCCCTTAACCAAAGGTCAGCTAAGGCGAGAAAAGTTTAACCCGTTTGTGCGTCTACGCGATTGGCAACTGCGCTCAAAAGCGAATGCGCTGTTGTTGGCGTTTTTATTGCCTTTAGCGGCATTGGTGTTCTTGTCGCTTAACTACATTGATAAACAGGTCAGAGCCTTGTGGGTCGAGGATATTGCACAAACCGTCGAACTGGCTGCGCGAACCGAGTTGCGCTATACCGAACCTAAAATGCAACAGGTGATTATCACCGCACAAAATACCCAAACCTTCAGAACCCTATCTCGGCGTTTAGTCGCGAACCCACAGGATATCGCCGCAAAAGCCGAGATGGAATCCTATTTGGTTGAAAATTTTTCCAGTGGTGCATTCGGTCGGGGCGAATTGTCAGGTTTAGGTATAAGGATGTATGATGCGCAGTTTAACTTGTTAGCTCAAGGAATCAAGGCCGAAGGCTGGAACCCTGGAACACAAATGAATCCCGATTATAAAGCGCGCGCATTAGCGCGTAATCGCGCAGAAAGTATGACGCCATTGACGTTTTTGCACACCCAAGACCAGCGTCCGGTTTATTCGATCGTGATGCCTTATGGTGGCTTGCGGGTACTGGGTTATTTAGAACTCATGGTCGATCCCGCGCATAATTTGCGCGAAGTGGAGCGTATATTGGGCTTACCCTTGCAGATTACGCTACTCGATGGACAGGTGTTTTATACCTCGGATAAATGGCAAGATGCCGAGGGTCAAGAAGATATCATTTGGCAGTATGTCGCGCGTCAGATTCAAGATGATCAACAGAACCCGCTTTTACAGTTGAATGTAAAGCAAAATATTACAGAGTTTGCGAATACATTACGCTGGACCGAATATACCGTCATGACACTATTTGGTATGGCCATTTTATTGATTGCCCTGGTGATTCTCTTTGCACTTAAAAAGCTAATGGCGCCGATTAATACCATGATGCAAGCGATGGAAAATGCCAGTCGGGGGCACTTTACCCAACGGATTGTTGCGCGTCATTCACGTGATGAGTTAGGTCGGATGGTCGAGTCTTATAACAACCTGATGAACGCTTCTCAGTTGGCGGTGGTCAGTGTCTCGCAGGTATTACGCGCACTGAGTGCCGGGCGATTTGATGAGCGTATTGGCTTTAACTCGGAAGGGGATCTGGAACGCTTAAAACAAGTCACCAATGGCAGTATGGATCGTATTGCCCTCACCTTTGAGACCTTAAATAAAACCTTGAATGGCTTATCAGAAGGTCAATTTAAACAAGTTGTGCATGTCGATGAACAAATCGAAGGCGAATTTAAATGCATTATCGAAGGGGTTGTTAGCGTTATGGTGTGCTTGCAATCGATGGTCGATAGCCTAGTCGCCGCCTCCTCATCGATGGCGCAGGGCGATTTTAGTCATCGCATTAATGAAGCGATGCCCGGTGAGCTCAATACCCTCAGAATGGATTTCAATAAAGGGATCACTGACGTAGAAACCGCGCTCAATGAGATTGTGCAGGTAACACGCGGGATGAGTCAGGGCGATTTAACCCAGCAGGTTGCTGGCGACTATCAGGGTAACCTCGGGGTGCTAAAACAAGCCGTTAATGAATCTATTTCACAATTGGCACGCACCGCCCAAGGGCTGATTGAAAGTGCCGACGTGGTGTCAAGAATGACCGAAGAGTTGACGCAAGGCAGCGGTGAACTCTCCGCGCGTACCCAGCAACAAGCGGCGGCGCTAGAGCAAACATCGGCCTCGATGCAGCAGATGACCAGCAGTATTGATCATGCGAGTAAAAACTCATCCAATGCCGCACGTCTAAGTCTGCAGTTACAACAAGAAGCCGAGTCGGGGGCGAAAACGATGGAGGATACGATTCAGTCTATGCAACGTGTGAGTGCAGTGAGTACCGAAATATCCGAGATTACCGCACTGATTGATGCGATTTCATTCCAAACCAACTTACTGGCCTTGAATGCCGCCGTCGAAGCAGCGCGTGCAGGTGAACATGGGCGAGGCTTTGCCGTGGTGGCCGGTGAAGTGCGCGCCCTTGCACAAAAATCGGCAGCAGCAGCGCAAGATATTCGTCACAAAATTGACTCGAATGTTCAACAAATCAAACAAAGTGCCAAGCTGGTTGATCAATCGAGTCACGCCTTTAACACCATTACTCAAGGCGTGGTTCAAGTCAATGAGCTTGTGGTGGATATTGCGCAAGCGTCTTCGGAGCAAGCAAGGGGCGTGCAAGAGGTGAGTCAGGCAATAGACCAAATTGATGGTGTAGGCCAGCAAAATGCGGCATTAGTAGAAGAAACCACCGCCGCGACCGAAGAGTTATCCCGTCAAGCCAGTGACCTGCGATCGATGGCGTCCACCTTTCAGGTAGCGAAAAACCTCGGCCATTACATTCCTCCTAAGGCGCTGTTATGAAACACATCCAGCCGCTGGCGGCCATAGATCCTGCGACTTCGTGCAGGTTTTGCTGCCTTTTTTAAAAAAAGTCGGGGGGTTGATACATTTTGTAATAAAACCCGTGCGTTTAATCAGGTAGAATGCGCCTAGTTTTTATTGCTACTAGGAAATCATATGAGTCGAAAAATAGTTATCCCTGCGCACTATATTTTGTATTCTACTACGGATACACATGGAACAGTACTAAGTGCATCAAAGGACTTTTTAGACATATCTGGTTATCAACATGATGAACTGATCGGTCAGCCGCATAATAAGATTCGCCATCCGAGTGTGCCTAAGCAGGTGTTCGCCGATATGTGGGCGACACTAAAAAGCGGCAAAAGTTGGACAGCGATTGTGGTGAATCGTGCCAAATCCGGTGAGGAATACTGGGTGAGAGCCAATGTATCTCCTATTCTAGACAATGAGCGTATTGTGGGGTATTTTTCTGGGCGAACGCCCGCGACGGATCAAGAAATACAGGCTGCGCAAACCTTATATCAGCAAATTGAAAAGGGGGAGCGGGTACTAAAAAACGGTTTAGCGCGTCACCCCTGGGATATCAAGCTCGATGCCTATCGAAATATGTCTTTTTTGAAAAAAATGATGATCCCGATTCTGTCTTTAATGTTGTTGGTGGGGGGGATTGTCGGCGAACGATTGATGCACATGAAAAATCAGAGTTTATTTGCCGCAGGAGAGGGGTCGGCGCAAGATATGATTACCATGGCCAAAAACTCTCGCCAGTTTTATATGGATGAAATTGTGCCCAAAGTCATTCAAGCGGGTATGCAACTGAGCCATGAGTATGCCACCCATCCCACGCACCTTCCTTTAGCGGCCAATGTGATGCTCGCCTTGGGTGAAATGTCGCGACAATCCGGCAGTGAGCGTGATGTCGGTGAAGTCAAATTATTTAGTGCATTTCCGTTTACATTTCGAGGTCAGGCACAGTTAGATGCGTTTGAGCGCGCAGCCTTGGCCGCATTAGAGGCCGACCCCAATACACCTTATATACGTATTGAACAATCAGGCGGTCGTTCGTTTTACCGCATGGCGGTGCCAGATTTTATGACATCACAAGCTTGTTTAAATTGTCACAATCACGACCCCAGTAGCACCAAAACCGACTGGCAAATCGGTGACGTGCGTGGTGCAATTTCCGCGCGGATTCCACTTGGCGAGCTGGAAACGGCGATTGCACAACCGGTAGCCCAGCTGTCGGCCGCCTTGGTTTTCGCGGTGATGGTCATGCTAGGTGTTATCTTGCTATTGGTCAGTGGGTTAAGAAAACGTGTTAATTATCTGCAACAAGGCATGACTTACGCTAAAAAAACCGGTGATATCACGGTGCGACTACACGACAAGGCCAATGATGAGATTGGCGAGTTGGTCAATGGGCTCAATTCAATGCAAAACGATTTCTTGGCGTCGATTTCACAGGTGTCATCTGGGGTCAAAGCCTTGTCTGAAGGCGATTTTAATCAGCAAATTATTGGCGGTAAAGGAACGTTTAAACTTTTACAAGATGCGGTCAACGACACTACGCGCAGTTTACGCATGACTGTTGAGGATATTAGCCGATTGATGCAAGGCTTGAATGAAGGCAATTTAGCCGTTCGGGTTGATGAGCGTGGTCAAGGCGAGTTTAAACTCATTACCCAAAACGCGATGACGGCGATGCAAAATTTAGAGCACATGATTTCTGATGTTGTTCAAGTGGTTGCGCAGTTAGAGATAGGTCGCTTTCAATACCGCATGGAAGGCGAAGCGCGTGGCGATTTATTAAAACTCAAGCAAGGATTAAATACCTCAATGGACGCCTTGGAAAACGCCATGAAAGACATCACCCGGATTGTCGTGGCCCAATCCGAAGGCGACCTGACGCAGCGCATTACCGCTGAATATCATGGTGGATTACGTATACTAAAAGAAGCGATTAACAATTCGGCTGATAAGCTAATCGAAGTCGTTGCTCAATCGATTGATGCCTCAAATGTGGTGAGCACGGCGGCAAATCAAGTTTCTGCTGGCGCACAAGGTTTAAGTCAGCGCGTACAAGAACAAGCGGCCGCGCTAGAGCAAACCTCGGCAACAATGGATGAAATGAACTCCGTAGTACAAAGCAACACACAAAACGCCTTGCAAACGGCACAGGTCGCTAAAGAGGTGCAGACAAAGGCGCATCAAGGTGCGGCGGTGATGCAGCAAACGATTGAGGCAATGAATTCAATTCAAGAGTCCAGTCACAAGATCGCTGATATTGTCACGCTGATTGATGGTATTGCGTTCCAAACCAACCTACTCGCCTTGAATGCCGCGGTCGAAGCGGCGCGCGCCGGTGAGCATGGTCGTGGTTTTGCCGTGGTGGCCGGAGAGGTACGCGCATTGGCACAAAAATCGGCCGATGCCGCCAAAGACATCAAAGGGTTGATTAGTGAAAGTGTTGGACGTATTGACCAGGGCACCAAGCTGGCGTCTGAATCGGGCGAAGTGCTGCAAGGGATTAATCAGGCGATTAATGGGGTGGCGGAGATGATTAATCAAATCGCGCAGGCCTCCGGTGAACAAGCCGACGGCATTAAGCAAGTGCACAATGCGATCGCCCAAATAGACGGTGTTACGCAGCAAAACGCGGCGTTAGTGGAAGAAACCAGTGCTGCATCAGAAAGCCTAAGCGAGCAGGCCAGTATACTGCAGCAAGACATGGCCTTCTTTAAAACCGGTAAAGCCGCCAGCACTGCCGCTGTGCGTCAATCGTCACCGAAGCCTGCACCGAAGACGCTGGCCAAACCTGCGGCGCAGGCCGGCGCCAAGTCAGGTCTGCCCACCGCGCCGGCGAGGCGGCCACAAGCCACCGCAGGGGATACCAAGGGCAACAGTAATGAGTGGAGTGAATTTTAGTCCGTTTTAGTTAACTTGTCATCTGTCCTCGGCGTGCGATACAGCGCGCGCGTCTTTAGCCAGCCCCCGTGCTGGCTTTTTTTTAAAACCGTTTGTGTTTGAGATGCTTCTAATGAAATGTGGAGTCTTTATTTGATGGGCTCTAATTGATATTTTTTGTAATAAATCTTTGGTTGGCCTAATTTTGTCCTTAAAGTATAATTTCGTTTTTTTAATATTCCTTAAGTATTTTATGGGAATGCTTTGAATTAAAACATTAAAAACTGAGGGTAGGGATTTAAATCCATGAGAAATAACCAGCCGGTAACACAAAAAGAAATTTTAATTCCTGATCATTATATTCTGTCAACGAGTACAGATCTGCAAGGCACAATATTAAGCGCCTCGGATGACTTTATAAAAGTGAGCGGCTACGATCGCAAAGAAATAATCGGCCAGCCACACAATATCTTACGTCATCCAGATGTACCGGCAGCGGTGTTTGCTGATATGTGGGCAACGCTTAAAAAAGGTAAAACCTGGGCCGCATTTGTCAAAAATCGTGCTAAATCCGGTGATCATTACTGGGTGTTAGCCAATGCCTCACCCATTGAAGAAAATGGGCAGGTGGTGGGTTATGTTTCGGTCAGAACGCCTGCCAACACCAAGCAAGTACACGCGGCTGAAAGCTTGTATAAACAGATTGCTTCAGGCGAAAAATTGATTCAGGGCGGCGTGGTGCGTTCGGCCAAGGCGACGCGATGGGATTTTCTCACGATCAAGGGTGGTTTGAGTAAAGTGATGCTGGTCAGTTCGGCATTCATTTTGGCATTAGGTATGACGCTGCTGGGTGCTGGGTTTTATGCCACACAAATTGCCCCTATTGAGCAACGTGAATTGGCGCTTGAAATTGAGCGTTCAAAAGCGCTCATTGAAAATCACTTAGAGGGCAAAGTGGTCAGTGTGACCGATATCGCAGCCAGTATGACCCATCAAGAAACTTTGAAGCAGGCTTTAATGGATCCGAGTGCACAGGCACAGGCTACGGCCTATTTATCGGCGACGCGTGATCATTTTAGACAAGCGACCGATTATCAAAATATTCGTGCGCATTTGCATAGTGCGGATAAACGCTCAATGATAAAGTCGTGGAATCCAGACGTTTCAGGCGAGGCAACAGCACACCCTTTGTTAAACCAAGTCGTTACCCAGGGCAAGTCGCAAGGCAGTTTAACGCTGGATTTTAACGGTTTTGCTGTGGGTGTCACTGGGTTTGCGCCTATTTATCACCAAGGGCAGGTGATGGGTGCGTTATCCGTATCAGGTGGCGTGGCTTCGGTTACGCGCGAGTTGAGCGGCTTGGGGGTCGACTGGGTCATGTTGGTGAGTGAGCAGGCTTTTGCTGGTCAAATGCCGGGTTCGTTACAATCAAATCAGGTTTTTTCGAGTGGTTATCGTTTGGCGCATAATAATTGGTTTGATGCGGGGGTGGTGAAGCGATTACAAACCATGCTGCCCGACGTCTTGTCGGGTGCGCAGCAACAGGCTTATCTTATTAATGGTCAGGTCATTGTTGATTTACCGGCTTATGATCGTCAGGGCCAGATCGTTGGGCGTCATTTATTAGTCCATTCAGCGGCGCAGATCGAACAGCAGATTCAATCTGCGGTACATCAGGCGATCATGCTGATAGGTTCTGTTATCTTTATTGTTTTAGTGATTGTTGGATTGCTGATTTTGCAAGTACGCCAACGCGCGATTAAACCTTTAAGTGAGTTGTCTCAGGCGATGAAGCATATGGTGAAAACCGGCCGCTTTAATGAGCGTGTGGTTTTGCTTGATAAGGGGGATGAGATAGCTCAAGTTGTAAATACGTTTAATGGATTTGCAGGCAATGTGCAGCGCGCACTCACCAATATCAACGATGTAATGTCGTCTGTTGCGAAGGGCGATTTTGATGTCGCTATCACGGATAATCTACAGGGTGACTTGGCGGTGATGAAGCAGGCGGTTAACGGTTCTGTCGCCAGTGTGAATAATACGATGCAAGCATTAAGCGATGTGATGGACCATTTATATAATGGGGAATTTGATATCACGATGCCAGATAGTGTTGAAGGTGCATTCCGTTACAAGGTTGATCAAGCGATGCAGGCGTTGCAAGAAACCATCCAAGGCATTCGTGTTGTCATGGGTAAAATGGAAGAAGGGGATTTTCATTACCGTGTTGAAGTGGAGGCACGCGGCGATCTGCTCAAACTCAAAAATAGCATTAATGACTCGATGGAAAGTATGTCCTCGTCGATTTCTAAAATCAGTGAGGTGGTGGCGGCACAAGCCGCAGGTGACTTAACGGTCGCTTTGCCGGCTGGTCATTTTAAGGGTGAACTGCATAAACTAAAAAATTCGATTAACTATTCAATGGAGAAGCTTAAAGAGGTCGTCTTAGCGGTTTCCGAGGCCGCTCATATTGTGAATGGCGCCTCTCATGAAGTGTCGCAAGGTTCGTTGGATCTTAGTCAGCGCGTACAAGAACAAGCGGCCGCGCTAGAGCAAACCTCGGCAACAATGGATGAAATGAACTCTGTAGTACAAAGCAACACACAAAACGCCTTGCAAACGGCACAGGTCGCTAAAGAGGTGCAGACAAAGGCGCATCAAGGTGCGGCGGTGATGCAGCAAACGATTGAGGCAATGAATTCAATTCAAGAGTCCAGTCACAAGATCGCTGATATTGTCACGCTGATTGATGGTATTGCATTCCAAACCAACTTACTGGCCTTAAATGCCGCGGTCGAAGCGGCGCGCGCCGGTGAGCATGGTCGTGGTTTTGCCGTGGTGGCCGGAGAGGTACGCGCATTGGCACAAAAATCGGCCGATGCCGCCAAAGACATCAAAGGGTTGATTGATGAAAGTGTTGGGCGTATTGACCAGGGCACCAAGCTGGCGTCTGAATCGGGCGAAGTGCTGCAAGGGATTAATCAGGCGATTAATGGGGTGGCGGAGATGATTAATCAAATCGCGCAGGCCTCCGGTGAACAAGCGGACGGCATCAAGCAAGTGCACAATGCGATCGCACAAATAGACGGCGTTACGCAGCAAAATGCGGCATTAGTGGAAGAAACCAGTGCCGCATCAGAAAGTCTAAGCGAGCAGGCCAGTATACTGCAGCAAGACATGGCCTTCTTTAAAACCGGTAAAGCCGCCAGCACTGCCGCTGTAGGTCAATCGTCACCGAAGCCTGCACCGAAGACGCTGGCCAAACCTGCGGCGCAGGCCGGCGCCAAGTCAGCTCTGCCCACCGCGCCGGCGAGGCGGCCACAAGCCACCGCAGCTGAGACCAAGGGCAACAGTAACGAGTGGAGTGAGTTTTAGTCCGTTTCTGGTCAATTTTTTGTTGACGGGCGGGCTATCGTAATCTAAAACTTTTTTGGTTTGGTTGAGGAGTATTGTATGTTTTGTTTTAAGTTAAAAAGCGATGTGCAGGCACTGGAAGCACAAAACGAGCAATTTAAATCGATCCTAGCGGCGCTGGATAAGTCTAATGCGGTGATTGAGTTTACGCCAAGTGGTGAAATCCTTAATGCTAACGATAACTTTTTAAATACAGTAGGGTATCGTTTGGATGAAATTAGAGGTAAGCATCACCGTATTTTTGTACCACAAGACATTCAGAATACGAAAGAGTATCAGGTTTTTTGGCAAACGCTTGCGCAGGGTGAGTTTATGCAGCAGCGGTTTAAGCGCATAAACAAACGGGGTGAAATCGTCTGGATCGAGGCCAGTTATAATCCGGTTTTTAAGGGTGGCAAGGTGGTTAAAATCGTGAAGTACGCCACGAATATTACGGAACAGGTGAATCGTGAAATGGAGGATCAGGCGAAAACTAATGCGCTTGATCGTTCTATGGCGGTTATTGAATTTAAACCTGACGGTACCATTTTAACCGCCAATAAAAACTTTTGTGATGCAGTAGGCTATAGTTTGCGTGAGATTCAAGGCAAGCATCATCGCATTTTTGTACGAAAAGATTATGCCGCAGGCCAGGAATATCAGGATTTTTGGGCCAAGCTATCGCAAGGAAAGGTTTTTTCAGGTCAATTTGACCGCATTAGAAAAAATGGCGACACCATCTGGATTGAGGCTAGTTATAATCCTATCTTTGGAGCGGACGGCGAAGTGGTGAAGGTGGTTAAGTATGCATCCGACATTACGGCCAGGGTTAGAGAGGCCAAGCTGCTTGAAGTCGTTGTGATGGATACTTCAAAAGTATTAAATAATGTTGCATCGGGTAGACTTAGCCGAAAACCCACAAATCCGTGGGATATCTCTCCTGACTCACCCAATAAACCCCATCTTGAAACGCTTTACAGTGCATTGAATGAAATGTCATCAAAACTAATGGATGTGGTGTCAAGGGTGAGCGATGCGGCCGAGGTTGTTAGCTCGGCTTCTTCAGAGGTGGCGCAAGGAGCATCGGAGTTAAGTCAGCGCGTGCAAGAGCAAGCCGCCTCGCTTGAAGAAACTTCCTCGGCGATGGAGCAAATGAATACCGCGGTTCAAAATAATACACAAAATGCGCAGGATGCATCAGCATTGGCGCGGGCCGTTGTTGAAAAGGCCGACAAAGGCACGCAGGTGATGGAGCAGACGATTAAGGCGATGGCTGAGATTCAGGCGTCGAGTTATAAAATTTCAGATATTGTTTCGTTAATTGATGGCATTGCTTTCCAAACCAATTTATTAGCACTGAATGCGGCTGTTGAGGCTGCGCGCGCAGGTGAGCATGGAAGAGGGTTTGCCGTTGTAGCCGGTGAAGTGCGTGCTTTGGCACAGAAGTCAGCAGAGGCCGCGAAGGATATAAAAAAACTGATTTCCGAAAGTGTATCGCGTATTGATCAGGGAACAAAATTGGCCTCCGACTCGGGTGCGGTGTTGGGTGAAATTAATGAAGCAGTACAGACGGTAACCGGCATGATAGAGCATATCGCACAGGCTTCTAAGGAGCAGGCGCAGGGCGTGGGGCAAGTGCATAGAGCTATCTCATCTATTGATCAAATTACACAGCAAAATGCGGCACTTGTTGAGGAAACATCAAGCGCTTCGGAGGCAATGAGCCAGCAAGCCGTTAACTTAACCGAAGAGATGCGGTTTTTTAAAGTTAAAGAAGGCGTGTCAAATCAAGTTGCAGCCTTGAGGTTGAGTGCTTAATCCAAGCGCGCCGGCGATTATGGCCTTTCTCGTACACTTACTTGCTACCGACGCCCGCGAGCTGCCATTCCCACGCACAGCGTGGGAATGAGGTTAATGGTTGATGTAGATTAATCGTGCCTATTACTATGATTTTTGTGTTATTTAGATGCGTTTTCCTTGGGTTCTAACCCCTTGGTGACGCTAAGCTTCTTAAGTTTGTTATACTATTTTTTCTTATAACAAAGAGATCACAACGATGAAGCTTAAAAAACTACCAATAGGCATCCAAACCTTTAGTGAAATCCGCGAGGATGATTATGTTTATGTCGATAAAACAGGCATTGCCCATGCGCTATTGCAGAATTACAAATATGTTTTTTTAAGCCGCCCTAGACGCTTTGGTAAGTCATTATTTCTGGATACTCTGCGCAATATTTTTGAAGCCAATAAATCCCTGTTTAGCGGTTTGGCGATAGAAAACCAATGGAATTGGGATGTTAGCTATCCGGTGATTCAAATTTCATTTGCTGAGTGGAAGATCAAATCGTTTAAAGACCTTGAGGATAAGTTTGAAGAGATATTTATCTACAATCAACAACGGCTAGGTATCACCTGTCAATTTGAGGCGCGTGATCGCCGTTGTTTCAGCGAACTCATCCGTAAAGCCAATCAAAAATACAACCAAAAGGTCGTCGTGCTGGTCGATGAATACGACAAACCGATTCTGGACAACATCACCAACA
>NZ_JYNN01000002.1:150090-215840 GCF_000934765.1 Thiomicrospira microaerophila | reverse complement strand
AACGCCAGCATCAAACAAACCATGCAACACACGCTCAAAACCCAAGAAGGTCGAAAACGCTATGCGCTTAGAAAGCAAACCATCGAACCGGTGTTTGGGATCATCAAATCCGTCATGGGTTTTAGAACCTTTTCACTGCGAGGATTAGAGGCCGTAAAAGGCGAATGGTCACTTGTGTGTTTAGCCTGGAATATAAAACGCATGGGATCATTGCGTCTAAAGTAGTGGAAATATGACAGAAAATCGCTCAATTATGCTAAAAATCACGTATTTTAAGGCAAAAAAGCCCGTTTTGGGCCAACTAGCGATTATTTGCCCGACAGGCTCCTAGTGTCTTCCACAAACCTTGGCAAAATCGCTTTAATGTATGGGCAGTGATTGCAGATGAAGGCAATTAAGGTTCCATTCTCCCCTTTTGCTTTTTCAAGATTCCACACTTTTCCATAGGTATCAGGGAGTTCAAAATCGATTGCAGAAGCACCAAAATCGCATACTGGCGTTGTTAGGCTGACCATCAGTTATACTCCTTCGTTATCATTTTTCATTTTATTACTTATTTATGAAACAGCCGAGCCAAGCGTTTATCGGACTATACCGATCCATTCTACTCGTTTATTTCATGTTTTCAGCCATTGGTTAATAGTAGTATTCTAACATCTTATCAGTACACAGGGTCTTCTCTATGCGGCTTACAATCCTTCGATCGCGATGGTTTATGTTTTTACTGGCTTGGCTAGGCCTTCATACACTCGTGCATGCGGGTTATCCTCAACCCGCCTCTAGCTTTATCAGCGACAATCAACGCCTACACTATCATGTCTTAGGCGATGGACACCATACTGTGTTAATTTTAGGTGGCGGGCCTGGCTTTAGTAGCTGGAACCTTACGCCGATTCAACAGCACCTTGCCCAAGGTTATCGTGTATTACTGATGGATATGCGTGGCATTGGTGAAAACCGTCATGTAGCATTTGAGGCCAATCAATTACTCAACCAATGGGTTGAGGATATCGAGGCATTACGTCGCTATGAGCAGGCCGGACAATTTATACTCGTCGGACATTCGTGGGGCGCGTTAATGGCGCAGCTGTATGCGCGTCAACATCCGAATCGCATTGCGCGGCTGGTGTTGATTAATCCCGTTGATCCACAGCGTTGGGCGTTGCAAAATCTGGTGCAGCGAATCGATTATCGCCGTCAACTAGATGGGCTCACAACAGACGCCGACGAATGGGCGCAACACGAAACCCAAGATACGGCTAGCCTGATAGCACAACAACTAACACAGGTCATGCCAACGTATTTTTTGGATATTGAACAAGGTAAACACTATGCTAAACAATTTAGCATCGACGATTTTTCGCTCCATATCAACCATGCCATTTGGCAACAGTATCAACAAAACCCTATTGAAAAAAGCGACCTAGAAGCGCTCGCCAAACGTCGCCCAATTGAGTTGATTAACTGCCAGCATGATTTACTCATGCCCGAAGCGCTCCTCGGTTATCAAGATTTTCTGACCGATATTGCCAATCAAACCCTTGATAACTGTGCCCACTTTCCTTGGGAAGAAAACCCAACCGATTTTTATAGCGCGCTTGATAGGGCGATGAACACCAACCCTCCTGAAGATGATTTTAGCGACTTATCCGATGCAGATCGCGCTTGGCTGTTGGATGACTCTGGGTTGGATGACTTAGTAAAGGCACTCGCCGCGACCCAAACAGACGTGCGCTTTTTAGCGCCATTTGATCTCAGCGATCATTATTCAATGACCAATGATATCACCCTCACAGAGCAAAGCCTTGAAACCGGCTGGGCCGATCTTATTCAGTGCCATCACAACCTCGATGCAGTTGGACAGTTACAAATTGTTTACAACCCACAGCATACCCGCCAAATTGAGATACTCAGCCAACAACACATCGCGTTCGCATGGGTGGAAGGCGCAAGTGTGCAAATGGTCAATTTGCAACAAGGGGCACAAATCTGCATTCATGCGCAAACATGGGCGCTACAAAAACTAGACAAGGGCTATCTGATCGAGCGGGGTCCGTTTATGCGTCGTTTCCTAGATGGCTATTTTCCGATGCATGTTGAGCTGACAATCAACTGGCCTGACCTGTCGATCAAAACAACACAAATAGTACCTGAACCACAACCAGGCCTGGTGGTTAAAACTGATAAAAACGCTCTACAAATTGATTATTATTTTCAAGGACAACTCAAACCTCAAATCTACCTAAACACGAGTCCTAGGAGCCTGTTCGATTAGGTACGCTTGATTTCATCTTGCCGACCTTCTGTCCATTGGGCTAGCACACAGGCATTCCAAATCAAAATAAACCACATCAAATAGAGCCACAGCAAAAACACCGGCACAGCGGCTAAGGCACCATACACCAAATCATAGGTTGGAAAAGCCTTGATATACCAAGTGAACCCCATTTTCAACAATTCAATTTTTACCGTCGCCATGACAGCTACCCATCCGGCCTGGCTCCAGCTGACATGCGTCATAGGAACCAGTTTAAATAACAGCATAAAACCGAGTATGCTAAAAATAATCGGCAAACTCAACATTAATTGGTTCACACCCCAGCTTAAGCTGGCATCACCCAATAACAACGGCCAAGCTATAACATAACTGCTCGCAACTAAGCTTAAGCCCAGCATCAAAGGGCCCAATAAACTCACACCCAAATAGTTCAGCAAGCTTACCCACCAGCGACGCTGTAAACTCCCATCCCACATCGCATTTATCTTTTGATCAATGGTCCATAATAATATTAAAGTGGTTGCTAACATCACCACCAGGCCTGGCGTGGCTAAACGACTTGCTTGCTCAGCAAATAGGGCTAAATAATGCTGAATCACGGGCTGAGATTCCGGCATTAAATGCGCCACCACCATCTGCATCACAAGGTGTTCAAAAGGCTCAAACCAAACAGAAGTCGAAAACAAACTCAACATCACCGCTAACATTGGGACTAAACCCACCAAAGTGGTATAAGCCAAAATAGCGACTGCTTCGGTACCACGCTGACGCCAAAACCGTAAAAAAACTAACCGCCAAAAGATCAATCGCTTTTTAATGAACATAAAAAACCCGTTATTACTTGTTCTCTGCGCTTTATCGCATACCCAGGCTTAAAATAGCGAAAAGCATACTCAAACAAAGACCACCAAATTTTAAACCCGGATATTTGGACGCAGTGAATTAACGACCTTTATTCACAGGGCAAACGCATCTAAAGTAAATAATAAATCAAAAAATTACAATAATCTCTCGCTCCCATGCACCTAACGTATGCACACTTCTTTTCTCGTTCCCACGTCGTGCGTCACGGCCATTAAGTTAAGGAATAAATGGCTCCTAGGAGCCTGTCACCCTGCGCGAAGTCGCAGGGTCTATTGCCGCTAGCGGCTGGATCCTGCGACTTCGCGCAGGATGACGACTCTGGGTAAAAGAAATGGGGCATTGCGGGGCCGAAGGCCGCGGCAATCTCTTGCAGACGGTGCACGCCCTTGAGAGATTGCCGCGTCGCTGCGCTCCTTGCAATGACCGCTTTCTTCTTAACTTAATGGCCGTGACGCACAGCGTGGGAACGCGGTTAATCATGCCTATTGTTATGCTTTTTTATTATTTAGATGCGTTTGCCCTGCCTTTATTCATAAACACCATGCTGCGTAAAATATTCACTGACTCATGCAACTCGTAGTCTTCGGCTAAAAGATCGACTTTTTCTTCCACTTCTTGCTGCTGCTCTTTTTTACCCTTGCCTAAATGATTCTCCAAGCTCGCTTCAGTTCTTAAACCAAACCCAGCGGTATCAACTCGCTCTACATTGACACGATCAATGATAATATCGGGCTTAATTCCTTCGGCTTGAATCGAGCGGCCAGAAGGCGTGTAATAGAGGGCTGTGGTTAATTTAATCGCGGCACCATTATTGAGCGGCAACAATGTTTGTACTGAACCTTTACCAAAAGTGGTGCGCCCGACGACCAACGCGCGCTCATGATCTTGCAAAGCACCGGCTACAATCTCCGAGGCAGAGGCAGACCCTTCGTTCACTAAAACAACAATGGGCTTACCATTCAAAATATCACCACGCTTGGCTTCAAAACGCATTTTTGAGCTATCAATGCGCCCTTCCGTGTAAACGATTAAACCTGCGTCCAAAAACACATTACTGACATCCACTGACGCGTTTAATACGCCGCCAGGGTTATTGCGCAAATCCAAGACCAAGCCTTGCAATGGCTGCGTATTTTCTTTTTCTAAATCACGAATCGCGTCGACTAAATCACGCCCTGTTCGTACTTGGAACTGGCTAATACGCACATAACCCAAATCCTTATCCAACAAACGATGACGCACACTTTTCACCTTAATCACGGCACGCGTTAACTCAAGCTCAATAGGCTCTCTCTGGCCTTTGCGCATAATCGTCAAGGTGATAGTGCTTCCTGGCTCACCGCGCATCAACTTCACCGCTTCGGTTAAGCTCATACCTTTAACCGATTTATCATCCAAACGAATAATCAAATCACCTGCCTGCACCCCTGCGCGCTGAGCGGGGGTATCATCAATCGGGGCGATAACCTTAACAAAGCCATCCTCCGTGCCCACTTCCATCCCTAGGCCACCAAACTCCCCTCGGGTATGCTCCTCTACCTTTTCAAAGTTTTCCGGCGGTAAATACGCAGAATGAGGATCAAGATTTGAAAGCATGCCGCTAATCGCATTTTCTAGCATTTTGCCATCTTCAATCGGTTCAACGTAACTACTAGAGATGCGCTCATAGACCTCGACAAAGGCACGCAACTGATCAATCGGTAAGGATTGCACCGATTGCCCCTGTCTATCCGCCATCACACTCGTGCCCACTACTAAGAAGGCACCCAGTACGACACCGGTGAGCACCCACATGGTCTTCTTCATATAGGTTAATTTAGCCACATTCATCTCCAGTTTTGATTTGACTAGCAATACATATTAAATTTATTTCGATAAAGGTCAAGTTTAGCTGACAAAAGCGTGCAGTTTCCATTAGAATTTGATTAAATATTAATATTTTCACAAAAACGACACAAGACTGCAAAAAACAGTATCTAAACAAAGGCGGATAATACCACATGAGCGAAAGCAATCTATTTGAAATGAAAGAAGACAATATCGTTAAAGCCTCTAAAGCACTCAAAGCCATGGGGCATCCGCTGCGTTTAAAAATACTTTGTGTACTGAGTGGTGGCGAACTGCCTGTAATGGATATTGTCGCCAAAGTCGGTACGACCCAGAGCAATGTATCACAACATATTGACATCCTACGTGAAAAAGGGATTTTATCTTCTCGTCGTGATGGCAGCAAAATCCTTTGCCAAGTAGCAGATAAAGAAATCATCAATCTTTTGCATGCAATGCAATCAACATTTTGCCCAGCCGAGCTTTAATCCAAACCGAGAGATCTGGTTTATCACGCCGCTACATTTTGTAATTGCAACCTTAAATCAAACGCATTACGCTCCGCTATGGCTCCGGTAGGTTGCGCTTCTTTTACCGCGATAGTCTTATCACTCGACTCGGACTCAATGACAGCTGGCGCGTTCAGGCTGTCTGGCGCCGACGCTTCTTCAACGGCGCTATCCTCCATTCGCTCTGCTTGCAGTTCAGCACGTGCCTGTGCTTGCATTTGAGATGCTTGGGAGGCGACTTTAAAATCTTGTGCAGAAGGCTGAGCGGGCGCAAGCGCCGCACGCTGCACAACCATCATTTTTTGAATCGTGGCTTCGGGATCGCCCGATACGGGCGAAGTATCTATCCCGACTGAGCCACCGACGGCATACTTTTGACCATCTGGACCCGTTTGATAATCATAACTAATACCCCCTCTAGCATAAGGACCGGCCGCCGCCAAATGCGCCTGTTCATGGGTTCGCACCTCTTGGTCTCTTGATTTAAGCTGCGCAATGACCTGTTCAAGAGCCTGTTGTTGCTGTTTTTCTTCTTGTTCCTTGGTGGGAGCGGAGGCTTGCTCTGGATTATCAACCGGCTTAGGTTGCGGGGTAGGTTTAACAGAATCAGGCGCCGAAATTGCACTTGATGCGCGACTTGGCTCAGACGCGGAGTGCGCTGGAATCGTAATCGGCTGGCTAGGCTGTGAATGCATCATCGCAGGGGCTTTAGCAACCCAAACTGGCGACATATATTTTGCAGCATTCATTAAATCCATCTTTCCCACCTCTCACCTCTTAAGACTCACACATAAATAATATCATACCCAATACAAATGCACAAAAACGAATCTCATTACTATCTTGTACAAATTTTATACATTTACTTTACTTTCGATTAAATATGTACAATACTAATACAAAATATATATCCAAGATAACTTAAACAAATGCCCTCAATCTCAAGGAGCGCGCGATGAGAAACAATCAGCCGATCACCCAACATGAACATCTTCTTGCCCCCAATTTGACACTCGTCTCCAAGACCGACCTCAAGGGAACCATTACTGAATGTAACGATGCTTTTGAAGCGGCAAGTGGCTTTAGCCGCAACGAACTGGTTGGACAACCCCATAACCTTGTACGCCACCCGGATGTACCTAAACAGGTTTTTGAGGATATGTGGTCAGATTTACAAAAAGGAATTCCATGGACGCAATATATAAAAAACAGGCACAAGGACGGCGGTTTTTATTGGGTACGTGCACAAGCTACACCACTCTATAAGAACGGCGAAATAGCCGGATTTTTATCGGTTCGAAACCCCATATCCGAGCAAGAAAAACAACAAGCAACACAAGCCTATCAAGATATTGCGTCTGGTCAGGCTAAAATAAAGCATGGCAAAGTCTATAAAGGGTTCAACTTAAGCGCATTGACCGGCTCGCGCCTCTTTAATCCTGCCATCATGCTAGGTCTGCTCGCCCTCCTTCTCTCCTTTGCCCCGCTTTTATATGTTACTTTTTCCGCCAATACCTTGTCTAATGGCCTTGCCTTTGGCTTGTCAGGTCTACTGGTAATTTTGATGTACAGCTACGGCTTTGCGTTAAACAAAACCAAAGATCAAGCCATTAAGAACCTCAACTTACTGGCCTCTTCCGAAAGCTTGAGTATTCAGTCGGACAACCCCCAAAGCTTTTCCTCTTTAATTCAAAGCGCGATTCAATCGGCTAATCTGGCCTTTATCGCCAACCGAGATCAACGCGCTCACCAACTTGATAAGTCCAACCAACTGCAATTTGCGTTTGACAAGCTTAAAAGTAACGTCATGATGATTGATGATAAGTTTAATATTACCTACGCCAATGAAAACATGAATCAGTTCTTAGAAGAGCGTGAAACACGCCTTCAAAAACTGGCGCCCCATTTCTCAGCCAAAAACTTAATGGGCAAAAACATCGATATTTTCCACAAACACCCAGCGCATCAACGCGCGATGATTAACAAGATTGAGCAACCTTCGAGTGTACGCATTGAAATCGGCGGTTTTCACTTGGAGCTGGCGATGTTGCCAATTAAAAACCGAACAGGGCAAAGAGTGGCTACACTGGTTGAATGGATTGATCGCACACAAGAAGTCCAACTACTTAATCACGTTGCTTCAACCGTTAAAAAAGCCCAGAGTGGCTATCTTGGCGAACGCATTGATGTTGCACAGCTTGAGGGTGTCGCACACGAGCTCAGTACGTCGATCAATGATTTAATGGATGGCATTCAACTCGCAATGAATGATGTTATTCGCGTTACTTCTGCCATGTCTGAAGGCGATTTAAGCCAGCAAATAGAAAATAATTTTGAGGGTGAGCTTGGCGAGTTAAAAGAGGCCATCAATCTATCAATTGAAAGACTCAATAATGCGATCGACATTTCAGTCAACGCGGCACAAGTTGTTGACAGCGCGGCGCAAGAAGTGTCAGAGGGTTCAAAAAACCTGAGCACTCGAGTACAAGAACAAGTTAAATCGGTAGAGCAGTCCTCGGCAACGATTGAACAAATGACCGCCAATATTCAGCGCAATAACACCCACACGCAACAAGCCTCAACCGTAGCGCTGGGCGTACAAACCAAAGCCCAGCAAGGTGAGAAGGTCATGGGACAAACGATTGCGGCCATGCAACACATTCAAGACTCAAGCTACAAAATAGCGGATATCGTCAGCATTATAGACAGCATTGCATTCCAAACCAACTTGCTTGCCCTCAACGCGGCGGTAGAGGCGGCACGCGCGGGTGATCATGGTCGTGGCTTCGCGGTTGTTGCGGGCGAAGTCCGTGCGCTAGCGCAAAAATCGGCTGATGCCGCAAAAGAAATAAAAGGTCTTATTACAGAAAGCGTAGAGCGGATTGATCAAGGTACACGCTTAGCCAGCGAGTCGGGTGAGGTACTTAAACAAATTACCGGTGCCGTTGATGAGGTCACCAGCATGATTCAACAGATTGCCAATGCCAGTCAAGAACAAGCTTTAGGCATTAAACAGGTACAGCGTGCCATTGTGAACATTGACACCTTAACCCAGGAAAATGCCAACCTGGTTGAGGAAACAGCCAGCGCATCAGACAGCCTTCGCCAACAAGCTGAAGCCTTGAGTCAAGAAATGAGCTTTTTTAACACCCAGCCCAAACACCTCGGCTATTCACCAAACACAACCAGAAGCCTGTCGAGATCAAACCGCTAATTCGTTAACGCGCCTCGTCGTCTTCCTGGCAAAGCTGGTTACGCCCACCGCTTTTTGCTCTGTATAACTGCTGATCGGCCTGTGCGATCAGCTTATCAAAGCGCGGTGCATCAAATGCCAAACCGCTACTCACCGTCATGGCAACGCCGACTTTTTCTTGCGATGCATGTTCAACACCTAAGCGAAAACGCTCTGCCAGTTCAGCGATGACCTGCTTTGAACTATAGGCACCCACCACGATAAACTCCTCACCGCCAAAGCGCGCAACAACAAAACCCTCAAATATCTGTTTTATGGTTGTCGCAATAAATCTAATCGCGTCATCGCCTTTTGGATGCCCGTATTGATCATTGATTTTTTTAAAAAAATCAATGTCAACCAACAAACAGAATACGCCTTTTTTTAACCAGGCCTGGTAGTGCTTTTCACCCTGCTCGATAAAGTAGCGTCGATTATGCAATCCTGTTAGACTGTCTGTTTGTGAGAGAAGTTGAATTTCTTGGTACGTACGCTGCAAATCAATACTCTGGTTTACCCGAGCATAAAGCTCATCAGCACCAAAAGGCGCGACAATATAATCGGTTGCACCATACTTCATATACTTTAATGCTAACGATGTGCCCTGCTCCCCTTCAATACAGGCCAGTATCGGCAGTTGATAAAATTCAAAATGACTTCTGACCGCCGACAATTGCTGAAACCAACGTTGTTCAGTGTTTTTATCACCGACAATTAACAAGCTAGGAAAGGAACGCTTGAGCGTTTTAAGCAGAACAGAGTCCTGATCAAAAACACGTATTTTAAAACGATGAATAGATAATAGGCCGATCAGCTTTCTTGACAAGGGATCCGATAGGTTGGCCAACCAAATTTCACGCTGATCATTGCTTAACAGCAAATCTAACACTCTAACAAGATAATTAATCGCAGCGGGGCCATCTTTAACAATAAAGTCGGCTACGCGCTCTTGCATGATGCGTTGGCGCAAAGAGTCATCTAAGCTTGCGGTTAACACCACCGTTGTAATGTGTGCCTCACGTAACAAACTAATTGACTCGCCGTGAGGTGCATCCGGCAAATTTAAATCACTCAAGGCAAGCGTAATATCTTGATGCTTGGCAAGATAATCACGTGTTTCTTGTAGACTATAAGCGACTAATACGTCAAGCTTGAAATGACGCTCGATGGTTTGCTTTAACAGCAAAGCCATGGATTTTTGATCTTCTATGACAAGAATTTTTTTCATTTGTTGGCCAATCTTGTTAAAATAGGTGGCTGTTTCATATTTCTCCGCTCATAGTTTAACAGGATAAAACGGCTGCCTCCTAAGCGGCAACTCCAGGTTCGAGTCCTGGTGAGCGGACCATCTTATTTAAATTAAGTAAAATTAGTCTAATTATTCCATTCTATTATATGTTCTACTATTTCGTTTGTGGCATTTAATTTTGCAACCTGAGCGAGATACGCTGAGTTTTTCAACAGAGAAGGCGTTTCCAACCCCTTAAGCATCCTGTCTTTTAGACCGCTTGATGTCAACTCAGACTCCTGACCCCCCTGCGCCGCGCCGGTAGCCGCCATAAACTGCGCATTGGCGGTTTGATGGTCATCGACAGCATAAGGAAAAGGAATTAAGATTGCTGGGCGTGCCGCTGACATTAACTCGCTCACGGTTAGCGCACCCGCTCGCGCCACCACCAGGTGTGCTTGTTGATACGCAGTGGCCATATCATCTATAAACGGCTGTACCTTGGCGACAACGCCCGCTTGCTGATAGGCGGATTGGGTGGCTTCATAATCTAGCTTCCCTGTTTGGTGAACCACTTCAGGACGCTGTTCCAAGGGTATCAATGCCAAGGCTTGAGGCAAGGCTTGGTTGAGCGCGCGCGCGCCTCGGCTACCGCCGATCACGAGCAGCTGTTTTTTATTCGGTTCACTGAGCTGCGCTGGGGTTAATGCACCGATC
Source organism: Thiomicrospira microaerophila (assembly GCF_000934765.1). Classification (GTDB taxonomy): domain Bacteria; phylum Pseudomonadota; class Gammaproteobacteria; order Thiomicrospirales; family Thiomicrospiraceae; genus Thiomicrospira; species Thiomicrospira microaerophila. Next base: position 205,185 of record NZ_JYNN01000002.1, on the reverse strand, counting down.
GCTTCAATTTCAGCGCGCACAGGATTGCCCATCACCATAAGCCTTGGCGATTTTAAATTACTCGGCGGGAAGCCACAAAAAATACGCTGCGCAAACCCGGCTAGCAAGCGATTCGTTAGCCCAGCTACGGCGTTTTGTTCGTGCAAATAGAGTTTAAGCCCGCTCGACCAAGCGGCTAGCCCACCTGGGCCACAGACAAACCCACCCATGCCAATCACAATATCGGGCTTCACCTGTTTAATAATTTGACGCGCCTGCCACCAGGCCTGGCTGATTTTAAAAGGCGCGAATAACCAACCTTTTAGCCCATTACCGCGCAACCCCTGAATCGCAATCGCAGAAAAGGGGATCCCTGCCTGCTTGACCCATTGTGCTTCTAATCCACCTTCCGTACCCAACCAGTGGGTATCTATCCCGTGATGTGCAAAAGCCTTGGCAAGCGCGATACCGGGGAAAACATGCCCACCGGTTCCTCCGGCCATGATCATGACTTTTTTGAGCTTAGGCTTTGATAGGTTCTTCATCTGGCTCATTATCCTGCTCCTGTTCCTGTTCGGTATGTGGATTGGGCTTTAGACGTGCTTCGTAGTCAACCCGCAATACCAAGGCCACCGCCACACACAGCATCATTAAACTGGAACCGCCATAACTCATAAACGGCAGGGTTAACCCTTTAGTCGGAAACAGCCCAAGGTTGACGCCCATATTAATCATCGCCTGCATCGCAATCCAAATGGCGATGCCATACACCATCAAACTACCAAAGCCGTAGTTTTGTTGTTTGGCAAAGGTGGCAATCACAAACATCCGCCAAACCACAAACGCAAAGAGCGCAATTAACCCCAACACGCCGATAAAACCAAACTCTTCGGCAAAAATAGAAAACAAAAAGTCCGTGTGAGCATCGGGTAAATAAAGCAGCTTTTGAATACTTGCACCCAAACCCTGCCCAGTAAAACCGCCAGAGCCAGAGGCAATCAAGGCTTGAATAAGTTGATAACCGGTACCAAATGGATCTTGCCAAGGGTCCATAAAACTCAACACCCTCGCTAAACGATAGGGCGAGTACAACACCAACGCCGCCAACAGACCGACAACCGGCACCACGGTTAGCACAAAATATCGCCAGGGCGCACCGGATATTATTAACATCCCTGTTACCACCGCCGCGATCAACAAGGTTGTGCCATAGTCAGGCTGCAACAGCAGCAATAACGCCATTAAACCAAATGGCAGCGATAAACGCATAATGGCATTAAAGTCTTCTTTGACTGCGCTAAGATGGCGATGTAAATAACCGGCCACAAAGATAATCGCGGCAATTTTAATCAATTCAGCAGGCTGAAAATTAATTACCACCAGATTCAGCCAACGCTTCGCACCACCGATTTCACGACCAAATATCAATACAAGCAACAACAAGATTAAACCAAAAATAAACAACTTGCCGCGATGCGTTTGCCAAAAGTGAATCGGCACTTTAAAGGCGGCCAATGCCAGCACCAGCCCTAAACCCAGCGCAATCGCTTGGCGAACAAAATAGTGTGTCGCGCTGCCAAAACGATGTTCACTGATCGCGACCGAACTCGATAACACCATCGTCAGCCCCAAAAAGATGAGCACCAATACCGCCCCGACCAACCAATAGTCAAACGGCCAAGCGCGTTGTTCGGGCGTGTCAAATACGTTTTTTATACGGATGCGCATGCTATCCCCAACGCCTGATGCACCCACAAATTAAACTTCTCACCCCGATCATGATAATTTGCAAACTGATCAAAACTGGCACAGGCGGGCGAAAACAACACAACATCACCCGGTTTAGCGCCCTGTTTACTGATAGCGATAGCCTGCTGCAAATTATCTACACAATCGAGTTTAATCGCTAAGCGCAGCGCAGGCGCAATAGCCTGACAAATCAAAGTTTGATCACGCCCAAACAGTACCACCTGTTTCACATATTGATTAATCGCGGGTGCCAGCGGTGAAAAATCCGCTTCCTTGCCGACGCCCCCCAGCAATAGGATCAGCTTGCCCTCTTGTTGTTGCGCTTGCTGACCTAGACTATGAATCGCGGTGAGCGTGGCACCGACATTCGTGCCTTTGGAATCATCAATCCAGCGCACTCCCTGATGCTCGACCACCCGCTGGGTGCGATGCGCCAAGCCATTAAACCCTTCCAACACCTGACTAAACACGGATGGCGCTATGTCAAAATCTTGACACAACGCCATCGCCGCCAAGGCATTCAGTTGAGAGTGCGGCGCATTCAATCGCATATCCGCCAGCTTAACCAAGGGTTTTTCACCCAGTGCTAGCCAGGCCTGGTGGTCAATTTCGATAATGCCATAGTCTTTTGGGGTTCTTGGAGGTGTTAAATCAAAGCCGGTTTTTTTGGTTTTTGTGCTGACCCAGCTTTCAGAACGCTCGGCATAAGGAATCACCGCAAGTTCGGTATCATCATAAATTTTAAGCTTGGCCTGTAAATAAGCATCCAAACTCGGGTAGCGATCCATGTGGTCTTCGCTAATATTGAGCACCACGGATGAGGCACTATGCAGTGAATAGGTGGTTTCGAGTTGAAAGCTGGAGAGCTCTAACACATAGACATCGTAGTCCTTTTCATCTAACAATAAATCTAACGCCGGGCAACCAATATTGCCCCCCATTCCGACCTGATAGCCCGCTTGAGCTAAAAACTCGGCGGTTAGCGTTGTAACGGTGCTTTTGCCGTTTGAGCCGGTGATCGAAATAATCGGTTGGCTCGCCGCGCGAGCAAACAATTCAATATCACCAATTACCTCAATACCCTGTTCTTCCAATTCACGAATCCAAGGTTCTGAGCGTGCAATTCCAGGACTTAAAACTATCCTTGTTATGTTTTTTTTCCATGATTTTGGTAACGAGCCAGCGGCAAAGTTTACTTCAGCAAATTGCGACTCAAGCGGCGACAGATCGAAATCCGCACGGGTATCCAACGCCAGCATCGGCTCATCCATCGAGACTAAATAACGCATTACAGATTGTCCGGTCAATCCCAGACCTACGACTAAATTCAATGTTAATTACCTTAATTTTAAACTGGCTAAACCTATCAACACCAAAATAATGGTGATAATCCAAAACCGCACGATAATTTGGGCTTCCGGCCATTTTTTTTGCTCAAAATGATGATGTAGCGGTGCCATCAAAAACACCCGTTTGCCGCGCATTTTGTACGAACCGACCTGCAAGATAACCGACAGGGTTTCAATCACAAATATACCGCCCATAATAAACAACACGATTTCTTGGCGCACGGCGACCGCTGTCGCACCGAGTGCCGCACCGAGTGCTAAGGAACCGACATCGCCCATAAATACTTGTGCCGGATGGGTGTTAAACCATAAAAAACCTAAGCCAGCGCCTACTAGGGCCGCCATCAAAACCGTCAGCTCCCCCACCCCCGGGATATAGGGAATATCCAAATAGCCGGCAAATACCGCATGTCCCGACAAATAGGCAAACACGCCAAGCGCCGCGGCGACCATCACGGTGGGCATAATCGCCAATCCATCTAATCCATCGGTTAAATTCACTGCGTTCGAGGTACCCACTATCACCAAATAGGTCACCACCATCACCCAGGCGCCAAGATAGATAAAGGTGTCTTTCATATAAGGAATAAGCAACTGGGTTTCAGCTGGCACGCTCGCCATGGCATAAAAACCATAGGCGGCAATCAGACCAATAATACTTTGCCACAAAAACTTGGTGCGCGACCGCATGCCATTTGGGTCGCGGTAGACCACTTTTTTAAAGTCATCAAAAAAGCCAATCACCCCAAAACCAAACATCGTAAAACTCACTAGCAACAGATATTTATTGGTTAAATCGCCCCAGAGCAACAGCGCAATACCCACGGCAAACAAAATCATCGTGCCACCCATTGTGGGTGTGCCGGCTTTAATCAAGTGGGTTTGTGGACCATCTAAACGAATACTTTGCCCTACTTTTAAGCGCGTTAACCAACGAATCACCATCGGGCCGATTAAAAACGAGATAATTAAGGCCGTAAGCACCGCCATAATCGCACGCACCGTAATGTAGTTAAATACCCCAAACCCGGTATGAAACTGGGTTAAATATTGACTAAGATAAATCAGCATGCGCCATCCTTTCTAATAATAGGTTTACAACCTGTTCCATACGCGCTGACCGCGAGCCTTTTACTAATACATAACAGGGATGCTTAGCGCTCCACTTCTCACACAACACCTCACTCATCAGCTGTTCGGCTAATTCGCCATGGCTGAGCGGTTGGCGTGCCGGTCTGGAGAGTGATTGTGTAAATGCGTTGAGGGTATGCGCGCTTAGCTCACCATAAGCGTATAATTCATCTATGCCTTGTTGTGCGGCATATTCACCGATTTCAGCGTGCGCCTGTGAGGCCACCGCGCCGAGTTCAGCCATATCTCCTAAACACAAAATACGTTTGCCCGGCAGGCTGGCCAGTGTATCGATTGCCGCCTTCACCGAGCCAGGGTTGGCGTTATAGCTGTCATTAATCAAGGTCACTCGTCCCTGCTGATGAGTCTGCAGTCGCCCCGCGACACCGTTAAAACTTTCTAATCCTGCTTGAATCTGTTGTGGCGTTAAGCCCAGCGCTAAACAGACACTGGCCACGGCGGCGGCATTCATCGCATTATGTTGACCTAAGATTGCCATTTTTATGGGCAGTGCTTGATGCGCGCCTTGATATTCAAACTCAAGCGTAAAAGCAAGGGTTTGTGCATCTTGGCTCACTTGGGTGACACGCACATCGGCCTCTTCAGCGGTGCCAAAGGTTTGGCAGTGCTTGTTCGCCAAGGATTGCTGCCATTGCATAAAGCCAGGCGAGTCGGTATTAATCAACCCCAAACCCTGAGGCGTTAAACCATGAAAAATCTCACCCTTGGTATCTATCACCCCTTGCAGACTTCCAAAGCCTTCTAAATGTGCGTCCGCCGCTAACGTAATCAGCGCCATATTCGGATGCGCCAAACGGGTTAAATAGCCAATCTCACCGCGATGGTTTGCGCCCATTTCAATCACCGCATATCGATGATCCGGCTCAATTTGCAATAGGGTACGCGGCACACCAAAATCATTATTAAGGTTACCCGGCGTGGCCCAAGTTGGCGCCACCTGCGACAAACAGTGTGCGAGAAGCGTTTTAACCGTGGTTTTGCCATTGCTTCCCGTTACCGCAATTAAAGTTAGGTTATCCTGCGCTAATCGGTGCTGTTCAGCGATCTGACCCAGCGCTAAACGTGTATCCTTAACTAAAATTTGTGGAATGGCGACATCTTGTTTTTGGCTGACGATCAACAACTGTGCGCCCGCCTCAATCGCTTGCTCGACAAAGACATGGCCATCAAAGTGCTGGCCTTGAATAGCGATATAAGCTTCATTTTTTTGAATGCGTCGAGAATCTGTACTAAACCCCTGAACCTTCACCAAACTCGGATTCAAGTCACTCAACCATTTGCCCTGCGCCCAATCGGTTAGCGTTTTGCCATCCCATGTCATTGTTGCCATGCTGTTATCACCTGTTGATCACTAAAGGGCGTTTTCACGCCGCCAATATCTTGATAGTTTTCATGCCCTTTACCGGCCAACAATACCCAATCACCCGCCTGTGCATTGTCGAGCGCATACTCAATCGCTGCCTGACGGTCATATTCAATATGCACCTTAGCGCGTGAATCCTCGCTCAAACCTTGGCAGATATCCTCGATAATCACTTTCGGGTCTTCAAAACGTGGATTGTCATTGGTTAAAATAATTTTATCAGCCAAACGCTCGGCCACTTGCGCCATCAGCGGACGTTTACCGGCATCTCGGTTGCCACCACAGCCAAAAACCAGCCATAGCTTCTCTGTGGTGAGGTGTGCACGGATACTGAGTAAAACCTGCTCAAGTGCATCTGGCGTGTGGGCAAAATCAACCAACACATTAAGCGCCACATTACGCGCCGAATTATGACAAACCACTTTTTCCATTCGCCCAACAATAGCGCGAAGCAGCGCTAAATTCTCTGTCATTTTTTTGACACTCAAGCCCACGGCCAACAAACAACTCAGCGCACACAAGCTATTCTCTAAATTAAAGCGCCCGATTAAACCGGTGTTAAACCCATACTCTTGATACCGGTACTGCAAGCAACCCGCCATGCCGTTTGCGCTAAGCGTTACATCACTTAAATATAAATCCGCCAAAGGGTTTTGTTGGCTGTAGGTTACAACCCGACCTGGTTGTGATTCAGCAATCTCTAAACCAATGCTATCATCAAGGTTCACCACCTTATGCTGGCTCGGAAAATCGCTAAACAACCGCTTTTTAGTAGCCTGATAATCCAATAAATCCCGATGAAAATCCAAATGATCGCGGCTGACCTGGGTCAAACCCACGCAGGCAAATCGCAAACCCGCAATACGACCCAACGCAATCGCGTGCGACGACACTTCCAGCACGGCATAAGGATAGCCCTGCTGAACAAAGCAGTGCAACCAACCGTTCAACGCCACCACATCCATCGTTGTATTGGCGCTAGGCTCTAATTGATTGAGTCGTCCATTACCCAGCGTGCCTAAAACCCCGCAAGCCAACCCCTGAGCTTCAAGCAGTTGCGCAATGTATTGAGTTGTGGATGTTTTGCCATTGGTGCCGGTAATGCCAATCAGCTGTAGCTTTTGACTTGGATGATCATAAAACCAAGCGGCAAAATCTGCCAACCGCGTGTTTAAATCCTTAATAACGAACACCGGCAAATCCGACTCGCCAATCGACCTATCAGACACAATGCCTACCGCGCCCAGTGACTTGGCTTGTTGCCAATAATCGGCTCCGTGCTGATTCTCTCCTGCTAGCGCAACAAAAACCCAACCCGGCTGGATTTGACGACTATCTAAACTCAAGCCTTTTACAACCAGGCCTGGTTGTAAAATCGCGCTTTTTAGCGCAAAAAACTGTGCGATAGACTCTAGGCTTTTCATTTATAAAGCTCCATCCGGATCCACATTTCGTAAACGCAACGCATGGCGCATGACCTCTTGAAAAACCGGCGCGGCCACACTGCCGCCGCCATAAACACCCCGAGAAGGTTCATCGACCATAATCGCCATAATCATATCAGGCCGTGAGGCGGGCACCAGCCCAACAAACATCGCCATATACTTGGCCTCTTGGTAGCCGCCCACGCCGGCCTTTAAGACCGTGCCGGTTTTACCCGCGACACGATATCCCTCAATCCGGGCTTCGGTGCCCGTTCCACCTTGATGCGTCACGGTTTCCATCATTTTTAACGTCTGCCCAACCGCTTCTGCCGATAAAACCTGCTTCATCATCGGTGGCGTATCGCGCTTGATTAAAGACAAAGGCGGCAACTGTCCTTGATTGGCAAAAATCAAATAACCCTGCGCCAGCTGGAGCAAATTAACGCTAAAACCATAACCAAATGAACTCGATACCTGATCCACCACTTGCCACTCACGATGGTGACGCAATTGCCCTAATTGCTCACCCGGCAAAAACAAGCCCAAATCCTGACCAAAACCTAAATCCGAATAGAACTGCCACTGCTGCTGAGCGCTCATTCGGCGCACGATATTGGCCGTCGCCACATTGCTCGATTTTTGAATCACTTCACTAATGCTCAGTCGGCCATAATTCACCGCATCGCTAATCATATGGCCTTGTACCCGAATATAACCCGGTGAGGTATTGATCACTTCATCTGCCTTGATCAGCCCCAAATCCAACGCCTTCGCCACCACAAAAGGTTTCACCGTCGAACCGGGCTCAATTAAGGTCGAAATCGCTCTGTTACGAATCGCTTCACCCTGCAGCTGACTACGATTGTTCGGGTTATAACCTGGCTGATTCACCAGTGCTAAAATCTCGCCAGTTTTGGCATCCAACACGACCGCCGTTGCGCCTTTGGCCTGATGCTTTGCCATCACTTCTTTAAGCGCACGATGGGCAAAAAACTGAATATCTTTATCAATCGTCAAGGTGAGCGACTTACCCGGCTCGGCCTGCTCAAGATGATTGACAAACTGAACCACGCGCCCTTCTAAGTCTTTAATAATTTGCTGACGCCCAGCACGGCCGGCTAACCAATCGTTATAAATCGATTCAACCCCATCCTGACCTATATCATCAATATTGGTATAACCGAGAATATGGGCTGTCACGTCTGCGGTTGGATAGTAGCGTTTAAACGCCTGTTTAACTTGAACACCCGGTAAACGCAAGCGCTCAACCTGCTCGGCCAGTTCAGGCAAGATAGAACGCTGTACATATAAAAAACGTCGATTAGGGTTGGAATGTATACGTTGCGCGAGCCCCTGTTGAGAGATATTCAATGTGCGAGCGAGCTGAACAATCGCTTCAGGATAATCAATCAGGGTTTTAGGGTCCACCCAGACCGACGCAATCGGTGTACTAAGCGCCAATAAATGACCATGACGGTCTAGTATTTGACCTCGCGGCACCGCTACATCCAACGTTCTAAACTGGCGTTTGTTGGCTTCCGACTCCAAAAAATCCGCTTGCAATATTTGAATATAAAACGCCTTGACGGCCAATGCGCCAAATATCAACATCAACAACAACAACATTAATCGATCACGAGAAAAACGCATTATTCTGACTTCTGTTGATGGGGTAAAACAAGAATAGTAGTCGGCTTTGAGGCTTGCATACCTAGCTTATCACGCGCCATGGATTCAACACGACCGGGTGCGCTCAAATGGCTTTTTTCTAACATCAAGCGCCCCCATTCTTCATCTAACTGTGCCTTGGCTTGTGTGGCGTTAAATATTTGGGTTTCGAGGTGTCGAATATGATGTTGCAACAAAATAGTGATACCGATCAGCGCCGACAATAGGCACAACAGCAGAAATGCAAAAAGCCCATGCGCTGTAGAGGCTTGCTCTCGAATGGGCTTTTGAACTTGCATGCTCGTAACCGAAGATGAAATTAATCAGCTTGACGACGTAAAAAAGCAGGAATGTCGAGGTAATTACTATTAGATCCAACAGGCTGAATACCCGCATTAACCGCCATTTTAGGACGCACCACTTCTTGTTCAATATGCTGCATGGCAGCTGGCTTTTCAATCATTTCATGCGGCTGATCACGTTCGGCTTCTTGGCGTGCTTGCACCGCTTGCAAATTAGGCTTTACCATCTCCGGCTTTTTTGCGGAAGCAGCGTGCGAGCCCGCCAAACCTGTTGCAACAACTGTCACACGAATTTCATCTTGTAAGCTGTCATCAATCGATGTACCAATAATAACCTTGGCATCTTCATCAGCAAAACTGTTAACCACATCACCAATCACATTGTACTCACCAATACTAAAGTCTGCACCACCGGTAATATTAACCAAAATACCGCGTGCGCCCGATACCGCAATATCGTTCAACAATGGATTCGCAATCGCTTTTTCAGTTGCTTTACGCGCGCGATCTTCGCCAGATGCTGTACCCACACCCATCATACCTAATCCACGCTCAGACATCACAGTACGTAAATCTTCAAAGTCAACGTTAATCAAACCGGGACAGGTCACCATTTCTGAAATACCTTGCACCGCACCATGTAAAATTTCGTTTGCATGATCAAAGGCTTTAGCAAACATAAAGTCTTTACCCAAAACCTCAACCAACTTGTCATTTGGAATGCTAATCAATGAATCAACCTGTTCAGCCAAAGCTTCAATACCCGCTTCTGCCACCTTGGTGCGGCGTTCAAAACTAAATGGCTTGCTGACCACGCCTACCGTTAAGATACCCATCTCCCGCGCGACGCGCGCGACCACCGGTGCAGCACCTGTTCCAGTGCCCCCGCCCATACCGGCAGTAATAAACAGCATATCCGCATCACGAATATGCTCTTTGATTTCATCAATATCTTGCTCTGCGGCTTCGCGACCACGCTCAGGATTCGCCCCCGCACCCAAACCGTTACTACCGATTTGAATACGCACAGGCACATTCGAGTGTGCTAGTGCTTGTGCATCGGTATTGGCACACAAAAAGTCAACGCCCTCAACTTTTGTGCGCACCATATAATCAACAGCGTTACTTCCGCCGCCCCCTAAACCAATAACCTTGATCACTGGCAATCCTGGTTGGCGCGAAACCTTCGCCTCTTTCAGATCAAATTTCATGGTACTCATGGTCACCTTCCCTTTCGTCAGCAAGCTTTAAATACAAAATTAAAATAAAAATCTACACTACTAAATTCTGTTAAATTCTTTGTGCAACACGCAAAACAGCGCTGCGTGATCTTGGGTTTTCGCTACACTCTTGTTCAGAGGGAAAGCAGGGCTTACCCAACACCTTTAAAACGGGCTTTGTTTCGGCTATCAACATAGGTGTGCCTGGAAACAAATCTTTTACCCGCGACTGGTCGCGCATAAAATGCTTTACAATTCTATCTTCAAGCGAATGAAAACTAATCACACTCAAGCGCCCTGCGGGTGCCAATACGTTTACACTGGCTTCCAATACGGTTTTCAGCACATCAAGCTCACGATTAATATAAATACGTATCGCTTGAAAACTGCGTGTGGCAGGGTGCTTATGCTTATCTTTTTTTGGCACAACCCGCTCAATTAAGTCGGCTAAGTCACGCGTTGTGTTAATTAAACCTAAGCGCGCATCATGACAAACGGCCCGTGCAATTTTAAAGGCAAAACGCTCTTCACCGTAATTTTTTAACACTAAAGCCAAGGTTTTTTCATCCACATCCATTAGCCAATCTTTTGCGCTCACACCTTCGGTGGGGTTCATACGCATATCGAGCGGGCCATCACGCATAAAACTAAAACCACGCGCCGCTTCATCAAGCTGCGGCGAGGACACGCCAAGATCTAACAAAATACCATCAACCTTGCCAACCAAATCACGTTGCCGGCAAATCTGTTCCAATTGTTCAAAACTAGCATGCACTATTTCAAAATTTTTATCCGCAAAATGTACCTTTGCATGCGCAATCGCGGCCGGATCTTGATCAATAGCAATCAACCTTGCGCTGGAGTCCAGCTGTGCCAGTATCGCTCGGCTATGACCTCCGCGCCCAAAAGTGCCATCAATATAAACACCATTAGGTTTAATCGCAAGCCCTTGAACAGACTCACTCAACAATACTGAAAAATGTGATACTACATCCATGACCATCCCCACTCAATGCATAACGCATCTATATTCACGCTTTAGGCGCATTGAAACATTAAATCACATTTAACGCCTATTTAATTACAACCATGCGTGAGTGCCAAAAAACAGGGAGCTATCACCACAAAAGACTCACCCTCAGTGAGCGCAATCGACACATATTGCCACATGTAAACAGTGTAAAGCAACAATAAAGCCAACTCCACAAAAAATAATGAAAATTGACAAAAAAAACTAAAATACAGCAAAAAAACAGCCAAAATCTGACATCAAAAACCGCCCCCTCTATCGCACCAAAACCGACAGAGACCAACTAAATGAATCAAGAGAGGCGCTTAAAGCAAAGAATAGGCACGGCGCGTTAATTATAAAAGCAGATTTTGAAAAGAATTAAATGAAGTGGGTCTATAAGCCGGGTTCTGTTCCTGCTTGCCATGCAAACAGGCGGTAACCATTCATCTGGAGCGCATATCACTATGTCCCTCAAGCAACCTACCCGAAAACAAACGCGAGCAGCGTTTTGTCACGAATGACGTGTTTCCCTATTTGGTCTTGCACCGGATGGGGTTTACCTAGCCACACTCTGTTACCAGATGCGCGGTGAGCTCTTACCTCACCGTTTCAGCCTTACCTGTGCGCTCAAAAGCGCCATCGGCGGTCTATTCTCTGTTGCACTTTCCGTCGGCTCTCACCGCCCAGCCGTTAACTGGCATCCTGCTCTAAGGTGCCCGGACTTTCCTCCGAGTAGTTACCTACTCCGCGATTACCCGACCCACTTGGCGATGCAAGATAGCGTAATTACACGCCACTGTCTAGTCAGGATGCAAAATTAATCGTGCTTTAACGCTAAAACACGTGAATAAACTGTATTTTTCTTCGCCGAAAAATAACGCGCCACAATCTCAGCAATTTGCTTAACCGGCAAGGACTGATCTAATAATACATGAATAAGCGCATCCCAATCTTGCGGCAAATGCGGTTGCAGCGGTGCCCCTGCCACCACTAACACAAACTCCCCCCGCACCTTGTCGTTATTTTCTTGAAAATAGTCAATCGCTTGCGACAACGCCATGAAAACAAACTGCTCAAATTGCTTGGTAATCTCACGCGCAATAAAAACTTTACGATGCGCACCCAGCACCTCAGACATAGCGACCAAGCACGCCAACAAGCGATGTGGCGACTCATAGAACACCAATGTGCGGGTTTCTTGCGCCAACGCCGCCAATGCGTGCTGGCGCTTTAATGATTTAGCCGGCAAAAAGCCTTCAAAACAAAAACGATCCGTCGCCATACCCGCCACACTCAAAGCGGCAATCAAGGCCGACGCACCTGGAACAGGTCGAACTTCAACCCCTGCTTCGCGCAAGCTCTTCACCAAATGGTAACCTGGATCACTAATGAGAGGCGTACCTGCGTCAGAAATCAATGCACCAGATTCACCGGCACACAAGGCTTGAAGCAAGGACGCAATACGCGACTGCTCATTATGATCATGTAGACTCATTAAACGATTACTCACACCCAGATGCTGCAATAACTTTGCCGAGTGGCGGGTGTCTTCCGCCGCCACCCAGTCGACCTGCTTAAGCACATCTATAGCGCGCTGCGTGATATCCCCTAAATTGCCAATTGGCGTGGCAACAATGTAAAGCACCCCTTTTTCAATAGTTTGCATATATAATTAACCTTTTAATTAATTTTGATGTGATTATAAAGTCAGCCACCATGCTAAAAAACATTTTCCTTCTCTGCTTACTCATTTTCATTAGCGCGTGCACAAGTCCGCACGTACCTGAAAAACGTTCTTCAATAGAAGATAAAGAGCCTAGCCCACTCCACCGCACATTAGACACACAGGATAGAACACAACAAAGCGAGATACAGATTGATTTAGAGCAAGAGCGCCAACAATCTTATCTTACTCAAAACTGGTCTCGCTTTATCATGCTCACCGAACTGCTTTGGCCGTCTTATGATGAACACCAGCAAATCGCATTACTTGAAGATACCTTTGCAAAACTCGCAGATCAGCCCGCTGAACGCATCGAACAATTCGCGCAAACCCCCGATCACGCACTTCAAGCTTGGGCATGGTTAATCCAGACACAACACAAAACAGATCTACACTTAAAGCGCGAACTTGAGGACCTCCGTCAACTCACTCCAGACCTATCCTTCACCCCCCAGCTGATTGAGCGTTTTATCGCCGATATTCAACAAAACCTCCAGCCACCAGAGCAAATTGCCGTCTTGCTACCCTTATCTGGCCGTTTAGACCTTGTAGGCAAACAGATTAGAGCGGGGATTTTAAAACATCACTGGCACAGCCAAAGCCAAGCTAAATTGCGTTTTTATGACACCCATCAGTCAGACAATATTGTGACACTATATAAACGCGCGCTAGCGGATGGCGCGAATAAGGTCATTGGCCCGATTAGCCGAGATGACATTGAAAAACTCAGCACAGTAGCCGGCAAGGAGCTCATTGCGCTGAACACACTGAATCGGTCTACGGATTTTTTTCAACTCAGCTTACGCCCCTTTAACGAAGCCGAGCAAATCATCGAACACCTTGAGCGTAGCGGCTATCAACATGTTGCCCTGCTTAACTCAAATCTAGGCATCGACAGTGACATGGCCAATGCATTACATACGGCCTGGTCAGCACGCCAACCGTTTAAACTCATCCACCACAGCTATCCACATAACACGAACAGTTTACGTCGTGAGATGAGTCAAGTCTTAAACCTACAACACAGCCAAAGCCGTGCGGGGTTTTTAAGCCGAATCATTGGCACACCTTTAGAACACGAACCCCGAAGCCGCCAAGACCTAGATGCATTAATACTTATTGGCGATGAACAACGTACCGCCGTGCTACAGCCTCAAATGGATTTTTTTCAGCTCACTATGCCGTTAATTGGCTCCTCACTCCTCACCCCCAATCAACTTGCTCGTGCACCACGTAACCGAGATTTAAAAAACATTCAATTTCCTACGCACCCTGCCAGTTACATCCCATCCCCGCTCACCAATACACTTGAGGCACTGGGTTGGGATGGCTTATTGCTTGCCAATCAACTAAATAAAGTTAAAGAGGGCATGTTTATTCACGGTAGTCTTGGCCAGCACACCGTAGGAGAGACCAACCACATCAGAACCCAGTTGAGCTGGGCGCACTACCAAGCGAACGGCGAATTAATGAGCTTACAACAGCCACCAACAAACAATTTTTATTGGTCACAACCGCCACAACACACTCGCACCCAGTCCGACCCCGCGATTATTCGCCAACAACTACTCGATGAGATTATTCAATTTGAATTTTTTGAACGCCATGCCAACGAATAGACAACGAGGCCAGCATTACGAACAGATAGCTGCCCAGTATCTCACGCAGCACGGCCTACAAATTATTGCACAAAACTTCTTTTGCAAAGGCGGTGAAATAGATCTAGTGGCACTCGAGCAACAAACACTGGTTTTTATTGAGGTAAAATACCGACAAACCAATCAGCATGGTGAAGCGAGTGAATTTATTAACACAAAAAAACTTCAACGACTTTACCGCTGCGCCCAAGTTTTTCTACTCAAGCATCGCCAATTTCAACAAGCCGCGATGCGCTTTGACAGCCTTTGTATTACAGGTCAACCTGACAAAATTGAATGGCTAAAAAACATTTACAACGGCTGGTAAAAGCCGCATTTTCACAAATTGCGTATTTTATAAAGCAGTTCTAAAAATCGCATTTTTAAACTGGGTTTGACCTCAATCGGATGCTTAAACTCCAACACCACAGGCTGAGCATAGGGGTTGGCCAAGTCATGATTGGGCCAATCCATAATATCGTCATACTCAAATCCGGTATCGATGGCAACCAATTGCCATGGCAAATCCTGGTCACGCCCTTGCGCATGCGCCCCCTGAGCATCAAACACAACCGGCCACTTTGCCTCTAAAAACACCTCTTTAGCCTGTCCAGACTCCATCCAAATCCGAACTACCTCGCCCTCTGAAAGAAGGGTACCATAAGGAAGAAATAAATAGTTTGCATTCAAATTTGACACAGAATAATCGGTCAAGGGCGCACCATCAGGAAATGAAAACGTACAAAAACCTTTGCCACAGCAAGACATCACACAATCCTTTAAAAAAACTTCAACTTCGCGTATTATAAACACTAAGACTTCAACGATAAGACTTAAATTTTTTAGGAGGCTTGCCATGAGCATTGACGCAATCAATACAATCGGTTCACCCTTTGCTAGCTATAGCCCATCTAGCGCCAGCATGACCAGTGGACAACAAATTAATCGTGCCGCTGATAATCCTGCCGGGTTAGCCGTAGCCAATGGTTTTCAACAAGCGGCGATGCGCGAAGCCGTCGGCATGAGTAATGCAAACAGTGGTATCTCATTACTGCAAACAGCCGATGGCGCATCGCGCTCGATGACAGAAAACATCCTTCGTATGCAAGAGCTATCCCTTCAAGCGATGAACGGTACCACTAACCCCGCACAGCGCAATGCGCTTAACACCGAATTTCAACAAATGATGCAGGCGATTGACCAAACCAGCCAAAACACTAAATTCAATGGCATGAATTTATTAAACGGTGAAAATGCCGATCTCAGCATTGCCCTCGGTGATAGCGCGTCACGTTTAAGCCTACCAGAGCTCAGCTTAAATAGCTTAGGCCTAGCCGGCTTAGACCTATCTAATCCTGCCAATGCGAATCTCGCGTTAGAATCGCTACAAAAAGCCGGATCACTTCTATCCACAACCCAAGCCGAGTTTGGTGCACAGCAGAACGGTTTACTTAGCGCAGCCGCTGAAATGTCAACAAGCCGACAAAATAGCTTAGCAAGCTTTAGTCAAATAATGGACACCGATTACGCTCGTGCCTCAACCGAAAAAGCACGTGAAGATGTTTTACTGCAAGCCGGTATCATGATGCAGGCGCAAGGCAACCAAGATCGTGCTAATGTGCTAGCGCTCATCAATTAACCCTTCTTGTACGACTCACGAGTCACCTCGGGTGTCGTACAACAATTTCACACTCACCACTCTTTTTGCCTATTCTTTCGAGTATAATTTTGAAAAATCATTAAACCAGTAGGAAAATTATGTTTAATAGCATAGGTGTTTTTGGCAAGTACAATGGCTTTCACTCATGGAAAGGCATCGACAAACTGATTGGTTTTTTTCAAGAGCGCGAACGTGTCGTTTACCTTGACCAAACCTCTTGTGCCGACTTCCCAATTGAGCGCTACGGTGTTGAGCTACTAAGCCGTGAACAAATGCATGGAAAAATTGATGTCGCCATTGTCGTAGGCGGTGACGGTACATTCCTAGATGTCGCACGCTATGTCGTTGATCAACAAATCCCAATTCTTGGTGTTAACCTCGGTCGCTTAGGCTTTTTAGCCGACGTCTCTCCCGACACGATGCTCAGCACAATGGATGACCTACTCAACGGCACCTTTGACTGTGAGGAACGAAACCTGCTGCACGTTGAAATTTACGAGCATGACCAACTGGTATTCAAACACCTTGCCTTTAACGATGTCGTTATTCACAAACCTGATGCACCCAAAATGATTGAGTTTGAAACCTTTATCAATCAACGTTTTTTAAAAAGCCAGCGCTCTGATGGTATGATTATTTCCACCCCAACCGGGTCAACCGCCTATGCCTTATCCGCCGGCGGGCCAATTGTTCACCCTAGCCTTAATGTGATTACACTGGTTTCGATTAACCCTCACAGCATGAGCAACCGTCCCTTTGTCATTGATGGTGACAGTGAAATAGAATTACGCGCACATGAAAACTGTAACGGCATAGCGCGCATCACCTGTGATGGACAAATAACATTTGAAATCAATGCGAAACATCGCACACACGTTAAACGTCATCCACACTTTATAAAACTCATTCACCCTTGCGGCCACGATTACTTCCAACTTTTACGCGCAAAATTACACTGGGGCGAAAAACTCTAATGCTGCTACAACTCCAAATTCAAAACTTAGCACTGATTGAAACACTTCACTTACACCTAAAAAAAGGGTTCTGTGCCCTCACTGGCGAAACCGGTGCTGGTAAATCGATCCTGCTTGATGGATTAGGTTTGGTATTAGGCGAACGCGCCGACTCTGGACTCGTTCGCCACGGTGAAAAGCGCGCCGAAGTCAACGCGGAGTTTGACATCCACGCACTCCCCCACGTCCAGGCCTGGTTGGCCGAACAAGCGCTCGATGATGACAATCTATGTATTTTACGTCGGATAGTAAACGCAGACACTGGATCCAAGGCGTTCATTAACAGCCGCCCGGTTCCAGCTAGTAGCTTGAAACAACTCGGCAATCTATTAATTGACATTCATGGTCAACATGAACATCAATCCTTATTATCAAACCAAAGCCAACTTGAACTGGTGGATGCTTATGGTGGGCACAAGACACAACTGGACGAGGTGAAGACCCGTTTTAAAAACTGGCAGCACTTAATACACAAACTGCAACAACTCGAATCCAACCAAGCCGAGTATCAATCCAAACGTGAATTACTTGAGTTTCAACTTAACGAATTTAATAAAATCCAACCTAGCGCGGACGAGTTTACACAGCTTTCAGAAGAACAAAACACCCTTGCGCATGCCAGTGAAATTAAACGTGCCGGCTTTATCAGCCATGAAGCGCTAGACGGTGAACAAGGCGCGACCTGTCTCATCAATGAAGCCATTCACCAAATAGAACAACTGGCCGACTATACGCCCGCACTCAATAACCCGCTGATCCAACTACAAAGTGCGCTAATTGAAATTCAAGAGGCCGCCAACGACATTCACCACTTTACCGACGCCGTAGAGTTAGACCCCGAACGACTTGAGCAAGTGGACAACCGACTAGGACAGCTCTACGCCCTTGCAAAAAAATACCACCTAAATCCAGAACAACTCACACAAAAACATCAGCAGCTGGCAGAGAGCCTCACACAAATGGAAGCAGATTTTAGCTCAATAAATGATTTAAAACATCAAATTAACCAGGCCTGGTTAGACTATGAGCATAACGCACGCCATTTACGCAAACTGCGCCAAGCTACCAGCAAAAAACTAGCCAGCGTAGTCACCAAAAGCATGCAAACACTTGGCATGGAAAAAGGTGTATTCAATATAGAGTTAACACCCGTTGAAAAACCAACATCCTCAGGCCTGGATAAAGCCCAATTCTTGGTATCAGCCAACCTAGGGCAACCCGCTAAAGCACTCAATAAAGTCGCTTCAGGCGGTGAACTCTCTCGGATTAGCCTCGCTATTCAAGTCGCCAGCGCAGAAGTTGCCCAGATACCCACCTTAATCTTTGATGAGGTGGACGTCGGCATTGGAGGGGGCACAGCAGAAGTCATCGGTCAAAAAATGCGACAACTAGGACAGCATCGTCAAGTACTCTCAATTACACACCTTGGGCAAGTTGCCGCCTACGGCAACCAACATCTCAATGTCAGCAAACACAACCAGAAAAACAAAACACTCACAAAAGTCACTGAGCTAGACGATGCCGCAAGAATTGAAGAAATCGCCAGAATGGTAGGGGGATTAGAGATTACAACACAAACACGCAACCACGCCAAAGACCTAATTCAACGCGCACAATCCGAAGCCTCTTAACCCTCCCCGCCGTGAGCTTAACCTATGCACAGATAACTATACCTCGCCCATGCTGTGGGTGGGAATGAGAAAAGCAGTGTGCATAGGTTAGGCCCTGAACGACGGGGGGATTACGCGCTTTTTCGATAAAATCTAGTTAAAATATAGGCTAAGATTTAACCTACCTTCATTTAATGGGCGTCTAAAGCACCGTAAATGACCAAGCTGTGACCTGACAAGCTATAGCCATTTTCCTTAGCGATCTCACGAATACGCTCTTCAATTACAGGATCCACAAATTCTTTCACGTGCCCTGTTTTAACACACACCAAATGATCATGGTTGTCACCGGTATCTAACTCAAAAATAGAAATATTATTTTCAAAGTTCAATCGACGCACAATACCCGCCTGCTCAAACTGCGTCAATACCCTATAAACCGTCGCCAAACCAACCTCTTCACCCTGCTCCAACAACATCTTATAAACATCTTCCGCGGTGAGGTGATGCTGATCACCCGCGCCCTCCAAAATCTCCAAAATTTTAAGCCGTGGTAATGTAACTTTTAATCCAACTTTTTTTAATTCAGCACCGCTCATAATGACTCCGTTTTAATTTGTCTTGCTGTTATTTTGAGTTCTTGACACCTACCCGCCACTTACGACGGACGCGCCTGGCCGCACCCAGGGGTTAAGCGCAGGGATATATCCTCACAAACTACACGACGAGGATATAAGCGCTATCAGATCAATTTGTATCGGTTATAATAAACCAAAACAATAGGCTTAAGCCAATTAAAATCCATTACCTAACCAATAAAATTCAACTAATAAGTCCCAAAAAATATTTATGAAAACACAAATCTTAAAATCCGCGGCATTATTACTTACTCTAGGTCTACTTCAAGCTTGTGGTGGCATCACCCCCTATAAAGCACCCATGATGCAAGGCACCGTCATTACAGAAGAGATGCTTGCTGATCTGCAGCCCGGTTTACACCAAAGCCAAGTTAGACAGCTACTGGGTCCAAACTATGGCGCGAACCCCTTTAACCCACAACACTGGGAGTTTATCTATACCAGCGCGCGCACGGATTTACACCAAGACGCAGTTAAACACATCCTTGTCAAATTTGATCAAGACGGCTATCTAACCGAATGGTTACGCCTAAAATAACCCTCTAAGCGTTTAATCAACTAAGCGCTATCGGCTCTTTCATGCTCCACCTGTTTACGACGACGTTCACGCGGGTCGGCCTTAAGAGGCCGATACACCTCGACCCGATCGCCTTCGCGTAAAACGCTAATTAAATCAACCGGGCGACTAAAAATACCCACTTTACTCAAATTGATATCAGGCATAATTTTTAACAACGGGGATGCCTGAATAGCTTGCTCAGCTGTCGTGCCTTCAGGCACTAAAACTTCAAACAAATACTGCTGCTCCGGTAACGCATAAGCCACCTCAACCTTGATGAAGGACGTACTCATTGCGCGCCCCCATACAGGTTTGTTGCACGTGCAACAAAACTCTCGACAAGTGTGCCCGCAATCTGTTCAAACACCCCGCCCAACACACTGCCCATTAAGCCACTACTCACCTCAAACTCGATTTCAAAACTAATTTTACACGCCTGGTCTCCGAGCGCCTTAAACACCCACTCACCCTGCAAAAAAGAAAATGGTCCATCAACTAAGCGCATCTCAATGCGTTCATTCGGTGTCAAGTGATTCGACGTGCTAAAAGTTTTATTAATACCTAGTTTTGAAATGGTAATACTCGCCTGCATTTCAGCATCCGTCTCACGATGAACCTGTGCGTCACTACACCAAGGTAAAAACGTCGGATACAGCGCCACATCATTTACAACTTGATACATTTGACGCGCCGAGTAATTAAGTAAAGCAGTTCGCGAAATTTTCTTCATCTATGGCTTATCCAATCTTAATAATTTCCGTTATAATAGCGGCATTATGGCAAAAAAATCAAACAAACAAAACAACTCCAATCGAATCGCCGACAATAAAAAAGCGCATTTCGACTATTTTATCGAACAACGTATCGAAGCGGGCCTCGTGCTCGAAGGCTGGGAAATAAAAAGTCTCCGTGCTGGAAAAGGGCGGATTACCGAAAGTTATATTCTACTCAAAAACAATGAGGCTTGGTTGTTTGGGGCACACATTCACCCGCTTATCACGGCCTCAACCCATACAGAGCATGATCCGTTACGCACTCGCAAACTTCTCCTGCACCGACGTGAAATTGATCGACTCATGGGGCAAGTTGACCAAAAAGGCTTCACTATCGTGGCCCTCAACCTCTATTGGAGCAAAGGCAAAGTAAAAGTAGAAATTGGTCTGGCAAAAGGTAAAAAACTACATGACAAGCGTGAAACCGAAAAACAACGCGACTGGAACCGCGATAAACATCGCATCTTAAAATCAAGCCGCTAAACACAGCATCACCCCGACTTGTCAATCTACCAAGCTCAATAAGCGGAACAGCAAGTTTCTAGCAGGGACAATCGAAACGGCCCGCTAAAACAAGCCTTAAGCCAATATTTTTCTCTTTTAGCCTACAAAAGCACCCCTACCCTTCCAAAAAACTATATAATGACAAGTCATCCATATCGGGGCTGCATTGGTTTCGACGGGGAGAACGAAGTTTAAGACGCATGTCGTGCCTGAATGATGCACGTAAATCTTAGTTCAAATTGTTATAGTTGCAAACGACGATAACTACGCTCTAGCGGCTTAATCCCGCTGGTGCGGCTCAGGGCAGTTGTTCGTGGCGCCTGACGCCGTATCGACTTACACGGAATCGTATTTACCGCGTGTTTGGGTAGGTAAATACTAAACCAGACAAACTCGTCTTATGTGGTCCCTGCTAGTCGGGCAACATCAAGATTAAACCAATAGACTAAATAAACATGTAGACTCCTAAATGGAGGCTTTCCGGACGGCGGTTCGACCCCGCCCAGCTCCACCAAAACACAATATCAAGCCGCTTCTTAGCGGTTTTTTATTACCCTCAGCATATATAAATCAACAACTTATTTAATAATTAAGCTTTTTAGCGTTTCATGTGAACCCTTTACATCCCAAACAAATATGAGCAACATTCTGAGTAACAAGACTTCAACTCCCCACTAACTTGGAGCGTTACTCACAATGGCGTTAACTGATACAGCTATCAAAATATTAAAACAAAAAAATAAAACATATCGCATAGCCGATGCTGAAGGGCTAGCAATCGAGTGTGTCATCATCCACAAGATCAGCATCCTCATTGCTAAGTGTAATTTGATTAATCAGCAACAAACTGACAAAAGCATGTTTACGCGGGATTCGATAAACAAGGCTTTTAGTCCGACAAGCTCCTAGGCTCTAGCTTTTTAAATCTCGGTAAAAGTTTTCATGACTTCCGAGTGCTAATAGCTCAAGGATAAGTTGGTTTTCTTCATAGCTATAGCCGAGAAGCGTTTCTTGATTTACCATCTTGAACTTATAAACACGTAGATATGCAAGATCACCTTTTTTCTGCTCACCGCTTAAGGGTTGTTCAACCAGAAAACTGATAGCTTGATCGAGATCAGCTTTTTGATTCTTGTGCAACTTCTTAGCAGCTTTTTTGAAGTTTGGTGCCTGTAATACAGTTTTAACCAAACTCATAGGGCTCAAGCTTTCCAGCGTCTTTTTCAGCTTTAGCCATCATCGCTTGTTTTACGAACTCATAAGACAAATCGGGATTGTCTTCCATGATTTCACCGATTTTAGCCCAGTGCTCAATTTGCTTTGGTATTGAGCGACTAGCCGCTTTTGCCGTAATACTGGCTTTCTCAAACAGTGTTTGATCAATTCGAATACTCGCTGTTGCCATATTTAACCTCCTGCAATATAGTTTATTTATTGTAGCAATTTACCACAACACATACCAGCCCGACTTGTTCGGGCTTTTTTATACCCAAAATTTACAATAGGAGAACGCCATGATTAAAGGTCTGGCAATTACCCCGCCGGTTACTGGGCGGATCAGCATTGGCAAGGTGCTAAAAACGCCGAAAAACGATAATTTTGCTATACTTTAGGTCTAAGATCAAAAGGCGCAAAACAGGAGATAAGCATGAAACTAGCCGATTATACCCGCAGAGTCACTCACGAATTTAAAGACAAAAGAGTGATCGAAAAAACCATACCCTTTTACAAAAATTGTAGAAAACAAGACCTTAAAGCTATGGCAAATCAGTGATGATAAGCGTGAATTTGAAAGGCATAAAAAGTTGATAGATAACACCTTAAAGTCTGTTTTAGATGACAAAAAATAGCCAATGCGCTGATTGAGCATAGCGTTGAAAAGCTATGTCATAACAAACGACTCTATATTTTTAGTGATCACTGTGACATTCGAAAGCCCCATGCCTCAAAACAAGCCAATCAAGGCAATCTGCGAACACTCGCTGGCAAGATTATCAACGGTTATACGACACTCAACAGCGTGATTTTAGATGAGCGCAAAAAAACCTCACCTTGTCCAACATCAGTGTTTTTAGCAATAAAGACGCTGACTTCATCAAGAATGCGCAGCTAGATGATTATCGAAAAGACAAGATAATTGTCGCCTAATAGAACCCGGTAATAAAAGGCCAAATTGCACAAAAAATAGAAGAGGCGTGCGTGATCAACACCGATGTGATTCTAAAGCAGCACCTAAAAAAACAAAGTGATTTGTGATTTAGGTGGTGGTAAGGGAAAGGTCACTCGGCACTATTTTTTTGAAGGATTGAAGTTACTTTTGAGGCCGATAGTGTTACTCAGTTTAGAGCGCAACACGGTATCTCTGACGCACTTTATTCTGAAATGCAGCTGTATGCCGGTATATCAGAATAGTTTTTCGGAGTTCTCAGTGTGTTGACATCTTGTCCAAATTGAGATGAAATCTCTGTTAAAGCCCCATCATCAAGTGAATAAACTAACACATCCTTGTAATCACTAATTACCAGTGGTGAATGCGTGGTAAGTACAAACTGACAATTTGGGAAGGCATCAACCAGTCGTTGAATAATGGTTCGCTGCCATTTTGGATGAAGATGCATATCAACTTCATCAATCATCACAATACCATCACCGTCTAAGGGATTAGCCAAACCTGGGTTCATCATGGCTAAACGTCGGGCAATATCCCCAACTAACGCAATCAGTGATTTTTCACCTTGCGACAGTTGCAATACGTTTAAGGTTTCGCCCTTTTTATCAACGGACATATGCAGTCGCGGTTTGCGCCTAACTCTTAAATTCTCGAACTCTGGCATAAAACGAGTTATAGCCGTTCTGACCGCCGTGAGTTGCTTATCACGAGAAGAAACGTTTAACTGTGCTAAACGCTCCCATAGCAAATTGTACTCATCAGCGTTTACCAGTTGACTTAATTGCGCTAAAACCTCATCCGAAACACCGCTTTCGTTTTCTGCATCTTCTCGCTCCCGAAACCACTCAAAAAAACGTCTAAAATCGACACCTTGATTGAGTGCATTATCGTAACCATCAATTTGCTCAAACGTATGCTTAGACTTTATCTTCATCGGAATGTCGAGCACAGCACGTTCTACGGGATAAAAAGCAATCACCGGTAAACTAGCCAAACTATCATCAGTCAGTCTGGCACGATAAATATTCGCCAAACTCGTTGCCCCAGAATATTGACTCGTAAAGGGTGACTTTTTGCCTTTTTTTGGTTTAGCGCAGACCCAATCATAGTTCAACGATGAATCATGAGATTCTGCATCAGATACGTTTTGCTGATCCAGCACAGAAACCGAAATCGACGCGGCGTGGGCTTGGTTGTGAATTTGTAACTCTGAAATCGGACTGCCAATGCCTTTTTCTGACTTAATACGCGCGACCAACCAGCTCAAAGAAGTGGCTAGGGCTTGTAATATCGATGTTTTGCCCGAGCCATTATTGCCAACAAAAACCGTAACATTCGAGTGCACATTCGCCGTCGGCGCCAACTCCACACAAAGTGACTCAAATCGAGCATAATGATTTAACTCAAACCGTTTAATTTCCATTTTGCTTGCCATCCACCCCAAAATCCTACAGCTAAACCCTAGGCGCCTGTCAGACTAAACCAATCGGCTGCAAAAAGCTGGATTTGACCATTTCTCGCTTCACCCAGTTTAATCCGACAGATCTCTACTAGCGTCTCAATAGCTCGGCGCATTTAACAGATTGTCTTCAATAAGTTGATGTATAAAGGCACTGCTCACGCCATGTGCAATCACATCATCAATCCAATCCGCTTGACGTTTTCTCGGCGCAAAGTAAGCGAATCCAATGCGGAACTCTTCATCTAAGCGCGCAAGCATTAACACCACTTTTCGACCACTAGGGGTATGCACTAAATGACATGCTTGATTATCGGCAATGGTCATGGTCACAACATCTGAAGGGTTTTCAGCCATCGCTTGATTTACTATGGCATATAAATCTTCATAGGTTTCTATCATTTTGTTTACACCTTAATTAAAACGTTCATTAAACCATATTTAAAGCCACGCTTTCTAGGAGCCTGTCGGACTAAAGCCAGACTTTTTTTCGCTTCGACCGGTTTAATCCGACAGGCTCCTAGAAGAAAATAACCGTAGCTACCAGATCAAATCATCCGGGATTTCAAATTTGGCGTAATAATCCTGTTCCTCTTGCGAGATCGAATTGTCTTTATCGGCAAACGGAATCAGTATACGAGGGTCTCGCCGTTCGACTTTTTCAACCGCTGTATCAGGTATCAGCATATACGCGCCGTCCAAACGTGCGATACGGACCTTGCCTGACACTAAACGCTGATGCGTCGTGGGGTTCACTTGTAGCGTTTTTACCTGTTTGCCGTCCGCAAAATGAAAGGTTATTTCACCGCCAAACCCTTTTAGCTGATTGGATTGCAAAATTTGCTTTAACTCGGCTTGTTTGGCGCGCTCAGCTTGCTGCTGTTGACGTTCGAGATTGAGTAGACGGTCTTTTTCTGCTTTTAAACGTGCCGCTTCAGCAACCCGCTTAGCGGCGTCATTTTCGGCCTCCACGTCTTTTTTATTTTTTAGTTGTTTGCTTTGCTGGTACTTCTCTTTTTTTATCTGTTTGGCCTTGTGCTCATTCACCAAACCTGATTTTTTTAACTGATCAAATAACGATCCCGCCATGCCTATCACCCTTAAAATCACAATTTTTAATGCGCGTTATTCTAACCGAAACACGCCATTACGTTTCGTTAAAAGCAAGCACAACATTTAGCCTTAAGCGCGTTTCCATGCACAGCATCACTGCCATTAAGTTAAGAAAAAAACGGTCATTGCGAGGAGCGCAGCGACGCGGCAATCTCTCAAGGGCGTGCGCAATCTGCCAGAGATTGCCACGGCCTTCGGCCTCGCAATGACGCAAGTTGGTTCGCTCCGTGTTGTCACTCATTCCTTAACTTAATGGCAGTGATGCACAGCATGGGAACGAAGTTGACCATGCCGATTGCTATGATTTTTTTGTATTATTTAGATGCGCTTGCCCTGCGATTAGCCTTTGAAATACAGCCTATTATTCTTTAGGTGTTCTATAACCCGGCTTCGCAATAATTTCAATATAGCAGCTGGTTAATTTATCGACCTCAGCTTGATCTAAGGCGGCGTTCATTTCGGCAATATGCAGTTTTTTTGCGCTAGCGGCATCGGCACCAAAACGGCAATCGAAATCCCAAAAATCCACATCATTTGGCAGGGTTTTAGCGCGCTCACGTTTTAGGTATTTTTTGATCTCATTTTTGATCGCATCAACAAGTCGAGCGGTGGCTTTTTTTTCATGGGTTAGTGCAAAGGTTTTTTTCATGGTTTTCTCAATTTACGAAGGAGTTAAAATAATAGATGAATTATAGAGCTTTTTGCCAAATCGGTAGATTTATTCACCTTAGATTCGCTAAAAATCGGTAAACTGTTTGTTTTATTTTTTAAGGATGCCAAAAAAATGAGCGAAGTTGATAAAAAAACTGAATACCACAATATCCGTATGGCACGTAAAAAAGCACAAATTGATGCCGCGATTGCCCGCGCCGATCAGAAAAAAGGGCTGCTATTGGTGATTACCGGCAACGGAAAAGGTAAATCCACCTCTGCATTTGGTATGGTGGGGCGTGCGCTAGGTCATGGCATGAAAGTCGGCGTGTGTCAGTTTATTAAAAGCCGTACCGATACCGGTGAAGAAGCCTTTTTTAGCCAATTCGCTAACTGCGAATGGCATGTTCTCGGTGATGGCTTTACCTGGGATACACAAAATCGCGAACAGGACATAGCCACCTCAAGAGCCGCTTGGCAAGTGGCAATGAAGATGCTTAGCGATCCAAGTTATGATCTGGTGGTACTGGATGAACTGACTTATCTACTCAGCTACGATTATTTAGATAAAGACGAGGTCTTAAACGGCCTGAGCCAGAAGCCTGAGATGCAACATGTGGTCGTCACGGGGCGTTCGGCGATTGCGCCATTGCGTGAACTCGCGGATACCGTTTCTGAAATAAAAGATGAAAAACACGCTTATAAAGCGGGAATTCAAGCACAAAAAGGCATTGATCTTTGATCTGACGATTTACATAAAATGGGAGGATTGCTATTGCTACCGAGGTTTCAACGCCGTTTTTGGCTCATTATCAGCCTAGCACTGTTTTCACAAACGCTGCAAGCGCAACCGATTGAAACGGCGCAACGCATCATCTCGCTGGCGCCGAGTCTAACCGAACTGGTGTATTCAGCCGGTGCCGGCGCACAATTAGTCGGCGTGGTTCATTACTCGGACTACCCTGAAGACGCGCTGAATAAACCGCGCATTGGCCGCTACAATGCGCTGAATTTTGAGCGCATTATTGAGTTAAATCCCGATTTAATTCTCGCTTGGGCGTCGGGGAATAAGCCACAAGATATTGCGCGTTTGCAACACATGGGCTTTAAGGTACTGGTGCGCGACACCCAAAAACTGGCCGACATTCCCAGGCTGATTGCAGAAATCGGCCACCTAACGGGCAACAGCTACACAGCGAATGCCGAAGCGCAGCGTTTAAAGGATCAACTCTCTCAACTTAGTCAAGACTATCAACACGCCTCACCTATTCGTGTGTTTTATCAGGTATGGCATCAGCCCTTAATCACCGTCAATGGCGAACAGTTTATTGGTCAAGCGATTCGGTTATGCGGCGGGGTCAATATCTTTGCCGATCAAGCCGCACTGGCGCCACAAGTGAGTCGTGAAGCGGTAATTAAAGCCAACCCAAACTTAATTCTGTTAGGCGGCATGGGGGATATGCAGCAGGCCTGGCTAGGTCATTGGCAAGCAATACCTTTTTTACAAGCCAGTCAAAACCAACATATCACCAGCTTAAATGCTGACCAATACCAGCGCCCAACCGCACGCTTAATTGACGGGCTGGCGTCGTTATGTCAGTTAATAGACCAGGTACGCCAAGCGAATCAATCCCTAGATTACAAATAACGCCGTCCTACCGGCCCATGCTGTGCCTCACGGCCATTAAGTTAAGGAATGAGGACACAACGGAGCGAGAAAAAGAAAGGTACATATGTTAGGTACTACCCGGCCTGGTTGTTTGTTGCGAACGCGCGCGACCTAAAGTGCACAGCCAAATAGTCGGTTTACAGGGTGGAAAAATCCACCTGCACTTCGTCAATCAAAGCGGCAGGCAAGAATCGCTTAGCATAGTCTAAATACAAACCGGAATCATAAAAAAACTTCACTAACTGGCGGTCTAGTTCATCGTCTTTGGCCATAAAGTACAAAATTTTCATTGCGATAGATAACGGATTGGGTTTTTTATAAGGACGGTCATGTGCAGTGAGGGCTTCAAACACATCCGCTACAGCTAGAATACGTGCGTCAAAAGAGATCTCCTCACCTTTAAGACCTAAAGGATAGCCTTTTCCATTAATCTTTTCATGGTGTGCGCCTGCAATATGAGGAATAGCTTTGTACTTTTCGGGAAAAGGTAACCCTTCTAACACACGCAAACCAATTTCCGCGTGCTGATTAATCACCTCACGTTCCTCAGCCGTTAACGTACCCTTTTGTACTTTTAGCGCATAGGCTTCTTCTGGCGTGATTAAAGGCATCGTTTGTCCTGCGACGACAAACGGATGCTGAACGAGCGACTCAATCGCATCCACTTGATCCGCCGGCAAAAACTCTCCCCCGGTATTGCTTTTTTCAACCAGTGCCATCGCATGCTCAAGCACGGCCAACTGGGCTGTTAACGTTTGCTCAATGACATCGGCCTGATCAGAATCAGTCAATTTCTGCGATAACGCCGCCTTTTCCATTTCGGCCTGGATATGCTTGGCACGTAAACGAATCAGTTCGATACGATCAAAATGCCCATCTAGCTTTGTGGCCTTGTCCATGACCGTTTCCGGTGTCGCTAACTTGCCCATGTCATGCATCAGTGCGGACAGCTTGATTTGTTTTGCCTGCTCAGGGCTGTAGGATTTATCTCGATAGAGGCCAGTGTCTTTATGCACCGCGCG
Organism: Thiomicrospira microaerophila; assembly: GCF_000934765.1. GTDB lineage: Bacteria > Pseudomonadota > Gammaproteobacteria > Thiomicrospirales > Thiomicrospiraceae > Thiomicrospira > Thiomicrospira microaerophila. The sequence goes on along the minus strand of NZ_JYNN01000002.1, from coordinate 175,766 downwards.
CACGATCATTTCGCTTAGCGCCACCATCCGATTAATGTGGCCGGCGGTATAGGGGGATTTTCGACCCATCATATAAATAATGCTGTTTAAAAACGCTTCCAATAAGGCTTCGAGATCATCAATTAATCGTGCATTCGTGATGGCAACAGCCGCTTGCGATGCCACGGACAGGGCTATCGATTCATCTTCAATACTAAAACCACAAGTTGTTCCCAAAGGGTTTTGCTTATTTAAAAGTTGTAGCACGCCAATGACGTTGCATTCATGGTTACGCAGCGGAATGACTAACATTGACCGAGAACGGTAGCCATTCGCTTCATCAAAACGCTTGGCCCCTTCAAATGAGAAATCTACCGTTTGATAAATATCAGGAATATTAACCACCCTATCTTCAAGCGCACAGGTTGCCGCTACCATCATTTTATTTTGCGTGCCGTCCTTTAAATAAAGCGGCAAAGGGGGCCAGCTAATGGGTGCGGCGGTTCCACCCATCGCAATGCCTAAAGAATCTGTCTGTGCCACCGTAAAGTGCAATGCATTCTCTTTAAGCAAATACAGTGTTCCACCGTCTGCAAAGGTAATTTTTTTTGCCTCAGTCACAATCATTTCGAGCAATTTATCAATATTATGCTCAGCAGATAACGCCTCACCGATTGAGTTCAAACGTTTGATACGATCAAACGGCTCATCGGCTTCGCGTGGCGCAAGTCGTCCATCATCTACGTTAATCACATCCATTTCTTCAAGAATATGTTGTGCATCTAGCCCTAAGGCAAGTAGCTCTGATTTAATTTCATCTTGATAAGCCGGTTTGAGGTGAAATACATAAATATGCAGGTCATCCCGCTGCAGCTGGGTTAACTCCTGTGCTAACAAACTCGGCGTTAAATGCAAACTGGCCTTAGCAATCGCCGCTAACCGATTTGGAAAAGAGACATCGAGCACGAGCGACTTGATCTGTGTTCGTTGGTTAAGCAAAGGCCATAAGTCGGCATTTAAATAGGTATCACCCGAAAACACCAAAGCCGACCCGTTTCGTTCAATTAGATAACCACAGCAATCAACAGTATGGTGAGCTTTAATAGGCGTAAGCGTCAGATTAGGCTCAGGATGGTAGGCTTGGTTGAGCTGAATAGGAATAAAGTTTATCGCAAAATGCGGTGAGTCGAGTAGTTTAATATTAGAAAAATCTGGCCAAATGTCATCATTTAAAATATGACGTTGAAGCGATGCTAAGGTATGGGGCAAGCCGTATATTTTTAACGGTTTGCTTAACTTAGCAAAGAAATGATCAATAAAAAAACCAATATCCAGAATGTGATCAAGGTGTGAATGGGTTAAAAAAATTGACTCAATCGCAAGCGCCTCTTCGCCAAGCGAAGCCATAATATTGCCCGCATCGATAAGCGTTTTTTCAGATAGCTGAATACAGGTTGTCGCCTGCGACCCTGCCTTGCTGCCATGCGCACCTAAAAATCGAATTTGGTTTGAAAATGGCATCAATAGTACTCTCAGCTTATCGCGCTTCAACCGCTAGTCATAATGACTAGAGTAGCGCTTCTTGTCATCAAAGTTAGGGACCTCAAAACCAAACTCAACCGCCTTTTCCTTGCAATAGTTTACAGCGAAATCAAGTAGCTCACCGACAGCACGATGGCGGAACTTTTGCTTTTGTCTGACATGTGAAAACGGACGGCGTAAAGGCGGGTTCAGTGGAATCGCTTTGAGCGTACCCAACTTTAACTCCTTCATTAAGGTAGAGCGCGAAACAATCGCCAAGCCGACATCGGCTTCAGCCGCCATCTTCACCGACTCCGGGGCGCCGAGCTCCATCACAACGTTAAAGTCGCTTGGACTGAGTCCTTGCTCGCGAATATAGGTATCTATCACTGAACGCGAACCCGACCCCTCCTCACGCACGACAAACGGATATTTACAGGCTTCCTCAATCGAGATTTCATCGCGCTTAGCTAACGGGTGATCCGGCGCACAAATGAGCTGCATTTCATCAATACGGCAGACTTCAACCTCAAGGTTTTTATTATTAACCGGCGCTTCTACTAAGCCCAAATCAATCATATTATTTTCAACCATTGAGACAATCGCGTCTGTATTGCCTACTTGCAAGCGAATATTGACATCGGGGTACTGTTTTTTAAAGGCGCCCAGTAAACAGGGTAACATATACTCCGCAATCGTAGTACTTGCACCAATCACCAAGCTGCCTGATACCTCACCGGTGAGGTCACGCACTTCAGAATTCATCTTCTCATAGAGTTCTAAAATATGATCAGAGAAATCATAAACGACGCGACCGGCTTCAGTTAGCGTGATTTTATTATGCGTGCGATCAAATAAGCGGGTATTGAAAAAATCCTCAAGCTGCTTCACTTGGAAAGTAACAGCCGGCTGGGTCATGTGTAATGTTTCAGCGGCTTTGGTAAAACTCATCACTTTGGCTACAGTGTGAAATACTTGTAGACGTCTATCGGCCATTATGTTGCCCTTGCGTTAAATAAGATGGAGAATCAAATATCATAAGCTAAATTTATCATTAAAATATAGGGGTTTATAGCGCAATTGTCAAAATTATCTTTTGATTAATTTAACTTTAAGGTAAATAATGCAGCGTTTTTGCACTATTTGGCAAGGGCTCGCGCCCAAACAAGGCTTGCTTAATGAGTAAATTCTTTATCGGACCCGCCAGATTCGCCAAGGATAAAAATGGATTACGCATCGCATCTTTCACACCCTTATCCGATTTAAACAGCCAATCAAAGCCTTCCATCGAGCGTTGTACCAAGGCATTATCACCACGACGCCAGCGTTCATAACGGCGTAATACCGGATAACTGGCATAGGCTTCATTTTGCGCTTTCGCCTGGGTTAATACATCTATCAACACCGCCGCATCAAGCAACCCGAGGTTAACCCCCTGGCCGGCTTGCGGATGAATAGTATGCGCCGCATCACCCACTAGCACTAAGCCTGGCTTGACATAATGCTGCGCATGACGCCGCGTGAGTGGAAACGCCGCGCGCTCCCAGGTTTCCACCACCGCACCCAAACGGCCGTCAGATGCCTGGTAAATTTGTTCACGGTAATCCTCATCGGATAGACCGAGCGCCCAAGCCATTTTTTCGACCGGCAAATACCACGCAATCGAGCTAATATTATCTGGCATCGCTAAAAATGCAAAAGGCCCTTCTGCGCGATAGCGCTGCCAACAGGTATCTTGATGTGAGGCTTGCGTACGCACACAACCGACCACGGCACATTGTGCGTAATCATGTTGATCAAGACCAATACCGGCCATCTGGCGAACCTGAGAAAACGCACCATCTGCCCCTATGACCAATTGCGCACTCAACTGCCCAAAATCGGTTAAGGCCAAGCAGGCCTGGTTGCTTGCTGAATCAAACTGAATCGACGCCAACTCATAGCCACAAATAAGCTGCACAGCGTGGTGTTCAAGCTGCTCCCACAGGGCTGACTGAACTACATTATTTTCAACCACATAGCCCAAATTAGGCTGTTTGACTGAAGCCGCATCAAACACCAACTCCGCATCGCCACTTTCCTCCCAGATACGCATGGATTGGAATGGGTGAATCCGTCGCATTTCGACACCTTGCCAAGCGCCAAGATTGCGCAAAATCATTTCAGAAGCGCGCGTCAGTGCACTCACTCGCGGACTATAATCACAAGCACAAAACCACAAAGTGCTAGGCGGCTGGCGCTCAATCATCGCGACCTTAAAGCCCGCTTGCGCCAAGCCTAAGGCTGTGGCCGCGCCCACCATTCCGCCCCCCACAACAGCGACATCTACCTCGCCCATTTGACTCATAATACGTTTGCTCCTTGCATTGAAAATCTAGCCAAACGTTTTTTTAGGTTTGGCATCACCTGCAGCCCTAGCATGGCCAAGCCCCTTGCGTGCCCCACCAAGGGTGAAGGGTGCTCAAATACTTGCGTCAGTCCGTCCGTCAGCCGCATCACCTTTCGGTGGTCTTGCTGGCGCTGTTGTTCATAAGCCGCTAGGCGAACACGATTATCCAAAGCCGTTAAGTCATCAACACCCGCTAAAAATGCAGACACATCTCGCAGGCCTAAATTTAAACCCTGTGCTGCCACCGGATGCTGGGTGTGGGACGCATTACCCATTAATACCGCGCGCCCCACAACCACCTTATTAACATAGGTTTCTTTTAACGGATAAGCCACACGCGGACTGATTGTGGTATAAGGACCAAAACGCTCACCCATCTTAGCGCGAAAAGCCGCGATAAACGCGCTATCAGACAAATCTAACAAGGCCTGATACCGCTCGCTCGATGCGACATAAACCAGTTTATGTGAATGCGTATTGAGCGGTAACAAGGCCACAGGCCCTTCTTGAGTAAAGCGCTCAAACGCCCAGTTTTGATGGGGCTTTTGTGTCTCAACCTGGGCTAAAATGGCCCAAGCGTCATAACTTTTCTGCTCCAATGCGAGGCCTAGCGTTTTTCGAACCTGTGAGTGGGTACCATCCGCACCCACAATTAAGCCTGCCCTAAGCGTTTTCATCCCATCGCGAGTTGATAGGTGGGCGGTCACCTCCTGCGCTGTTTGGGTAAAACCATCCAGCGTTGCGGGACAAACCTGTTCAACCCCAGACTGCGAGTGGACTTTTCGCCACAAAACACGGCCCAAGTCAGAGGCTTTTATGGCATAACCCAAGGCCTCAACCCCCATTTCTTCGGCATGCATCAACGTTAAGCCAAAATAACCTTGTTGCGATACATGCACATGCAAAATATCTGTCGTGAAGGGTTCCAGATCCTGCCAAACATTTAATTGCGTTAAAATGTGCTTCGATCCTTGCGACAAGGCCAACACTCGACCATCAAACGACTGGGTCGCACCCTCAATAGGCTCTTGCGCTTCCACCAAGGTCACGCGGGCATTTTTTTGCGCTAAGCCTAATGCCAAACATAAACCGACCGGCCCGCCGCCGACAATTAAGACATCTGCGTCTGTTGCATCCACTGCGCTATCTCCTCTGGTGTTCTGGGTAATCCTTGGGTCAATAGGTCACACCCGTGTTCCGTAACCCAAACATCATCTTCAATCCGAATACCGATACCTCGCCACTGAGGCTCAACATCGGTATCATCAGGCAAAATATACAAGCCTGGCTCAACCGTGACCACCATACCTGGCTCAAACACGCGCCATTCACCGTTAATCTTATAACGCCCAACATCATGCACATCCATGCCCAGCCAGTGACCGGTGCCATGCATAAAATACTTTTTGACGGCCTGTTTTTCAAGCAAACTCTCCAGCTCACCGCGCAGCAAACCCAACGCCAAAAGCCCTTCAGTCAATACACGTGTACTCGCTTGGTGCATTTGATCATAGCGATTTCCCGGCTTTATCTGTGCAATCGCCGCTTGTTGTGCCGCCAACACCAAGTTGTAAAGCTGTGCTTGTGGCGAGGTAAAACGTCCATTGATAGGAAAAGTATGACTGATATCACCCGCATACCCCTTCCACTCCGCCCCTGCATCAACCAGCACTAAATCACCGTCTTTAAGCGGGGCATTGTTTTCGGTGTAATGCAGAATGCAGGCATTGTCGCCGGCGGCCACAATGGTATTAAATGCGATGCGTGGTGAACCGTGATAACGAAACGCCTGCTCAACGGCCGCATGAATTTGGTATTCGTAGCCCCCCACTTGTGCCGCGCGCATCGCGGCTAAATGACCTTGCACACTGATTTGTGCTGCTTGACGCATCCACTCAATTTCAATCGCAGATTTAATCAAACGCTGCTCATGTAACACCTCATCCAAATCAAACAACTGGCTAGGTGACTGGATGCCTTTGCGTGCTTTCGACTTCAGTTCGGCTAGCCAATCTGCTAGGCGCAAGCCCCAATCAGCCATCTGCTCAAAGCTAAAATAAACGGTTTGTGCATGCCCCAATAAATCCAATAGCTGGGCATCCAACTCGTCAATATCAAACGCCAAGTCGACGGCCAACAAAGCTGGAGCCGCATCCACACCTAAACGCCGACCTTGCCAAGTTTCTTTCTCAGGGTCTTTCGCGCGCAAAAATAACCAGGCCTGGTTATCAACAGGCTTATTGGTTATCCGACGGCTCGGTTGAGTTTGTGCTTCCGCCGCTTGGTATTGCGACAGATTTTCTAATACCGGCGAACGAATTAAAACCAGCACCGAATCGGGCTCAGTAAACCCCGTCAAATACCAAAAATCACTGTCAGCACGAAAACCCTGCTCAACATCACGATTACGAATTTGCTCTGAACCTGAGGCAATCAATGCGACACTCCCTGGAAGCATCTTAGCGAATAATTGCGCACGTCGCGCTTGAAACACATCGGTGGGTATCATCATATTCAAATCATTTAATGCAAGGTGGGTTTGGTTGTCGCGCCAAGCAGGCTAAACGCGTCTTGGTCATCGGGCAAATCGATTTTCGGTTTCGCTACCGGGTTTTGCTCGTCATACACCATAATGGCCGCCATCCGCACAAACTCGGTGACCTCAATAAAACTGGCATTCAGTTGTTCATCCTCGGTATCCGGCACAGCCAACATCGCAATATCACCAAAATCACTTAATACCTCTGTCACCTCGCGCGATACCTCACCTAGCTGGCCCAGCCCCATACCGTATAAAAACCCTTCACACCAGTCTGATAAATGATCCACACGCCGTGCCAAAGGCGCCTCATCATCCGGCATCAACAAAGTCAAATCGCAATCAGCACTATTTAGCCCCGCGAGAGTCTCGGTATAAAGCTGGTGCAACAAAATCAAAAACGATTCTTTTATTTTGCTAATACCGCCCTCATCGACAATCTGCTTTATCCACATGGCTTCAGTGGTATCCGGTGCGGCCGACAGCTGCCCCACCAACATTCCCTGCACAAACGAGGCCGACTCCAACTGTCCATAAGGCGCCAAGGCTTGCGCCAACTCTTCAAATGCTAACTTGGTTTCCATATCCCGCTTCTTTTTACTCTATTTTGATACAATGTGCTGATAATACCATAACACCGTTTGAATTAAAGGACACACTATGCAAACGCTCAACCTTCGGTTGCTAAACTACCATTTTGAAGTACCCTGTGAAGCGGACGAACAAGATAAGTTACACGCTGCTGCCGCGATGCTCAATGCCAAGTTGGATCAAGTCCCTCATTTAAAAGGTGAGCACAAGGTATTAATGGTGGCACTCAACATTTGTTATGATTATTTGCAAATGAAAAATGACACACTCGACTACATTGAAAAACTCGAGCATCAACTGGATGCCCTCACCCATGCGCCCGATACCGCCAATGCGCCCACTGATTCACCCTCTTAGCATGCCCGCAAGCTTGATCTACACACAGGTATGGCTCTTTATTACACTGGTCAGCATCGCGTTTTTAGGCAGTGCTTTCGCTAATCCGCCAACTGCCAAGCTTGTACTCAACCTATCGATCACTTGCCAAGATAACAGCCAGTGCGACCAGCGCACTGCACTAGTTGACCAATTACGCACTGATTTAACGCTTACACAATTAAAAGTAGACGAATTCCCGGCCCAAACCAACTTTTTATTTGAGCGCACCGAACAAGAAATCCGTAATTCGTTACGTGCGCAAGGGTTTTATCACCTAACGGTCACCAAACAACTAGAACGCACCCCGGCGCTCACTCAGATTACATTTGACATCGTGCTAGGACAGCCGATTGTTTTACGCCAGATCATTATTCAAATCAGTGGCGATGGCAAGGATCTTTTAGAATGGCAAAATTATCGTCAATTTGAACTTAAACTTCGGCGTGGCGAGCAACTCAATCATGCCACCTATTCGCGCACGCTAACCGACTTACGTAATATAGCACTCAACGAAGGCTATCTCGATGCGCAATTTTTAAAAAGAGAATTTCGTGTTTACCCAGACGAGTTTGCGGCTGATGTGCATATTCATCTAGATACCCAACAAGGTTATTTATTTGGTGATGTCCGCTTTAGTGGTCATCAAAGAGTTCCCTCAAGCCTGCTCCATCGCTATGTTGAAATAGAGCCCGGCACAGCTTACACGCAACACGCGATGACGCAACTACAGCGCGCGCTCATTGATAGTGGCTATTTTGGCATGGTGCGTATAAACCCTCAGTACACTGAAGAAAAACATCGACTCATTCCGATCGATATTGAATTAGAAGACAATCAACGCCAAGCTTATAAGGTCGGCGCAGGCTTTGGTACCGATACCGGCGCACGCATTTTACTCGGCTTTGAGGACAGATTGTTTAACCGCCAAGGCCATAGCTATCAACTCGATAGCTTAATCGGTGAACGCGCGCAATCTTTCAATGCAAACTACCGCATTCCAGGGCACCGCCCACTTAGACAGCAGTGGAATTTAGGATTCAACTGGGACGCCACACAATCAGACAGTCTTGAACGCCAACGCACCGCCATTTCGCCTAGCTTTTTAGTTAAGCTTGATGATACTTGGCAAGTTAATTTTTTCTCGTCGCTAGAATATGAAGAATTCGAATATCTAGGCCAAAGTGCGGAAACCAACCAACTACTGCTGGTGGGTAGTGGCATTCAAAAGCGCTGGCTCAATAATGAAGCCTACCCAACGGCGGGCTATCGTCATAATGCCACCTTCCGACTCTCGGCGCAAAACAGTCTATCTGAAAGCGAATTTATGCAATTTGAACTAGCCAGTCGCGCCGTGATCGCCCCCTTACCCTTTTGGCGTTTTATTGCGCGCTCACATATTGGTTTTACACTGGCACACCAAGATCAAGTCATCCCGTCCACCTATCGCTATTTGCTCGGTGGTGAAAACCTACGCGGTTACAAGTTTGAATCGATTGGTATCGACAGCCAGGATAATCAATTTATAGGCGGCCGCAATATGTTCCTAGTCTCGCTAGAAACCGATTTTCGATTTAGTCAGTTCTTCGGTTTGGGCCTATTTAGTGATGCAGGACAAGTGAGCACATCAGGGCTCCCAGACCAACTCAAGGTGGGTGCGGGATTCGGTTTGCGCGGCTTTACACCTGTGGGTACGGCTAAACTCGATATGGCTTGGCCGATCTCTGAAGCGGGCTACAATCAAAACTGGCGGATTCATTTTTCAATAGGTCTAGATCTATGATGTTAATATTCAAACTCATCACACGCCTGTTTCGCTGGAGCCTGTGGTTTGTCGCGATGGCCCTCGTTGCTATGCTCGTGGGCATCCTCAGCCTGACGTTTTCAACTAAGCTCCCCAACCAGCTTTGGCCCTATCTGAATGACTGGACAGACAAGCGTATCCATATCGGCCACTCAACCGGTACACTGTATAGCGGTTTGACGCTGTATGACCTTGCCTACCAGGACGCTGACATAAAACTGCATGCACAAAAAATTCAATGGCAATGGTCACCCTTGGCCTGGCTCAGGGGGCCCTACCAACTAAACCAACTCAGCATTAGCCAGCTGCACCTAGATCTTGCGAATACCACGCAATCACCTCCGTCAGATTCAACGTTTGCGCTGAATGAACTTTACGCCTTACTACAACAGCCGTTTCGTTTTATTTACCTGCTTCCCGTTGATATCCATCTTGAACAGATCCAGCTATCGGATATTACACTGTCACAAGCGGGTACTCCCCTAATTCAAGTTCAACGCCTCGATACCCAGTTGCGCTGGCAAGCCAACCAACTTGAACTGAATGATTTCAATACCCAACTCACATTTCAACAACAAACGCACCAGGCCTGGTTATCGGCACGGGTATTTTTCAAAAACGCCGATGCATTTGAAGGTGACTTGCGCCTCGCCTATGCAGGTCCACCCGAACAGGCTCCGCTACACCTCGATGCGCACTGGGAAGGCCAACTCACCGAACTCAAGTTAAATCTAAACACCCACAGCCCTATTGAAATGCAAGCACAACACCACTGGTCGCTCAGCCCCGAACAGCTAACACTTAGCTCAGACTGGACCAAAATAAAAGGCCAGTTACTTGACCTAGGCCATCTCAACATCCAACCGAGTCAAACCCATATTCGCTACCAATTTGCCGATGCGCAGCTTCAACTTCAAACCACATTAGCGGGTCAACTCGCTGACTGGCCCGCGGGTAAACTGCAACTCGGACTTAACGTTATCGGGCTACATCGCGCTGACCAACAACTCACTGGCGAAATGACACTGCTCACCCCACAATATGGAGAGCTAAGCACCCAATTTGAAATAGATTGGATCAATCCAGTATTTGATTGGCGCCAACCTCACACCCTGCACCTAGCTCTGCAAACAGCACAGCTTAACCTATCCGCGCTTCACCAAGACTGGGATTACCAAATTGACAGCCAACTTCACTTTCACCTAAGTGACCTCCAAAAGCGACAAAGCCACCTGGACATCCATCAGCTAACCCTCCATGGGCTCACTCACCCCCTATCAACGCAAGGCCAGATTAGCACGCGCCTCGATGACCATCATGACTATCATCTTGAAGGACAACTAGAGGCGATTCATTACGACCAGCTTGCCTTGACGGTTCGACTTGATGCCCAGCTCGCTAAAACACTTGATGGTATAACACTCCATCAACTCTCATTCAGCCAAGCGGATAACCAACTTTCGCTAAACGGGGTACTGAATCAGCAAAGCTATCAGTTTGAATTAGACGCGGCACTCAACCAACTTAGCGAGCTGCTCAGCCCCTGGGGCGTGGCTGGTCAAGCCCATCTCAACTTGCAAACTCAAGGTTCGGTTAACACAGATTGGACACATATCGACCAGGCCTGGCTACAAGTTCAAGCAACAAGTGATCAGTTGCAATGGGATGACATCCTTTTCCACACCCTGCAACTCGATGCCGATATCCCACTTCACCAACCCGCCTGGGGACAACTCAATGCACAGCTCGCCAAAATCACCCAAGGCGAAGAGGTGGTTAGCGCCGCACTGCACCTCAAACGTACTGTGCAAGCCGATGGTATGCGCAACGAAATAAGCCTTCATCACCCCAGTGCTCAAATTGAGATGGCCAGCCTTGAGCGCCAACCCAACTTAACACACTGGGTATTCGATCTAGAGCGCCTACGCATTACGCAACCCCAAACCGGTATTTGGCTATTAAATCAGCCTAGCACACTGCGCTGGAACGCAAGCGATCAACTTAAGCTCAGTCAAAGCTGTTTAGGGTTAGTGAGTCACCCAAACAGCCAAATATGCCTTGATGCGCAAGACCACCAGCTTAACTGGGTACTTCACCAGTTACCCATCCTGGAATGGGCCGCTGAATTTATTCCAGACCATGTGGACATCGACACACAACTTAACGCACAAGGTTTTATAAACTGGCAACAAGACCTCAAAATTCAACAGCAAATTTTATTTAAACAGCTAGACTTGCGTGTCACTGAACAAGGTTATGAGTGGCCAGTCAAATTACGCAACTGGCAAACCACCTTCAACTGGCAGCCAACTGAAGCACGTATTGAGTCGCAAGCCAGTATTAACGACACAGGGCATTTAGGTGCCAATATTCAACTCTTTCCGGTTGAGGGCGGCTGGCGCCAGGCCGAAATCGATGGCTATGTTCGACTTCAACTCAACGAATGGATGCTGAGCGAACAACTGACTCGCCAATTTGAATTAACACGCACCCAGCTTGATTGGCAAACCTTAGTCATGGGTTCACTTAACGACATTCAACACAATAGCCGTGCATTAGTCGATATCGACTTTAACCTTGCGCTACTTGAACTTAAAAACCAGAATCTATCACTGCAAGCCGATATTGCCAACGAATCACTGCATGCCTTTGGGCTTTGGCGTCAACAGGGGCTTAGCACAAACCCGCGAGAAGCGCGCATTCACCTTCAAGCCGCCCCCTTAAACACCCAAGCCAAACTTAAGCTTGACATATCAACCGAGTCAATGGAAATCGTTAGAACCCCATTTGCACACCTTTTTCTCGGTGCCGATATGCAACTGCAACTTGATCAAGCGGGCGCCGTCTTACGTGGCGAAGCACGGATTCATGACAGTTATCTTGATTTAGATAAAATGCCGCTGCACCAGCGTACCAGCGTGAACACAGATGAAATTATTATTACCCGCGAAGGTGAGGAAGTGCGTCACGAAAAAGGACTGGGATTCCCACTCGATTACAGCCTTACTTTAACGCTTGGCGACAACGTACGGCTTAATGTACGTGAAGCGCAAGCCTATCTCGGCGGCGCACTCACGCTAGCACAAACGCCAGAGATGGAAGACATTCAAGCACTCGGCGAAGTGCGTATTGAAAGCGGCTATGTCGAATTAGACCGACGCAATCGAATAAACTTTGACCCCTCCAGCTTCAGCTTTACCGGTAACTTGGACAACCCACGCCTGAATGTCAATTTATTTCGGCACGTTGATCGTACCACGGCAAGACTCAACATTACAGGCACCTCTACCCAGCCTCAATTTGTGTTCTACGCCAACCCCGCTCAATCACAAGCACGCATTATCAATCTACTCATTTTCGGGCGCGCAGGCGATTTAGAAAATGAACCGAACTATCAATCACAAATACTGACCGCTTTTTACAAACTGGGGATTCAAAACAACACCCCCGTTTTAAATCGCCTGACACGCACACTCGGCGTTGAAGATATTTATTTTGACGTGCAAGATCAGCAAGTCAGTAGCCTGCTGCTAGGCAGAGCGCTCACCAATGACATATATATTCGTTACGCGCATGATCTTTCCGGTGGACAAAACAATGCGGTGCAAATTTTCTATCAACTTACACCGCGTTGGTTGCTTAAGAGTGACAACCGAGGTGATCGCAGCTCGGTTGACTTAATTTTTCAGCAGGAACGAGATTAATAATCACTGCACATCTGCGGCCAGCTCAATAAGCAAATCCCATTGATCTGGACTTAAAACTTCACGCAATTGCGCCGCACACTCGACACTCATTTCAATACGACGGCGCTCTGCTTCGCTAATCAAGTTAATCAACTCTATCTGCGCTTTAGGGTCGGGTTGATAACCTGATGTCAGCTCCCACAACTCACGGCGCAATTCTTGAGTCATAATCTCGTTAGACTCCCGCTCAGCGGTCATCACATTCGCAATTTGCCGAATACGGGGCGCTTGATCAGGCGTAATCTCCAGCAGCATCGCATTCGGCATCACATGCGGCATTAACACCACCACCGGTGTCGCTAGATTAAAATTGCGCTCCGCCTGCGCGGCGCCTGCCGATAATGCAACGGCTAAGGCCAATGCCGAAAGTTTTCGTGTCATTTTTTTCATTTTATCGCTCCTTAAAACAAAAAAGCCCAGACTCACACAAAGCATGAGACTGAGCTTCTTACTAAAAATAATGATGATTTTTTAGAACAAACTTGCCTCAAACTCTTGGTAGGCCTCACTTACAAAGCGTCCAATGGTTGAGTCAAATCCTGGCCAATCTTTAGCCACTTTTTGCATAAATTCGGTTTCCGTAATTTTGGGTCGAATTTCAAAATCCGACAAGCCATCATCATAATACTGTTCAATAGTCTTATAAATAATTTCAAAGAACTGCTTTTGATCACGAATCATCGACACATCATCAAACTCACCATGTCCCGGCACAAAATACTTAATATGCGACATGGCTTCAAAGTTTTCCATCGCCACAATCGAATTCGCAAAATTTCCATCTGCCATGTTCGCAACCCGACGCATCGCCATATCACCGACAAACATCACCTTTTCCTGCACCGCTTCGATAGCTATGTCTGAATCTGAATGTACTTTGCCCATATAATGAACTTTAAAATCAACATCACCCACCTTGATAACATCACCACCTTGCACCTCAAGCGTCGGTGGCGTAATCACAGTGCCCGCATTCGCATCATTGGTGTTACGGCTCATAAAGCCATTCCAAACCGCGCCCGCGCCATTTTTAACATGCTCCATCACCTTAGGGTGTGCATAAATTTTGACATTCGGATAGGCATCCACAAAGGCATGATTACCCAGCCAATGATCACCATGGATATGGGTATTAAAAATCGCCACAACAGGTTTATTGGTCACGGTTTTAATTTGACGAATCAGCATTTCACCAATTTGCACCGAACCACCGGTATCGACCACCACCACGCCCTCAGAAGTCACCACAAAACCTGGGTTGCTAAAGAAACCAAAATTACTTGGCGCAGGCTCCGGATCGACCGCTAGAAAATAAAAAGTACGATCGGCTATCTTAGTCACAGGTACATTAGGCACATCTGGCCCACGAAACACAAAATCATCCGCCGCATACAGCGGCTTTAACACCGAAAAACTGGCTAAACCCGCTGTCGCGCTCAGAGCCGTTTTAAATAGATCACGTCTTTTCATCATAATAAGCTATCCTCTCTTATAAGCTTGTTAAACTATTACATTGCAATATTACTCGCTGGTTCACAAAACTGCAACCAAACACAACAATAGCTTCACATTTGACACTTGCAAAGATCTATAAAATAGGTATCCTTAATGCGGGCATTAAATAAACTAATGACATTACTCACATTTGGAGCAATATAATGAATACAACACTCAAACAAGCTTTACTCGTCTCTGGCTTCACTCTAACTTCTTCCATCGCTTTTGCCATGGGCGATAAACCCACAACTGAAATCAGTCCAGACCCCTATGCCAACCTCATTGAACAGCCGCTAAACTTGGGTGAACACTTTGCGTTGCGCACCTACACGGGTCAAGCAGTCGGCCTAGCGCTAACCAATCAACTCGATATCAAAAGCCTCAATATAGTGCAAAACACCAGCTCTATCTGTACCTCATTGGCCGCCGCGATTGGCGCAGAAGCTGTTGCCCACAACCGAAATAATAATGTTTACCTGTCAATAGCCCTAAACGAACCAGCTGATGCAGCCAAACAGGCGACCCGCATGATGGACAAAGACGCTGTGGCACTTGTATTTGGTGGTCAAACACCGGCTCCACAAAACTATGCGCTAGCCAAAGCCACCCTTTCTGAACTGGCTAAAGCCAATTACGAAGGCGCTATTTTTTACCACGTGGCCGTCTGGGCACCCAAAATGCTAGAAAAAATCGCAGCGGAAGATGCCGCGATCAAAGCCTACCTCAGCGCCAAACAAAATATGTTTGCGCTCACCATTAACCCGAACGATGGCATGATGCTCATCCACCAAGTCGCGCTACAAGCGAATGGCGAACAAGCATCCGTAAAGGTTCTACACCAAGCTGAAATGAACGACAGCTGGTTAAACCTATTTAAGCGCTCATTGATTCAGCGCAACTAAAGTAATTAAAACCAGGCCTACTTCATCTTCCACAACGAACAGGCCTGGTTGCTTTTTTTAAACCGCAAACTTTAAAACCGCTCCCTTGACATTGGCATCTCAGCTATTCATAATGCGTCTTATTAATTTTAAAATGATTATCATTAAGAGACCAAATAATACATGGAAAATATTCAACTTTACCTAGACCTTACCTTTTTTAGCATTTTAGGCCTAATGATGTTCATCGCGCTATGGATTACCTTTGAACGGCTATTCTTATTCAAACGGATTAATATTGAAGACTATGCGCATATTGAATTGCTCAATATCGACATCACTCGCAACTTGACCACTCTGTCTACGATAGGTGCAAACGCACCTTATGTCGGTCTATTGGGCACGGTTATTGGTATCTTAATTACGTTTTATGAAATTGGAATGAATGACAGCCTTGAAACCTCGGTGATTATGACGGGTCTCGCTTTGGCGCTTAAACTCACCGCCGCCGGTATCGCGGTTGCCATCCCCGCCCTAATGTTTTATAACGGACTCTTGCGTAAAGTCGAAGAACTTCAAGCCAAGTACCGCGTTTATCAGGACCTATCGCCCAAAGCCCAGACAGCTATCAAGGATTAAACCATGAAACGCTTTGATTCGATGAATGTAATTCCGCTGATTGACGTGATGCTGGTTTTATTAGCCATCGTGTTGCTCACCGCCTCGTTTATTGTGCATGACAAAATTGATATCCAATTACCTAAAACGGAAAACACCACCAGTTTTAACCCTGAAGACAGGGTAAAGCTTAACCTCTCGCTCGATAGTTCCGGCCAGATGTATTGGGATGGTGAAGCGATTCAAACGAATGACTTGAACCAAAAAATAGCGCAACTCGATCGCAACACCTTGATTCAGCTTCGGGTCGACCAAGCCGTGGAGTTCCATTTTTTCGTTACCCTGATGGATATTGTTAAAAAACACCAACATGACAATA
This sequence comes from Thiomicrospira microaerophila, assembly GCF_000934765.1. GTDB lineage: Bacteria > Pseudomonadota > Gammaproteobacteria > Thiomicrospirales > Thiomicrospiraceae > Thiomicrospira > Thiomicrospira microaerophila. The sequence goes on along the minus strand of NZ_JYNN01000002.1, from coordinate 159,447 downwards.
TCAGCATTCTGACGGAACGCAAAAGTTAATGTGGCGTTCTGACTCCTCCAAGGGCTTTGTATTAGCACTGGTTATTTATATATCTGTCGCGCTCGCCATCGCGGCATGGTTTTGGCAACGCACTCCTGAACCACCCGTTTCAAATGAACGCACCGTCCCTGTTACCCTAGCCATGTTTGCCCCACCGCCTCAACCGACTCCTAAACCAATCCCTGAACCTGAGCCAATTCCAGAGCCTGAACCAATTCCAGAGCCTGAACCGATGCCAGAACCTGAGCCGATACCAGAGCCTGAACCGATGCAAGAACCTGAGCCGGTTCCAGAACCTGAGCCGATTCCGGAGCCTGAGCCGATTCCGGAGCCTGAGCCGATGCCAGAGCCTGAACCGATGCCAGAGCCTGAGCCGATTCCGGAGCCTGTTGCAGAACAAGCGGCTACTGAAGCAGCGGCAGAGCCTGTCATTCAAGAGCCACAAATTGAACCCGAGCCGATGCCGCTTGAACCGCAAATAAGTCAAGCGCAAATCCAAGCCGCCGAACAACGTTACCTGAATGAACTCTCAAGCACGCTCATTCGCCATGCTCAAGACAGCTATCCGAGGATGGCACAACGCCGAGGCTGGCAAGGCCAAGTGATCGTCAGCTTTACCCTACTGCGTGATGGCCGCATCATCGACATTGAAATCACCGATTCGTCAGGACGAAAAATGCTGGATGATGCCGCCATCAGCATCTTTATCGAGCGCATGCAACAACAATTCCTACCCTTCCCCGCCGAAATCACCCGCGACCGCTGGACACACAGTGTTCCGATTGAATATAAACTCCGGTAAATTAGGATTTGCCGATTATCTTCTTTATACCGTTTCGAATTCTAGGAAAAAGATAGCCATAAAAACTTAACATAGCGCGCTTTAAAATGTTCTTATTAAGCTGCGCTTTTTGTTCAGCCATATACTCCAGCGCCTCGCTGGCAGAACAAAAAGATTGCGTTTTTGGGTTTAAATACAAAGGGTATAAAATAAGCGCCCCAACCACCAGCTCGTTTAAAGTTAAAGCCCGTCCGCGCCGCTCTGAAACATGGCTATCTTGCGTTAACCCCCATCCAGCATAAAAGGGTAAACCATACGTAAACACCCGTTTACCGCGCAACAAGGCATCAAACCCCACTAAAGACGTCATAGTATGCACCTCATCAACATGCGCTAAAACCGAACCAATCCCGACCTTTTTTACAACCTTATCGGCAAAACGCAATATCTCTTCATCGGGCATCAAGCCCACCCTGTTTTTCGACAACACATCAGGATGAGGTTTATAAATAATAAAATCATCAGGCCTTAACGCCCTCACTTTTTCCAGCAACGACAAATTATTTAACCCAAATGCCCCAAACTTAACCGACATATCATCATCCACCTGGCCCGGTACCAGAATAATTTTTTGACCAGGCTTAGGGTCAATATCCAAATCACGCACATCCGCCAAATGATTATACTTGGTCAAATTAGCCGTATTAATATAGCTAATCAGCGCCGCCGCCTCGGACAGATCCTTATCCGTAAAGTCAGTGGTTTTTAAAATATGCTCAAGGTCACTGGAACCAGTAGGATCAAAATAAATCCCACGAGAATCCATAACCAAGGAAATAGGCTTAGACAGCGCAGAACCCAAACCCAAAGAACGAATAAACCCATCCTCAACAAACCTTACGTTGACATCATGGTCTCTTGCCCAATTTAACAACGCGGCATCCTGCTTTTTGCCCCAAAAAAATACGGTATCACCGGATTTAAGGCCTAAATCCAAGGCTTCCTTAAGTGAGTAAATTCGCTTGCACGACCCGCACATACTTAACTGACGAAAAAAATTCTTGGACTTATTCCAACGCAACCAAGTGTAATAATAAAAAAAACAATTCAAGAAACCAACTCTCCATTAAAATTATAAATCTACGATATTACTTGCTCTAAACAAAAAAGTGACTTGACATCCTCCCCGCCGTGAACTTAACGTATTCACAGTATGTTAGTTGCTGTTGGATTGAGAAGTTGGGGTAATAAATGCTACGATCTATAAACTGAGTTTATCACAGACTGATTTTTGCCTGGCGCGCTTTTAAAATTGAAAAGCAAATTTAAACGTAACTATTCAGCACGTTTCTTGGAAATATAAACCATTGAAAACAGTGACTTATGTTTTTTTCAATCAAAAAAATCACCAAAAAATCTATTTTTCGATGCTTTCTTGAAGATGTTTTTACAACAGGTAGTGTCAAAAATACATTATTGGGACCACATGTAGTGGCTGAATAGTTACATTTAAACTTATTTTAAATTCCAACACCTTTAAACACTCCCCTAAACAATCTTTCGAATAAACCTATCCAAATCCAACTCGCTTTTTAAAAATGCCGATAACGAAAATAAGATTTTAAAGTCCTTCGCCATACGTTTGATTGCAAGCTCTGACTTATCTGTTTTGCTTTGTAATAATAAATCAATATAATTAATCGATCGCACCCCTTCGAGCACAACCCCGCTTAACTGATTGCTAGGTGATAAAAATCGTTTTCCTAACATCAAGCCTAAAGTACGGTTACGGCTCTGATCATTCATGGATGTCAACAACAAATCCCCAACACCCGCATAACAACCCACATTAATTTCTCGCCCTAACAACAACATGGATAAACGCTGCATCTCCAACAACGCATTTGAAAAAACCAAAGACGTTAAATTCGGATTTTTAAACCGCCCATCCACCACCGCAATCGCAATCGCATAAATATTTTTTAACACACTCAACAGCTCAATTTCAGCCAACGAATGATTAACATCAAACACCAACTTGGCCTTTTTCAAAACACGACCTAAATCCTTTACCCCCCTACCATCAGATGACGCAATAGAAAAAGCCGAATGCGGCGAAGTCAACAACTCATTAGAAAACGTAGGACCCTTAGCAGACGACAAAATTACACCTTCAGGTAAGATACACTGCAAAAAATCCGTTATCAACACATGCCCATCATTACCAATAAAACCTTTAGAAAGGTTGCAAACATGTGCACAACTTGCCACTAAAGCCAAGCGTTCCACGTCTGAAAAAAACGGTTGCATCTGTGAAGAAGGAATAGATAGAAATACCAAATCAGATTCAGCCATCTCACGCAAATCAATAGAAGCACGCAACTTTTTAGACAACACCAAATTAGACAAATACTTCTTATTACTGTTCTTCTTATTTACCTCATCAACCACCTTTTCATCACGCGCAAACAACGTAACATCCAAACGTTTATTCATCGCCAAACGCGACGCGAATGCCGACCCAAACGCACCTGCACCCAAAACTGAAATTCTCAAATGACTTCCCCCGAAAATAAAAACAAATTCAATCCTTTAAAAAATCATCAAACGGATAATCAACACACTGCGCATCCAAGGATAATGTATTAAGCGCAACATAGTCTGCCGCCTTGTTCAAGTTATTCGTCCATCCCGCTACCTCAATACCGGCCTGATGGCCACGCGAGATGGTTTCCGCTGAAAAACTCAACCAATAACCAAACCACGCATCACCCCCAGCCAGCCTAATCTTTTCAGCAAAATCATCAATAGACAAGGGCTGGAAACCACCATACCAGGGAGCAGATCCACTTGCGAAAGCCTTACGCAACTTGCTCAAACGCCCCTTCGTGCAAGGCAACGACAAATCTTCATTACCGTAATCAACCAGCCAATCCAACGGATGCGTTGTAAACCAAGTTTTCACACTAGGCTGACGCGCCTTTATCTCCATCAAAGCGCGCCAATCAAAACTACAATACTCCGCACGATCTACAAATCCTTCCTGCTCAACCAAAGCCAATACAGCTTCAACCAAAGCCAACCAGGCCTGGTTATTATCAGAAAAAATATCCGTTTTAATTTCAATAAGCAGCCTAAAAGAGTCAGACTTTTGCTTAGCTAAACGAACCACCTCAGCTAAAGTAGGAATCGATTGGCTTTCGACAGCTTGTAGCTTAGAAAACTTCTCAGCATAAGTAGTGTGCGGATTTGGCTTACCTATACGAAAAGACTGCAACTCATCAAGCATCAAGCAAGAAATGGGCTGCTCATCAGCCTTAGTAAGCCATGAACCATCCAAATTGCAGGTATAAAAATGATTCAGCCTAGCATTATGATGCACCACCACCTGATTATCTTTCGTCAAATGAACATCTAACTCAGCGCCATCACAGCCTAGATCAAGCGCAAACTCAAATGCCGCAAGCGAGTTCTCAACAAAAAAACCAGCACCACCACGATGAGCGTAAATTTTCAAACAACCAACCCTCTTAAAAATAAAACAGCTTGCATTGACATACCTACAACCTACTTCATCACGATTGAAAATGGCAAAAATTCCAACAAATACGCACCAAAAAACAACAAAACCAACACCGCAACAATCAAAATAATCAAGGTGCGGGTGGATAAACGATGGGCATAAGCGTTAAACAATGAACGCAGCGCCATTTGTAGAACGCGATCAATAGACATGACAAAACCTTAAATAAAACCCTAGAGAATCTACGCCAGCGACATTAAACTTAACTCAACATCCAAACCTAAATCTTTGCACCAGGCCTGGTGGTCTTTTACTTCTCTGTCCATTGGGTTCGGAAGATAAAGTCTAGCCTGCGGTTTGGGAGGCTTAGTAATTGTATTTGCTATCGCCGAAGAATAAAGCAGGCCTGGTTATGTTGCAGGTTTTGATTTCTTTGGCGAGGATGGTGTCTTTTGTATCGAGGCTACCAAAATACCGCCATTGAAGTAGGGGTCTAAACCACGACTTTAAACACTTCAAGCGTCGGTTTAACAAACATTGACTGTCCAGCCAGGCATTTAATTCACCAGCCGATTATCATTTGTCCAAAACTGATCACATTCAAGGTGCTGTGCACATGCCACATGAATCGCATCCGGTGTTTTTAAACCCTGCACACGAAAATCTATCGGATTTAGTCATTCCAAGCGTTACGGTTGGTTTGAATGTGCTTTTCCATGCTATCGCTTTCCCCAAAAGGCGCTGACTCTAATAGTTGCAACAAATTTTGGCCCGATGACGACTCAGGCGACTCATCGGTCGTATTTGGCAAAATCGTGACATAAGCCTTCACCGAATGATCTAGTGTGAACAGTTCATTAAACTTCACCCACCCGCTTTGCGTAATAACCGCTTCTAAAGTTTGTAACATGGCATAACCCTTAGGGCATTTAGGCCAGAGCCTTATACTTTGTTATAAGTTTGCATTAGTTTGTTAGCCACCAAATCAAATAGGATGATATTGCGCCTGAAAATATACCGACCACAAAGCCTTTGATTAGGTCTTTGTTAGCCATTTAAAGGTTTGGTTTTTTGCCCAGTCCACCTTCTAGTAGCCTGTCGATGTCCTTGTTGATTTGTTCGGTCGTCATCACGCCATCACGCCATCACGCCATCAGGTAATACATTGCCACGCCCAATAAATGGAAACTGGCTACTAAACGTGAGTTTTTTATGGGTGCGTTGCTCAATGCGTTTGGCAATATCAACAGGGTTGGCTTGCCTTAACTGCTCTATGCTCAAACCTACCTTGCTTGCAATCACTTTTTCTAGTTGCGGTGTCAGTTGCATTTTAACCTCCAAGTTGTTGGCGTATTATGCCACAAAATGCTTAATGATGTGCTACTTGACACGCACACAGACTGGTTTTGCACGGCGCATTTTAAGTTCACGCAAATAGTCGCTTGGCCGTGTGTTGACCGCGCTGGCGCTGTTGGTTGTGTGCTTGCTTGTATTGGTTGAGGTCGGTTGTGTTGCCGATGGCGTGACCAAAGCTTTTGAGTAGCTTGCCTTGGCAGAAACTATCGACTAAGTCCTCACTGAGCTGGAGCTGCTGCATCAGCTTTGGTGGTGAGGGTTGTGTGGGTTGTGCGCTGTTTATAAAGCCGGATTTATTGGGATGCACCGCACGACCGAGATAATCAACGAACTCAAGGTAATCTTCCCACGCGAAGGCAATCACGGGTTGGGTTTTTTGACTGTGCTCGAGGGGATCAAATGCCATCAGTTTGGCATGAGGCAAGGCATCAAGCTTGGTGAGAAACTGTTGCGCTTCTTCACCAAGGGTATCAAACAACGGGCTGGTTCGCATGGAGATGGGTTGTTTTTCAATGCCTTGGGTTTGTTCGATGCGGCGTTGAATCGAGGTAAATTCTGAATCGGACAAATCGTTGGCGATATTAGCGCGCACCGGGTTTAAATCAACATAGGCCATCACCGATAAAATCGCTTGTTCATCCAATAACGCTTGGCTTTTGAACCGCCCTTCCCAGAAATGCCCTTTTACACCGTCTTCCTTGTTCGCCATACGGGCAATGGTTTCATTGATTATTGTTGTACGAGTTGTTGGACTTGTTTGACGATAGCCGGTTCGGCTTGGTCTTTATCGGCTACATAACGCTGTAAATACACCGGCCCGCTAAACAACTGTGTCCAGCGTTCCAGCACTTCGTCATCCGACCAGGCCTGGGCGCGGTCTTTATCAACCCGCACCACCAAATGATAATGGTTGCTCATCACCGCGAAGGCGGCAATATCGACTGCAAACACGGAGGCCAGCTTCAACATCATCTGCTCTATCCATTCACGGCGATGCTCATAACTTTGCCCGGAAATCGAATCCACGCCACACAAAAACGCGCGGCGAACACAACGGTTCACCAAGTGATACCAAGGCGTGTCGGATAATGAAATAAGCTGTTGGCGGGCACGGGTCATAGCTGAGCTCCGGTTAAAAGGTTAACTTGGGTGTAATTATAAGAAAATGGGATGGATCTTGCAATTTAAAAGTGGCTGTCCTTTTAATTACACCGAGGAATAAAGCAGGCCTGGTTATGTTGCCGATTTTTATTTCTTTCATTCTTTAAAAGGGCTTAAAAAGTGGCTGTCCTTTTAATGGTGCTGTTTATAAAGCCGGATTTATTGGGATGCACCGCACGACCGAGATAATCAACGAACTCAAGGTAATCTTCCCACGCGAAGGCAATCACACAATTTAAAGTGGCTGTCCTTTTAACATTGCTTTTAACATTCGAGGGGTGTGCGGTTGGCTGGAGATTGCCGCGTCGCTGACGCACAATAACCAGTTTATTTCATTTGCGTAGGGCTTGGATTTGGTCAACGGACAAACCGGTTTTAAGTGCAATGGTCTGATTATCCAGCACATCAAGCAAGTTGGTTGCGATTTCAAGGGCTTTTTCTAATCCACCTTCTTCACGACCTTTTTCGATGCCTATACCAATGCCTTTTTCAATCCCACGCTCCTCGCCGCGGATTTCAGCCTCCTCAACATGGGTATCAATCACGTTTTTCATGTCGCGGTAGTATTTTAGGCTGGCTTCGTAAGTTTGGCGCTCTACGGGCGTGAACTTGGCGATGCTGGCTTTTTCGAAGATGCGTAGGAAAATTTGTTGTTGTAGTCGGCGTGGGATGTCGTGCAGTTTGTGTAGGTTTTTGAATAGGAATAGCCATTTGTCCTGATCGGTGTCGAGTTCGTCTTCGGTTTTGGTGAAGTTGGGCATAGTGAGGTAAATGAACATGCATTTGTCATAAAAGACTTGGTTGTGTTGGTTTTTCAGTTGTACGGTATGCACCACATCTTTGTTGCCAGCGGATTTGTCTTCGTCGAATTCAAAGTCTAAGATGCCGATGGTATAGACCGCATCGAGTTCAAAATCCCAGTCGTTACCGCGTTCGGCTTGTTGTTGAATCGGGAAGCTGGCGTAGTAGACACTGCGGTCTTTAAAGAACTTTTGTTTGGCTTTTTGGATTTCAACGATGAAGTGTTCACCGGATGGGCTGGTGCAATTCAGATCAAACACCGCGCGGCGATCCAGCTGGGTGGCGCCGAGTTTTTCGTTATGGGTGAAGTTGAGTGCTTGGATTTGGTGTTTCTGCGGCAACAGGGTATTGAGAAACGCGATCAGGTTTTCTTTTGAGTCTTCTTCGCCAAATAGGCGTTTGAAGCCGTAGTCGGTGAACAGGTTGAGGTATTTTTCTTTCATGCGCTGGCCCTGCTGTGTTTCATTTGTAGGGTTTTAGTTTATCACAGACTGGTTTTTTCACCGTGCGTTTTTAGCTTCACGCAAATAGTCGCATGGCGGTGTATTGGCCACGTTGGCGTTGTTGGTTGTGTGCTTGCTTGTATTGGTTGAGGTCGGTTGTGTTGCCGATGGCGTGACCAAAGCTTTTGAGTAGTTTGCCTTGGCAGAAGCTATCGACTAAGTCCTCACTGAGCTGGAGTTGCTGCATCAGCTTTGGTTGAACGGGTTGTACGGGTTGTGCGTGCTGTGCGCTGTTTATAAAGCCGGATTTATTGGGATGCACCGCACGACCGAGATAATCAACGAACTCAAGGTAATCTTTCCACGCGAAGGCAATCACGGGTTGGGTTTTTTGACTGTGCTCGAGGGGATCAAATGCCATCAGTTTGGCATGAGGCAAGGCATCAAGCTTGGTGAGAAACTGTTGCGCTTCTTCACCAAGGGTATCAAACAACGGGCTGGTTCGCATGGAGATGGGTTGTTTTTCAATGCCTTGGGTTTGTTCGATGCGGCGTTGAATCGAGGTAAATTCTGAATCTGACAAATCGTTGGCGATATTGGCGCGCACTGGGTTTAAATCAACATAAGCCATCACCGATAAAATCGCTTGTTCATCCAATAACGCTTGGCTTTTAAACCGCCCTTCCCAGAAATGCCCTTTTACACCGTCTTCTTTGTTCGCCATACGGGCAATGGTTTCATTGAGCACGCGCATGTACCAGGATAGATCATACAGGCGTTCACGATAGGTTTGGGCGAGTTGTTGGACTTGTTTGACGATAGCCGGTTCGGCTTGGTCTTTATCGGCTAAATAACGCTGTAAATACACCGGCCCGCTAAACAACTGTGTCCAACGTTCAAGCACTTCGTCATCGGACCAGGCCTGGGCGCGCTTTTGATCAATCCGCACCACCAAATGATAATGGTTGCTCATCACGGCAAAGGCGGCAATATCCACCGCAAACACGGAGGCCAGCTTCAACATCGTCTGCTCGATCCATTCACGGCGATGCTCATAATTCTGCCCTGAAATCGAATCCACCCCACACAAAAACGCACGACGAACACAGCGGTTCACCAGATGATACCAAGGCGTGTCGGATAATGAAATAAGCTGTTGGCGGGCACGGGTCATGGTTGGGCTCCGGTTAAAAGGTTAACTTGAGTGTAATTATAGGAAAATGGGATGGATTTTGCAATTTAAAAGTGGCTGTCCTTTTAAT
>NZ_JYNN01000002.1:98776-150080 GCF_000934765.1 Thiomicrospira microaerophila | reverse complement strand
GTTAAAAGGTTAACTTGAGTGTAATTATAGGAAAATGGGATGGATTTTGCAATTTAAAAGTGGCTGTCCTTTTAATGTTCCCCCGATCTATCATTAGGATGATGACTTACCCTAAAATCAAACTCGTTACTTAAATTTTTAATATGCGGCTGAAGACCATAGTATGATGAACAATCTTGCCTACCACTATGTGTAGGTGCCCACAGCACCTTTTTTTTTGATTTGTGCTGTACTAATGGCATAGTATCAGTTTTTAACTGAATTAATTTATCAAGCCTTGGCCAACCTACAACAGATATATCTTCTTCTCGAAAATGTAAATTTTCATTATTCAAAATACGTCTTTTAAGAAACTCACCTGGGACAAGCAGTTTTTTAAACTTATTTACTGCATATACACCATCTTTTTTTTTGAAGAAATAATTTTTATCTGCCACACCATGTGACATAAAAAAATCTGCTCTTCTATGTATAAAAAAGGTAACATTTATGTGATTTTTTAATTTCTTCCCAATTGTTTCGTTAAACTCCCATCTTTCATTTTCTTGACTTAATGCCTTGAAAATTCCATTTGAAAACTCTTTTTCTAACTCCCTTAAATTGTCTGATGCTTTAAGGTAAACAAAATTAATCTTTCTCATATTTTCTCGCTTATTTCATTGTATATGTGTTCAGATAGCCCTTCGCCAAATAAGATTGTGTTGTCATTAATAGATATGCGATCGCCATGAATATACCTATCTTCAATATTATTCAATTGTTGTTCTATGATATTTACAAGAAAAGCTTGATCAACAGCAACTTTTCCTGGCATATTATTTCTCAAATCTATATACGCACCCTGGTATTTTTCGTATTTTTCTAAATCGAAATGGTAAAAAACAACATGCTTACCCATATAGACAAAATCCCAAGCGACACTTGAGTAATCCGTGATTAATACTTTGGCACGCTGTAATAACTCTCTAATTGTATATTCACCAAAATCAACTATTTTGATATGTTCGTGATCTATTTTAAATTTATCTAGGTGCACTATAACTTTCGGATGCAGGTAAAAGTTTAAAACTAAGTTGTGTTGCGTCAGAAGTTCACTCAGTTTTGGTGAAGATAACAGACCTGCGTAGTGTTTGAAATAATCCGATTGCAAGAAATCTTCATCAGACATATCCTCAAGCCAGTTGCGCCAGGTCGGCATTAAAAACAGTTCATTATGCTTGTCTGAGGTATCTGTTAAGCCATCCCATCGTGGCAAACCTGATAAAATCATATCCTCTTCGTTATAACCAAACTCGGTCATGATAATTTCTTTCTCTGTTTGTGTTGAACAAACAAACTTGTTGGCAGCAAAGTTTTTGTTTGTTTTTGAGAAGTCGTTTCCTAAACGCTTAAGGCCAATCACACCATGTTGCAAGAAAATGTATTGTTTATTTAATAATGCAGTTTTATAGTCGCCTGATATCCTACGCCAAGCATAACCATGTCCCCGCCCTTCTGAGGAAATAATTTTTTCACAAGACAGCAGTAATTTCATATGCTCAACCGACATAAACTCAACTACATTATCTTCATAGTCTTTTAGGTATTGTCGATCAGGCGAATCTTTTTCGATAACATAGTAAACATGCGGGCGTTGCTTAACTGCATATTTAAAGAAGTAAAAGCCGTTGTCTTGTGCAGTTTTGGAGAACTTTTCGTAGATCATCCAGGCCTGGCGATTATCTAACGCTTGTTTATCTTGTTGATACTCTGCTAATGCTTGCTGTTCGCGCTGGGTATAGATAGGGTCATCATATTCGGTTCTTGGGCGTTTTAAAAAGGCCATTTTTCTGCCACCGACTGTGCGATAAGGGTGGAAGATAGTGTCTTCATCCCTAGTCGCCAGCACCCACGGATTCGTATCTATTTTTTCTAGCATGTCTGGTGCGAAGCGATTTAGCTGGATAGGCACTAAAACATCACCATAAACTTTATCCACCGCCTCTAGTTGAATATATAGATCCCAATAGTGCATGGCTAGATTGAGGTCTGCTGCATTTATTTCGAACTCGTAGGTAGCGATATTGTCATTGTGTACACATCGCGTTGTTAATGGATGCTCATCGACTTCATTACCAATACGTTCACGGTGTTTAAGATAAAAATACTGAACCGCCACATCTTCATTAAGTTTGCTTTTGTTCTGGAAGCTTGCTGTCAGCGTGTAAATGTTATCGTTAAATTCTAGATTGATGATTTCAACCGGACATTCGCGTGTGATACGTTTGTTAAAGCCTTGCAGGTAGTCTATTTTTGAAAAAGATTCACAGGCCGCCTGATAACTTTCCGCCTGCGTGAGCACATACCCCAAACGATAGTACCAATCCGGTGTATGGTCATTTTGGCGGTCTAGCGCGTGCTGGTAGGCTTCCGCCGCTTTCAGCCAGTTTTGCATCCGCTCATAGGCGTTGCCGAGTTTGTACCAGGTTTGTGGGTTGGTGGTGTCTTGCTGTAGGATTCGCTCCAAATGCTGTGCAATCACGGATTGGTTTGTTAAGTGTTGTTTGTATTCTTCGAGCGGGTCGATAGTTTCAGGTTGTGATATTTTTGCCTCTGCCAGCGCTAGCTCAGCTTGGTCAGCCTGTGTTGCATTTAATGCATTGTGCGCTTCGCTAGGCTCTTGGTTATACTCAACATCCAGAATCGGCTCAGGCTTGTCGAGTTCGGGTTGGTTTCGTGTTTGTAAATAGGCTAGGCAGGCCTGGTCATGTTTTCCAGCTTGCTCAAGCACGTAACCCCAGCGGTAAAACCAGTAGGGCGTGTGTTTATCTCGATTTTTGGCGGCATATTCGTAAGCGATAGCGGCTTGTTCAAATTTATTTTGACGCTCAAGCACAAAGCCTAAACGGTAATGCCAATAGGTTTGGGTGATATCAAGCGCAAGCGCCAACTCATAATATTCTTGGGCTTGTGACCATTCGTAACAGCGGTCGTGCGCCATGCCGAGTCGGTAACACAGCTCTGCATCCCAGGGGGTTTTGTTGAGCTGTTTAGCATAGGCTTGTTGCGCTTGTGGCCATAGGCCTCTGACTTGATGAAAAACGCCAATGCCAAAGCGTTTGGCATTCAGCTTGTTATCTTTGGCTATGGCCTGGTCGTAGGCTTTTTTAACTGCGCTGAGGTTGGGGGCGCCATCATGGCCTTGGGTTTGATAGCAGTAACCCTGTCGATAATACCATTGCGCTTCGGCTTTGCCTTGTTTGAGCTCTATGGCTTGACCATAAGCTTGTGCCGCTTGTTGGTGGCGGTTCATGGCTTCAAGCGCTTCGCCTAAGCGATAATGCCAGGTTGGGTATTGGGGGCTGAGTTCGATGGCTTTTTTTAGCGCTTCAACCTCTTGCCACCATTTGCCTTGTTTGCGTAGCATGTGTGCGAGTTTGCTGTAGAGCTCTGGTTCGTCAGTATTTAATTGAATGAGTTCGCTAACTGCGGCTTCGGCCTGTGCCCAACGCTTTTGTTGTATGCTCTCAGACAAGGTTTGCTTGAGAGTTGTGATTCGCTCCGCTCTTCCTTTGTCGCATATTTTTATTATAAAATCTTGAATGGCCTTGGGGGTTGAAAATTGGTTGTCAATATTTTTTATACAGTGCTGAGCAAATTCTAACTCGTTCGGGGATAGCATGAGGTCTTGGTTAAAGAGCTCTATAAACTCGGCTTCTGATTCTGGATGTCTACCTAGCTTTTCACGGTAGATATGCCCTTCTGCACTGCCTGGTGCTTTTTCTAGTACTTTATCTTGCAGTAGCCATCTTGGGAAGATGACGGGTTTATTGAGTGCCCATGCTTCGTAGAGGGTGGAGCTGTAGTCGGTGATGATGGCATCGGCTTGCATGAGTTGGTCATGGACAGGAGTTTTGTCTTTTCTATCACTTGGATGGGGGACTTGCTGTACTTTTATTTCATCTGGCAGTTTTTTTAGTACAGTTTGTAGCTCGGGATAGCTGCTCATTTTTGTTTTAGATTTATCTTTCCATTGGGTATACACAGGCAACCATGCTAGGTTATTTATTTTTTTATTATTTTCTTGATTATACTGGACTACTGAGTGCAGACCATCCAGACGAATAGAGCCAACTATGATTATTTGTTCTTTTTTTAGGGTGATGCTTGGACTTTTTAAGAAGCGGTTTTTGAGCCAGTCTCCCGGGACAAGTACGGTTTTGAACTGGTTGATGTAAAGTTGCTTTTGTTTGTTTTTTGTCCAGCAGTAGTTGCGATCGGCTAAGAATGGGACAATAAATATATCCGCTTGATTTTGGATAAAAAAGGTGATGTTGAGTGCGTCTTCTTGGTAATCAATAGATTGGGTTAACTTTATTTCTTCTGGCAGGTAAGTGGCGAACTGCTGTATTAGCTGATCTTGTAAAATCAGGTAGTTTGGGTCTTGGGTTGTTACTATATTGATCGTTTTGTAACCAGGGGCGTTGCTATTCTTTAGGATTTGCAGGGTTCTTGTAGTCTCGGGATCTCGCGCTTCTTCTAGGAGCCGTGGTGCCATCTCTAAGGTTGGCAGTGGGCCCTTTTGCGCTTCGTTTTTGCTATCTAGCTCTAACAATAGGTTGGCAATATATTTTGCACTATTAAATTCTTTTTGTGTATCTTCGGTTGTTTTTAAGTAGTCATTGAAAAACGCTTGTGATTCTTGGTTTATGGGTGTGTTTTGTTCGATGAGTTGTTTTAGGTGTTCAAACGATTCGGCATGTAGGCCGAATTTGTTTTTGTAGATTTGGTATTCTGCGGAGTGTTTTAGGTGTTTACGTATTCGATCGCCAATGAGCCAGTCTGGGAATATTACTTGTTTTCCGAGGGCTATTGCTTCATAGACCATGGTGCCAAAATCGGTTATGACGATATCGGCACGCAGCAGTTTTTCGTCGGTTGGGGCTTTGTCTTTTCGGTTGCGAGGATGTAGAGATACCTCTACGTCATAGTCTTTTTTTAGCTGTTCTAAAAAAGGCTCGAATTCGGGGTATGAAGATAATGAGACTTCATCTGGTCCGCGCCGGGCATAGTCGTGCGTGGGTGCCCATAGAATTGTTTTTCTTGGATTGCTTTGCTTTTTGGGCGGCCGGGCTTTCGCTATTTCTTTTAGGTAGTCTAGGCGTGGCCAACCGACAGCGTGTACGGTCGTTTCGTCAAATTTAAGCACCTTAGAGTTAACTATTCTGTTTTTTAGCCAGTTTCCTGGAACGAAGAGATGCTTTCTTTTTCTTTCATGGTTAATTCTTTTGTTTACTTTGACCCCATTTTCGCTCGCTTTTCTAAAATGGTAGTTTTTGTCCGCCGCACCATGAGACATGAGTATATCGGCTTCATTTTCGATAAATAATGTAAAATTTGTACTACCCTCAATATATTCTTTTATGCTTTCCGTATAACTGCCCTCAGGCAGGTGCAACTTTATTGCATCAAGTATATTTTTCTGAACAAGTCTATAGTTTTTTGAATCCATAAGCACAAAGTTGATCATAAGCATTTATCCGTTTTTTAAAAATTAAAACTATTCATCTAAACGATAGAAGATCTATTTATCTTGTTTGTTTTTAAACATATTACTCCAGAACATGCCCTCTTCTTGAATGGCAATATAATCCTTAAAGGTATGGCTACCAAATATCCTTTGATACTCTTTTTTATATATTTCACTTAGCATCTTTTCTGCTTGAGCACTTGGATTAAAATTTTCATTTAGATGCTTATAAACCAACCATTTTTCATCCGGCGTATTAACCATTTTTCCAGAGTATTCTATAAACGATAGAACACCTCTTATAGACTCAACATTTTTTCTTATCTCTTGATTTTTTACAAGTTGCGTATTATCAAATATCAGTGTTGCCTGGGCATCAGGACTCAGCTTTTTCTCAATTACCTGTTGCAATCTATTCACATCCTCTAATGTTTCAATTGTACCGGGGTATATCAAAATTTGATCTTTTGTCTTTAATTCCTTTTCAGATTGAACACCGTTTTCAATCCAATACTTGATTTTTAAAAGCAGCCTCTGGGTTGCCTGTCCATCTTCATTACTCGAAAAAATTCTGATAAAACTTTCAAGGTTACCTGTATATTGCTCTGGGTATTTAATTGCTTTTTCTAGGTGCGGCTTTAATGCGTCTGTGTCTTTTACATTAAAACCAGGTACTTCTTCTAAGGCTAAATACAAACCTCTCTGCTCTTTATACACATCAATATCCTGTGTCAATAGGAATATAGGTTTTTGTTTGACAAGAAAATCAAACAAAATGCTTGAGTAGTCAGTTACAAGAATATCGACGATAGAAAGCAGTTCGCAAGTATCTATTGAGTGATCTGCTATAGTTATTTCCATATCTAATTTTTTTATTTGTTCTTCAGTAAAGTAATGCCCTCTGAAAACAAGTTGGTAATTATTTGACTGAATTTTTTTGATGGAATGAATCAAGTTATCCGTTTCGATTTGCGGACTTTCCCAAAAACCGCGGTATGTTGGTGCATATAGCACTACTGGTTTTGTTGGGTTTAATCTTAGCCTTTTCCTTATTCTTTCTTTCAGCCCTTCTGTTGCATTGATCATCAAATCAATTCTTGGGTAACCTATTTCAAGTAATTCACCACTAAATAAACTTTTGATACCATAACGCTCGATAAGTGTTTTGGATGTGTGTGCATTTGGCGATATCAAGTAGTCTGAATGAATAAAATTACGTGCCGTATTGCCATTTTGCATTGGGTTATCATTACCCAGTGTTTTCCATGGCGTGCCATGCCATGTACTAATTAAAAGTTGCTCCTGCCTT
Organism: Thiomicrospira microaerophila; assembly: GCF_000934765.1. GTDB lineage: Bacteria > Pseudomonadota > Gammaproteobacteria > Thiomicrospirales > Thiomicrospiraceae > Thiomicrospira > Thiomicrospira microaerophila. The sequence continues at coordinate 143,262 of NZ_JYNN01000002.1, read as the reverse complement.
TTTGTAAAATAGACAGGAAAGGTCCCATTATTAATCAAAACCTTAGATTTTGCTAAATATAAGCGATAGAGATATGTGTTCTTTTTTACGGGAATGATTTTTCGATTACTTAATAAATTTTTAGGTAAATTTAACGTTGATTCTACAATCACAACAAAAAGCCAGTCTTTAAAGAATTTGTCTTTAATCATTTTTTTAAAAATTGCATAAGGGTTGCACGACAAACCTACACCTCCAAAACTTTCAAATAATGCTATATTTTCAATGGGCGTGCTGTTAAGTGAATTAATATAGTGTGTGTCTAATAATACACCTTCTGTCTTAAATGATTTATTTACTACACCATAATACTCCTGCAGCACCTCCAATTGTCTTAAAGAAATACATGCAAGTTGATAACTCTTTAGCTGAGTTAATACATAACCCAAACGATAATACCATTCCGGTGTATGGTCATTTTGGCGGTCTAGCGCGTACTGGTAGGCTTCCGCCGCTTTCGGCCAGTTTTGCATCCGCTCATAGGTGTTGCCGAGTTTGTACCAGGTTTGTGGGTTGGTGGTGTCTTGCTGTAGGATTCGCTCCAAATGCTGTGCAATCACGGATTGGTTTGTTAAGTGTTGTTTGTATTCTTCGAGCGGGTCGATAGTTTCAGGTTGTGATATTTTTGCCTCTGCCAGCGCTAGCTCAGCTTGGTCAGCCTGTGTTGCATTTAATGCATTGTGCGCTTCGCTAGGCTCTTGGTTATACTCAACATCCAGAATCGGCTCAGGTTTGTCGAGTTCGGGTTGGTTTCGTGTTTGTAAATAGGCTAGGCAGGCCTGGTCATGTTTTCCGGCTTGCTCAAGCACGTAACCCCAGCGGTAAAACCAGTAGGGCGTGTGTTTATCTCGATTTTTGGCGGCATATTCGTAAGCGATAGCGGCTTGTTCGAATTTATTTTGACGCTCAAGCACAAAGCCTAAACGGTAATGCCAATAGGTTTGGGTGATATCAAGCGCAAGCGCCAACTCATAATATTCTTGGGCTTGTGACCATTCGTAACAGCGGTCGTGCGCCATGCCGAGTCGGTAACACAGCTCTGCATCCCAGGGGGTTTTGTTGAGCTGTTCGGCATAGGCTTGTTGCGCTTGTTTCCAGTCCCCCTTTGATTGGTGATATGCTCCTTCCCCAAATCGTTCTATGCTTGAGGTCATACCATTGGGTTTGAGCGCACTTTTTATGTTTTTCTTGCTCGCCTCTAATTGTTTCTTTGTTTTTGGGTGCGGATTGGGGAGCGCCAACGCTTGCTCAAAGATCTTGGAGGCATCTAGCCAATTTCCTAGCTTTGTGTGTGCCATGCCTAGCTTGAACAGTATGCTTTGGTTGTTATTCGTTAACTTGAGCGCTGTGTTTAGTGATTTTATACAAGATGCGTAGTTATGCTTTCGGTAGAAATAAGCGCCGGCTAAAAAAAATGGGTTCCAAAGCGGTTGTTTCATTGTTTTTTCTCCAGTTTGTTTTTTATTTTTTCAAGGCGCACTTGATCTAAGCCTAGCTGTTGAAGCTGCTCAAGATAATGGCTTTGTGTTTTGGGATTAGGGTTTCTATACAATTGATTAATTAGGTGCACGATCATTTCACCCTTGTTATTAACTCGGATATTGGGTGTTTCGAAACCGCTGTCGAATTCTTTTTTGGGCTGTCGCCAATCTTCGCCATAGTTTTCAGCCAGATAACGTTCTGGGGGATCAGGAACAAGATAGGTATCGCCTAGAAATTCCAATTCTGCCAGGGTAAAAGGCGCATTATGCCATGTGCACTTTAGCACTTCGTGGTAATAAGTGTCTGGGGTTTTTATGTGGTAAAAGATGTCTACGGGTATGCCGTTTATATGTTGAATTTTGATGGTAAACGGTGACCGAGATTTGTTTAATTTGAATTTTCCTGTTTTGCCTAATGCTTGAATAAGTTGCACGCTGGTGGTGGTTTGCCAAATACCTATATCAAGATCCTTGTCGTGTGCAAGAAGCTGGCCCTCTCGCACGGCACCTAGCAATGTTCCACTCACTAGAAAGAATTCAATTGATGCTTGATCTAACGCGGTTTTTAAGTCCTGCAGCACGATAGCGGCTTGTTTGGGTGTGAATCTGGCTTTTTTGAGGTACTTAAGTTTTTTTATGGGTGAAGGCAGGGGGTCTGTTATGTTTTCAATCGCCCTATTGATCGCTTGCTCATACTCTCCGGCACGCGATGCCGCTTGAATATAATATTGGCGTAGGTTGGCGTGTTGTTGGGGCGCTTTTCCTTGCGCTTGGGCTTGTTGCAGATTGGATAACCAGCGTTCGAAATCAGATTTGTCTTGAACAAGCTGCGCCATGATTAACCAGGTTTTTAATCGGCAAGTCTCTTGAACGATTTTCTCCAGCAAAGCCCATGCTTTTGGCCGTTGTTGGGTATTGTAATACAGCTCACAGGCTAGGTAAGCGGCTTCGGTATTGGTTGTCGCGAGGTCAAGGTGAACTTGAAGATGGTCGATTGCTGCTTCATACTGTGCCTTTAGGCTTAAGCTGTGTGCCAGATAGTAGTTAGCCAGACCGGGGAAGCTAGACTTGGTTTTTTGATACTGCTGGGCTAATTTGTCATGTTGTGCTGTTTCGAGGAGATAAACCATACGCGCAGCGTAAAGCTTGTTTTTTAATGGCATAGATTGGGTATCGTACACCACGCGCTTTAAACCTAAAGCAAATCTTAGCAGCTTGTTAGCAAAGGTTAGAAACATGCTTCGCCCGCTATTTGTGTGACCTGACCCTTACGTATATGCTCTTTAATTTGGCTTGAGGATATGTTGTTTGTTCTTGGCAAGTAGATTACCTCGCAGTGGGCTTTTAAAAAGTCAAATTCCCCTTCCCAGTCATGCCCCATAACAAAAGTGTCAACTTTGTGCGTTTTGACATCTTCAATTTTTTGCTCCCAGTTGTGCTCAGGGATAACAAAATCCACACAACAAAGGGATTCTAGAATACGCTTTCTGTCTTGGTAGGGGTAGGCGGTGACTTTCCCTTTCATGTTTAGGTTAAACTCATCCGTTGAGATGGCAACAATCAGTTTGTCGCCAAGACTTCGTGCCCGTTCGAGCAAGTTTAAATGACCGATATGAAACAAGTCAAAGGTTCCGTAGGTGAGTATTGTTTTCATAGTGATTGGTCCGTTACTTATTTTAGGCTTTATGGTCTTTGATAATGAGCACCACCATGTGTGCTATTAATGTCAAAAATAGCATTACAATTGCAAATACCGTGGAATTATACAGCCTTCTTGGCTCTATTGCGTATTCGGGGAGGCTTGCGCTTTGTAAAACGGATACTTGCTTGAGGGTGCGCGCGGCTTCTATACGCGTGCCTTCTAGCGCGGCGAGTGCGGCGGAGTAGCTTTCTCGGGCAAACTGCAACCTGAAATCTAGTATTTGAAACTGAGAGGTTACGGCATTAAGTGCTTCACCGGATTGCTGGGCAAGCTTTTGCCTTTCGATATTTATTTGATTTGTTAGTGCCTGAATCTCTGATTCGACCCTTATTATTTCAGAGGACTGTGCACTTTGAAACTGTGATAGTGCGGCTTTTTTAGCTTGTGATTTAGCCAGCTCTGCTTGCAAACTGGTGATGATACCGCTAATGCTTTCAATATTTCCTTGGGGTGAGACAAGTCCGATCTTATTCTGAAAGTCAAGTAGGTCTTGTAGAGCTTGATCAAAGTTGTTTTCAAGTTGTTTTAGTTGTTGCTCTAAAAAGTTGATTTGCTCTTGGGCGAGGCGTTTTCCCATCTCATTCATATGGGCTTCGCCTTCTTTGAGCAAAAACTCATTAATTTTTTGTGCTTTTTCGGGCGTAAATGCTTCGACTCTAACGCGGAGTAACTGGGCGTATTCATCTAGTTCTATTTTGATTCTTCGCTGCATGTAGTCGTGCAATTTTTCAATCGGCAGGTCTTGCGCGCTAAGCCGAGTAAAGTAATCTGCTTCTGGGGTCGTATAGTGTTGACGAATGTTAAGTTGGGCGTCTAATTTTTTTAGCATATCAACGGAAAGCAGGTGATCACGGAGTAAAAGCATGTCGGCTTTATTTCCGGAGCTTGTGCCTGTTAGCATGCTTTGCATGGTCATCTGTGGCATGGCAACTTTAGGGCTTTCTAGCACAACATGACTTTGCGAAACATAACGATCTGTTGCAAAAAAATGCCAGTATACCCCGACGGCGAATATCAGCACGAGGGATAGATACCAGTAAGGTTTGAATGTGTTTGTCATGGGTTGGGATTGGCCTCTTGTAGTTCTGTAATCTGATTTTGCAACGCGCTAATTTTTTGTTTTTGGGCATTTGCCATTTTTTTATATTTTCTTGCTATCCGACGGTAGTTGAGTTTTTTCTTGTCGCTAAAGCCCGCACTTTGGTAGTAGGCTTCGATAGCTTCATTTATGTCGTCATACCATATTGCTTTGCCTTGATCCAACCATATACCCGCTTGGCATAGTTCTTTTAGTATTCCTGTAGAATGAGAGACAATAATTAAGCTAGCTTGACCTACTTTTTCTTTGAAGGCTTTACTGGCTTTTTCTTTGAAGGCTTTATCACCTACCGCGGTGGCTTCGTCTGATATGTAAACATCAAAATCAAATGCCAGTGATAGGCCAAAACTTAGTCTGGACTTCATACCGGATGAATAGGTTTTTACCGGATCATTAAATGCTGCGCCTATTTCGGCAAAGTCTTCTACTTTTTTAACGATATTTGGCACGTCTTTTTCCGGCACATATAGTCGCGCTACAAATTTAGCATTTTCTCGCCCTGTTAACGATGTTTGTAAACCACCCGACAGGCCAACAGGCCAAGATAGAGAGCTGTGCCGAATTACTTCACCTTTATCGGGGGTATCCATTCCACCAATAAGTCGCAGAAGTGTGGATTTGCCAGCGCCATTTGGGCCTACTAGGCCAACGCTGACATTTGGCGGTATGGTTAAGTTTACATTTTCCAAAACCCAGCTGTTCGCATGGTGGTTATGGTAGCGTTTGTATAGGTTTTTTATTTCTATCATGTCTATATTGAAATTACTTGGTTTTTAACTTAGCTTCAAAGCGCAGGTGTAATATTAATCCTAAAGCTGTGGTGGATAGCGCCCAGTACCATAAATACTGCATCGTTATTCCTTGGACTGTGTGGTAGTCTGGGTAAAAACCGAGTCTTATTGTTTCTATACCGTGCACGATTGGGTTATATAGCAAATATTCAACTAAATGATGAGGCAGATAGGTTAAGGGGATAATAACACCTGAGATCAGTAACAGTGGCAAGGTGAGCATTCTAAATATTATGCCCACTTCTTCTACCATTGTGGCTAACACCGATAGGGTTAAGCCTATACCAAACCCTAATGCCCAGAGTGAAAGCCATGCATATAACACTACCCACCAATCTTGCGGCCACATAGGAATCGCTAACAAAAGCCCAAAGACAATAAACAGTGAAAACACGAATGTTTTCAACAGCCCTTCTAACCCACTCCTGACAAACACCGTATCAACAGGTTTTACTTGACGATATGCGTAAAGTGCTTTGTTTGCAGTTACTGCACCCATTAGCCTGATCATTTGCTCTCTAAACAAGAAAAAGCTTAATAAACCAACAATTAGCCAAGGAATAAAATCAGCATTAATTAACACTTTTTCCCTTCCAAATACCACCACCCTTACCGCTACCATAATGGCAATAAATGCTAGAGGTTCAAACACCATCCAGAACCATGCAAATCGATTATTTATGACTCGCGCTAATAATTCTCGCATATAAAGCGCATACCATACGCTGCGGGTGATTTGCCATGGGGTGCGCTGGGTTAGCATAACTTATAAATCCAGCGCGACTTTGGCGGCAATCGCAATTTGGTAGAGTATTTGGGTGATACTGGTGGCGAGCTGGATATTTTTGGTTGGTACTTTGGGTAACACTAGGATTTCATCACCGGGGTAAACCGGCGCGGTGCGATCCGCGATGACTTCGCCACTTTGGCGTATCAACACGATGCTTTTTTTGTCGGCTTGGCGTGTAAAGCCGCCAGATAGGTCTATGTAGTCTTGGACAGTCATGCCTTTTCTATAGACTAATGCGGTCGGCACGAGGACCTGACCAGATGTCATGACGGCTTCGGATTGAGTGGGGATGGTGATAATGTCGCCATCCTGCAGGCGTACATTCATAATGCCCTCCGCCGTGGCGACGACCATTCGACCATTTGGTTCTATCTGCTGCGCACGTTGCACAAATTCGGTAATCAATTGGGCTTCTTGCACCCGTATCGCGGCTTCTTGCGGCGTTGAGGATGAGGCGGTCAGGTAGGTGGTTTCTAAGCGACGCAAACTGGCATCAAGCGATTGCTTTTGCTTTTCTGCTACGGCTTCTCGACGAATGGAAATACTGGCGATATCGGTAAGATCGGCATCCACCGGGATATTGTCGAGGAGTTCGGCTAGGCGTGCGTTTTTTGGCAAGACAAAGTGGGATTGGCCTAGAAAGCTGCCTTCGAGTTTGATGATGATGTTATTGTTGCGCATATCGGCTTGCGGGTTGATGATGTCGCCGCTATTGAGTTCGCTGTTTTTAAAGTCTTCTAGGGTTAGGTATTGGTTATAGGGCAGCGTTTGGCGTGTTCCACTTAACAATACATGCGAGATATTGGAGGGGAATTGGGTATAGCGCAATAAATCGCTGCCCATCATGTGTTGTTGGTTGAGTTCAAAGTGGAGTTGTTGGAATGGCAGCACGCTGGTTTTTTGCAAGGTGACTTTAGCGCCCTGCTGTTTTACCAAAATAACATCGCCTTCTTGAAATTGATGGGTGGGGACCTCTCCCGATACGATAAAGTCGTAGAGGTCAATATCCGCGATGACTTTTTGTTCGCGTAAAATTTGGATTTGGCGGAAGCTGCCGGTTTTTGGGTCGATGCCACCTGCCTGGTGAAGGAAAAACAGCACGGAGTCATGCGGTGTGCCGGCATAGCGCCCTGGGTTGGGCACATAACCCGACACATAAACGCCAACAGGCTGAACGCCTTGTAATTGGGTATAGACTTCTACATTGCTTTTGTAGATGCTTTTAACCGAGCCGCGCACCTTGGCATCCAGCTGGCTGGGGGATAGACCGAGCACTTGAACCGGGCCAATGCTGGGGATAAAGATATTGCCTTGGGTATCGACGGGGACGACACGCTCGGCTTCGATATTACCCCAGATACGAATAATCACTTGATCGCCAGGCAGTACGCGGTAATTTTGGTTCATGCCGTCTGCTCGCACACCACTAAATCCACCGGCAAAAAGCTGTTCACCGAATAGGCTTTCAGCCGCCTGAGGCTTGGCGCTTTGGGCTTGAAAACTGGCGGTTTGCCAGGTTTGTTGTTGGTTTTGTGCCGCTTGATCGGCGGTCATGGCCGAGGCTTGTTGACCACTAGGTAAATTACCCGCCGCATCACCCAGGGCATAAACCTGGGGCGCGATAAGCAGAACCAGGCCTGCTAGTAGGCTTTTTAAGCCAAGCTGGGTGCGTTTGATTGCGTTTAGGTGTTGTGTTTTTAGCTTCATGTTTAACTTCTTATTATGCGCTGCTTGTTATTTGTCTGTTATTGGCTGACCGTTGTTTTTGTGTATTTTGCGTATTTAGCGTATTTAGAATTGACGGGCAGGATGCCACTCGCCTGCTGGATTTTGACAAACTAGGGCTGTTTGGTTTTGAGGCGGCGCTAGCTCTAAGCGCGCGCAGTGTCTCCCACTTGCCGCGGTATAGCGATCGATATTAACCACCTGAACCTGTTCACCCCAAGGCGAATAAGGCAATATAAAAGCGTTCTGGTCGGCTGGGATAGCGAGCGCCGCGCTATTTGCGCTCTGCTCGGCAGGTTGTGAGCTGGTGGCTACCGGATGTGTTTGGCAACCCGCTGTAAGCAAGGTTGCCGTGAATAAAATAATTTTTACGTTATTCGTAGGTGCGCGCATATTTCTTGAGCCTAGTATTTTTGATTGCTTAAAAACAGGTTTAATTCACGAGATTATACACCAAGGCCCCAGAACTCTGGCAAATTTCTTTATTCCGCGACCCCACACGTCTAAGGTATTCACGCGCGCCTATAGCTGGCTTCCATGGGTGTCGGTCATTGCGAGGAGCGCAGCGACGCGGCAATCTTTCAAGGGCGTGCGCAGTCTGCGAGAGATTGCCGCGGCCTTTGGCCTCGCAATGACGTGTGTTTTTTTAGCCTCGCAATGACGTGTGGTTTTTTAGCCTCGCAATGACGTGTGTTTTTTTAGCCTCGCAATGACGTGTGTTTTTTTAGCCTCGCAATGACGTGTGTTTTTTTAGCCTCGCAATGCAAGTTGGCTGGCTCCGTGTTGCGGATGGGATCTGTTCCGAATACTGTAATTTTTTGCCTTATTTTAAGTGCATTCAATTCACTTAAGTACAAATCTACACTAAAATGTGAGCTCAACAATCATTACTTGTGAATTCTATGCACTTTGAAATTGTATTTTTTTATTGTTTAATTTTAGTTATCTCATTTATTGTTTTTTATAAAGCTTACCATTGGGCACCGTATTTTAAACTTATCCATACCCCTCATTTAGAGCGCCACCTTCATAAAGAGGGCACGCCGTTGGTCGGTGGTGTCGGGCTGTTTCTGATTTTCTTTTTAGTGGTTACGCTTGAAATCATGGTGAGTGGTTTTTTAACGGCTGATTATATGTATGTTATCGCGGGGGCCTTAGTGTTATTTGCTACGGGCTTCGTGGATGATCGAAACCATATTAAACCAACGGCTCGTCTGTTCGCCCAAATCGTGGCCGCAAGCTTATTAGTAGTAGGTGCCGATAACGCGGTACTTAGCTTGGGCTTCATCCTTCCGGGCACAGCGCTTTTTTTAGGCGACTGGGCAACGCTTTTTACCATTGCGGCAGTCGTGACGGCTATCAATGCCTTTAATATGATTGACGGCATTGATGGCTTGTCTGCCGGTTTGGCGGCTGTGGTATTGTGTTTTGTTATTGCGTTAAATCCTTCATTTGAAAATATATTCTTTCTTGTTGCTAGCTCTCTTTTGATTGCTCTTGGTGTTTTTTTGGTATTTAATCTTGGGCTTGCGGGCTCTAAACGCAAGGTTTTTTTAGGGGATGCTGGGAGTACGTTGCTCGGTTATTTTTGCGCTTGGTTATTAATCGCAACCCACAATGAGCAATCCGATTTTTTAACCCCGATCGGTGTAGTATTTTTATTGTTAATCCCTATTCTCGATGTATTTAGTGTTATGTTTGTGCGTCTGTATAACGGTATGTCGCCGTTTAAGGCTGACCAGAACCATATTCACCATCTGTTGATTTTATTTGGCTTAACGGACAAAAAAGCACTCATTATTATTGTAACCCTCGCTATTTTATCTGGCTTATTAGGCTTGTTTCACTTACAGCTCGGGATTGCTGAACATTGGTTGTTTTTCTTGTTTATATTACTTTTTATAACCCAAATGGTGATTGTTAATCGCGCTGTTAGACTTAAAAATAATACCAACTTCAGCTAGAATAATCCGATTTAAACCTACAAACCACGAGAACAGTATGAGCAAACCAATTTTGTTTAGCGGGATTCAGCCTTCGGGTGATTTAATGATTGGCAACTATATTGGTTCCATTAAAAATTGGGTCAAGCTCCAAGATGATTACCAGTGTCTTTTTTCACTCGTCAACATGCATGCCATCACGGTAGAACAAGATCCGCAGGCTTTAGCAAAGCGCAGTTTAGATTTTGTCGCCCTCTATCTTGCTTCTGGAATCGACCCCAAAAAAAGCACGGTGTTTATTCAATCACACGTCCCTGAGCACGCGGAACTAGCGTGGATTCTAAACTGTTCGACCTATATGGGTGAGCTGAATCGAATGACACAGTTCAAAGACAAATCACAAAAACATGAACATAATATTAATGCGGGACTGTTTAATTATCCTGTATTGATGGCGGCGGATATTTTGCTTTATCAGACCGAACTGGTTCCGGTTGGTGCTGATCAAAAACAACACCTTGAACTCACACGCGACTTGGCGCACCGCTATAACAATCGTTTTGGTCGCGAAATATTTAAAATCCCCGAGCCTTTTATCGCGCCGACCACCTCAGGCGGACGGATTATGAGCTTGCAAGACCCAACCAGTAAAATGTCGAAGTCTGATGAAAATAAAAACAATTTTATCGGCTTACTTGATGACCCTAAAACCATTCTAAAAAAATGTAAAAAAGCCATGACCGACTCTGGGAATGTGATTGAATATGATCTAGACAACAAACCGGGGGTATCGAATTTACTAACGATTTATTCGGTTATCAGCGGCCAGACAATTGAACAGGTTGTTGCGCAGTTTGAAGGCAAAATGTATGGTCATTTAAAAGTGGAACTTGGTGAACTGATCGTTGATTATCTGGCACCCATTCAAGAAAAATTTTATGCCATTCGTGAAGATGAAACCTTTCTTCGCGATGTTTTAAAAACAGGCGCCGATCAAGCCCGCGAACAAGCACAAAAAACCCTACGCGATGTTCAAAACACGATTGGGTTTGTATTGCCTTAAGTCATCAAATATTGCGCGTCATTGCAAGGCCGAAGGCCGTGGCAATCTCTGGCAGGCTGTGCGCGACCTTGGGAGATTGCCGCGTCGCTACGCTCCTCGCAATGACGGGCATTTTCTAAGCTTAATGGCAATGACGTTCAACGTGGGCGCGCTTATGGGTTGTAACTTATTGATTTATTGTTTATTTAAGATGCGTTTGCCCTGAATTGTAAAACACTTACACCTCTGCTAAAACCGTAAGAATCTTTAAAAAAGCTTCGCAGGATTCGATTGAGGCCGTTTCTGACATGGTATGGTAGCCGGTCGTCGGAATTTGCAAGGTGGTGCCATGGACAAAACCATTAGACGCCAGGGTAATGCGCCCCATTTCGGTACTGCCTAGCGATTTAGGGGGTAAACCTTTTGCCGCTAATTGGCTATTTTGTTGTTCAACAAATGCATCTTTAAAACTATAGCTAATGCCTAGTTGCTCACAAAGGCTCACTAGTTGATTGGTGGTTTGGGTGTTGTAGTGTGCATGGTTGTCTTTGCGACGCAACACTACTTGTTGCACATCGGCCGCTTTGCGATCGGGATAGGGACTGGTATCGACCACAATGAGCTGGTTGGTCGAGCCGCCAAAGCGTCGAAACCATTCAAGCAAATAGCGCCAACTCGAACCGGATTCTTCTTGGGCAGTAAAAAACGCGGTGCCTTCAAATCCTAAGCTAAACAGATGCACCAATAATGCCGCCGTCAGAACGTTATCAAGCTGTCCACTGAGTAGGTTGCCTTCAATTTTCAGCCCATCACGAAACGCAACGGGCGTACCCGCAACGAGATGTTCCAGCCCTTCTAGCTCAAAAATCAAGTTATTACGAAATTCACAAATCGAGGTATTTTTAATCACGCCCGATCCGCGGTAAGCGCCCGACCAGGGTTCATAGGCCATAACCGGCGTGGATTCAAAACGTTCGCTAATTTTTTGCATCAACTCTTCGCTGACGGCATTGCCAAGCAAATCGGAACGATGCCCGGATACAAAGGCGGCATACTGAAACTCATTTGGGCCTGTACAAATCAGTCCATGACGATCAATATGTGCCGAGAACATCGCGCTATTGGGCTTATCACCCTGCGCCACCAGCAAGCCTTCATACCAAGTGACCTTGGCGCCGCGCTCTTCTAGCTCACGCTGTAGTACGCGAAAAAACGAATGTTCGGCACCGACCACACAAGGCTGACGGATCAAACTTTTTAGTAAATCAATAAACTCAGCAAATCGATGATCCATCGGTGCCCCTTTTGGGAGTCTGTCGGCGCGCCGACAGAATCCTGGTGTTATTTATGAGTAAGAACAGCAGTAGTCGGTCACCGCCTTCACTTTAATGCCAAACTTAGCATTGGCCGGCACTTCAAATGACTCACCGCCGACAATCGTTTGCCATTGCGTTTCACCTGGCAACAACACTTCTACTTCACCCGCTAATATTTCCATCAATTCGTCTTCATCAGTACCGAACTCATAGTCGCCCGGCATCATAATGCCCAGAGTTTTACGCGAACCATCTGCAAACTTAACAATACGGCTGGTTACCTTGCCATCAAAATAAATATTGGCTTGTTTTACAACGCTAACACCATCAAATTGACTCATTGTTTTTTCCTTTAACAAAATTTAAATACATAGGAGACTGTCGGACTAAGCCCATCGGCTGCAAAAAAGCCCGGTTTAGTCCGACAGGCTCCTGGGGGTTAGAATAGATTGGAACGTTTTATGTTCTAACGTGATCCGCACCAATCAACTCGATTGGATAACCATCAGGATCCGCCAAAAACGCAATAATTGTCGTACCGGCATTCATCGGCCCCGCTTCTCGCAGGATGGTACAACCTTTGGCTTTGGCATCCGCGGTGGCTTTATACACGTCTTCGACCTCAAGTGCAATATGGCCGTAAGCGGTGCCCATTTCATACTCGCTCACACCCCAGTTATAGGTCAACTCTAACACGGTATGTTCAGCTTCATCGCCATAACCTAGAAACGCCAGCGTAAACTCACCTTTTGGATAGTCTTTTTGGCGCAAAAGAGTCATCCCCAGCACTTCGGTATAAAAGTCAATTGCGCGTTGTAAATCCCCTACGCGTAGCATGGTATGCAGCATTCTCATGATTTTCTCCTGTTTATCGCAAATTCACCAATCAAAACAACCGAGGACCTCAACTTTCACCCCCTCCTTGTTCATTTTGAACAAAAACCTAAATCAAATCCAGTACAAATTGGCTTTTAAGCCCGAATATTTGACAATAATTGATTAGGTACAACAGAACCCAGACGTTATAATCCGATCCCAAAAGGTCACGCCCTTGCCCCATAAGCGCGTTAACCAAAACATTCAATACAATCACTTTAAAAAAGGAATAGCGTATTTTAGTCAAATCCCACTTATTAATTGGCGGCGGTAGTTATCTTGCATACGAATCTGTGATGACCGGGTTTAGTGAACTCACCCCAATCCTTCTCATCGTTGCCTTATTGGGTTCGATATCACCGGACATCGACCATCCTGGCTCGTGGATAGGTCGAAGATTACGCGTGCTGAGCCTTCCTATTTCATCTATGTTTGGCCATCGTGGCATCACCCACTCGGCCCTCATGGTTGCCGCAATTTTATTTACCGGCTGGCATTTTAATTTTAGCAGCCAATACCTCAACGCATTTGCAATAGGTTATGTTTCACACCTTGCGGCAGATTTTATATGCAAAAGCGGTATTCCCCTCGCCTACCCTCTAAAAATGAGATTTAACTCCATTATCACCATTAAGACAGGAAGCTTTGCAGAAAACGTCATTACGTTGTTCGTAAGCATCGCATGTGGCTATATTATTTTTGTAAACTTTTAACGCCAACATCGACAGATTTACAACGCAAACCTCCGCCACATCATCCAAAACCAACGCAGGCACCGTCTTTTGACATCCCCCCCGCCGTGAACGACGGAGATTCCAACGGCGTTAAGCCGTTAAGAGTGGGCATGACATAAACTCATTTACAGTTTTACAGTATTGATGACATTATCGGGAACCAGAAACGAAAAAACCCCAGCTAAATCAATAACTAGGGTTTTGAAAGTGGTGCGCCTGAAGAGATTCGAACTCCTGACCGCTCGGTTCGTAGCCGAGTACTCTATCCAGCTGAGCTACAGGCGCTTAACTTGTTGAGGCGTATTATAGAGATTTGGTGCCGCGTGTCAAGCGTGTGTTTAAAAAAAACGTCACTTTTTTCAATTTATTTAACACTCCAAGCACCAAACCAATCCAACCTATTGATTATCAATACTATTCGACAATCAACGGATAAACACCGTTTTCATCGTGCACTTCGCGTCCTGTTACGGGAGGATTGAATACACAGACCATGCGCATATCCTTACGTGCGCGCAAATAGTGCCGTTCATGGCCATTCAGCGCATACAGGGTGCCATCTTCTATCTGCGTGGTGATGCCTGTTTCAAGGTCTTCAATTTCACCCTCACCGGCTACACAATACACCGCTTCTAAATGATTAGCATAGTGTATAAAGGTTTCTGTGCCGGCAAAAATAGTGGTGTCGTGCATCGAAAAGCCCATGCCCTCTTTAGCGAGCAGTAATCGACGACTGACCCAATTGCCGTTTTCGGCTTTAACATCTCTATCGGTACCGATGACTTCATTTAATCGCTTAATAATCATTTATGCTTTTCCCTTTTCAAAGATTTCAACCGCGGCGACGACGGCTTCGTGCAAGATTTCAAAACCTTCATTCAGCTCGGTTTCGCTGATAACTAGCGGAGCAAGGAATTTCAACACTTGATCCGCGGCGCCGGCGGTTTCCATAATCAAACCACGTAAAAATGCTTGGCGCGACACTTCATTACAAAAGCCTTCAACCAGTGACTCCATTCCCCAAATCATGCCCAAGCCACGTACATCGGTAATATAATTTGGGAACTGAGCTTGGATAGCTTTAAACACCTTTTCAACCTGCGCACCTTTTGAACGGATTGACGCACTAAAGTCATCATTACGCCACAATTCTAATACCGCTGAGCCTGCGATAAACGCATGGCTGTTACCACGGAAGGTACCGGTATGCTCACCGGGCTCCCAAATATCAACATGGGGCTTCATGAGTACAATCGACATCGGCAAGCCAGTACCAATCGACTTCGACACGGTGACAATATCAGGTGTAATGCCCGCACGCTCAAACGAGAAGAAATCACCAGTACGGCCATTACCGACCTGTATTTCGTCCATAATTAATAGAATGTCGAGCTCGTTACAAACTTTTTCCAGCTTCTGAAGCCATTCCACACGTGAAATATTAATCCCACCTTCACCTTGAATCGATTCAACAATAATCGCAGCCGGTAAATCATAACCCGAGCTGCCATCTTTCAAGTAATGGCGTAGCATATCCACGCTATCCATTTCATGGTCGAAATAACCGTCATAAGGCATTTTGGTCACGTTGGTTGGGACACCATAATAATCATCATGATAAAACTCGTTGCCTGTTACCGCGAGTGAACCGAGAGAGTGACCGTGATAAGCATTGGTAAACGCCACAACATTAGAGCGCTGCTTCATTTTACGTGCCAGCTTCAACGCCGTTTCTACCCCATTAGTCCCTGTTGGCCCTACAAACTGTATTTTGTAATCCAGTCCGCGCGGCTTCAAAATAATGTCTTGAAAACCTTGTATAAAATCATGCTTCGCCACGGTGGCTTTATCAAGGGCATTGGTAATGCCATTACGTTGAATGTAATTGATTAAGGCCTGATTAACTAACGGGTGGTTATGACCATAGTTTAATGAACCCGCGCCACCAAAAAAGTCGATAAAACGTTTACCTTCAACATCAACAATCGTTGCGCTGGTGGCCGTGTCAAATACAGTTGGAAATGAACGAATATAACCACGTACATTAGATTCATACTGTTCAAATAGTGAAATATCCATTTACAGGTATCCTTTTTTAATAATTATTGTTAATAGAGGGTTAGCTCCGTGCAGACAAATATAGTCTGCCAGGGTTATTATTTGGTTAGACTAATGCTGACTAAGGGTTCAGCTTCATGACCATTACCGAGGTGAACAGACGTTAAGTAGTCGCGGATTTCAACCTTCGAATCTAACCGCTGAGCCAATTTAGCAAACAGCGCATTCGACGCTTGATTCGAGGGTGAAATCGTGCATTGCACCTGCTTGATCTGTGCAAACCAATCGCGCTCGGTCAGGTTTTGCAATAGCTGCATTGCCAAGCCCTGTCCACGCATCGAGGCTTCAACCGCTACCTGCCAAACAAATAACACACTCGGGGCTTGGGGCAAACGATAAGCGGTGACAAAACCAACGGCTTTATTATCAACCTCGGCTATCGCACAGGTTGGCGAAAAATGATCTGAAAGCAGGAAATAGAGATAACTGGAGTTCACATCCAGCGTTTGCGACTCTTTGACTAATCGCGTAATAGCCGCACCGTCTTGAAGACTAGGGGGTCTGATAATGATATTCATAACTATTTTGTGTTTTTAACGCCATCTTGCCAATTTAACCAAAGCAAGATGAAACACCCAAAAACGCTCCTTTTTGTTGATAATTAAATGTATACCTTTTTTACCCTAACATATTTTTAAGACCAATTTCAAATGAACTTTCCCTTACAAAAAAATGATGTTTTGTTAATTGGTGCAAAATCGGCTAAAATCATCGCCTTTATTTTGAATTCGAAATGGCATTAAATAACGCATGAACCTTTTTGCTCTAGGTGTGAATCATGAAACCGCTCCGGTCAACATTCGCGAAACCGTGTCTTTTACGGCAGATCGGGTATTTAGCGCACTTCAAGAACTGAAAGACCAGCAATTGGTAGCAGAGAGCATCATTCTTTCCACTTGTAATCGCACCGAACTTTATTTCACGGTTAAAGACAAACAAGCTGAACCCGTTATTCATTGGCTGCACCAATTCTTTTGCTTAGCCGATAAAAGCTTACGCCCCTATATTTATCTCCATCAGGATCTGCAAGCCGTTATCCATATCATGCGCGTGGCAAGCGGGCTAAACTCACTGGTTTTGGGTGAGCCGCAGATTTTAGGGCAAATTAAAGATGCGTATAATGTAGCACACAAAACCGAAAGCGTTCACCATACGCTTGAAAACCTGTTCCAACATGTATTTCGTACCGCTAAGCAGGTGCGTACGGATACCGCAATAGGCTCTAGCCCTGTATCGGTGGCCTTTGCCGCGGTATCGCTCGCTAAACAGTTTTTTGGTGATTTATCGCAACAAACCGCCTTACTGATTGGCGCAGGCGAAACGATAGAGCTGGTGGCGCGTCATTTACATGAAAGTCATGTAGGGCGTATTGTGATTGCCAATCGCACCTTTAGCCGCGCTCATGCCCTTGCTGAACAGTTAGGCGGCTATGCGATTGAGCTGGATGAACTCGAAAAACACCTGCATGAAGCGGATATGATTATTGCCTCAACCGGCAGCCCTACCCTGCTAATCAAGCGTGACCAAATCAAACAAGCGCTCAAAAAGCGTCGCCACCGCCCCATGTTTATGGTCGATATTGCGGTTCCGCGCGACATTGAAGCTAGTATTAACGATTTTGAAGATGTGTATCTGTATAGCGTGGATGATCTTCAGGATATTATTTCTGAAAACAAACGTTCACGCCAGGATGCCGCCAATGAGGCCGAAGACATTATTCAAATGCAGGCTGAGCGTTTTATGTGTCAGTATCAGGCAATACAGTGTGTAAACCCGCTGATTCGTGCCTATCGCCATCAAGCAGAAACAATAAAAAATGCCATGATTCAACAAGCGATGCACCAACTGGCACTGGGGCAAAAACCTGAAGCCGTCATCCAGCGTATGGCGCACCAACTAACCAACAAACTGATTCATACACCCAGCTATCAATTGCACGAAGCCGGCATTGCCGGCAAACAAGACTTGATTGAGATGGCTGAGCAATTATTATTTGACAAAGAACGTCATTAATCCAATTTTAACTAGGGATACCCGATGAAACCCTCGATTCGCCAAAAACTCCAAACCCTTGTTGAGCGCCTTGAAGAAGTCGGCGCCATGCTGTCTGACCCGAGTGTGGTCAATGATCAAAATCAATTCCGCAACTTATCAAAAGAACATTCTCAACTCACGCCGATTGTTGAGGTTTATCAAAACTTTGAACGCGCCGAAGCGGATCTTGAAGAAGCCAAGGAGATGATTGCCTCAGGCGACCGTGAACTCAAAGAAATGGCGCAAGAAGAATACCCATCACTGGAAAAAGCGATTGAAACCTATGAGCTTGATTTACAAAAAATGCTCCTGCCACGCGACCCGAACGATGATGCCAATATTTTCCTAGAAATTCGCGCGGGCACCGGCGGTGATGAAGCCGCTATTTTTGCTGGCGATTTATTTAAAATGTATAGCCGTTACGCCGAAACCCAGCGCTGGCAAATTGAAGTGCTCAATACCAGTGATGGCGAACATGGCGGTTATAAAGAAATCATCGCGCGAATTGTCGGAGATGGTGCTTATTCCAAACTCAAATTTGAATCCGGTGCACATCGTGTTCAGCGCGTTCCGACCACGGAAACCCAAGGGCGCGTTCACACCTCTGCCGCGACGGTGGCGATTATGCCGGAAGCACCCGATGTCGAGCAGGTTGAACTCAATCCGGCAGACTTAAAAGTGGATACCTTCCGCGCCTCGGGTGCGGGGGGGCAGCACGTTAACAAAACCGACTCCGCCATCCGCATTACCCATATTCCAACCGGTACGATTGTCGAGTGCCAAGATGAGCGCTCGCAGCACAAAAACCGCGCGCGCGCCATGTCCTTGTTGGCGGCACGCATTATGGATGCAAGACGTCAAGTGCATGACCAAGCGATTGCGCAGGAGCGTAAAAGTCTGGTCGGCTCAGGAGATCGCTCAGAGCGCATTCGCACCTACAATTACCCACAAGGTCGTTGCACCGACCATCGCATCAACCTGACCCTATACAAGCTTGATGAGATCATGAATGGCGGCCTATCCAGTGTGATTGACCCGCTTTCACACGAACATCAAGCTGAATTGCTAGCCGCACTCAGCGCAAATGACTAACCAGGCCTGGTTGATAAAAGAGGCCATTAGCGAGGCAGTTAGCCAACTGCAAACGGCCTCGCAAGCCAATCCGCATAAGCTTGAAGCCGAATTATTGCTTTGTCACTGCCTTGGCGTTACTCGCAGCTACTTGCTGACTTGGCCAGAAAAACGGCTGTCAAATGCCGAATCCAGCGCGTTTTTTGAACTTGTTCAACGCCGTGCTACAGGCGAGCCTATCGCCTATATTCTCGGTACGCGAGAGTTTTGGGGGCTAGAACTTGCGGTTTCACCCGCCACCCTAATCCCCCGTGCGGATACCGAAACGCTAGTAGAACGGGCGCTGGAAAAAATCCAGCAGATCCAACAACCGCATATTTTAGACATGGGCACGGGTTCGGGTGCGATTGCCCTCGCCCTCGCCTATGAACGCCCTGACGCACGCGTGATCGCCGTGGATTACTCTACCGATGCGCTTGATATCGCACGCCAAAACGCCGAGCGCCACCAGCTTAAGGTGAAGATGCTGCAAAGTGATTGGTTTAGTGCGCTGGCTGAGCAACGCTTTGATTGCATCGTGTCTAACCCGCCCTATATCGAACGCCACGACCCGCATCTTACTCAAGGGGATTTAAGGTTTGAACCCGCCAGCGCCCTCAGCGCAGGTCAAGATGGGTTAGCCGATTTGCGCCAGATTATTGAACAAGCACCCAAATTTTTAAACAACCAGGCCTGGTTATTGGTTGAGCATGGTTATAATCAAGCCGATGCGGTACAAACGCTATTTAAACAAGCCGGATTTTGCGCTGTACAAACCCACCAGGATTTGAGCGGTCATCCGCGCGTCACTGTAGGAAAAATCGATGATGACACAGCCCAATAAAACACCGACTGAAAAAACACCGACTGAACTTGACGATGCGCAACTTAACCGCTTTTCACGCCAAATTCTTTTGTCTGATATTGATTATGCCGGCCAGCTTAAACTAGCGCAATCCCACGCGCTGGTTATTGGCCTTGGCGGGCTAGGTTCGCCTGCCGCGCTTTACCTTGCTGCCGCTGGATTGGGTCAGTTGACCTTGGTGGACTTTGATCAGGTAGACGATTCCAACTTACAGCGCCAAATCATTCACAACGAACAGCGCATTGGTCAAAACAAAGCCGAATCCGCCGCACACACACTGGCACAACTCAACCATTTTTGCCAAACGCACGTCATTAGCCATCAACTTGAAAACGAAGCGCTCGATGCGCTTATACAACAAGTTGATATTGTTTTAGACTGTTCAGATAATTTTGAAACCCGCTATGCGCTCAACCAGGCCTGCTTAAAAGCAAGAAAACCCTTAGTATCGGGCGCCGCGATTCGCTGGGAAGGTCAGCTGACCACCTATGACTTTAGACATGACGATTCACCCTGCTATGAATGTCTGTACAAACCCGGCACATCAAATGACCAAAGTTGCAGCCGCAATGGTGTTGTATCACCCCTAGTCGGCATGGTGGGCTCAATGCAGGCGATGGAAGCAATTAAAGCGCTAATCGGCTTACCCACATTGGTAGGAAAATTGCTTTTAATTGACGGGCTTACTATGCAATTTCGTCAATTCAACCTAAAGCAAGACCCTCATTGCATCCAATGCCAGAAAAAGTAATTGTGCTATACTATTGATTATTAAAAGCAAAGATGAGAACAAACAAGATGACCGACGATGAATTAAAAGCACTGGTAGCCAGTCTAGCTGTTTCACAAGCCAAAACAGATTCACAGCTAGCCAAAACCGATGCACAGCTAGCCAAAACCGATGCACAGCTAGCCAAAACCGATCGTAAACTTGAAAAAATTGGTGACATGCTCGGCGCTTTCGGCCGTAATTTAGGCGAAATCACTGAAGAGTTCTTTTTTAACTCTCTCGGCGTCACCCAAACACTGGGCGGCATCCACTATGACTTTATGGACAAAAACCTAACCCGACAAGCAGGCAAGCTCACGGATGAGTTTGATATTGTAATGGTTAACGGTAAGGATGTGGCGATTATTGAAGTGAAATACAAAGCACATAGAGACGATTTAACCAAACTGCTGACCAAAAAGTACACCAACTTTAAAAAGCTATTCCCTAGGAGCCTGTCGGACTAAAGCCAATCGGCTGCAAAAAAGCTGGATTTGGCCATTTTTTGCCCACTTCCTCGTCAAATAGCTAGCTATTCTCCTCGGAATTGAACAAAAACTGACTCAAACCAGACTTTTTTTCGCTTCGACCGGTTTAGTCCGACAGGCTCCTATGTATCGTGATTATAAGCACCATTTGGTGTTAGCCACCTTTTCAATTTATGATGAACTCAAACAAGAGGCTTTATCAAAAGGTGTAACGGTTTTACAGCGTAAAGGGGATATAATCGAAACGTTTGAACCCAAGGCAGCTTAATAGTGACGCGCTACAAAAGGCTTGACATGATACATTCAGACTCAATATTGAGATTTAAACTGTGCGAAATAATACACTAAAAACACCGCAAAATCCAACTAGGTCCGGCGGGCGAAAATGGGTCTGGTTGATCGCCTTAGGGCTTTCTTCCCAGCCACTCTATGCGATGACAAATTATTTTAGCTATGATGCGCTGCACCTCCAATTAGGCGCAGCGCTATTTGACCAGCCTATTGTACTAGAGCATACCAACAAACTTGGCAGCGATGAATACAAGGTAATTCCACTATGGGGCTTTCGCGGCAGCTACCAACACCCCGCAACGGGGCTTATTTTTAGCGCAAACACCACCCAAGCACAGCAATCGACCCAACACACAAAACTACAACAAACGAGCTACAGCTTTAAACTGGGCTATGCACTCGGTTTTTTCAATCGGTTTGACATTTATACCCATCTGGGCCAGTATATTAACGACACAAAAGCCTGCGCAGAAACAAACTGCATCAAACTAAACCAAAAAAATCAAGGTATTGACCTTGGTTTTCGTGCTTGGGCAAAACCCAATATTGAATGGGGAATTAATCAGCGGATTAACAATATCCGAGAAGACCAAAAAAACTACAGCACCAGCTTGCAGCTGGGCTATTTACTCAGCCAGCACAGCGCCCTAACCACTAGTCTGCTTTACTCTGAAAAAGATGCTGCACTCACAGTGGGCTTTCGCTATAGCTTTTGAGCAGGCCAAGCTTAACGCTGACGTGCCACATAAGACAACATCGTTTCAGACATACGTATCTCATGCAGGAGGCTTGAAAACTCCGCCTTGCGCATCACGGGCATTTTAATCGCTTGATGATGCTCAAAAGCTTGACGGATACTTTTCGCTAACTCTCTAATCATCGTGGGATTCATTCATTGCTCCTTGCCACCCAAATACCGATCTTGGGTGACAACAAGCAGAAAACAAGCCAAAGGTTAAATAACCTTAGAAAACCGACTATTACTACCAACTGTCAAGTAAGCATCAAAAATCATACAAATATTGCGAATCAACAACCGCCCTTTCGCGGTTACGAAAATATCCTTATCATCCAGTGTCAGCAATCCATCATGCGCAAACACCGTCAACATTTTCAATTCTTTAGCAAAATACTCATCAAACCGAATACCCCACT
This sequence comes from Thiomicrospira microaerophila, assembly GCF_000934765.1. Lineage (GTDB taxonomy): Bacteria > Pseudomonadota > Gammaproteobacteria > Thiomicrospirales > Thiomicrospiraceae > Thiomicrospira > Thiomicrospira microaerophila. Next base: position 120,894 of record NZ_JYNN01000002.1, on the reverse strand, counting down.
GCTGATTAACCGTCTCAAAATTTAAATGAAAATGACTAATCAAGCGTGTAATCACATTACGACGCAGTTCATCGTCCTCAGTGAGGTGCACCCCCCGAAAAATCGGCAATACCCCGGCATCGATTGCCGCATAATAGGCATCCAAACTCTTGCGGTTCTGAGAATAGGTGTTATCAATCAGCCCAATCGAGGTCGCGCCCATGCCCACCAAATCACAGTCAGCGTGGGTCGAGTAGCCTTGAAAATTACGATATAGCGTTTCGTTACGTTGCGCAACGGCCAGCTCGTCGTCAGGCTTGGCAAAATGATCCATACCAATGTAAACATAACCCGCTTGCAGCAATCGCTCGGTAGTGGCTTGAAGAATCGCCAACTTTTGATCAGGGCTTGGCATATCTTCTTCACGCATTTTCTTCTGCGTCGGGAACATGGTTGGCATGTGAGCATAATTAAACACCGAAAAACGATCTGGCTGCACCTCAATGAGCTTGTCCAACGTTTGCAAAAAGCTGTCCTTAGTTTGCAACGGCAAGCCATAGATCAAATCGACATTCACCGATAAAAATCCTTCCGCACGCGCGGCATTCAATACCGTAAAGGTTTCTTGCTCTGACTGAATGCGGTTAACCGCTTTTTGCACTTTGGGATCAAAATCCTGCACACCAAGGCTCATTCGATTAAAGCCCAACTCACGCAATAGCTTAATGGTTTCAGCCGTCGCTTCTCTCGGATCTATTTCAATCGAATATTCGCCGGTATCATCATCATACAAATTGAAGTGTTCACGGGTCTTTGCCATTAATTGACGCATTTCATCGTGATTAATAAAGGTGGGCGTACCCCCACCCCAATGCAACTGCTCAACCTTGCGATTCGGGTCAAATAACTTAGCTTGGAGTTCGATTTCTTTAAACAAACGCTCAAGATAAGGCGTCGTCTTTTTACGATCACGCGTCCATTCTTTATTGCAGGCGCAATAAAAACAAATCGTGTCACAAAAGGGGATATGAAAATACAAAGACAGCCCGCGCCCTGACGCATTACTGCGAACCGCAGCGGCATTATAATCCGCTATGCCAAAGCCTTCATCAAACTGCACGGCGGTGGGATAAGAGGTGTAGCGCGGCCCACTTTGGTTGTAGCGCTTAATTAAATCCGTGTCAAACTCAATACCCTGTTCCATCGTTAATCCTTTAAACATTAATTTCGCGCCATTCTAAACCAACCAGGCCTGGTTATTATGAATTTGTCTACAAACTTGCGTTATATCAATTTGAATTCAACAACGCGCGCATGGCGCTAACGAGTTGATCGCGCAGGTCATAAAGCTCATTAAGCCGATCGATGGCCTGCTGACCCTTGCCCCCAGTCTCGAGTGCCAACAACTCATGAGCCTTATGATGCACCTCGTGATGAATCTTATCAATCAACTGAAACCCTGCCTGATGACCATAATCACGCCGCCCCTGGTGCTCAAACCAGCGCCCAAAATTACATAAATGCGCATCGAGCTGAGGGGGACGCTGAATTTCACCATTCAAATAATGCGCCAAGCTATCAATCCACGCACGATGCTCCACTTCGGCAAATAACAAGGTTAAATCAACAGGCTTAAGCTTTCTATCCGCCCAATTCTGCCACAAGGGATCAGGCTTCCATAACTTTTGCCATTGTATAAAATCGACGGCTGGCATCGGGCGTGCAATGCCATAACCCTGTGCCAATTGACATCCCATTAACAACAGCATTTCACCATGCGCAATGGTTTCAACCCCTTCCGCTAACACATCGCGATGGAACGCACCGGACAAACCAATCACCCCATTAACAATCGCTAAATCCTCGGTATCCTGCAACATATCTCGCACAAAACTCTGATCAATCTTCACCAGCTCAGCAGGCAAATGCCGCAAATAAGTCAACGAGGAATAACCTGTACCAAAATCATCTAGTGCAAAACTATAGCCTAACGCTTGGCAACGCCGAATCACACTACCCACATGCCCAACATCTTCAATCGCACTGGTCTCTAAAACCTCAAACTGCAAAAGCCGAGCAGGCACATTCGGAAATTGAGATGTTAAAGCAATCAACTTATCAACAAAATCAACCTGCTGTAACAAGCGTGCACCGATATTCACGCTCACCACAAATTCAAAACCTTGATGACACCATTCATCCAATTGACGCAGTGCATCGCTCAGCACCCAATAATCCAATTCCGCACTCAAAGGCTGGCCTTCAATCATCGGTAAAAACTCAATCGGCGGTAGCAATCCACGCTCAGGATGTTGCCAACGAATCAAGGCTTCTGCTCCGACAATCTTGCCAGACTGCATCCAAACCTTTGGCTGAAAATACAACACAAATTCTCGATTATCCAAAGCCTGCTTAATGCGTTGCTGTGAAGCCATGTGCGCTTTATCTTTTTGATCGAGTTCAATATCAAAATAATGATAACGATTTTTACCTTGCTGTTTAGCCTGATACATTGCCAAATCCGCATGCCGAATTAGCTGCTCGGCTTCCACTTGATCAGAGGGGTAAAAGGTTACGCCAATGCTCGCGGAGACCTTCAGGTGGCGCGCATTAATCACCACTGGTTGTGCAGCCGCATGCAACAAACCATGCAATAAACTATGCGCCGAACTCACCGTCTTTAAACTATTCAACAAAATAACAAACTCATCCCCACCAATCCTCGCGAGCGTATCGGACTTTCTAAGCTGAGATTTCATCCGCTTGGCGAGTTCAATCAACAATTGATCGCCGACCTCATGTCCATGCTGATCATTTATCGCCTTAAAGCCATCCAAATCCAAAAACAATACCGCTAGGTATTCACCTTCACGATCAGCCAGCATCATCGCCTGTCCTAACCTGTCGGCTAATAACACCCGATTAGGCAAACTCGTTAACACATCATAATGCGCAATATGCTCTAGCCTCTGTTCATGCTCTTTTAAACTGGTAATATCCGATTGCAAGGCAACATAGTGGGTAATCTCGCCTGATTTATTGAATACCGCACTCATGGTTGTCATTTGCACATACATTTCGCCATTTTTACGCCGGTTCCACAACTCGCCATACCAATGCCCTTTCGCCTCCAACGACAGCCATAGCGCCTGATAAAATTCTTTTGATTGTTTACCGGATTTTAAAATACGCGGATTTTGGCCTAAAACCTCCTCTCGGTTATAGCCCGTAATACGAGAAAATGCATCATTCACCTGCAAAATTTTACCCTGTGTATCCGTAATCACTATCCCTTCACGTGCATGACTAAACACACTCGCCGCCAACTCTAAACTGGCTTCGTTTTTACGAATAGCTCGAATGTGTAATATCACCCCCACTAAAAACAGCACTAACAAAGCGGCAAAGCTAACAATCCAAGCCGCATGACGCTGCCACATATCCATTAAGGTAAAATCCGGCGCGGCATCAAAGGGTGCGATACGCAAGCTGCGCAGAAGGTTTTCGACGGGTTGATAATCAGCAGGACGAGTAAAGCCATGGATACCGGCTTTTCGTGCCGCCTCACTATCCGCTTGCAGTGAAAAAAGGCCAATCATGATCCTACGGCTGATCTCTTCAGAGACATGCGGCATCATCACAACGGGCCACTCAGGATAGAGACGGGTTGACACCGCATAAGGAAAATCATCAAGGGTTTGAAGCAATATTGGCTTAACCAGGCCTGGTTGTAATCGCCCTTCTCTCAACATATCTTCCAACACGCCAGTACGAACAAAACCGACATCGGCCTCACCGCGAATTACTGCTTGCACCACCGCATCATGCGGCATACCTGTTGTAAACAACTGGCGATCCGATGGCACACCCAAACCCGCGTCAAACAATTCTTTGACCTGCATTTGATAACCACCAAACGAGCCCTGACTGACCGCCGCCATTGTTAGGCTAGCGACATCAGCTAAATGAGCAGGTTCGGGCGCATCCGCGCGAACAAACATCACTCCGCCAAAATGCGAGAGTTGCGCTTCACTTTCTTGCCGAATAAGGGTGGCTAAGGGGCCGGTTAATGGATTACGTGCTCGAATACGCACATAGTGTGCGGAATTGGTAATAATTAAATCAAGATGATTTTGAGCAACAGCCTGCTCCAGTGCTTCAAAATTATAGACCTCCAGCTGAATTGGCACCCCCGCCTTTTGCTGCAAATAATCCACCAAAGGCTGCCATTGCTGATGCATTTGCTCTTCAGGACGAAATGACAAAATACCCAATTTTAAGCCTTCTTGTTCACTGTAAACCGGAAAGCAAATAGCAACCAATAAGGTCAATGCACCCAATTTTTGCTTAAAACGCCTAGACCAACGTGACTGACTGACCATAATCAACCTATTCCAAATGACAATAATTTCTTAAATATGTTGAGGATAGTATATACCCAAATCATTTAGGATGCAGAATTGAACAATTTGGCTTGGGGGTTACAGAAATAGCAGGCTTTGAATAAAATGCGTCTGTTGCAACTAGCGTGCGACAGACGCGTTAATGCAGTGGTTAATTTTTCAAAAGAACCTTAACTGAACTCGGTAGATTACTATCTGAATCAATATAGCCAATCGCCCCAGGGGTATTCGCTACATAATCAATAATCTCTTGGGTAGTAGCAAACTCTCTTGGTGGAGCGCCTTTACCAATTGAACGTCTAACAATCCAATAACCAATGTATTTATCATCATCTTGATTAAGTACATGCTGCAAAAATTGCTGACGTGCAGGTGATCCACTGGCCAAATTGACAGGATTTACACCTGTGCCGTTTAACACAATCATTCTTCCTGTATAAATACGGCTTAAGGTTGCTATTTCAACATGATCTTGAACCGTCGCGTTTGCAATCACCACCAATGCCGCTTGTGCTGTGGTGAAGCTGGTTGCGATAACCCATGCCGTTAAGAGGCGAGTAAACATATTCATGGCACGCTCCTCTTAAAATGCAAAAGTATATGAAAGTGAAAAAACTAAAACATCATCGTTGGAGACGTCGCCGTCCACCATCGATGAAGTTTCGCCAATGTGCGTTCTCATGACTTCAAACTTAATTTTCTGGGTTGCGCCTATTCGATAAGCCGCACCTAACATCACCGAGTTTTGGTCATAAACATAAACAGCACTCGCTAAATCTTGGTAGCCTTGAGCAATAGCTTGATCCATTGCTGGCATCGCCCCACCCGTACTTGGAACGATCGCATCCCTTGCTTTCTTCCAATTACGACGTTCATCACGCCCTGACCACATCTTGGCATAACCTAAATAAGGCGTCCAACTACCCACATTTTTTGACAAATTAACGTGAAAGGCATGAGTATCAGGACCCGTATCCACCTGATCAATCAAACGACGCGCATATTCACCCATCACACGTATACCATTATCAAAATGCACATCTGCACCCAAGGTAAATACATCGGCTGTGGTTCGGTCAACTGCATTACGAATAATCAAATCGCCACCCAAACCCGCTAACGGATTACCTGGTATAGTCGGGTCATTCGGAATGACCGTATAGCTACCCGTGAAATGGGGCTCCTTGGTACTTTCAACGTCCACACGATACCAACCCAATCGATACAAGTCATCATCTTTATTCACCGACAACATTAAACCCTTTACATCAATATCAATTGGCAGAAATTTAGCTTCTTGACTACCGCTCACATATTGACGCCAAGCCGACTTAGTTCGTCCTTGAACCGCTTCAAGATTAATTTCAAGGTTATCCGTATACCAGGTTTTGTTGATACTCAAGCCGGTAAAGTCATACACAGGAGCAACAGAATAGACCTCTGCAGGTAGCCGTGCCATATCATAAGTCGTAGACACTTCCATATTTTGCATATTTAAAAACGAACCAATGCGTAACTTACCCGCTCGGAATAACCAGTCATTGGTTGGGCGATAGGATACAAATGCCCAACGTGCATTGATATCATAACTATTATCACTTTCTTCCGATGCAGCGACAACACCCTGTACCGTTGCACCCCAGTGATTATTAAATTTTACATCGGCTTGCAGGCCAAGTAATGAATCGCGCATAAAAGTACCGTCGTCATTAATAAAGCGCTGGTAGTCATACTGTTTATCTGAAATGGCATAACCAATCGTGCCAAAACCAGAAAAATTAACTTCCATAGCGACAACCGATTGCCAGCTCAATAGCGCGACCGTGGCAAAGGCCAACCGTCGTATTGCTCTCATGTGTTTTATAGCTCCTTTATTAAATAAAACATTAAATGAAATATCTGGGTTAAATAAGTTAGAACTGATCAGCAAACTGACGGCGTACTAACAGAAAAGAATCTAAATGCTTAAAAAATATAGCGACCAACTTTGGATCAAAGTGTTCTCCACTCTGCTCTCTAAAAAGGTTAAAAATGGCCTCATCTTCCCAAGCTTTTTTATAACAACGCTCACTACCCAATGCATCAAACACATCCGCTATCGCGGTAATACGACCATATATATGAATATTCTCACCATAAGTTCCTTGCGGATAGCCAGTACCGTTATATTTTTCATGGTGCTCATACGCAATAGTTGCCGCCATTTTTAACAGGGGGCGGTTTGAATGCTTTAACATGTCATAACCTATTTGGGCATGGGTTTTCATAATCTCAAACTCAGCCTCATTAAACCGACCGGGTTTATTTAAAATAAGATCTGGGATAGCCACTTTACCAATATCATGCATAGGACTGGCCTGCTTAATCATTTCCGACTCCGCTTCAGTCAACCCATAGTGCAGCGCCAACATACGAGAATATTCGGCGACACGCTTAACATGATTACCGGTTTCTTTGCTCCTGCTTTCGCCTATCGCCCCCATCGTAAAGATGACTTCTTTTTGCGTTTCTTCAATTTCTTGTTGCAAGGCAGCTACCTCAGCAAACTTACGCTGTAACTCGTCGTACTCCTTTTTCTGACGACGATCACTGCGCAACATAATTTTCTCTTGCCGCGAAATATCCTTTACCAAGCGGTCTGAAACTTGAAGAAAGCTATTTTTCAGATTTTCAATTTCTTCAATCAGTGGACTCGCTTCCATACCGCCATTCACTCCATTGCTAATCAGTCTGTCGTTTTAATAGTAATATTGAGGTCTGGGAAATCATCCACAAAATCCTCACCCGCTTCCAAGGCACTCTCGTTATCCACATCATGCTGCCAAATGACATGAATGTTTTTATCTTCTTTATTAAGATTTAAAACATCAAAAAAATCAAAAAACACCTTAGAGCTACTCGAATTAAAGTAGATAATTTCAAAAGTGACGCTAAGGGAGTCAACCGAACCTTCCTCAAAAAAACTATTCAACCACTGAATAACAGGTTTGTAGAATTCAAACGTGTTTTCAGGATAAGACTTGCCGATCAGGGAAATTTTGCCCTCTGTAAGCATTGAAATGGCAGGGGTATATTGTGTTTGTTCAATAACAAGATCTTGCATTTTAATTCTCCAGTTCTTTCTTTTTAGCAATATTTGCAGTCAGACTAAACTCAAACTTATCGTTATCAATAGGTTTGAATTGATATTCAAAATAGCTACAGCGCTTCGCGATTTCATAAAACCCGATCCCGCCCCCTTTGGCATGCACGTCCCTGCCCGACTTACGCACCTCTCGGTAGCGCTTTTTAATGGCATCTACATCCATAGATTGAATCTCAATCAACTTAGGCTCAATTTTTTCCTTATCCTCTCGCAAAACAACATTCTGCGCCTGAACATAATACCCAGATCCACTGGTGTATTTACCCACAACAATTAAGCCTTCTGGCTTGGGCTGATGGCTATCATCCCATTGAGCGCGGGAGTAATTCATAATGTTTTGTGCCATTTCAATAAAAACAGTGTAGATGTGCGTTGATTCACTTATCCCTAATCCGCCATGCTCAGCCTCTTTTTCTAATGAACTTGTCATCGCTGAGATAACAGTCTGTGACAAAAAGCCGGTATATACCAAGAAGACAATACCTTCACTGTCAAAAATGTTTTTTATCGCACTAATATTCACACTAAACTCCTATTTCGGTATAAATCCAATAATAGTGACATCATCATTTCTAATTTCATCACTTTGATAAAGCCCTAACTCCTTCTGCAGCACGATTTGCTGCTCTCTGATTGACAAATGCATAGTTGAAACCAGTGCTTGCTCATATCGTCTACGACCGAATGGAAAGCCCTTGTCACCGCCATTCTGATCAAGATAGCCATCGGTCGTCACATAAAAACGCATCCCAGGTTTGACACACACTTCATGCTCGCTAAATTGGGTATCCGAGGCAGTTTTTTTATAACCAACGGAATGCCTATCCCCTTTAATCATGGTTAAGTTTGATCCATCCCAGTAATGTAAGGCCGTTTGTGCGCCTGAAAAACGAATAATATTTTGTTGCTGGTTATAATAAATAGCGGCACCATCAAATCCGGCATTACTCACACTATCCAAGCTTTCTTGCTTGAGTAGCTTTTTAAGTGTTTGATTAAAAAGTTTTAAAATTTGGTTTGGCTGCACTTCGTCATGACTGTGCTGAATTTGGGTTACAATTTGCTGTTCAACCGCTTTCACCAGCATCGTTACAAACGCACCGGGAACCCCATGCCCCGTACAATCAATCACCAACAACAAACTTTCATCGTCATTACGCAGTTTGCTGAAAAAATAAATATCACCACCAACAACATCTTTAGGTTCCCAAAAACAAAAGTAATCACTAAACGTAGATTCAAATAAGGTATTATCTGGAATTAAGGCATGCTGAATAAGCGACGCATATTCAATCGACTCGCGTGTTCGCAAATGCACTTCCTCAATCGTTTTTTTAGCCTGTTGTAAATCCGATAGCAACTCGCTACGACGGTGGATATCGTTTTCAATATTGGCCGCCATTTCATTGAACGTATGCGCAACCTGCTTTAACTCGTCCACCGCTTCAACCACTATGAGTCGTGATTGATACTCACCCTGTCCAAATTTACTGGTGACCGCAATCATTTTCTGCATAGGCTTGAGCACATTTCGCCGCACTAAAACCATTAACAACACCATCAAGCCAACAGAGACAAACAACATCAATGCGGCATAAAAAATACGATTCATTAAACGCTGTGTCATCACAGACACTTGATCAGCTGTACGCTGGATGGCCGATGCACTTAAGTGTTCGACCTGACCAATTAACTGGCTATTTAATTTCAAATAGACTTCACCGTTCACAAGACTTGCGGCATAAACAAGATTTGGCTCACCATCATCAACAAAGTCGCCTATAACAGGGTCATACAGCCCTTGCGTTGCCGCAAACGCTACACTTTCAATTTCAGCCATTTCGCTAGAGGTTTCCAAGATTTGTTCGGCAATTTTTTGCTCTTCCACGCTAAACTGCATCGACAGTAATAGCGCATTCAACGCTACACCCTTCTTACCTTGCATTTGATGCTGAATGTTTCCCGCCATCACATCGGCCCAATATTGTGCGCTATAATTTAAAGGCTTGGATTTCTCACCATTGCGAATACTGATCAAATCATAATAATAAATAAGATATCTTGTTTCACCTGAACTAGTATAAGCTCGTACAAATTGACTCAGCTGCTGCACATCTTTTTCAATTGATGTCGTGAGCTGAACAGTTGATAAACGTTGGTTTTGAGCTGCTTCGGTCATTCGATAATCATGCTGAATTCTATTTAACATCCATCCATTCGTAATCAATGCAAATGACACACTTCCAATAAAAACAAAGCCCAATTTAGTCAGTTTCATTCATTTTCCAATTAGCCCTGTATTCATAAATATGCCAACTTAAGGCTTTTAACGCGACCGAGAAGCCTGATAAAACAACACTGAGAAGTTAAAAACCCTTTACGATATGAACAAATTGTAGCGAGCCAACATCTCAAAAAAATCTCAAACCCGAAATTTTGCAACATTTCACATAGCACCCAGGGCAAACCCATCTAAAATAATATAAAACTCATAGGAATAGGTATGATTAACCTCGTTCCCATACTGTGCGTCACTGCCATTAAACTGCCATTAAGTTAAGAAGAAAACCGTCATTGCGAGGAGCGCAGCGACGCGGCAATCTCTCAAGGGCGTGCGCAGTCTGCAACAGATTGCCACGGCCTTCGGCCTCGCAATGACCCATTTCTTTTACCCAGAGCCGTCATCCTGCGCAAAGTCGCAGGATCCAGCCACTGGCAGCAATAGACCCTGCGGCTTCGCGCAGGGTGACAGGGCAATGAGGGAAACAAGTCCAGTTGCCACTCATTTCTTAACTCAATGGCCGTGACGTTCAACGTGGGAACGCGAACTGGTTGTAAGTTGTTAATTTATTATTTACTCAAGATGCGTTTGTCCTGACATAGCACCCTCTTTTTAACTGACTTTGAGACATTTAGGGTTTAATCAAATAAGTCATAAAATCGCTATAACTAAGGGGTTTCGAAAATAAATAACCCTGAAATCCATCACACGCCATATTGAGTAATGCATTCATTTGCTCTTGGGTCTCAACCCCTTCTGCAATCACATCCAAACCCAGTTCTGCACTCATCTGAATGATGGTTCTCGTTAAGGTGTGCGCACTGGTATCACTAAGCAAATCTTGAATAAAACTTCGATCAATTTTTAACTGATTCAACGGCAAATCTTTAATACTCAGTAGCGACGCATAACCTGTTCCAAAGTCGTCCATTGAAAACTGCACACCCAACTTTCTCAAGCGCTGCATTTTATCCACTGAATCTTCAATATCCATCAACATCATCGATTCAGTCAGTTCTAACTTTAGATTTTTTGGGTCAAACACATACTCCTTAATGTACTCTTGAACATGTTCAACAAAATGCACTTGATGAATTTGTTGCGCACTAATGTTTACCGCTAGGGTTAGATGTGCTAAAGAAGCATTTTTTTTCCATTTCGCTAAACTTCTAACCGCTTCATGCAACACCCAGTCACCAATAAGAAGAATCAACTCCGATTGTTCAGCTAGAGGTATAAACTCCGCAGGCGATACCAAACCACGCTCAGGGTGATGCCATCGTATGAGCGCTTCGGCACCGATCACCCTGTTTTGCGCATTGAGCTGCGGTTGATAAAGTAATTCAAACTGATTGTTTTCAATGGCGCTTTTCAAATCCGACTCTAATGCTAATCGCTCTTCAATTAAGGTCTGCATTTTTGGGTCAAACAACTTAATTGTATTTCTACCCGCTTGCTTTGCTTGATACATTGCACTATCGGCTTTACATACAATATCTTCTGCCGTGCCATCTTCATGATCTTTGAATAATACAATGCCAATACTCGGACTCGAAACATGCTCAAAATGATCAAACTGATAAACGCTAGACAAGGCTGCACGGATTTTTTCCGCCAACTGCTCAGCTTCATACGCGGCCTTATGTTTTTCTTGGCTCAACCCCTCAGCCAACACAATAAACTCATCACCACCGAACCTAGAAATGGTATCAACCTCTCGTACCGATTGCTTCAAACGGCTTGCAACCTCAACTAGCAACTGGTCGCCATAAGCATGGCCTTTTGTATCATTTAAAATTTTAAAACGATCAAGATCAATAAATAACAACGCTGCAAAATGCTCAGATTGATGGCTCGATGCGAGAGCATGTTCTAACCTATCCATGAGTAAACGACGATTTGCCAACTGTGTTAAATGATCAAAAAAAGCTAATCGGCGGATTTCAGACTCATCCGCTTTAGACTGCGTAATATCAAAAAAAGCACCAACATAATGCGTTACCTTTTGTTTTTGATCATAAACCGCACGGATTGATAAACGCTCAATATACTCTTCGCCATTTTTTTTACGATTCCATATTTCACCCAACCAATATCCATTCCGTTTAAGCTCTGTCCACATGAGCTGGTAAAACGCTTTACTCTGTCTGCCTGAATTTAAAATAGCGGGCGTTTTGCCAACCACATCTATTGACAAATAACCCGTTAACTGGCTAAACGCATCATTCACTCGAATGATCATCCCTTGTGCATCAGTGATCAGCACCCCTTCTTGAACATTAAAGGCCGTCGCCGCGACGCGTAAATCGTCTTGATGACGCAACAACCGAAATACAACAAACCCCAAAAGCAACAAAAACAAACTAGAAAAAAGTACCTGCAAAGTAGTATCTAGCACCAACTTGTCAAGCATCGGTGCCGGAGAGAACGCAAAAAGGTAACTGATTAATTGACCCTCAATATCATGAATGGGTATAAAAACCGCCAACTGTGTTATACGATTTACCTTTTGAGACGCTACAAACGGCTCGCCTTTTTCGAGATACCTAGAAAGGACATCTATGCGACTCAACTCAGCGCGCATCTGATTCATATATAGACTAGGCAAGGGCGTATTATGTAAGCTTTGTCGCGCTGGGTCCTCCATCACCCAATTGAGGGCCAGTTGGCTTGGAATGAAATAGGTAGATAGACGTTCAAACACAGTATCTTGTGCATCACGCGCGAAAATAATCCCAAACTCACGTCCAAGATCAAGCTGACTCATATCTCGGCGCAGCGTTTCGAACTGCGTACTTATTTCAACTGCGCCGATATGCTCTGCTTGGATAAAAAGTGGAAAAACACTACGAAATCCGGGGACAACTCGACCCAATTCAAAACCATGAATAGGTTTCATTAATTCATTCGCTTTTCTAAAAGAAGACCTCACCTCTGTTAAGTCGTCACCGAAGTGCGTAGGCGAATGTAATCGCAATAAGCTTTGGTTATTTGGCAATGTAAACTGAAATTGAAACACACCATTACGCCGCATCTGCTGATAGATTATCGCCACCTCTTGATAGAGTGCGTCTCTTGCTTGATTGCGCATTGTGTCAAGATGTGCCGCCTTAACCCAGTCTAAAATAATTGGATTTTGAACATAGGTTTCAAAATAAGCCTGTTTCGATTGCTGATGCGTTTGCACCGTGGCGCGCCAAGCTAATGAGACCTCTTGTATTTGACGATCAAAATACAGTTGCTTTTCGATCTGATAACGTTGATTAACAAACCAAAAACTAAATAACCAAAGCAAGACTAATCCAATTGCCGTTGCTTTATGTAAGCTGATGGTTTTCATTTAATCAACCTTGATTTAGTCTTATTTGTTTCAAAAAACGCTATGCTTTGATTCAAACTACTTGCTTGCTCGCTTAAACCCAATGATGCACGAGTAGCCCGCTCAACTAAGCCTGCATTCTCTTGACTAATCCGATCAATGCTGTTGATAGCCTGATAAACCTGCGCGATACCTTCAGCTTGTTGATTAGAGGCCAATGCAATTTGCTGAACCATTTCAGTAACCTGATGTACAGATAGCGTCACTTGACTTAATGCCTCACCCGCTTGACCCGCCACTCGACTGCCACGCTCAATTTTTTTCACGCTTTGCTTAATAAGCTCACGTATGTCCTTAGCTGCGTCGGCTGACTTTTGAGCTAATCCTCGCACCTCAGAAGCCACCACAGCAAACCCTCGCCCATGATCACCCGCGCGCGCCGCTTCTACGGCCGCATTCAGCGCCAGTAGATTTGTCTGAAATGCTATACTGTCAATCAGGCCAACAATGTCAGCGATCTTATGACTAAAATCCTGAATCTCTCCCATTGCAGCAATCGCATCCTGCATCACTAATTGGCTTTGATAAATATCTTGTTCAACCTGTAAAGCCACTGTTTCCGTTTCAAGTGCATTTTGTGAGTTATGCCTGACCACATGATTCATTTGGGTCATAGTTGCCGCTGTTTGCTCCAAAGCACTTGCTTGTTGTTGAACCCGAGAACTGAGCTCTTGCGCATCATTAGACACTTCCTCAGCCTCAAGGTTAACCTGATAGGCAACCTCTCTTACCTCCGATACAACTTGACTCAACTTGTCGGTAGAAAGATTTATTGCCTGAGTTAAGTCTGACAAATCTCCCCGGTAGTGCCGAGTAATTGTTTGTGTTAAATCACCCTGACTTTGTGCTCTCACTACACAAGTAATATCGGTTATTGCGCTGTGCAGCGTTTCAATAACACGATTGACACCCGATTGAAGGTGTTGATAAAACCCTTTTGCCTGCGAATTAACCGCCATCGGTTTGAACTGTCCATGCGATATATCCTCAATCACCGATTTTAATTGGTTTTCGATGTGCACTTCTTGTGTAATATCTCGCCATTCAACCATTGTGCTACAACGTTTGTTATTCAGCCTAATAGGTGTAATGATTAAAAGAAAAGACAAGCCGCCTATATGTAGCTCCGTAACCATTCTGGTTTTAATCTGATCAAGCCGCGCTCTTATTTCTTCAGGGTGGGTATGAAAAATATCAATATTTGAACCCTTGACGCTATTAACCTGAAAATGTGGCAATACCGTTTTAAAACAGGCTTCATTTTCGCCAAGCATCTCTAACAATGAACGATTAACATAGCTAATTTGATAAGCCGCATCCGCTAACATAATGCAACTCGTCGCCGAATCCAATGCTTGTAACACCGCATCGGATTGTGCTTTCGCCTCCTTAGCCTCCTGCGCCATCCAGCCGAGCCTTACCACGGCTGGCTGCAAGCATTCGGATAATGTGTCCAATAAAGAACCCGTGCCTAAGGTAAAGTCTTGGCGCACATAACCATTCGCCAGATCGACTAATTTATGTTGAATCTGTTGCACTTCACTTTTATAAACAAACCGCCACCGATACCCACTAAATACCGATAAAACAAGAAAACCAAGCACAAACGGATAGACTAAATCCGGTGAGCTAAACAATCCAAATCCGGCACTTAAAACAGCCGCCAACCCACTCCATTGAAAAACATTTTTAGATGAAAACCATCGACTTAATGAATTTAAAACACTATGCGGCTTACCACGCAAAAGCATCAAACGACCTTGTTCTATTAACCTGTAAGCTTCAACAGCCTGATTAATTTCATCTCGCTTTGCGGGAAAACGTACGGACATATAGCCAGTTATCTTCTGGCCTTGTTTTAGAGGAGTCGCAAACGCTTTAACCCAATAATGATCGCCATTTTTTCGTTTATTTTTTACAACCTGTGACCAGGGCTTCCCACACTGTAAGGTTTGCCACATATCTCTAAAAACCGCAGCGGGCACATCTGGATGGCGTAAAATATTATGAGCCTTACCAATTACCTCGTTTCGAGTTAATCCAGCCGCTTTTAAAAAACTGTCATTACAATGCAAAATTGTTCCATTCAGATCAGTTGTAGACACTATCACCATTTCATCGGACAATTTAAACTCTTTTTGCGTAACCTGATTCACACACCACCCTAAACCTATTTAATACTCTAGTAAAAAACCAACATTCGCAAATATACAATTAAATTAATAACTTAACTTATTCAACTATTTAGTACAATCGAATAAAACCAATTGAACTTTAATAATCTCGCTAGGAGCCAGCCGGACTAAACTAGTCGAAACGAAAAAAAGTCTGGTTTACCTTCACTTTCTTCGATTGAATCAGTTTTTATGCCGCCGATTGGCTTTAGTCCGACAGGCTCCTATACCTTAATGATTATATAAAAGACTTATGTGAACGCCTGACACCCTCTGACACATTGGCGCTAAACCAAAGCTATAAAAGTCTCACAACGAGACCTTTGCAAAACCCGCTACACGTTATTGGCGATTAATACCTTTAAATTTGCATGGATCAAATTCTAATAGGAAAAAATCTCAACAAAATCTTGAAAAAATATTCACGTAAAAAAAACAGCTAAAATATAACTCCCATTAACATTTTTAGCAGGGCAAACGCATCTTAAATAAATAATAAATCAACAAGTTATAACAAATACGCGCTCCCACGTTGAACGTCATTGCCATTAAGCTTAGAAAATGCCCGTCATTGCGAGGAGCGCAGCGACGCGGCAATCTCTCAAGGGCGTGCGCAGTCTGCAACAGATTGCCACAGCCTTCGGCCTCGCAATGACGTGTGATTTTTTATATTATTTAGATGGGTTTGCCCTGACTTTTTTTGTTTGTAAGATTTTTGTAAGACTTTTGTTTGTTAAGCTTATTTTTGGATAGAACGAGACTAGAGAAAACACAAATGAATGCAACACAATCACAAGCAATCAATGTATTAAACCAGCTAAACGTATTATTTGCCGATGATGATACGATTTTACGTGATACAATTGGAGAAACCTTAGGCATGTTTTTTAACCAAGTAATTTTGGCTAGCAACGGTGTTGAGGCTTATGAGCAATTTCAAAAACAAAGCGTGCATGTGGTCATTTTAGACATTAGCATGCCATTGCTAAATGGATTGAGTGTTGCACAAAAAATTCGTGAGCAAGATGAACAAGTACCTATACTCATTATGACTAGCTATAAAGAAGAATCTCAACTCATGACGGCGATTAAGCTCAACCTTGTTGATTACTTGGTCAAACCCGTAAATTTTCAAACTTTAAAAGATACCCTCATTGCTTGCGCACAACAGGTTACTAAGTCTGGTCGTTTATTACAAACATTTAAAAATGGGACGGAGTATCACATCCTAAGCAATACGGTAATTAGTGAAGAAGGCCGGTTTACACTTACAAAAAATGAACGACTATTTTTAAACATACTACTCAAACGCCGTGGGCAATTGATCCGCATTGATGAAGTTGAGTCACAGCTTGGTGATGAAGACTATTCAGCCGCAGGATTGCGCAACCTTGTCTATCGTCTACGAAAAAAGCTGGGAAAGGATGCGATTGTTAGCGTCAAAGATCTCGGTTACTTAACGCCCTAAATACCAACTGAATAAGCGCATGCTCACAGATCGAGTAGCCTGGGGTTGGATTCTAAAATTTATAATTTTATGCTGGCCTTTACAGGCCCATTCAACCCCAATCCTTGTTGTTAATTCACTCCAAGGTGACCACCCTACTCTTGATTATATGCAATGGCAGTTTACATCTCATGCGGATACGGATTGGCAAACAATACAGGAATCCACCGCATGGAAGCCGTTAAAAAACACGCGTCTTGGCTTTCAATTTACGCCTATTTTTACACGATTAGCGATCGTCAACCTATCTTCAGAACCCCAGCGTTTTATTCTCTATAATCCTTATGCGGGTATGGATAAAATTGATGTTCTCCTTATTTTTCAAACGCAAGGCGCTATCAACAAGACGGCGTACTATGAACTCGGCCTACATCGTTCCGTAAAAGACCAACCTATTCCTCATCAATTTAGCACGCTCTTGCTTATTCTTGAGCCAGACCAACAAGTAACCTTATATACCCGCTTAGAAACACTAGGCGCTTACCAAGTCGATTGGCGCATAACTGACCCGAAAACCTTTTCCAAACAATCTCAATCCAAAACTTTACTTTGGGGTATTTTTGGCGGATTAATTTTGTTTTTTGTCATTTATAACTTTTTAGTTATGCGTCAGATTCATCAACAAGCTCTGTGGCCCTACATCACTTTTGCACTCCTCTCACTTTACTATCAATATGCTACCAAGGGCATACTCCGATTTGATCCAACTGGGCTTAGCATTTATTTAGTCAGTTTAATGACTTGGGTGACCCCATTTTTAATACTCGCTAGCTTAACCTATTTTTCAATTCTCTTTTTCAACACAAAGCATCATCTACCTCGTTTACACAAACTACTTCAGCTGGCTATTTTGATCTACCTCATCGCATTTTTTGCCCATTTAAGTGGCCTAGTCCAGCTAATGGGGCACATGATACCGGGGTTAACAATTGCTTATATTGGATTCACTCTTCCCGTTGTCGTCGGCATTATAGCCCTGCGTTACAAATTAATAGGTGCTGGTCTCTATTTGAGTGGGCAAACCGCTTTAATGGCAGGACATTTAATACAAATTATGGTTTTAGAAGGACTGCTGCCTAACAACCAATTCACCTCGTTTGCAATTCCTATCGGGGTGCTACTTGATTTATTCTTTTTATCTCTAGCCTTTGCCCATCGTATTGCTAAACTAAAACAAGAGCATGAACGCCAACGTCAATTAATGATTGCACAATCACGCTTTAGCTCTATTAGCCACGCTTTTGGCAGCATTTCCTATGAATGGCGAGTACCGCTAGTACAATTAGGATCACAACTCACCGAGCTTGAAACCCGATTAGTTCAACATCCTGGCAAAAACAACCAAGCTACAATAAACAGGCTTATTGATAAAATGCAAGTCAGTCTTCAAGGACTCAATGACACCGTATATAAATTTCTTAACCTTTATACCACTGATAAAAAAGCCAGTTCATTTGATGTGAGAAAACGCTTAGACGAAGTGTTCAGCCTCATTAAAGGCAAACAAGCTTGGAGCATGACCACTTTTGACATTTATGCGCCCCAGCCTATTCAGATTCTCAGCTACCCCAATACCTTTTCTCAGGTATTAATGTTACTTCTGGATATCGCAACAAATATTCAACAAACACCACAGAGCGTGCAAATCCAGCTTGAATTAATCAATCAACAGATGATGTTAAGCATTAAAAATATTGCTTGGGAAATGACAGATCCAGCGCAGACATCTTTAAACGCGATAACACTAAATACAGCTCAGGTACTTGTTGAAGATAAACTTGATGGCCATATGAGCTATTACATTACCAATCAAATGCTTCAAATTGACTTACTGCTTCCTTTATCCGTTCAATCAGGTCGAAACCAATGAACAATGCTATACGACGGATCTTAAGATCTCCAATATGTACCGGTTTAACTATTTTGCTATACAGCACAACCGGCTGGACCAATACATTATTTTTAGATGGCACGCAAAGCAAAATAAGTGCGACAGAATATATTCAGTATGTAATTGATTCGACACACACCTACACGGCGCAAGATATAATCCAATTGGATGCCTGGAAACCACTTGAAAAAAGTAACCTTGGTTATATCAAAAGCCCTATTTGGACGCTGTTGACCATCCAAAACACCTCCGAGCAAACTCAAAACCTCATTCTATACAACCCCCGAGCGGGCATGGATCACATCCAGGTAAAGTTAATAAAAAATGACCAAGCAGCTAACACATGGTTATTAGGTGACCTATATCCAGCGGAAAATCACCCGATCATCCATCGCTATAGTGCCATTCCTATATTGCTTGAACCAAATCAAAAAATGAGCATTCTATCCGAGTTAAAAAGCACAGGACCAGTAGAAGCTAACTGGATCATTAATAGCACCGCAGAATTTGCCTATACCAACATTCAAATCAACTTCATATGGGGATTACTATTTGGGCTGGTTTTAATGTTAACCATTTATCATTTAAATTTATTTGCTAGTTTGAAAATGCCTGCGCTTTTTGTATTTATTGGCATGGTTGTTTTTGGTGCAGTTTTTCAAATTGCGATTAATGGCTTTCTCAGAAACATCGCACTATTTGAAAATTGGCTAGAAATGATTAACCTTAGCCTCTGGATTTTTTATGCGCTTTCATTAGTTTTTCTAGCGCTATTTGCGATTACTTTCTTTGAAACCCGCAAGAACATGCCATTTTTACACCGTGTATTGGTCGGTTTGATTTTAATTGAAGTATTTGTGATCATGTTTTATTTATACGCTATTTTTCTCAATCCCAATTTACTGGTGATAAACAAAACGCTTCAAGTCATTGCTGTGATTGCAATGCTGATTCCATTTTTTGTTGCATTTGTTGCTATACAACTCAAGCTCTCCGGGGCACACCTTTATCTTATTGATCAATTTGTTTTGGTTCTTGCCAACTCGATACAAATTGCGACACTTACTGGTGTTATCACACTCACACATTTCAGCGCACTGTTACCTGCACTGGCCTATGTGAGCCACACCATTTTTATAGCATTAGCAATAGGACAGCGCATTAGTGTCATGCAGGCTCAACATAAAAAACAACAACTCGTGTTACTATCTCAAAATCGAAGCGCCAACATTGGTCAAACATTTAGCAATATCACCCACCAAGCTAAGCTCCCCCTAGTGAGGCTAGGTAGTCAACTGTGCTTAATACAAACTTTAAATCAAATATCCAATGACAAAAATCACGCTCGCTTAAATGCAATCTTACCAAGTATGCGCCAACAGGTTGACATACTTCAGAATACAGTTGATGACTTCAAAAACTTCTATAATGTAAAGCCGCACGTTAATTCAAACGAAATAAGCAAAACAACGCAAAAAGTTCTCGACCTGTTAAGCGGAAAAATCAGCATGACTCGCACAAAAATTCAATGGATAAAGCCCTCAGGTGAAATCAGCATTAAGACTGATACCGGTGCTCTATCACACGTATTAATGATTTTATTAGACAATGCGTTAGATTTTCTTCTTGAGCGCAAAATTGAAGGCTCAACACTCACCATGGGCTATGATTATCTCCAGCCCCATGTCATTATTTGGATAGAAGACGAGGCTGGAGGCATTCAAATTAAACCCATTGCACGTATCTTTGAAAATTTTGTCAGCGACAAGCAACAAGGCGGCATTGGCATAGGCTTAAGTATTGCAAAACTGCTTACAGAAGAGCGACTATTCGGCCACATAGAGGCCATAAACACCCCTCTTGGCGCTCGATTTACACTCCGCTTAACACCTTATGCAACCGCTGAATTAAACATAAACGCGTCAACAGCGTTTTAACCGGATTAAGGCGGTGCATCATTCATCGGGTCACGTTGAAGTGGCAATACAAAGCTAAACTGGCTACCCTTGCCTAGCTCACTTTCGATCTCCAACTCAACCCCCATCATGGTAAGAAACGCTTTGACTATCGACAAACCAATACCCACCCCACCAAATGCACGACCATCTGAGTTATCAACCTGGTTAAATGGCTCAAAAATAGCCGCTCTATCCGCTTCTGCTATACCAATACCTTGATCGATCACACTAAATCGAACCCAAGCCGTTTCACTCTTCCAATTATCAAACGGGTGATCAGGGCTAGCTTCGATTTTCAGCTCAACACAGCCTTCTTTAGTAAACTTAATCGCATTCTCAATGAGGTGTTCTAAAACCTTAACAATTCGAACAAAATCAGCTTTGAAAGCAAGGTTGAAAGGGATAAAAAGCATTGGCAAAAACTTAATTTTTGGTGGAATACGATCAAAATAATCAACACTAAATAACTCTTTAAATAGCATTTGCATGGTAAACGAGGCCTCTAAAGGCTTGACCTGGTGCGCCTCAAGACGACTGAATAATAAAATCTCTTGTAGCAAACGGGTTAAATGCACAATTTGCGACTTTGCGATCTCTAAACGCCGGATTGTGTCTGGTTCTTTAGTGCTTACCAACACTAAATCGGTATATCCCGAAATCGCATTTAGCGGCGTAAAAAACTCATGGCTCATATTCGAAAACATTTGCACCTTGGCCTTACTCAAGTGATTTATTTCTTTGAGCGTTTCATCGAGCTGATGCTTAGTTTGAATATAATCAGTAAGCTCGGTATGTACGCCTAGCAAGCGCTTAGGCTTCCCCGCTTCGTCGCGAATAACCTGACCACGGCAGCGTACCCAAACCCAATGCCCATCAAAATGCTTATAGCGCACCACTTGATCATAAGGATGGGTTTCATCAGCCAAGTGTTTTTCAAAATTTTCGTTTGCAATTTTTAAATCATCAGGATGAATAATATCTTGCCACTCATCTGGATTATGTGTCTTTTTCGCCGGATCATAACCCAACACCTGCCAAAACTTTGGACTCATCCATTCTTTTTTAGGTGCTTGCAAATCCCAATACCATAGGCCATCTAATACATTCTGATCTAAAAATTGAAGCAAAAATCCTGACTGAGCCAACTCGTCTTGTAACTCTTTTTCAAGATAATGCTTAATCATGTAAATTACCCCAATACCTCAATAAAAATAAATTGTGCGAATTATAACAGAAATGTAAATAAAAAAAGCCCGCAAAAGATAACTTATGCGGGCTCGTGCTATCTATTAAAAAGATAGCCTTATGGCTGGCTGGCTGGCTGGCTGGCTGGCTGGCTGGCTGGCTGGCTGGCTGGCTGGCTGGCTGGCTGGCTGGCTGGCTGGCTGGCTGGCTGGCTGG
>NZ_JYNN01000002.1:0-98766 GCF_000934765.1 Thiomicrospira microaerophila | reverse complement strand
TAAGGCGGTGCATCATTCATCGGGTCACGTTGAAGTGGCAATACAAAGCTAAACTGGCTACCCTTGCCTAGCTCACTTTCGATCTCCAACTCAACCCCCATCATAGTAAGAAACGCGTTGACTATCGACAAACCAATACCCACCCCACCAAATGCACGACCATCTGAGTTATCAACCTGGTTAAATGGCTCAAAAATAGCCGCTCTATCCGCTTCTGCTATACCAATACCTTGATCGATCACACTAAATCGAACCCAAGCCGTTTCACTCTTCCAATTATCAAACGGGTGATCAGGGCTAGCTTCGATTTTCAGCTCAACACAGGCTTCTTTAGTAAACTTAATCGCATTTTTAACGAGGTGTTCTAAAACCTTATTATACGTCATCGCGTTGTCATATTTCTCACGTAACATCCTACCACAATCAAATTGGAATGAGATGTTCATTAATGGCACATTACAACCCCTGCGATACCCAGAGCCAACGATATGCGCCATGGCAACCGGCGGTGATGCCTCACCTGCCCTATCAACATTGGCAGGCACTGAATCAAGATACGGCCTTTTTTTGTGACCTGCATGCCGATGCACCGGCATTTTTGCGCTCTCTCAAGCAAGCTCAGTTAGTCAGCCAAGCAAGCCAAGAATTAAATTTACAGCTGACAGCGCAGGGTAGCAAAACGCGCATTATTATTGGTGGCGACTGTTTTGATAAAGGCCCAAGCACCTTGGCACTTCTGAGGATGATTAATCACCTCATCAAACTCAAACCGGATACCGTGTTGCTAGCTGGCAACCATGACATTCGTTTTCTGGCAGGGTTATTAGCGCTCAAGAAAATCCACGACCCGCTCCAAGGTCATTTTTTTGCCCGAATGGGGAAAAAAGCCATCAGCCTGTTAGCTGAGATTTATCAAGAAAAAGGCGAGCACCCCAACCCTGTGCATAAGGCCTATTTTGTTGATGAATACTGGCGCAAGTCGTTTAAAACATCCGCTAAAACTAAACTACCTAAACAACTGATTAGTAGAGAAATTCAACAGTTAGATCTTAAACAACGCAGCATGAAGAAGGCTTGGCTTAAACGGTTTGATCATTGCCAGCAGCTTGATCATGCTATTAGCTGGGCACATGACTTGTTTATTAAGCCTGATGGTGAGTTTTACCCATTCTTTCGTAAACTAAAATTATTGCACATCGAGGGTAGCTATTTATTTAGTCATGCTGGGATTGATGACACCTTGGCTAACCTGATTCATCAAGGACAGCTAGCGCAGATTAATTTAGTTTTTCAGCAAAAACTCCATCAAGCGCAATTATTTGACATTTACTATGGTGCGCTGGGCAATGCATTTCGTACCAAGTATCGCGCCTATGACTGGCCCTTCAGCGCAAAGGGTGCTCAACAATTAAAGGCTAAGCATATTTTTGCTCTGGTCAATGGTCATCGCCATCACCTCAATGGACAGCAGTTATTGGTGAGAAATGGGCTGCTGAACTTTGAATGCGATACCCAGCTCAATTGTCACTGTCGTGCAAAAGATAATATGCAATCACCCGGCTGGAGCGTTACAATCTTTCACCAGGACGGGAGCGTCAGCGCACAAAGCAGCGATCATGCGCACCTTAAGCTATTTCAACCTTATAACTGGATTGACTATCATGGCCAAAACAACACATACCTTCGAGCATGAATCTTTACAAGACAAAGATGCCATTATCAATTATTTAGCGGTGATATCGGAGGGCTTTGCGAAAGGCCATCTTCAACTCACCAATGAAGAAGACGATGTTACCCTAACACCCCAAGGCTTAGCACGGCTTAAGATTAAAGCCAAGCAAGCTAAGAACCATCAAGAAATCCGCATTACGCTAGCTTGGACAGCGGAACAAGAAGGTAAAACCGATGACGAATCCAGCTTAAAGATGAAAGCGGGCAAGTCGAAAAAACAGCTCAAAAAACAGCCTAAACATAAAACTGCATAAACATTAAGAACCGACAATCACTATGCCACTTACGCCCCCACAACCTGACGCGCTTGGGTTTTTAATTCTCGAAATTCGTAAACAATTACGCTTGGTTGAGCGTTTTTTGCAAACAGGCGAGTTGCGTTATGCCTCTAGCAGCTTAAAACGCCGTGACTATATTGATAATTATCATGTGCAGCTACTTAATCGTTTGCAACAGGTCGCTACCGAGAAATTTTATAGCCTAAACCACCTAAGTTATAGCCTGCGTGCCTTTTCACACAGCCTAGATGATTTTGTATTTCATAGTCGTCAACTTAAACAATTTAGCTGGATTCAGCGCAAGCGTATTTTTGAAACCTTCACCCTGTTGCTTGAAGACTTAGATACGATTGAACCGGCCTTAAACAGCACGCGCTTAGACCGCGCCCTGAAGCTCTGTAGAAGCAAGGTTCAGCTTGACCAAAACCTGGACAAAATACGCCGCAAGCTGGCCAAATTATCCAATAAAAACCAGCGTAACGAGGATTTATTACAAGCCAGTTTTCTTCTGCACGATCTCAACAAGCTTGGTGAGGCGCTGCTGCATATTGGCGAGGCGATTGTGTCTGAGAAAATCGGCCAACCGATTGAAATACAACGCTATCGCTCACTCGAAGCCACCCTCACCCATCTTGAGCTCAACACCGATGACTTGAGCATTCACTCGCTGGGTGAAACCAAATCAGGCTGTCTGATTTCAGGGGTGAAAAACCAAGACGATGACGAAGATAAAATTATCGCGGTATTTAAACAGGGCGACCAAATCAAGCTCAAAGAAGAAAAACAAGGCATTGAACGCTGGCAGAAGAAATACCCCGGCATTGCCCCCAAGCTCTACTCCTACCATCGTTCAGGGGACAAGGCCGCGCTGTTGTATGAATATTTAGAAGGCGACACGCTAGACAGCTTACTCGTCAAACATCAGCAGGATAAAACCCAGCAGGCACTTGATACGCTGTTCACGCTGCTGCCCAAGGTTTGGCAGGACACTCAAATCGATAGCCCGGTCGCCGCCAGCTTTATGCAACAGCTAAAAAAACGGCTGCCCGATGTTTATCAGGTACACCCCGAATTTGAAGTGAGCCGCAACCAGGTCGGTGAGTTAAAACAAGAGCGGCTGGAAACCCTGATTAAACAGGCTAGTCAAATCGAGGCAGACCTGGTGGTGCCAGCCGCCGTGTATATTCATGGTGACTTTAACCTTGACAATATTTTGTTTGACAGCCAAAACAACACCATTAACTTTATCGACTTACACCGTTCTGACTATTTGGATTATGTACAAGACTTATCCGTGTTAATGGTATCGCATTATCGGTTAATGAACTTTGACCCAGACGTGCGCAAACAAATCTCACTGAGCATGGAGCGCATTTATGATTTTGGTGCGGACTATGCCCGACAAATAGGCGATACCGATTTCCATCTACGCTTGGCACTCGGTCTAGCACGCTCTTTTTTAACCTCTACCCGATTTGTGCTCGATCAAACCCATGCTAAATCCATGCAGTTTCGCGGGCGGTTTTTACTTGAAAACATTGTCCAATTAGCGCACAATCCTCAGGGTTTATCTGACTATCGAATTCCAAAGGAACTCTTCCGTGACTGATTTAAAAATAGGTGTTGTAGGCATTGAAGGCAAGTGGTCAACCGAAGTACTCGCCGACGCTTTAGAACAACGCACAGGTTTTCGCCTAGTGATTGACATTGAAAAAGTAGTGGCCAATCTTGCAGACAAAAAAGTGATGTATCAAGGGTTTAATCTGTGCGAACTTGATGCGATTATTATTAAAAAAGTATCACAAACCTACAGTCCCGCCATCTTAGACCGACTTGAGATTTTACGGTTTGTAGAATCCTGTCAATGCCAAATTTTTTCACCACCCGAATCGATTATTCGATTAGTAGATCGGATGGCCTGCACCGTCACCCTCGCACAAGCCGGCATCCCCATGCCCCCCACCGTGATTACAGAACACCAAGATGCCGCCCTAGACGCGATCAAACAATTTGGCGAAGCGATTCTCAAACCCCTGTTCTCAACCAAAGCCAAGGGAATGGAAGTGCTGAATGCCAAACAATCTGACAAAAAACTGCGCAGCCAACTAGATCAGTATCACCAGCTGCACGGCTTTTACTATATCCAGAAAAAGCTGGCGCTACCCGGTCAAGATCTCGGCCTAATGTTTTTGGGCGGTGAATATCAAGGGGCTTATGCACGGGTGTCGGGCAACACCAGCTGGAACACCACCATTGCCAATGGTGGAAAATATGCCGCCGCCTATCCGTCTGATGAAATTATTGCCATGGCGGCTAAGGCGCAAGCCTTATTCAAGCTTGACTTTACCACCGTCGATATCGCCGAAACCCATGATGGCCCCGTCTGTTTTGAAGTCTCGGCGTTTGGCGGATTTAAGGGCGCAAAAGAAGGGCTAGGCATCAATATAGCCGACAAATACGCCGACTATGTGATTAACAAGGTTTCGTCTAGGAGCCTGTCGGACTAAACCGGTCGAAGCGAAAAAAAGTCTGGTTTAGCTTCGCTTTCTTCGATTGAGTCAGTTTTTGTTCAATTCCGAGGAGAATAGCTAGCTATTTGACGAGGAAGTGGGCAAAAAATGGCCAAATCCAGCTTTTTTGTAGCCGATTGGCTTTAGTCCGACAGGCTCCTAGATTAGGCAAATAAATGTTTTAATTGAGGGATAGCCACTATGGCAAATGTTGCAAAGGCTACCCACTTGACCAAGGTTATTTCCTTGTCCAGTTTGGCGATGTCTTTATCAATCTTAACCACATCGGCTTTAGTGGCCAACTGGGTCTCTAATGTATCAAAACTTATTGCCGACATAGTGTAGACTCCATAACCAAAAATAAATTAATTTAATTATAACCCGGATGTTTCATAAATTCACGTGATGATCGCGCAGGATATTGGTTTTCCAGTGCTTTTTTTGAAGGAGCGCTGTAGTTATTCATACAGCTGACTGAGAAAAAAAGTACTGGGGAATCAATAGACAAGCGAGGGCGCGTGAACTTTATGAAGTATCCGGGTTAACATAAGACCCCATAATATGACAGCTATTATTCAAACATTAAACGCGCTTTGCCAGAAGGCTTCCATGCAACCAGGCCTGGTCGTGACTATTGATCATTGGTCGCTGTTTGTAGAGTCCAATTCCGCACCGCTGCTTAATTATTTAGCCGAATACTTTGCGGGTTTGGCAGAGTTTCATCACACACCACCGCTAGGTGTACCGAGCATAACGGCGATTGAAATAGAACAAGCTACAGAACTTGACGCTATTTACCATCTGCCGTTTAGTGATTGGCAGCGTGAACCTGGCAAAACAGGGCGTAAAGAAGCGGTCTATGATTTCACCAATGACACAGGACAGCCGCAACGCTTGGTACATAAAATCAAAACCGGTCTGGTTCTATGGCAAAGTGCCCAGAGACTTGCCTGCTTGGGTGCGCTTAACCAGCACCCGAATCAAGTCATCAACTTTATCTTGAGCCAATACTTGAACCACTGGCAAAATCAAGATTGGCTGTTAGGCCATTGTGCCGCGCTCCAATTAAACGACCAACGCGGCATTGCGATTGCCGGCGTATCGGGCGGCGGCAAGTCGACCCTGATGCTTAAATTACTTGAAGATGCACAGGCTTTTATCAGTAATGACCGCATTTTAATCCAGGCAAATCAGCAGCAAGTAATGATGCGTGGCATCCCCAAGCAACCGCGCATCAACCCAGGCACCATTATTCATAACCCGAAGCTTCACCGCTTGATTGACGATCATCAACCCTACCTTGCGCTCGCTGAAGCCGAGTTGCGCGCGCTTGAGGAAAAATATGACGCCCCAGTTTGCCAGCTTTACAAAGGGGTAAACTACCAACCCAGCGCTCGCTTAGATCAGCTTTACCTACTCAACTGGCAGGTCAATAGCACCGAACCCACCAGGATAGCGCGCGTTAACTTAGCGCAGCGCCCTGAGCTGTTAGCGGGGGTCATGAAATCCGCCGGTGTGTTTTATCAACATCGCGATCAAACCTTCCAAACAAACGGCCAAACCCCCGATCCACTTGCCTATCAAACGCTATTAGCCCAAACATCGGTATTTGAAATCACCGGCAAACTCGACTTTAATCTGGCGAAAGAGGCCATAATGAATAACACACTGAACATTTAATTCCTTTTTATCTACTTACTTTTTACAAGAAGTATGCACTCAAGGTATTTTGCGTTTATAATGTCAAGAACTGAACCAGAGAGCAACAACAATGGCTTCGATGATTGACATTTATATTGGCCGCCAGCCTATTTTTAAGCAAGACCTATCCCTTTACGCCTATGAGCTTTTGTTTCGTACCAATCATGAAAGTAATTATGCCAATATGGTTTCAGGCGATAGCGCCTCAGCCCAAGTCATGTTGCATGCGTTTGGTGATATTGGCTTAAAGGACATTGCCGGGAACAACAAGGTTTTTATTAACTTCACCGAAGGCTTATTGTTGCGTGAAAACCAACCTTTTTTTCCGCCTAACCAAATCGTGATTGAAGTATTAGAAGATGTCGAAGTCACACCTCCCCTGTTACGTGCTATCAAAGAATTACGAAAATTAGGCTATACGATCGCGCTGGATGACTATGTATTTAATCCACAGCTAGAGCAGCTTGAAGCCTATGCCGATTTGATTAAAGTAGACATTTTAGAGGTCGGTCCTAAAAAATTAGCCGAGCATACCAAACGCTTAAAAGCCAAGGGCGTGCGCTTGCTGGCTGAAAAAGTGGAGCTACGCGAGCAATATGAGTTCTGTAAAAAAATTGGCTTTGATTATTTTCAAGGCTATTTTTTTGCACGCCCCAAAATCATCAAAGGCCAACGCCTTCCCTCCAATAAGCTCACCATTATTCAACTCCTTGCCAGCGTCTATGACCCTGATATAGATATGCGACACCTGAGTGAAATTATTTCCAGAGATGTCAGCCTTAGTCAAAAGCTACTCAAGTTTTTAGCCGAAAACGTTAACTCAACCGTACCCATTAATTCGATCCATGATGGCGTGGTACGATTTGGTTTAACACGCCTACAAAGTTGGACCAGTATGCTGGCCTTATCAGGCTTAGATGATAAACCGATTGAGCTATTTCGCATGGCGCTCACGCGCGCCAAATTCTGCGAAATTGTCGGTGTAAAAATAGGGGATTTTAAAGCGGACATTTATTTTACCGTTGGCTTATTCTCAACACTGGATGCCGTCATGGATACGCCGCTGACAGCCCTGCTAAATCAACTCAAACTCGACCCTCAAATTGCTAATGCCTTGATCGGTGATCAACCCAACAATTTGAAGTTTACCCTTGAAGCTGTCAAAGGATTTGAGCGCGGTAAAACAGATTTTAGGTTACCCGACAGCCTATGTCCTACCGAGCTATCGCACAGCTACCTCGAAGCCATGCAATTTGCGCAAGAAGTATTCAAAAGTTAACACGCGTCATTCCGAGGCCACAGGCCGTGGCAATCTCTCAAGGGCGTGCGCAGTCTGCAAGAGATTGCCGCGTCGCTACGCTCCTCGCAATGACGGCCTAATATTTGCGAATTGATACACCAAAAACCACGCGTCATTGCGAGGCCGAAGGCCGTGGCAATCTCTCAAGGGCGTGCGCAGTCTGCAAGAGATTGCCGCGTCGCTACGCTCCTCGCTATGACGGCCTAATATTTGCGAATTGATACACCAAAAACCACGCGTCATTGCGAGGCCGAAGGCCGTGGCAATCTCCCAAGGGCGTGCGCAGTCTGCAAGAGATTGCCGCGTCGCTACGCTCCTCGCAATGACGGCGGGTATTTTACCTCATTGAAAACTAAACCAGCGTGACAGATTCGCTTAGCGCCCTAAGCAAGCGCTGGTGCAAGCCACCAAAGCTGCCGTTGGACATCATCACGACGTGATCACCCGCACGAAGTTGATCTATTAGCGTATCTAATAAAGTCTCGTAACTGTTTGCGACCGTTAGTGTTTGGCTAAAGGCGTCAGTCGGCAACACCCAGTTCCATGCAGGATCAATATAGGCATAGACCGCATCGGCATCGACAAATGCGGCGGGTAAACTGGCTTTATGCACCCCCAAACGCATCGTGTTCGAACGCGGCTCAAACACAGCGATTAAACGCGCTGTTTGACCACCAGGCCTGGTGGTGTTTTGCTGGTTTTGCAGCTTATTTTTTAACTGATTTTTTAATCCCTGTAAGGTTAAACCTATCGCGGTAGGATGATGTGCAAAATCATCATAAACCGTCACGCCTTTTGCTTCGCCCACCTTGCTCATACGACGACGCACGCCTTTAAACCCATTCAGTGCACTCACCGCTTCCACTGGCGGCACACCGGCGTGTACCGAAGCGGCTATCGCACTCAAGGCATTTTGCACATTATGCAAGCCCGTCATCGTCCAAGCCACTTGCCCAATCACCTGCCCCTGAAACGACACACTAAACGCCGAACCATCGTCGCTATGCAGCATCGCTTGCCAGTCGGCCTGCTCAAGCCCGCCTGTTTGGGTCGGCGTCCAACAACCGCGTGCTAACACCTCATCAAGCGCCTGTTCCCGTGGAGGATAAATAATTAAGCCATTGCCGGGAACCGTGCGCACCAGGTGATGAAATTGCGTTTGAATCGCAGCAAGATCAGGGAAAATATCGGCATGATCAAACTCGAGGTTATTCATCACCAGCGTACGCGGGTGATAATGAACAAACTTAGAGCGCTTATCAAAAAACGCCGTGTCGTATTCATCCGCTTCCACTACAAAAAACGGCGTATCGCCTAATCGTGCTGAAACGCCAAAGTTTTCCGGTACCCCACCAATCAAAAACCCTGGGTTCAATCCAGCGTAGTCTAAAATCCACGCCACCATTGAGCTTGTTGTGGTTTTGCCATGGGTGCCCGCCACCGCAATCACCCAGCGATCATGCAACACATTTTCAGCCAACCACTGGGGCCCGGAGGTATAAACCTGCTGTGCATTTAAGGTCGCTTCGACGCAAACCTGACCACGACGCATCGCATTACCAATGACCACTTGATCGGGTGGATTTTGCAGAAAACTCAAGTCGTCATCGGCCATCACCGCAATGCCGGCCTGCTCAAGCTGGGTGCTCATGGGCGGATAAATCGCCTTATCGGAGCCGCTAACCTGATGGCCTTTCGCTTTAGCGAGTTGCGCGACCCCCCCCATAAAAGTGCCGGCGATACCTAGAATATGAATATGCATAAAAAAATCCCTAAGTTAATCTTAGGGATTTTAAAGCAAATACTGTACCCAACCAAGCCTGGTCGAGCAATAGGGTTAACTAGTTTGCACTCAGTTCTTCAACCTTTTGTTCAACACGTGCTAAAAAATGCTGATCTTGTTCTAATAACGCGATCATAGAGCTATATTGATCAACTGATAATCCACTTTTCTCAATCGTTTCCGTTGCTTGCACCATAAATTCTTGATTAACTTGTTCAATCAGCGCATTCGTTACCTCCTCTTGAGGTTTTTCCGCCAAAAAAGCCTGCAATCCGACCTTAATTTCTTCGATTTTTAAAACCGAAGACACAAATTGTTCAACTTGCAGATCTGTCGGGGTATTCACTTGCGTTTGAGAAGAAATGGGGGCGTTTAGATTTGAGCTGGGTTGTGCAGACACCGCGCCAGAAAAAACAAGTGAACTGAACGCAATAATTGGAAGTATTTTAGAAAACATAATGCTCCTTGATGATCATAAAAAATAATAAGCGATAAACGGCTCAAGATTGGCTCATTACCAATTCAACACGTTAAGGCTTAACTACATTCAAACATAAATAACTTCTTTGAGTCAAACAACCTAACTAAACTACACAAAGTTCACATATTTAGTTAATGACCATTGATTCTCTATGGGTGATTAAATTTCCCTTCTCAGTGTCATTAATTATTCAAATACCCCTATCATTTTATTTTATATACAATGACACCCAGCGAAACCCCCTATTAAAAATCTCAAGACTTTCGTCATAGTCTTAACCCGGATATTTCATAAAGTTCACGCGCCCTCGCTGGTCTATTGATTCCCCAGCACTTTTTTCTCAGTCGGCTGTATGAATAACTACAGCGCTCCTTCGAAAAAAGCACTGGAAAACCAATATCCTGCGCGATCATCACGCGAATTTATGAAATATCCGGGTTAAGGCGAAATTTTATTAATATGGGTATTGAATATTTTAATCCACTCTTCAATGAGGACTTTACTATGGAACTGATTAGTCTGTTTCCGACCTGGTACGAACCCGCGGTGGGTTCTGGCTGGGTGGTTGGCTTTATCGCCACCTTCCACGTGCTTGCTTCCCACACCTCGGTGGGTGCGGCGCTGTTATTTGCTTATCTGTCTTACCGTGCTTGGAAGGATGATCGTGATGATTATCTCGACTTTGTTAAAAAGTACGGTCTTTTTCTTTTGGTGTTTACCTATGTCGCCGGCTCGCTAACGGGCGTGGGAATTTGGTATTCCACCACCGTTGCCAGCCCGAACGGGATTGGGGCATTAATCCACTCCTTCGTTTGGAAATGGGCGACCGAGTGGGTTTTCTTTGTGATCGAGGTGATCGGGATTTATATGATTGTTTATCTGGTCGGCAAGGTCGATAAGAAAACCCATATGAAAATCTCGGTGATTTTTGGTATCGCCTCTTTTGCGACCATGGTGATTATCGTCGGTATTCTGTCGTTTATGATGGTGCCGGGTAAAGAAGCTTGGTTTGACGAAGGCGGTTATCTGCTTGGTTTCTATGGTGACAATACCTTTATCCAGCTCGCGATGCGTGCGATGTTTATGTTGACCATGACCGCTGTGGTCGGGGGCATTATTGTCGCGGGTATTAAAGATGCCGCGTTTAAAAAAGAAATGACCCGCAAACTCGGCTGGTTAGGGATTATCGCCACCCTGCTAGGCGCGGCGATGTTCCAGCTTTATCTAAACTCAGTGCCGGATTATGCCCTATTGGTAATGGAAAACCGTTTACCGGATTATTTTGGCCCGAGTATCGCGATTGTCTTAGGTTTAACCATAGGTTACTTCATTTTGACTATGGTGCAGCCTAAGTTCCTGGTCAGTGGCTTTGCGGGCACCATGGCGATCGTCATTTTGGTCGCCGGACTTTGGCCGGAAGAAACCGCGCGTGAGTCAATGCGTAAACCTTGGGTAGCGGGACAGTATGTCTATTCCAACCAGATTATTGGTCGTGATGTACCGGGGATGGATATCCAATCGCAACTGCCGTTGATTGAAAAGGTTGGGATTTTAAAAGCCCATCCCTTCACCCCTGAGCATTTGCGTGAAGCCCATAACGGCAATCAAATTCAGGCGGGTGAATTTATCACCATGACCTATTGTGCCAACTGTCACTCGGTCAGCGAAAGCGGTATCCGTCCGTTACACCGCTATTTCCCAGATCAAGTCACGCAAGAGGTGATGGCGCGTTATATCCGTGGCGCACTGGTACCGGGCAATATCGCCTATATGCCGAAAATGCCGATGTTGGAATCGGAAGTGCAAGCGATTGCGGCTTATTTGACCAAAATCAATAATGACGGTTTGGACGCCACTAACCTCGCAATCAGCGAAGAAATCGCTAACCGTGAGGCTGAAAAAGTGCAATTGGTCAAACAACCAGGCCTGGTGATCAGCATGAAATCATCTGCAGAGGAGATTCAATAATGGAAACCGTGCAATTAACTGAAATGATGTACGCGCTGCGCAATCCCGCAGGCGTGCCCTTCTACCCGATTGTATTTATCGCACTGGGTGTGCTGACCTTTGCGATGCATATTTTCTTTGTGCAATTGATGTTAGGTACCGGCGCGATTACCGCTTACGGTGCCTTTAGCAACAATCCTTACTGGCAGCGTCTCGCCAGTTCTATGCTCGAAATCGCCAAGGTGTCGGTATCGGTGGCGATTGTTATCGGCGTCGCACCGCTGCTATTTGTGCAGGTGGTCTATGACCCGCAGTGGTACACGGCAAACGTGCTTTCTGCGCGCTGGGTAATAGCCTTTATTGTGATTATGATCATGGCCTACTGGTTGATGTATTACTACTACTTCCGCAATGGCAAGTTTGGTCAGGGTGCGGATAAGCCGAAAGCGCGCTGGTCGATTATTGCGAGCCTGGCGATTTTCTTAGTGGCCGGTTGGATTATGCACAGCCTCACATCGCAAATGTTGCACCCTGAGTTATGGCAGAGCTGGTATTCCCCTAATGGCATGATCGATACGAGCGGTTCACAGTTACATGCAAATAGCCCTTGGCGTTTTGCTTTCTTTATTCTGACCGCAATTCCGGTCGCTGGGGCGATGCTGGTGGCTTACCGTCGCTTTAAAGCCGTGCGTGAAGATGCAGACCATGCCTATTTAGACTGGGCGGCAGAGCTAGGTAAGAAGTGGCTTAAAGTCGGTTCATTATTGGTGTTGATTCCGTATCTAGGTTGGATGTTAACCTTACCCGAAACCGCAGAAAACTTTGCGGGTTCGATTTGGAGCATTTTGCCTGCGCTTGGCTTTATTGGTTTAGCGGTATGGTCACACCTGCGCCTAAATGATCCTAAATCCATTTGCAACTATATGGTTTTGGCGATGGCGTTTATCGCGGTGTTATTGCCATCAATTGGTCGTGAGGTACTGCGTTATGACATCCTCAATGGCTTCTTTGGTTATAACTTTTTCGACTATAAAGTAATCATTGACTGGTATTCCACCCTGCTGTTCTTTGGTACCTTTGCGGTCGTTGGCGGTGCGGTATTAGGCTATTTCTTAACCATCGCTTGGAAAGTGGGGCAAAGCAAAGGCGTGTATGTGCCGAGCGCCGCAGTGGATCGTGCTGGTACGATTGCGATTTGGATTATTTCACTCTGGATGCTGCATTTCTTTGTGCTGGGTTTCTGGGTTTGGATGCAATAAGGAGTCGAAGATGAAGATTAAAAATCAACTATTACAAAGCGCGCTGGTCGCCTGCCTGACACTACCAGGCCTGGTCATCGCGGCTGACGCCAAGCTGACCGATGCACAAGTCAATGAAATCAATGCCCAGTTCCCCATGCCAAGCGGCAAGATGCTCGGCGATAGCTGTGCCGCCTGCCACGGCACACTAGGGGCTGAGTTCAACGAAGGCATGCCGCCGCTTGCGGGCATGGATCGTCAGCATTTTATTGACTTAATGAAAGCCTTTCGTCAAGGCGACTTTCCAACCATCGTGATGCACGATGTCGCCTATGTCTATACCGATGCCGAAATCGAGGCGATGGCGGATTACTTTGCCGCCCTACCGGCTGAACAATGGCCAGATGCAGACACAAGCAACTCGGTCTTTTTAAACTCGGATGGAACCATCAAACAAATCGGAGGTGCACAATGAGTCAGTTAAATGCACAACTCTCTCGCAGAGATTTAATTAAACGCTTTGGCGCGGCTGCGGTGGCTAGCACCGGTTTGTTTGGTTTTAGCCACCAGGCCTGGTCAAAACAATCAGCGCATATCGTGATCGTTGGCGGCGGCATTGGTGGCGCAGCCACTGCGAAGTATTTACGCATCGCCAACAAGGATGTGCGTATTACTTTGGTTGAACCGAATCCTGAATACACCTTCTGCCCTGGCAGTAATGAGGTATTTAGCGGTCACGAAACCCTAGAAAACCTAACATTCAATTACGACACCATGAAAACACGTTATGGCGTGAATGTGATTCAAGATAAAGCGGTCATGATTGATTATGACAAACGCCAATTGCGTTTAGCTTCAGGTGAAAAAGTCGGCTATGACAAGCTAGTGGTGTCCACCGGACCGGACTTTATCTATGACGCGATTGAGGGCTATAGCGCGGCGCATGCGGCAGGTGATTTACCCCATGCTTGGAAAGCCGGTGCCCAAACCGCCAAGCTTAAAGACCAGATCAATGCCATGCCACAAGGCGGGCTGTTAGTCATGTCATCACCCGATGGCGCCTATCGCTGCCCACCGGCGCCCTATGAGCGTATGTCAATGATTGCTGATCATTTAGCCAAGGTCAATCCGACGGCTAAAATGCTAATCTTGGATTCTAAAAATAGCTATACCTTCCAAGACCATTATGAGCATTATTGGACGGAACGCTATGGTTTTGGCGGCGACAATGAAACCATTAGCTGGGTGGCCGAACGTGATGGCGGGCGAGTCGTTAAACTGGATGCGGCGAATAAAACCCTGATTACGGCCAGCGGTGAAAAAGTCAAAGCGGATGTAATCAATATTATTCCGCCCCACAAAGCATCAAAGTTTGCAATCGACTCAGGTCTGGCGCAAGGTCAACGCTGGGTGGATTTTGAAGCCAAAACCTTTAAATCCTTGGTGGATCCGAATGTTTATGTGATTGGCGATATGGTCAACGCGCCCATGTCAAAAACCGGCATGATTGCCAGCAACCAAGCCAAGGTGGTGGTCGAGTCAATAATCGCCGATATCGAAGGCCGTGAACCGGGCACGCCGTTTATCGCCAATAACTGTGTGGCGATTATTTCGGAAGACTATGGCATGACAATTGCCGATACCCACCGCTTTGCTGGCGACACCTACCTGGTGCAACAACGTACCTCTGCGGTGACGGATAATCCTTACGAGCGTAAGATTCGCGCCAACTTGGCGATGAACTGGCAACGTACTTTCCGTAAAGAAATCTTTCACTAAGGCCAAGGAGAACGTAATGAAACTTATGAATAAAAACTTTCGTTTGAAAAGCCTATTACCAGGCCTGGTGACCGGCTGCGTAATCGGCTTGGCCAGTGTTAGCAGTGTGACTGTGGCGGCTGATTACGCCACGCCAGCCGAAGCCTGGACGCAAATAACCTGGAATCAAACCGTCAAGACCATGCCAGAAGGCGATGCGATTCGCGGCGCGCAATTACACCGCGATGGCTTGTGTATGACCTGTCATGGCGAAGCGGGCATCGCCCCTTCTCGCAATGCGCCAAGCCTAGCAGGTCAAACGCAAGAATACACCTACAAAACCCTGCTCGACTATCAATCGGGGTTACGTCACGAAGGCGATGGCAAAGCCAAACTGATGCAAGCCGCCACTCTACCGATGTCAAACCAAGATATGGCCGACTTAGCGGTATATTACGCCGAGCAAACCCTGCCGATTCGCGTGCAAGCGCCAACCCTTGAGCTAAAGATTGATCGCATGGTGCGTCGGGGTGAAGTGGACCGCATGATTATTGCCTGCGCCTCCTGCCATGGTGCACATGGCGAAGGCAATAAGATTACGCCGGCATTAGCCGGCCAAACCAGCGAGTATTTTGTGCGCACCATGAAGGCATATCGCGATAAAAAACGTGACAATGATATTCACGAAGGCATGGCGCAATTTGCCTATGAATTGACCGACGCGGAAATTCAAGCGCTCGCCGACTATTACGCTGGACTGGGTTATCAAGGAGGTGCCAAATGAACGGAATCAAAGCGATTATCTGGGGCATTATCCTCACCTTCGGCTCAATTGCCTTAATTTGGCTACTCAGCATGCTCACGGTTGTGTCGGTTTAACCAAAACAACACTCCAAATCCTGCTCCTCAGGTCCCCGCTTCGGCGGGGTTTACTTTATTTGCACTCATCCCAACCCGTCTCAGTTAGCAAAGCGCACAATTTGCACCAATACAGTGCAACCAATTAGAAATAAATAGATTAAAGCGAACTTAACCTATTTAAAAACTTCTTACCCATTGTTTTAATTCAAGAAAATTAATAGGGCGCTAATCTTGTTTTTCTCTTCATTAATGATTTATTTTCGAGGATATCAAAATGGACGAACTACAAAACAGTATTAATTTACTCTGGATTATAATTGCCGCTGGCATGGTGCTGTTTATGCAGGCGGGTTTTACAGCGATAGAATCTGGGAAAACCCGCGCTAAAAACACGATTAATGTCGCGTTAAAAAACATGATGGACTTTGTTGTTTCCGTCATCGCCTTTTGGGCGCTGGGGTTTGGTTTAATGTTTGGCGCTAGCTCGATGGGCTGGTTTGGCAGCAGCGGCTTCTTTTTGCTGGGTGAACTCACGCCGATGGACTATGCGATGTTTGTGTTCCAAGCCACCTTCGCCGCCACCGCCGCCACCATTATCTCGGGTGCCGTCGCTGAGCGTATGAAGTTTATGGCTTATGCGGTGGTGTCCTTGGTCACGGTAATGCTGATTTACCCGATTTCAGGTCACTGGATCTGGAATGATGA
Source organism: Thiomicrospira microaerophila (assembly GCF_000934765.1). GTDB lineage: Bacteria > Pseudomonadota > Gammaproteobacteria > Thiomicrospirales > Thiomicrospiraceae > Thiomicrospira > Thiomicrospira microaerophila. The sequence goes on along the minus strand of NZ_JYNN01000002.1, from coordinate 82,473 downwards.
TGGCTGGCTCGCCAACATGGGCATGCTAGACTTTGCAGGCTCGACGGTTGTGCACTCTTTAGGTGCATGGGTGGGTCTGGCTGGGATTATTATTCTCGGTGCGCGTATCGGCAAATTCAACAAGGACGGCACCGCCAATCACTTACAAGGCCACAATCTGGTGCTGGCGGTGCTGGGTGTGATGATTTTATGGTTTGGCTGGTTTGGTTTTAACGGCGGCTCGTTGCTCGAAGTGAGTAGTGACCTGCCCAAGGTCATTATCAACACCCTGCTGTCGGCCTCTTTTGCGGCCGGGGCGGTGTTACTCGCTACACTAATCATCAACGGACACCTCATGGTTGAAAAGCTACTGACGGGGGTGATTGCAGGCTTGGTTGGCATCACCGCTAGCGCTGACATTATGAACCCTGGTGGTGCGATTATGATTGGTATTAGCGCCGGTCTGATTGCTTATGGATTTGAGCACCTGATGCTCAAATGGAAGCTCGACGATCCGATTAACGTGGTCGCGAGTCATGGTGTCGCGGGGGCTTGGGGTACGCTGGCGCTGGTCTTTTTTGCGCCTGTTGAGGCCCTACCTGCAGGCAGCATGATGGCACAGTTATGGATTCAATTGACCGGCATCATCACGGTATTCATCTGGGGCTTTGGTTTAGGCTTGGTGATGTTCTGGATACTCAAACAGCTTAATTGGTTACGGGTTCCCCCTGAAGGCGAAAGGATGGGCTTAAACCGCTATGAACATGGCGCGTCATCGGGTGTCTATGATGTGATGGTTGCGATGAAAGACATGGCCAAGTCCGGCAAATTCGATAAGCGATTAGAGGTTGAACTCGGTTCCGATGAAGGCGAGTTAGCGCAAGCCTTTAATGAACTCACTAGCGCCGTTGACCAATCGATTGGCGAGGTTAATCGCGTGTTGTCTCAAGTGGCTAGGGGCGATTTTAGCCAGCGCATTGAGATTGATCTGCGCGGTGATCTCGCCACGATTAAACATGCCGTTAATCAATCGGTAGGCAGTATTGATGTCACCAGCCAATCACTGGAAAAAGTGATGCAAGGGCTTTACCAAGGCGATTTCTCCGTGAGGATGAATGACCAGGTGCAAGGCCAGTTACGTGATACGGTTGATCTAGCCATGTCGCGTCTGAGCGCAACGATGGCCGATATAAATCAGGTAATGAAAGCAATGGCACAAGGCGACTTCAGTCAACGCATTCAAGCCGAACTAGAAGGCGAGTTGTTTGATGTACAACAGCATGTCAATCAATCAATGGATCATATTAGCATGGCGGTCAGTGAGTTAAATCATGTGATGCAAGCCCAGGCTAAGGGTGACTTTAGCCAAAAACTACAAGGCGAATATGCGGGACAATTGGCTTCACTGCAAACCGCTTTAGAGCACAGCTCTTCACACCTCATGCAAGTGATTCAGGGCTTGCTACAAATTGCGAATGAGGTCAGCGTGGCATCCAGCGAGGTATCAGAAGGCAGTCAAACGCTGAGTGATATGTCAGCGCACCAGGCCGCGAGCTTGCAACAAACTCGCTCGTCGATGAACTATATCGCTAATGAAGTGCAACTCACCACCGAGCACGCCGCGAACGCCGATGCACTGGTTTCAGACGTTAATCAACTTAGTGCGACCAGCCAAACGAGTATGCAAGCCACTATTCAGACGATTAACCAGATCCAAGCCTCCAGCCACGATATTCAAGACATTATTGGCACGATTGAAGGCATTGCGTTTCAAACCAACTTGCTAGCGCTCAATGCCGCGGTTGAAGCCGCCCGTGCAGGCGAAATGGGGCGCGGTTTTGCGGTGGTTGCCGGTGAAGTGCGGACGCTGGCGCAGCGCTCGGCAGAGGCGGCAAAAAATATTCGCCATTTAATTGAGCACACTGTTGCCCAGATTAGCGAAGGCGTAAACCAAGTCAGTCAAACGGGCGATAAGCTCAACAGCATGACACTGTCCATTGGCCAAGTCGCCCAGTTGATTAAACAGGTGGCGCAGGCGGCGAAAACCCAAACGCATAACGTGGGCGAAGTGGTCAGCAACCTAGGCGTGATTGATGACATGACACAAAAAACCGCGCAGGTCGCTGAAACCGCCAAAACCGCTACCGAGTCGATGCACCATCAAGTGAGCCAGCTCTATAGTTTGATGGGCTTCTTCGACAAACAAAAGCAACTCGGCGTGCGTCACTGCCATTAGGATAAGAAAAAAAACGGTCATTGCGAGGAGCGACACGACGCGGCAATCTCTCAAGGTCGCGCATAGCCTGCCAGAGATTGCCACCGCCTTCGGCCTCGCAATGACATGTGATTTCTTGGCCTCTTAGATGCATTTGCCCAGGCTAATAACCTAGACACTATTGGTTTTTTGCCACATCACGGTTTCGTTGGTGTCTAATGCGCTCTTCAATAGCGCCATCAGTGGCGCCGCGCGGTGCGATAGACTTACCGCCTGTTCTTGTGGCGTGGACTGAGCCGAAGGTTGGCTCAACACTTGATTTAGCTTTTCCATCGCCTCAACAATCATATCGGGATCTAACGCGCTGGGTATCGCGCCCGAGGCGCCCATTTGTTTAATCAGCTTTTCGGCTATCGCATCATGCATCACGACATCGGCATGGTGTGGCGTTTTAAAACGGATCATAACGCTATTTCCCTTTCTAATAACCAGCCTCGATCACCATTACGAAACGCTAAGCGTTTGATAAATTCAATGTCTTGACCTTGATAAAAATTGGACGGAATATTTTTTACCACCTCCAGCACGGCCGGCTGATCAAGCAAGGTTTTTTGTCCCTGCGCATCGGCCTGCTTTAAGCGCTCTAATAAATCCGCCTCACTCAATCCCGCTTTGACCCGAAAACGTACCTGTGCAATATACACATCAGGCCCTTCCTTGTGTGCGCTCATCATTTTGGCATCCTGCAGTGGAAACAAGGATTGCATTTGCAATTGGTCTTGCCAATAACGCTTAGCCATCACCTCGACCGCCAAATCCGAAGGCTTGCTTTCAAAACAGCCTGTTAGCGGTAAAATCAGCAACATTAACCAAAACCAGCGTTGTTTAATCATCGTATATTCCTTCTATTGGGTTAGCCTAATCGACTTGACGACGCCCTTTGAACGCATGAGAAAGTGTCGCACTGTCGGTGTACTCCAGTTCACCGCCCATCGGCAAGCCTTGCGCTAAACGCGTGACTTTAACACCCTGCTTTAAAGCCATCTGCTGAATGTAATGCGCGGTGGCTTCACCTTCAACCGTTTGATTGGTGGCTAATATGAGCTCGCTCAAATCCGGCTGTTGTAACTTGGTGTTCAGCAAATCTAGACCTAATTGTGCCGGCCCAATACCATCAATCGGCGACAAATGCCCCATCAACACAAAGTAGGTACCTTGATAAATACCGGCCTGCTCAATCGACAAGACATCCGCTGGCGTTTCAACGACACACAGTAGGCCGGCATCTCGCTTTGGCGATGCACAGATTTTACAAATGGGTGCTTCGCTGAGTGTTCGACAAGACTGACAATGCCCAACCTTCTCAATGGCCTCCGACAAGGCCCAAGCTAAATGCTTGCCGCCTTCACGCTGACGCTCTAAAATCGCATAGGCCATGCGCTGCGCCGATTTAGGCCCAACGCCAGGCAGGATGCGTAAGGCATCGATCAACTGGGCTATTAAAGGCGATGACATAAATTAAAACGGAAACTTCATTCCACCAGGCAAGTTCATTCCCTGGGTTAAGCCGCCCATTTTTTCTTGAGTCGTATTTTCCACTTTACGTACTGCGCTGTTCACCGCCGCCGCAAACAAGTCTTCTAGCATTTCTTTATCGTCCATCAGGCTGTCATCAATCGTCACACGCACGAGTTCGTGCTTGCCGGTCATCTGCACCTTCACCATGCCCCCACCAGCTTCACCTTCGACTTCCATTTGTGCAATCTCGGCCTGCGCGCGTTCCATGTTTTTTTGCATTTCTTGCGCTTGCTTCATTAAATTACCAATTCCTGCTTTGCCACCAAACATAGTGCTTTCCTTTGTTTTCTAAAGATTAAAATAAATTGTTAAGTAATAAACTCTTAAATCGGTTGTATCGTTTTTTCGAGTAACTGCATATTCAAAATAGTTTCGATATGCGCGGTATTGGGGTCTTGCTTAATAGCCTCCACCGCCTGCTGCTGATGCTGATGTTGTTGATCTTTTTCAAAGTCATCTGGGGTATAAAACGCACCTTGATAATCATCAACATAATGTATCTGAAAGCCAGCACCCCACTGGGCTTGCGCGGCCTCTAACAAGCGTGTCATCGCAATCTCGCTTTTTGCCATCTGATGCGCGGGTGATACACTCAGCCACCAGGCCTGGTTATTATAAGCCATTAAAATCGAGCGACGCGCCAATTCTAATGCCATGCCCTCTGGCTTAACCTTGTCAATAATTTGACACCAAGTTTCAATCGGTTGCGGCTGACCTGTTAGTTGTTCAGACTGAGCTGGCTCAGCTGACTGTACTGACGCCTCTGGCGGCATCATGGCGGCTATTTGCTGTTGCGTTTGTTCTGGCAGTGCCTCTACTTGCCATGGAGGTGTCATATCAGCAGGCTGACTCGGTGGAGACACCCACGCCGCTGAGGGAGCGGCAATTTTCTCTGGCACTGCGGCCGGTGCGTTGACTGTCTGAGTGGAATCTTCTATCGGTGCGTGGACTCGAGCAGGTGCCAGGGTTTGAGCAGGTGCGTGGATTTGAGCAGGTGCGGGTACTGGCGCGAGTCCTGATTCGGCTTTGGTTGTCTGCGCCCCAGCAACACGGGCTTCAAGCTCAGGAAACAAACTCAAATCCGCCATCGGCTTGGTCGCAGCGGGCGAAGGTTGACTAATGGACGGCTGATTAATGGACTGTTGATTCTCAGGCAGCGGGTTTGCAGGCGGTTGGTTGACTGGCGCATGGTTTGACGGTGCCTGTAGGTGCGGTTGCGGCTGTGGCGAGGACACCCTTGCTGGCATGGGCGGTGTTGCCAACTTGGATTGCGCCTGCTTTAACAACGCCGCCACGGATGGTGAGCCGCTGTTTTCAGGCTGTTTTTCAACCAGGCCTGGTTGGCTATTTGCCGATTTTGTGCCGTTAAACTCAACAGGTTTAAACGCCAACATACGCAATAGGGTCATTTCAAACCCGATACGAATATCGGGGGCTAAACTGATATCCTGACGGGCTAATAAACCAATTTGATAATAGAGCTGCACTTGATCGGCGCTTAGGCGTTCAGCTAAGTCGCCCAACACCTCGGCAGGCAAACCGCCTTCATCCAATACCTCGCCCAAAATCTGGCTTTGGGTAATCTGATGCAGGGTTTCTAATAACTGATTTAACAAGGCACTGTAATCAACACCCAGACTGGAAAGGGTTTGCAAAATCTGCTTGATTTGATCAGCGGAATCGTCCACCAAGGCCAATAAAATCGCCTGTACGATACCTTGATCGACCAAGCCTAACATTGACTGCACCGCCTCAAACTTGACCGCGCCACCGCAATAGGCAATCGCCTGATCCATCAAACTCAGCGCGTCGCGTGCAGAACCATCGGCGCTTTTCGCAATCAAGGCGAGTGCGGCGGGTTCAGACTCGATTTGCTCTTGCCCTAAAATATGAGCAAGATGCTGTTGGATTTGCACCGTCGTAAGACGCAACAGATTAAACTGTAAACAACGCGACAAAACCGTTATCGGCAGTTTATGCGGGTCGGTAGTGGCTAATAAAAATTTGACGTGTTCAGGTGGTTCTTCAAGCGTTTTGAGCAAGGCGTTAAAACTACTTTTAGACAGCATGTGCACTTCGTCAATCAAATACACCTTGTAGCGCCCTTGGGTCGGCGCGTATTGCACATTGTCCAAAATTTCACGGGTATCTTCAACTTTGGTGCGCGAGGCGGCGTCAATCTCAATCAAATCAACAAAGCGCCCCTCGTTAATCGACTGACACACCGAACAGACGCCGCAAGGTGTCGCGCTAATGCCCTGCTCACAATTAAGCGCCTTGGCGAAAATACGCGCAATCGTGGTTTTGCCGACACCGCGGGTACCGGTAAACAAATAGGCATGATGTAAACGCTGTGAATCCAACGCATTGGATAGGGCTTGCATGACATGGGTTTGCCCTACTAGCTCGCTGAAATTTTTCGGTCGCCACTTACGGGCCAGAACGGTATAACTCACAGGCGTTTCCCTAATCTTGAACACAGACAAATTAAAGCTGAGATTTTAACTTAGATTGCGATGAATAGAAAATATAACAGGAAATTAAAGCAGAAATTAGAGGGTGGCAGCGCAACCCGCCTTACCTCGGCGCACGCATCAGAAAGTACCGTTGCTTCCTTCCGGACCTGGCGGGGTTCCTAACTTAGCGTCGCGAGGGGACGAATAACGCTACCATAATATAAAACAGATGCGCATTGTAACAGAACACCAGCTTTTGTCTAGCTTTCGCTGATGGGTTATTCGCTCTATATTATCATGTAGCAACGCAAACCCGCCACAATTTGATTTGTATTGGTTTTGCCAACAAACGGACGCTCCAAATGCTTGCGCTGCGTGCTATGCCGTAAATCGTAAAACAATATTTCTTAAGGTCTCAGGCGTGAAGGGTTTAACAATCCAACCATTTGCGCCAACCGCTTTACCGCGCTCTTTGGTAGCCGCTGATGATTCGGTGGTAATACACAAAATAGGCGTTTTTTGATAATTCGGCATCTGACGCAAATGCCCAATCATTTCAATACCATCCATCACAGGCATATTAATATCAGTAATCACCAAGTCAAACTGATGCTGCTTAGCCAACTCAAAGCCTTCTGCACCGTCTTTAGCCTCGTGCAACTCATATTGCTCTGCAAGCGAAATTTTGACCATTTTCCTCACTACCATCGAATCATCGACACTCAAAATCTTTTTCACCAGAACCTACCCCTTTGCCTTCACTAGGAGCCTGTCGGACTAAAGCCAATCGGCTGCAAAAAAACTGGATTTGGCCATTTTTTGCCCACTTTCTCGTCAAATAGCTCGCTATTCTCCTCGAAATTGAACAAAAACTGACTCAAACCAGACTTTTTTTCGCTTCGACCGGTTTAGTCCGACAGGCTCCTAGGCCAACCCATCCAAATACCTTTTATCGCCAAAAAAACTTTACGACCTTTAAGTCTTAGTCAAAAAACCCTGGTCAAATATTATTTTTTTAAAGCAATAACTTAAAATTTTCATTCATTTTTGAATGGATAATTAAACACGAAATACGTATTGTAAAGAAATAATAAGACTTTGTGCAAATGATTTAGCAAGTATTTTTTTACAGAAATGGCTATCACTGCCCAGCGTGAAGACGAGGAGCCTGCCGGACTCAACCGGTCGAAGCGACAAAAGCCGGGTTACATCATACCAAGCTCTGCCCACCGTCTAGCCTTATTACCTGCCCGGTTAAATAAGTGTTTTGCATAATATAGTTTATGGTTTGCCAGATAACCTCTGGGCCGGGTTCAATCGGTATCAGGTTTTGTTGCAAGCGTTGCTGGCGATAACTTTCAGTGTCGCCCTCATTAAACATAATCAGGGCGGGCGCGATATCATTGACCTTTACCCTAGGTGCATAGGCTAGCGCAAAAGATTTTGTCATGTTTTGCAGCGCGGCTTTGGAGGCGAGGTAGGCAATTTGGTGCGCGCTACCACGCGCCACTTTCGCATCGCTAATAGAGATAATATCGGCTGATTCGTTCGCCTGCAACAGCTCACACAAGGCCTGGTTGAGCCGATAGGGCAATTCAACATGCAAGCGCATTTGCTGTTCAAAACTGGCCGGCGCGCTGTCATCCAACCAAACCGACGCATTGTGAATCAGCGCACGTAAACGGCCGACCCTTGCTTTCACTTCGGTGATAAAGCTATCAATGGCATCAGGTTGATTAAAATCGGCTTGAATCGCCACACCGCCCAAGCGAACCAGCTCCGCCACACCGGCACGCTCGGTGCGGTAGCTAAAAATCACAGGGTAATCGGTTTGGGTCAAAAATTGCTTGGCTAAATAATAGCCTATGCGCTGTCCCGCGCCGCTAATTAAGATCGCATTTTTTAATTGCATGACACACCATTAAATCTTGTACAATAGTTGTAGAAATATTTTGTGATTAATGTAACACAAAACAGGAGCGCAACATGAACATTCTACTCTTAGGCGGCACAGGGTTTGTCGGTAAACACCTTGCCAACGCGTTACGCCAAGACGGCCATCAGGTGACCCAAGCAGGGCGCCGCGCCTTTAACAGCCTTGATAGCTTAACCAAACTGCTCCATAACCAACAGGTCGTGGTGCAAATGAGTGGGGCGAACATTGGTCAACGCTGGAATCAAGCCTATAAAAAACAACTCTACACCAGCCGCATCGACACCACTGCACTGCTCGCACAAGCCTTAGCGCAACTCGACACGCCACCCCAGCAAGTAATTGCGGTATCGGCGATTGGTATTTACCCACAAACCCCCTGCGGTGAGCCAGTGGATGAAAGCTGCACCAAGATTGATCCGGGGTTTTTAGGCCAATTGGGTCAAGCTTGGGAACAAGCCAGCCAACAACTCACCCCTGCGCCGTTAATTTTGCGCTTTGGCGTGGTGCTTGGCAAGGACGGCGGCGCATTAGCTAAAATGTTGCCTGCCTTTAAACTGGGACTTGGTGGCCCTGTCGCTAGTGGTGAGCAGTGCTTTAGCTGGGTGCATATCGATGATTTAATCGCGGTATTTAAATGGGCACTCACGCATCCAGAAACAACCGGGGCGCTCAATGTCAGCGCACCCCAACCGTTAAAACAAAAAGACTTTGCTCGTGTGCTGGCGAAAACGCTACATCGTCCGTATGGCTTGCCGATGCCCGAATTTATGCTTAAGCTACTGTTTGGCGAAGGCGCGCAGGTGTTGACCCATAGCAGTTGTGTGCTGCCAAAACGCTTGCAAGACAGCGGCTTTGTGTTTCAATATCCGGATGCGGAATCGGCGTTAACCCATATTTTTTCTTGAGCACGAGATACGAAGGTTTTACAAGCCATGCCTGAACTACCAGAAGTCGAAACCACCAAGCGCGGCATTGAACACCACATTTGCGGGCAAACGATTGAAGCCTGTGTTGTGCGCAACCCAAAACTGCGCTGGCCTGTCGCCGCTGAACTCTGTCATTTACCACCTGGCCTGGTGGTAAAATCCGTGTCTCGGCGGGCGAAATACCTGTTAATTGAAACCCAAGCCGGACACATCATTATCCATCTTGGCATGTCTGGACATCTACGCATTTTAAGCAAGGATACACCACTCGAAAAGCATGACCATATTGATTTGGTGTTTAACAATGGCGTGTGCCTACGTTATCATGACCCACGCCGATTCGGCGCATGGCTATGGACAAACACCGACCCCCATCAACACCCACTGCTCGCCAAACTCGCCCCCGAACCGCTAACTGATGCCTTTAATGGCGAAAATCTATTCGAGGCGATAAAACATCGCCCTACCGCGATTAAAGCCCTCATTATGAATAATCAGTATGTGGTGGGTGTTGGAAATATTTATGCCAACGAATCCTTGTTTTTGGCGGGTATTCATCCGTTGCGACCCGCCAAACGTTTAACACAGGCTGACTGCGACCGATTAGTGAGGATCATCAAACAGGTTTTAAGCGCCGCAATTGACCAAGGCGGCACCACACTCAAAGATTTTATGTCACCCAGCGGCAAACCAGGCTATTTTGTACAAAAACTGTATGTCTATGATCGCGCCAACCAGGCCTGCTTAGTCTGCCAAACCCCAATTCAACGCGAAGTCCACCTCCAACGCGCCAGCTACATCTGCCCCCACTGCCAACCGGCTTAACTCAGATACATAAAACTTTCACTAAAAACCTTGCAGGCTTGGGCGTTGTGGCTTATGCTTTTAGCATTGATTTTTCTAGGGGTTAAGTATGCGTTTTTTTGTGGCATTGGCAGGGTTATTTTTAACGCTTGGCTTGGTGGGTTGCGATTCAAAACTAGAGGGGGATGTGTGGCCTTTAGTTGAAGATTGCGACCTTCACCAGCAGACTTGCCGCTCACAACAAGCGGATGCGCGCGCCAGTTTAACCCTAAGCCCACAACCGATTCCGATTGCTAAACCCATCCAAGTGAACGTGTTACTCGAACAGCTTGAGGCAGAAAAACTGGAGTTAGATATTTCGGGCATCAATATGTATATGGGCTATAACCGCGTGACCTTAAAGCCCGACACAGACAACCCGGATCGATACCAAGGTCAAACCATGCTCGCTTTCTGTACCAATGAAGTGATGCATTGGCAACTGACCTTACTCGTTCATCAGGCCGATGGCCAAGTCAGCCAAATTCCCTTTAAACTTGAAACCCGTAACCGCTGAGGCTTATTATGTCCACTCAAGACACCCAAAAACCCGTCTTTACCCAAGACGTCAAGCAGATTGCTCAACAACTCAACACCGATGCCGAGCATGGTTTAAAACAACCCGATGCCCAACAACGGCTGCTAGAAGTCGGCCCCAACCAACTTAGCCAAGCAAAAAACGTTTCACCGATTTTGCTGTTTTTAAAACAACTTAAAAACCCCTTATTGATTGTTCTGTTTTTTGGCGCGCTATTATCGTTTTACATTGAGCATTACGTTGATGCCATTGCGATTATGGCGATTATAATAATCAACGCCTCCATCAGCTTTGTGCAAGAATTCAAAGCGCAACGTTCGATGGACGCGTTGCGTGATATGGCGGCCCCGAAATGCTGGGTTAAACGCGATGGCGAATGGCAAAACATCGCCGCATCAGAACTGGTTCCCGGCGATTTAATTAAACTTGAAACCGGCACCATTACACCGGCGGATGCGCGATTGGTCGAAAGCGTACAGCTTCAAATCGATGAATCTGCACTCACGGGCGAGTCCGATCCTGTACGCAAAAAAGTCGATAGGCTAGATGATGAAAACCTCATTCTTGCCGATCAAGTCAATATGGCGTTTATGAGCACCGCCGTCACCCACGGCTACGGTACCGCGATAGTAACCGGTACCGGCATGAAAACCGAAGTCGGCCATATTGCCGCGCTGATGGCCAGCACCGAACAACGCCTAACCCCGCTCCAACTTCGCATCAAAAACATGTCGCATATCTTGATTTGGGCCGCCCTGGTGATTGTCGCCTTTATTCTTGGTTTAGGCTTTTTCCAAGGCATGACCTTCATTGACATGAGCAGCACCGGGATTTCACTCGCGGTCGCCGCGATTCCAGAAGGTCTGCCGACTGTCGTCACGATTGTACTTACCTTGGGTGCGTACCAAATGATGCGCTCCAATGCGCTCGCCAAACATTTAACCTCGGTAGAAACCCTCGGCTCGACCTCGGTCATTTGCTCGGACAAAACCGGCACCTTAACGCAAAATAAAATGCAAGTTAAACAGATGTGGGTCGGTGGTGATCATTTCTTTGTCGATGGCATAGGCTACGAGCCTAAAGGCCCTTTCTTCAACCAAGATAAACAAGAAATCGACCCCCATAATCACGCACAATTGATCGACACACTTAACATGTCCGCACTCTGCAGTGATACGCGCTTGGTTGAAAAAGACGGCCATTACACCATTCATGGACTACCCACCGAAGGAGCGATTGTAGTTGCCGCCGCAAAAGCGGGCATTACCAAAGAAAAATTGCTCAATGACATGGACATAGCCCACAGCTTTCCATTTGACTCCTCGCGCAAAATGATGAGTGTGATTGTCTATGACCAGCACAACCAGGCCTGGTTGTATGTAAAAGGCGCACCCGATGTGGTGATGAGCCGCTGCGACCATATTATGATGCAGGGTGAAAAACAATCGTTTGACAAACATCAACAGCAAGCACATGACGCCGTGGCCAACTTTGCCCAACAGGCGTTGCGTACCCTCGCTGTCGCCTGCCGCCCGCTAACCGAAGCCGACTTAGAAAACCCAGACACGGCCCTAGAAACTGAACTCACCCTAATGGGAATCTATGGCATCATTGACCCGCCCCGCCCGGAGGCGACCATTGCCGTTAAAGATTGCCACAGCGCGGGCATTAGTGTGGTGATGATTACCGGCGACCACGCTGAAACCGCACGGGCGATTGCTTACCAAATGGGGATTGTTAAACAAGCCGATGCCCCAGTTATTACGGGTGCTGCGCTCAATGCCATGGATGAGCAGCAACTGTTTGACCAAGTGAAAGACGTGCGGATTTTCGCCCGCGTCACCCCTGAGCATAAACTACGCATTGTCCGCGCCTTACAAGCACACGGCGAAGTGGTGGCGATGACCGGCGATGGCGTAAACGATGCCCCCGCTCTGCGTACCGCCGATATAGGTGTCGCCATGGGGTTAAGTGGCACAGGCGTGGCCAAGGAATCCGCCGACCTGATTTTGCTAGACGATAACTTTGCCACCATTGTGACGGCTGTTCGCGAAGGTCGACGGATTTACGACAATATCCGCAAATTTATTCGCCAAGCCCTTACCGCCAACGTCAGTGAAGTATCGGCGTTATTGTTTGCCTTTATCTTGATCTCATCAACCTTCGATGAAGCCGGAAATCTGGTTGTGTTATTGACCCTAGCGCCGTTGATGATTCTGTGGGTTAACCTAGTCAGTGACGGTATTCCGGCACTCGCGCTCGGTATTGATGGGGCTGAAAGTGATGTGATGAAGCGCAAGCCGCGCCCCTCCAATGAAAGCTTTTTTGCCAATTATCTAAGCCACCGTATTATTATTCGTGGTTTGGTATTAGGGGCGCTGACCTATGCGGTGTTTAACTATGCGATAGAGCAAGGATTCAGCTTAGAGTATGCCCAGACCCTAGCCTTTATGACGTTGATTTTTGGTCAGCTGTTCCATATTTTTGATGCTAGAACCTTCACCACCCTATACGACCGCAACCCATTTAGCAACGTCTACCTACTATGGGCGGTGGCTGGCTCAGGTGCACTGTCGATAGCGATGGTCTATTGGCCTTACGGTCAGTTAGTCTTAGGCACCACGTCAGTAGGTTTTGACCATTTAATTATGGTGATTGCGCTCTCTGCACTGCCAACACTGATTTTGTCAGGCATTAAAAAAGCCAGCAATCTACGCTGGCTATAATGCCATCAAGTACGCCAAGCATTTCAAGCAAATTTTGCTTGCAATGCTTTGGCCACTTCAGGATGGACAAACTCAGAGATATCGCCGTGCAAGGCGGCGATTTCTCGCACGAGACTGGATGAAATATAGCTAAACTGCTCGGCGGGTGTCATAAACATGGTTTCGACATTCGGCGCCAATTTACGATTCATCGAAGCTAATTGAAACTCATATTCAAAATCCGATACCGCACGCAAACCGCGTAAAATTACTTGCCCCTGCTGCTGTTTAACAAACTCAACTAATAGACAATCAAAACCAATCACCTCGACATTCGGATAATCGATGCAGGCGGTTTGCGCTAGCGATATGCGCTCCTCTAAACTAAACAACGGCGTTTTATTGCGATTGTTCGCAACGGCAATAATCAAACGGTCATAAAACTGGGCCGCACGCTTGATTAAATCCGCATGCCCACAGGTAATGGGATCAAAGGTGCCAGGGTAAATCGCGGTTATACTCATATTCACTCTTCTTTAGCTTGTCTGCGCCATAAACCTATTCGCGTTTGCGCCGTGGTTTTTTCGCGATATAATTCAAATTCAGTTAGCAAGGAGCTCCATGCCAAACTTTTTTCCTGTTCAATAACCAACCAGGCCTGGTTGCTGAGCCAATCATTTTCAAGCAACTTGGCCAGTGTCGGTTCGACTAAACCCTGATTAAACGGCGGATCCATAAACACAATATCAAATGGTTCATTTAGTTCATTAACCGCTTGCGCTAACCAGGCCTGGGTATCGGCATTAAAAACCTGCGCCTTTTCAGTCTTAAGCCACTGGCCATTATCAATCAACTGACACGCGACATCTTTACTTTTTTCAACAAACACAACATGACGCGCACCGCGCGATAAGGCCTCAAACCCCAAAGCCCCGCTACCCGCAAACGCATCCAAACAGCGCGCGCCGGCGATCTCAAACTGCAACCAGTTAAACAGGGTTTCGCGTATTCGGTCGGATGTAGGGCGCAAACCTGCTTGAACCCGCACGGGCAGTTTACGTCCACGCCAGTCGCCGCCGATAATCCGCACTTGACCGACGGTGGCTTTCTGGTGAGTTTTAGTCTGCTGGGTTTTGGTCTGTTGCTTTGTATTTCTATTCATCCATTTTTCGCTTTGCTAATCGACCTGGGTAAACGCATCTAAATAATAAAAAAGTCATAGCAATAGGCATGCTTAACCTCATATCACTTCTTGCACTTCTTCAAGTAATTGTTTACTCATCACCGACACCCCTTTTTTGCCGTAGAGACTGGATTTGCTCTGCCGACAATTTGGTTAGCAAGGTTATATTTGCATCATCAAAACCTTGTTCTATCATTGTTTTGGCGATTTCAAGTGCTTTTTTAATTTCGCCTTCTTCACGACCTTCTTCACGACCTTTTTCGATGCCAATAACAATCCCTTCTTCACGCCCTTCCTCTCGCCCTTTTTCTTTGGCTTCTTCAACATGGGTATCAATCACGTTTTTCATGTCGCGGTAGTATTTTAGGCTGGCTTCATAGGTTTGGCGCTCAGTTGGGGTGAATTTGGCGATGCTGGCTTTTTCGAAGATGCGTAAGAAGATTTGTTGTTGCAATCGACGCGGTACGTCGTGCAGTTTGTGCAGGTTTTTGAATAGGAATAGCCATTTGTCTTGGTCGGTTTCGAGTTCGTCTTCGGTTTTGGTAAAGTTGGGCATGGTGAGGTAAATGAACATGCATTTGTCGTAGAAAACTTGGTTGTGTTGGTTTTTGAGCTGTACGGTATGCACCACATCTTTGTTGCCAGCGGATTTGTCTTCGTCGAATTCAAAATCGAGAATGCCGATGGTGTAAACGGCATCGAGTTCAAAATCCCAGTCGTTACCGCGCTCGGCTTGTTGTTGAATCGGGAAGCTGGCGTAATAAACACTGCGGTCTTTAAAGAACTTTTGTTTGGCTTTTTGGATTTCAACGATGAAGTGTTCACCGGATGGGCTGGTACAGTTGAGATCAAACACGGCACGGCGATCCAGCTGGGTGGCGCCGAGTTTTTCGTTATGGGTGAAGTTGAGCGCTTGAATTTGGTGTTTTTGCGGTAACAGGGTGTTGAGGAACGCAATCAGGTTGTCCTTGGAGTCTTCTTCGCCAAACAGGCGTTTGAAGCCGTAGTCGGTGAATAGGTTGAGGTATTTTTCTTTCATGCGCTGGCCCTGCTGAGTGTTTTTACAGGTTGCTAGTATAGCAGAGTGGATAGGTTTAATGGTATTGCGAAAACCCGTATCATGGCGAGCGAAGCGAAGCAATCTCTTGAGTCAGTGCACGGTCGGCTGGAGATTGCCACGGCCTTCGGCCTCGCAATGACCCATTTCTTTTACCCAGAGCCTTCATCCTGCGCGAAGTCGCAGGATCCAGCCGCTGGCGGCTATAGACCCTGCGACTTCGCGCAGGGTGACAGAGCCATTTATTCCTTAACTTAATGGCCGTGATGCACGACGTGGGAACGAGAAAAGAAGTGTGCATACGTTAGCAGCGTGGGAACGAGGTTAATCATGACTATTGTTATGATTTTTTAATTATTTAGATGCGTTTGCCCTGAGCTAATCGACGCTCTATTCTACCAAGGTGCTTATTTCATGCTAAGATTGGATGTCAAAACTCAAACAAGTTTAGGGAAAGAGATGAAATCAACCTATCAAATCCTGTCTGCTTTTATATTCTCGATGTGGTTTACGCTCAGCAACGCGCAAACGATTGAATTGCAAGCCCCTGGTGCGTCGGTAATAGGTCAAGCACTCTACACCAGTGTTCCCAGTGATAACGCAAACAAGCCCGTTGTGTTAATTTTGCATGGCTTTTCCGCCACCCACAACTATCCAACCGTCGCCACGCTTCAAGACTTTTTGAATATTGAGGGGTATAGCACCTTATCACCGACACTTACAATGAACATTCCAATGCGCAGTCAACCGCTGAGTTGTAACAGCTTACACACCCATACCCTAGAGCAGGACATCGCGGAACTGATGGCTTGGATCAGCTGGCTGGAACAGCAAGGGCATAAAGAGATTGTGTTAATTGGCCACTCCAGCGGCAGCCAAACTATTTTAGAAGCACTGGCGGCAAACCCTGTGCCCTCATCAATCAAAGGGCTTATCTTTACCAGTTTGTTTTATCTCGCTGGACAGGAGCTAGGCAATAAAACTAGCGACCGCCTTCGTGCCGAGCAACTTATCCGCGAAGGGATTATCCGCCCTGAACACTATAGTTTTCTATTTTGTCAGGATGACTATTTCGCTACAGCTGAGAGCTATTTATCCTATCTTAAAATCACCCGCGAACGCGTTATTCAAACCCTCAAACAACTCGATCGGCCTAATCATACCCTGATGGCA
Source organism: Thiomicrospira microaerophila (assembly GCF_000934765.1). Taxonomy (GTDB): domain Bacteria; phylum Pseudomonadota; class Gammaproteobacteria; order Thiomicrospirales; family Thiomicrospiraceae; genus Thiomicrospira; species Thiomicrospira microaerophila. The sequence goes on along the minus strand of NZ_JYNN01000002.1, from coordinate 65,884 downwards.
GGGAATGACACACGCTATGGCCAAGTAGGCAAAAAATGGCTAGATGAGCTACAAGAAACGGGTACAAAACTAACCATTATAGAGGGCGCAAACCACTTTTTTACCGGCGAACAAGAACCTGCCTTTCAAGATAATCTGCTGCGTATTCTGCAAACGATGGAGGCCGCTCGATGAAACCATCCTTCGCCGCCAAAACACTATTGATCAGCTTTATCTCGGTTGGACTAGCACTGGTGTTAATCACCAACGCCAGCCTTTACTATCAAGGGCTAAATATCCAGCAACAAGTCGAAAAGCAAGTAACCATCAAAGCTAAAAATGAACTACAACAAGCCTTAGAAACCAGCTTTAGACAAAACCGCCTTGAGCTGGATCAACTGACAAAATGGGATGATATTCACCAACAACTCCACCAACCAAGTTACTATTATTATTGGCACCAACAGCGCCTTAAACAAAGCGGCTACTTTAAACCCCACTACTACCAGCTAGAGCTATATGACAGCCAAGGCACCAAGCTGGTTGCCATCAACCATGTTCGCCCCAACGTGCTTCCCGATCAGATAACAGAGGCTAACCACTATATTTTGGCCCCGTTTATCAATCAAGAATACTATGTCAGCCACCAAGCCATTTACTCACGCGTCAACCCAGAAGAAATAATTGGCTATGTCGCGCTAGCGGTTAACTTCCATCAACTTCTTGCACAGCACAATCAGTTCTTCTATTTAGACTTTAAAAACCTTTATCTTAACCGTAGCGGCATTATTGGGTTTGATGAGATAAGTGAAGCCTTGGTTTATCGCCCTGTCTCCAATCCTGTGAGCGACCAGCTTTGGGAATTAATCGAGCAATTTGTCATCATTTTCACTCTAATCAGCCTCACGGCCGCACTCATCGTTTTTGGTTTCATTCAAACTTTTTTTCTCAGGCCGCTCAGTAAAGTAGGGCAATATCTTCAACATCTCAGGCTAAACCCTAACCAACAGATTAGTGATACCTCAGCGCCGATTCTGTTAAAAGAATGCCAAGAACTCAAAGGCCAATTAGGCGAGTACCACAACGCATTGTTAGCGAGTCAAAATCAACTTAAAAAATCTAACCAGCAGCTTGAACACCTCTCACTCAGCGACCCAACTACAAAGATAGGCAACCAGCGTGCACTAGATCAATATTGGCAAACCTCCCTTGAAATGCAAAGCTTATCCCCTAAGCCGGTTGCCTACCTCATGCTTAGCTGCGAAAACTTTCGAGACATGGTTTATCAATATGGCTTTCAAGTCACTGAAGCGTTAGTTAAGCAGTGGGTTGCTCGCCTTAAAGAACACAACAGCTCAACCCCGTTATTTCGCATCAGCCCAGACACCCTTGTCATGATTTTAGTCGACTTTGACCCGCAAACACTAGAACAACAAGCGCATACAATCATTGAACAGCTAGGGACAACATATAGTGATATTGGCATACAACATGCGGTTTTATTTCGTCTTGGGATTAGCTACGTGAATGGCAAACAAGACAGTCTTGCAATGAAAAGACTGCCTAAACAAGCCGATTTTGCGCTTTATCGCGCGATGCACTCAGAAACCAGTCGTGTTTATATTTTTAGCGAGAATCAATGAATAAACACATGAGTGAACCGATGAGTGAACCGATGAGTGAACTCTTGAATAAACCGATGATTATCGGCATCACTGGCGGTATAGGCTGTGGAAAGTCTGCCGTGTGCAAGGTATTTGAAAAGCAAGGTTATCCGATTATCGATACCGACCAAGTGGCAAAACAATTAGTCGAACCACAGCAACCAGGCCTGGTGGCGATGATAGCACTTTTAGGCGAGGCATATTTAACCCCTGAAGGCACACTGAATCGCAAAAAACTCGCCGATGCCTTTTTCAGCCAGCCCGAGCTTAAACAGCAAATTGAAGCGATATTGCATCCACTGGTGCGCCAAACCGTGCGCCAACAGATTGAGCAACTCAAGCCCCATCATCGGTTAATTTTTGTCGCCATTCCAGTGTTGAATCAAATTAATCAACCTGAGTACCAGATTGACCATCTACTGCTGATTGAATGTGATGAACAACAACAAATCCAGCGCGTCCAACAACGCGATCAACGCAGCCTAACGCAAATCCAACAGATCATCAAACAACAAGCGCCACGCCAAGAACGCCAGCAATGCGCCGACTCGATCCTCACCAACAACACCAGCCTCGAAGCCCTAGAACAAAAAGCCCTCGCTTGGCTTTCTACTCAGCTTACGCTAAGATAACATCATGAATCAAAACTTTAAAAACAAACTCGCCGACTACCTACTCGACATTTCAAAACTGGTTTTTGCGGGTGTGGTTTTAACGACTATATTGGAATTTGACATGGCATCAAAATGGACAATCATTACCATTGGTTTTTATGCTAGTGGCATGATTGCGCTTTTTGGTTTCTTATTATTGGAGAAAAAATAACATGGAAGCATTGGTTTTATTTAGCGGGCTAGCAATAGTTTCAACTATTGCTGTGGTTGTTTTGCTTTGGAAACAACACCAAGACAAAAAGTCTAATCGCTAAATCGGTTGTGGCCAGTAGCCTGAAATGGCGGCAATGCCTTGTGCGCCCTGTTGTTTGGCCTCTGCTCGGTCTGTGTCGTTAAGACCGCCTAATGCATAAACCGGTATCGGCATCGCTTGCGTCATGGTACTAAACGCCTGCCACCCTATTCCCGCCACCCCCGGATGTGAACGAGTGGGCTTGACGGGCGACAGCAACACAAAATCGGCTTGCAGCTCTAGGGCTTTCGCCAGTTCCAATTCATTATGACAAGATACCGCCAGCCACTTGTCATTGGCAATCGGACGTTGCACTAAGCCCATAATTTCCGTAGAGGCCAGTTGCAACCCATCCGCTTGCGGCAGTGCATCCAACCATTCTACTTTCGCATTCAACATTAATTTTGCTCCATGACCATGACACAGGGGTAAGGCCGCCTGCGCTAGTTCAATAAACGCCGCTTTATCCAGACCCTTAGCGCGAAGCTGCACCAACTTTATGCCCTCGGCTAACGCTGCTTTTAAACGCGAGAGCGCATCCTGTTGGTCATGGAATTCACCGGTAATCAAATAACGATCCGGCAATTGCAACGCACGCACAATCCCCTTATTCGCCACCAACATCTGACGTTGATCAAGCGCATTCAATGGGCACCATTCAAACGCATGGCCTTCAAGCGCCTGAAGTTCGCCCTGTGCGCTTGTGGTAACAAATACATGTAACTGCACCTCTACATCACGCTGGCCGCGATGAATGGCTTGACTGCGATGAACCCAGGGATAACTTATCAAAGGCTGCCAATCGGCTGTTTGCAATCCGGTTTCCTCGCTGAACTCGCGGATTAATGCCTGCTCAGGGCTTTCACCCGCTTCAAGTTTACCGCCCGGAAACTCCCATTGGCCCGCAAACGACTGGCGCGCTAATCGCTGCCCAATTAACACCTTGTTATCCTGCAACAAACAGCCTACGGCAACCTGAATCATTGATGTCTCCAAATACATTTTCTAAACAAATTCTCTAAACGAAAAAGGCACGAAATCGACATAATTTCGTGCCTTGCTGATCACTTTTCCATTAACGGATTACGAACGATATTCTGCATTTATCTTGACATAATCATACGAAAAATCACAGGTCCAAACCGTTTCTGAGGCCTCGCCGCGATTCAGCTCGATGCGTACTGAAATTTCATCCGACTTCATCACCGCCTGCCCTTGGTCTTCAGTGTAATCGGCGGCTCGACCGCCATTGCGCACGATGCACACACCGCCCAAGAAAATCTGCAGTTTGGTGATATCCAAGTTATCAACACCCGCACGCCCGACCGCTGCCAGAATACGACCCCAGTTAGGATCTGAGGCAAACATCGCGGTTTTGACTAAGGGCGAAAGCGCCACCGCTTGCGCGACTTTTAAACACTCCGCTTCATCCTGTCCGCCGTTGACTTCAATCGCGATAAACTTAGTCGCGCCCTCACCATCGCGCACAATCATATGCGCTAGCTCCGTCATCAACGATTCTATTTCCTGCGCAAACTGCTGATAGGCACTCGATTGCGCATCCGTTATCAAGGGCATATCCGCCTGTTGTGTCGCGCTTAAGGTGCAGGCATCATTGGTTGAGGTATCGCCGTCCACCGTAATACGGTTAAAGGATTTTTTGACCGCTTGCTTTAAACAGCCCTCTAACAGCGTCGCACTGATTTTGGCATCGGTGACCACAAAACCCAGCATCGTCGCCATATTCGGATGAATCATGCCGGAGCCTTTTGCCATACCCGTAATCACCACATCATGGCCGTCAATCGAGATCACGCGACTCACCATTTTAGGCACGATATCCGTGGTCATAATCCCCGCCATCGCCTGTGCCCAGCCATCAATTTTGCGGTTAGCCAAGGCATCAGGCAAACCGCGCTGGATTTTTTCCATCGGCAACGGCTCACCAATAACACCGGTTGAAAAAGGCAAGACTTCTTCCAACTGACAACCTAGCTCATCCGCCAACCACTGACAGGTTTGCGTGGCATTCACCAGGCCTGGTTCACCCGTGGCGGCATTCGCATTACCACTATTAATCAATAAAGCACGCGGCTGCGCCTTGGCTAAATGCGCTTTAGCCAAGGTCACCGGCGCCGCGCAACAGGCATTAGTGGTAAAGGTGGCGGCAGTGACCGTGCCTTCCGCAAGCTCAATCACCACCAGATCGGTTTTACCGTTTTTTTTGATTTTAGCCGCTGTCGCACCTAAATAGGCACCGGCAACAGGATGAATAACAGGCAACTCGCTTGATAAACCTACAGGCATTTCACACCTCAAAAATGTAAAAGACCTTTGCAAGCAAAGGTCTGAATGGATTAATTTAATTTACCACAACACTGTTTATACTTTTTACCTGAGCCACAAGGACAAGGATCATTGCGCCCTACTTTTGGCACGTCACGACGGAAGGTTTGTGCTTTTAAATCCTCATCAGCCTGGCTGCTAGAGCCCTCTTCAGCCGCAGGCTTATCCGCATCAGGATGGATCGCTTGAAGCTCCAGCTGAGCCTCTTGCTTCTGCTGTTCCTCAAACGCCGCTACATCCTGCTGACTATGTAACTGCACTAAGGATAGCATTTTCACGGTTTCGCGCTTCACTTCGCCCAAAAAGCCTTGGAACAATAACGCCGACTCGCGACGATATTCTTGAAAAGGGTCTTTCTGCGCAAAGCCGCGCAAATGTATACCACGTCGCAGATAATCCATCTCCGCCAAATGCTCACGCCAAAGCTTATCGATATTACGCAATAACACTTCTTTTTCAAAATGTCCGAGGGTTTTTTCGTCCACTACCTTCATTTTTTCATTGTAATGATCAATCACCGCCTGCAAAATCTTCGCGCGCAGGGTTTCTTCATACAAGGACTTGTCTTGTTCCAACCATTGCTGAATCGGCAATTCGACGCCAAACTCTTCATGCAACGCGGTTTCCAATTCAGGAATACGCCATTGCTCGTCCAAACTGCCCGGCATAATATAGTTGTCAATCACGCTATTGACCACGTCTTCACGCATCAACTCAATGGTTTCACGCACTTCTTCACTTTCCATCAACTCATTACGCTGCTGATACACCACTTTACGCTGCTCGTTGGCAATGTCATCAAACTTCAACAGGTTCGCGCGCTCATCTTGATGTAAACGTTCTACTTGTTTCTGCGCACGTTCAATCGACTTGCTGACCATGGGGTGCTCAATCGCTTCGCCTTCTTCCATACCTAAACGGCGCATCATGTTTTTGACTTTCTCAGACGCAAAACGGCGCATCAAATTGTCGTCCAACGACAGGTAAAAACGCGTCATACCCGGATCACCTTGACGACCGGAACGACCACGCAACTGATTGTCGATACGACGCGACTCATGGCGCTCAGAGCCAATTACTTTTAGACCGCCCAACGCCAATACCTTGTCATGGCGAATTTGCCAATCAGCCTTCACCTTCTCAACCTGTTCAGCTGTTGGATTCTCACCCAGTTCTTCGATTTGAGCTTCAAGATTACCGCCCAATACAATATCCGTACCGCGCCCCGCCATGTTAGTCGCAATCGTAACCGCGCCTGGCATACCGGCGTTGGCAATGATATGGGCTTCACGCTCGTGTTGTTTAGCGTTCAATACTTCGTGGGTCACCTTACCCTGCGTAAATGCATTCGACAACAACTCCGACATCTCAATCGATGCGGTACCAATCAAAATAGGCTGACCGGTTGCGTGCGTCTGCTTAACGTCTTCAACGATTGCATTGAACTTACTTTGTAAGTCCAAGAATACCAAATCGGTTAAATCCTGACGCGCTGGCACTTTATTGGGTGGAATCACCACCACTTCCAAGCCATAGGTCGATATAAATTCACCGGCTTCGGTGTCAGCGGTACCGGTCATACCCGATAGCTTGCCGTACTGGCGGAAATAGTTTTGGAAGGTGATCGACGCAAAGGTTTGGCTTTCGTGCTGAATATTCACACCTTCTTTCGCCTCAACCGCCTGATGTAAACCTTCGCCCCACCGACGACCTTGCATCTTACGGCCGGTATGCTCATCGATAATCACGACTTCGCCATTTTCAACGATATAGTCGCGGTTTTTCTCGAACAGCACATTCGCACGCAAAGCGGCGTTAACGTGAATCATCAAACCAATATTTGTCGCATCGTAAAGGCTTTCACCCTCGTTTAACAAGCCCGCTTCAGTGAGCATGTTTTCAACTTTCTCATGCCCCTCTTCGGTTAAATAGGTCTGACGCGCTTTTTCATCCACCGTGTAATCACCCGTGGTGGTTTTTTCGGTTGTATCTTCTTCACCGCGCTCCAAATGCGCAATCATCGGGTTTATTTTTTGATAGATTTCCGCTTTGCTTTCATTCGGGCCGGAGATAATTAACGGCGTGCGGGCCTCATCAATCAAGATCGAGTCCACCTCATCAATAATCGCAAAGGCTTGACCGCGCATGACTTTTTCTTCTTTGTAAATCGCCATATTATCGCGCAGATAATCAAAGCCAAATTCATTGTTGGTGCCGTAAGTAATATCCATTGCATACGCCAACTGTTTTTCTTGATGGCTTTGGCCGCTGACAATCACGCCTGTCGTCAAGCCCAAAAAGCCATACAACTTGCCCATCCACTCGGCATCACGCTTGGCTAGATAATCGTTAACCGTAATGACATGCACCCCATTTCCTGTCAGCGCATTCAGATAAGCGCCCAAGGTCGCCACAAGGGTTTTACCCTCACCGGTACGCATTTCAGCAATACGGCCATCGTTTAGCGCCATGCCACCAATCATCTGCACATCATAATGGCGCATGCCAAAGACACGCTTACTGGCTTCACGCACCACCGCAAAGGCTTCTGGCAGAATATCATCGAGCTTTTTTCCAGCGGCTAGCGCTTGCTTAAATTCATCGGTTTTCGCTTTAAGTTGCTCATCGGTGAGTGCTTCAAAACTGGACTCGAAGCTATTAATGGCCGGGATGCGTTTATGGTATTGTTTTAGGATGCGCTGATTGCGGCTACCAAACACTTTTTGAATGAGAGTTTTAAACATAGGTTTTCAATATCCAACGGATTTCTGAGTTAAAATTGGGCTTATTCTATCACAGTAAAACGAGATTCGACTTCTACAAATGATGAAACATAGCCTTGCACAACCAGGCCTGGGCAAACTTTTCCAGCAGGCCGAGCTTTACCAAGCCTTACATGATTTAGCTTTAGCGCAATTGCCGCCTCCGCTTGCGCAACATCTAGTGGGTGTGAGTATTGATAAACAAACGTTAATTTGCTTGGTGAACAACCAGGCCTGGGCAAGTAAACTGCGGTTCTTTGAACAAAACCTACTCGGCTGTTTTCAACAAAACTTACCTCACCTTCATCTCAATCAAGTCAAGTTTAAACTGCTGTTAGATTTTGAAGAGCAGCAACAAAAAATCAAGAAAAAAGCCAATCGACCCGATTTACAGAGCGCGCAAGAAATGCAAGCGATGAGTAAACACCTTCCCGACAAACTCGCACAAGCACTCACCAAACTCAGCCGGCGCGCACTTGATCATTCAGATTAGTACTTTACTACTGCTAAAGTCGATGGGCGGCGTTTGATCGGGATCAAGCGTAACGACTTCATAAGCATCCGGCTGATTAAATAATTCACGCAGTAACTGGTTATTCAACGCGTGACCTGATTTGTGAGCGGTAAACTCGCCCAGAATAGTGTAACCCGACATAAACAAATCGCCCACGGCATCTAAAATCTTGTGGCGCACAAACTCATCTTTGTTACGCAGCCCTTCTTTATTCATCACACCCGAGTCATCCAAACCTATCGCGTTATTCAAGCTCGCCCCTAAGGCCAATTTACGCGAACGCAACATGTCCATGTCACTCATAAAACCAAAAGTACGGGCGCGGCTGACTTCTTTAAAATAAGAGGTGGACGAAAAATCCAGCGTCATGCTCTCAGCGGTTTGCTTAAACGCAGGGTGGCTAAACTTAATCGAAAAATTTAAACGATAACCCTCATAGGGATGAAACTCGGCCCACCCCCCTAATTCGTTTTCAACACGAACGGTTTTTTTAATCCGCAGATACTTTTTGGGTGCCTCTTGATACTGAATACCGGCTGACTGAATTAGAAAAATAAAATGTGACGCACTGCCATCCATAATCGGCACTTCATCCGAGTCCAAGTCGATATACAGATTATCCATCCCCACACCCGCCAGCGCCGACATTAAATGCTCAATGGTTGCAATTTTTGCCTCACCACTCTGAATCGTGGTACATAACATGGTTTCGCCCACAATATCCGCTGACACCTTAAACTCGGCAACCGGGTCAAGATCAATCCGCCGAAAAACAATACCTGTATCGACAGGCGCAGGGCGAAGGGTCATCAAGGCTTGATGACCTGTATGTAGGCCAACACCTTTGGCTTTAATCGGGTTCGCTAGGGTTCTTTGCTTCACGCTCTATCTTTCTCTTCAAATATTAAAAACTCTTATTAAACCAGTCTTTCATGCGGTTTAACAAATTCACTTTATTGGTTAACGGCTGTTCAGGCTGGTGATCCACTTGATAATAACCATTATCCCGCGCATACATCAATAAACCGACGGTTGTGGCATAGGCCGGGCTAATGACCTCTTCTTTCAACCCGGTGACCTCATGTGGAATACCCAAGCGTACCGGCATATTAAACACCTCCTCAGCTAACTCCACCGCACCTTCAACCAGTGAACTGCCACCGGTTAAAACCACGCCTGCCGCAATCATCTCCTCAAACCCAGAGCGTCTTAATTCCGCCTGGATGAGTTGAAATAGCTCTTCATAACGCGGTTCAACAACCTCCACCAAGGTACGGCGAGATAAACAACGCGCAGGGCGATCCCCCACACTCGGCACCTCAATTTCCTCATCCTGTGCAATGAGCTGAGGCAAGGCACAGGCATACCTGCGTTTGATATCTTCGGCCGCCTGGGTGGGGGTGCGGAGCGCCACAGCGATATCGTTCGTTACCTGGTCGCCTGCCACCGCAATCACCGAGGTATGCCGAATCGCCCCCTGATAGAAGACCGCAATATCGGTGGTACCGCCACCAATATCCACCAAACAAACACCCAGTTCCTTTTCATCTTCGGACAGGACGGATTCACTAGAGGCCAGCTGCTCAAGAATAATATCCTCGACTTTTAAACCACAGCGCTGTACGCACTTTGTAATATTCTGCGCGGCACTTAATGAGCCGGTCACCATATGCACCTTAGCCTCTAAACGCACCCCTGACATACCAATCGGCTCGCGAATGCCGCCTTGGTTGTCAATCATGTACTCCTGCGGCAAGATATGCAGCACTTTTTGATCACCCGGAATCGCTTGAGTGCGTGCCGCATCAATCACTCGCTGAATATCCTCTTCAGTCACCTCTTGGTTGCGAATCGCGACCATACCATTGGAGTTAAAACTTTTAATATGACTTCCAGCAATACCGACATAAACAGACTGTGCTTGATAACCTGACATGCGTTCGGCTTCATCAATCGCCCGCTGGATTGACTCAACGGTTGAGTCAATATTCACCACCACACCTTTCTTAAGGCCGCGAGACGGATAAGTCCCCATCCCTAAAACCTCAATATCACCATTAGGTTTAATTTTGCCGACAATTGCCGCAATTTTCGACGTTCCGATATCTAAACCGACCACCATGTTTGTTGTATTTCTTTTACGCGCCATAACCTTCTCTTTTGAGCGTTAATTCGTCACTAGATCACTGTTTTTGGGCATGATAATTGCAAACCCATTCGTATTCCGTAAATCATAGCCTTGTGCGGATTCTACCAGCTTTTCGGCTAACAAGGGATAAGCGCGCACAAAGCGCCTTACTTTTGTTGACCAATTTGCCTGATCAACCCTTAAAACCAATCCGTTATCCAACTCCACACTCAACACACCATCTATATGCTGGCGCAAATCCACCAACGACCAGCCCAAGGGTTCGAGCTGCTCGGGAAGTTGATCAAGCAACTGCAAAATGCCTTCCACCTGCAGTAAATCACCATCCAACTGTATCAACTGTTCAAAGCCAGCTAAATCAATCGGCGTAAATACCACCGCATCCGCTGTCACCAAACTTGACTCGCCCCATCTAGCAATCGGCTGGTATTCCTGAATCTTTATTTTTAAATTTGACGGCCAGCTTCGCTGCACCTCGACACGGTGAATCCAAGCAACCTGCTCCAAGGCCGTTTGCAAGCGCAGCAAGTCCACCTTCCAGAATCCCTGAACTAAAAACGGATAGAGCGCATCATCCACCTCATCCAAACTCACATGCTGCAATGGGTTCTCGATGGAGTAGGATAACACCTCGGGCGTTGTGCTTTTAGCCTGTAAATAACCATAAAAGATCAAACTTACCGCCAGCGCAAAACCCAACAACCAACTGAGTTTAGTGAACATGGCAGACCCACCTCACTGAACAACCTGCGAACTACGCAAAATTTCAACAACCAACTGTTCAAAACGAAAGCCTGCCTGCTTAGCGGCCTTAGGCACTAAACTTTTCTCCGTCATCCCCGGTACCGTGTTCAACTCAATCAACCAGGCCTGGTTATGCTTATCAAGCATGACATCCATCCGCCCCCAGCCTTGTGCACCGAGCACATCAAACCCCTGTAGCACCAACTGACTAATCTGCCGCTGAATCGATGCATCCAAATCGCACGGACAAATATACTGGGTGTCATTCGCTTGATACTTCGCATCAAAATCATAAAAATCATGCGTGGTCTTGAGCTCAATCATCGGCAACACCTGACCCTTCAAGAGCGCTACCGTAAACTCGCGCCCTTCAATAAACTCCTCAATCAACACCTCCGCATCATAGGCTTGAGCCGCACTCACCGCCTCAACCAATTCCTGCGAATCATAAACCTTGCGCATACCAATGCTTGAACCTTCATGGCTTGGCTTCACCATCAGCGGAAAACTCAGCGTCAACGCATCCAGCGCCAGCGGCTGGGTTTTGGACACATACACAAACCCCGGTGTTGCCAGGCCTGCGCCGCGCCACACCCACTTGGTGCGCAACTTATCCATTGCCAAAGCTGAAGCCGCCATCGCGCTACCGGTAAAGGGCAAACCCAACGATTGCAAAATCGCCTGCACCTGACCATCCTCACCCCAACGACCATGTAACGCAATAAAGGCACGATCAACCTGCTGCGCTATCTCAACCAACTGCGTCAAACAGGTGACATCAAACGCCTGCGCATCAACACCCGCCGCCAGCAAACCCTTTAACACCGCCTGACCACTGCGCAACGACACCTCGCGCTCCGCCGCCACACCGCCCATCAACACCGCCACACGCCCAAAATCCGCCATGTTTAGCGCTCCCGTTCCTGCCAAGCTTTGGCCCAAGCACCAATATCGCCCGCACCCATCATCAATACCAAATCATCGTCTTGCAACAGATCCGCCGCCAGACCATCCAATTCAGCAAAATCATCCACCAACACCAGATTTTGCTCACCGCGTAAGCGCATCGCTTGAATCAAGGCTTTAGAATCAAAATTCGGCAAAGGCGTTTCGCCTGCAGGGTATACCTGCGCCAAGATGACCAAATCCGCTTTTAACAAAGCATGCACAAAATCTTCAAACAAGTCACGCGTTCGGCTATAACGATGCGGCTGGAACACCAACACCACACGCTGCCCCTCAAACGCATTCCGCGCGGTTTCAAGTGTTGCGACCAGCTCCGTTGGATGATGTCCATAATCATCCACCAGTGTAACCTGACGTCCGCCAATCACACGATTCGCATACACCTCAAACCGCCGCCCAACACCGGCAAACTCACGTAACGCCTGTCCAATAGCTTCGATTTTTACACCCACCTCCAACGCCACTGCAATCGCCGCTAAGGCATTCTGCACATTATGCCGCCCAGGCAAGTTCAGTAACACATCAAAAGGCGGCTGATCCTGGGTCACCACCGTAAAACGCGTTTGCAAACCACAAGGCACAACCTCAATCGCGCGCACATCAGCCTGCTCATCAAAACCATAGGTGCGGGTTTTTCGCGCCAAATCCGGCAAAATCTGCTTAATATACGGATCATCCAAACACATCACCGCCAACCCATAAAAAGGTAAACGGTTAATAAACTCAATATAAGTTTTAATTAAGCGAGAAAAATCGCCCTGATAGGTTTCCATGTGATCCATATCAATATTGGTCACAATCGACATCATCGGCGTCAAATGTAAAAACGACGCATCCGATTCATCCGCTTCGGCCACCAAATACTTACTAGAGCCCAAACGGGCATTCGCCCCAACCTGGTTCAATTTGCCGCCAATCACAAACGTAGGATCAAGCCCACCTTGGGTTAAAATCGCCGCCGTAAGGCTCGTCGTGGTGGTTTTGCCATGCGTGCCCGCGACCGCAATACCAAAGCGCATCCGCATCAACTCCGCCAACATTTCCGCACGCGGAATCACCGGAATACGCTGCGACTTCGCCCAAACCACCTCAGGGTTATCGGCCTTAATTGCGCTAGATATCACAAGCACATCCGCCGCCTGCATTAACTCAGGTTGATGATCAAACTGCACGCGCGCACCTTGTGCTTGCAAACGATGAATATTGGCATTGAGTTTCATATCCGAGCCAGACACATCAAACCCCAGATTCAAACACACCTCAGCAATGCCGGCCATACCAACACCACCGATCCCCACAAAATGAATTTGTTTAACCTGCTCTTTCATTTATACCCACAAAAAAACGATTGAAAATGGCGCCTATGATAGCAAAAATACCGTCCTAAAGCCCGATTTGTTTAAACGAACAAGCACTAACCCTGCCAAATGAAGAAAACTGACTTTCAGCAACCGAACAATCAGAACAAACTACTCCACAGAAGAGTACTGCACTTTTTCCGACGAATCCAGCAGGGGCGCATCTGATTCTTTTTTCGAAGGTAAATCATAAATCATCGGAAAAAAACAATTCATCCGCTCCGGCTTCGAACGGCAAGCATCTGAGCTTGCGGACTCTGGCAATAACTTCTCTATAGTCTCTAACCCGGATATTTAGCTTTATTCCAATCCGTGTTTTCGTCTAAAATCACGTTACTCTCATTAGATCCTAAGGTTTCACATGTCTCAAACGTCTACTGCTCCGATTATTTTGGTTGATGGTTCGTCCTATTTATTTCGTGCATTTCATGCGATGCCGCCGCTGACGAATGCCGCTGGGCATCCAACGGGGGCGATTTATGGCGTGACCAATATGATTGGCAAGCTACTGGAAACTTATCAGCCAGAGCACATGGCGGTAGTATTTGATGCCAAGGGTAAGACCTTTCGCAATGAGCTTTTTCCTGAATACAAAGCCCATCGCCCGCCGATGCCGGATGAGTTACGGGTTCAAATTGAGCCGATTCACCAGATTGTTAAGGCACTTGGCTTACCCTTATTGGTGATTGAGGGGGTGGAAGCCGATGATGTGATTGGCACGCTGGCGGTGCAAGCGACGCAAGCGCAACGCGATGCGCTGATTTCCACTGGCGACAAGGACATGGCGCAACTGGTGAATGCGCATATCACGCTGATTAACACCATGAACAATACCCTAATGACACCCGACAAGGTGGTGGAAAAGTTTGGTATTCGCCCAGATCAAATCATCGACTATTTGGCGCTGATGGGCGATACCTCGGACAATATCCCCGGCATTCCTAAATGTGGCCCAAAAACGGCGGTGAAATGGCTGAGCGCTTATGACACGATGGACAATCTGGTCGCGCATGCCGATGAAATCAAAGGAAAGATTGGCGAAACCCTACGCGAACATATCCCGCATTTGGCGCTGTCGCGTCAGCTGACCACGATTCGAACGGATTGCGACTTGCCGATTAATCTGCCGGATTTAGCGCGCCGTGAGGCCGATATCGACGCACTTAGCCGCTTGTTTAGCGAGTATGAGTTTAAAAACTGGCTCAAACAGCTTGAAGAAGGTCAATTGCCTTTTAGTAAACAGGTAAGTCACCATGCCAGGCCTGGTGCTAAAAGCCTGCCCTCAAACCGTGAAAAAACCGCTGACACACAACCAGCCCTAGTTACAAAAACATTAGAGTCCGCTGACTACCAAACGATTTTAACCCAAGCCGATTTTGATTTGTGGCTCAAAAAACTCACTCAGGCTGAGCACTTTGCTATCGACACCGAAACCACTTCTCTGGATTCGATGCAAGCACAATTAGTTGGTCTTAGCTTTGCGCTTGAGCAAGGGGGTAAAATTGAAGCCGCCTATTTGCCCCTGCGCCATGATTATGAAGACGCACCGAGCCAACTCGATTTTGATGCCACCCTGGCGGCACTCCAACCCCTGTTAGAATCGGATCGACCCCAAAAAATTGGCCAGAACATTAAATATGACTGGCATATTTTTGCCAACCAAGGGATTCGTTTAAATGGTATCGTGTTTGACACCATGCTTGAATCCTATGTGCTGAATTCGGTCGCCAGCCGTCACAATATGGACGACCTTGCGCAGCACTACCTCAACAAAAGCACGATTAAGTTTGAGGAGATTGCCGGCAAGGGCAAAGCACAAAAAACCTTTAACCAAATTGCATTGGAGCAGGCCGCGCCCTACGCCGCCGAAGATGCGGATATTACGCTGCAACTGCATCAAACGCTTTATCCGCAATTAACCCAACAACCCGACCTGGTTGAAGTCTTGAACGAGATTGAGATACCGCTGTTACCTGTTTTAGCCAAGATGGAGCGTCATGGTATGCTGGTGGATAAGGATTTATTAAAAATCCAAAGCGCTGAGTTGGCTGATAAAATTGCCGCCCTCGAAGAAGAAGCCTACCGCCTAGCCGGCCAAGAATTTAACCTTAGCTCACCCAAACAATTGCAAGAAATCCTGTTTGAGCAGCAGGGTTTGCCCGTGATTAAAAAAACCCCGAAAGGCGTGCCCTCGACCGCTGAACCCGTGCTCGCTGAACTCGCGGAGCAAGGTCACGAGCTGCCCAAAGTCATTACCCAGCACCGCAGTTTAGCCAAGCTTAAATCGACTTACACCGATGCGCTTCCCAAGCAAATCGACGCCACAACGGGACGGGTTCACACCTCTTATCAGCAGGCCGTGGCTTCAACTGGGCGTTTATCGTCTACTGAGCCCAACCTACAAAATATTCCGATTCGCACCGCCGAAGGGCGGCGCATTCGCCAAGCGTTTATCGCCAGGCCAGGTTATCAATTGCTCGCCGCTGACTATTCACAAATCGAGTTGCGCATTATGGCGCATTTAAGCCAAGATGCCGGCCTGGTAGAGGCGTTTGCGCAAGGCAAGGATATTCACCAAGCTACGGCGGCAGAAATCTTTGATATGCCGCTGGCCGAGGTCACCATTGAACAGCGCCGTAGCGCCAAGGCGGTCAACTTTGGTTTAATTTATGGCATGTCGGCGTTTGGCTTGGCTAACCAGTTGGGGATAGATCGCGGCTTGGCACAAGCCTATATTGACCGTTATTTTGACCGCTATCCCGGGGTCAAAACCTATATGAACACCACCAAAGCCGATGCCGAGTATTATGGTTATGTGGAAACCCTTGCTGGACGACGCTTTTATCTGCCGGATATCAGAGCGCGTGGTCCACGCAAGCAGCACGCTGAACGCACCGCCATTAACGCCCCGATGCAGGGTACCGCCGCCGATATTATTAAAAAAGCGATGATAACCTTAGATCAGTGGATTGACCAAAGTGGTTTGGATATTCGGATGCTGATGCAGGTACACGATGAATTGGTTTTTGAAGTTAAAACCGAACTACTTGAACAGGTCAAGCCGGAAATTAAGCGCCTAATGGAAAGCGCGATGACGCTGAATGTGCCGTTAATTGTTGAAATCGGTGAGGGAGATAATTGGGATCAGGCGCATTAATCCCTTCAGGTTAGCACAACGAGCACTGCGAGGTTGAAAGCCGTCGCAATCGATGCAGATTGCACACGCACTGAGAGATTGCCGCGTCGCTGTGCTCCTCGCAATGACAGGTTTTTTAACTTCATGTCTGCGTAGCTGGGCTTGAGTTTTCGCTTAATCAGCCCACTTTGTATGACAGCACCAGCTCTTGCAAGCGCTTGGGGTTGAATGGCTTGGTCATCCAGCCAATGGCCCCTAAGCGCTTTGCCAAGGCCTTGGCCTGTGGGTCCTGATCCGCTGATAGCACGATAACAGGAATGTGATTAAATTGAGTTTGCGCCTTGATCTCTTTTAATAAGATAGCTCCAGACTTAGGCTGCATATACCAGTCGATAATGAACAAGTCAAAAGGTTGCGACTGGATAATCGACAAGGCTTGATCAACTGAATCAGCGGTTTCAACCAAGGAAACGCCTTCGGTCGCTTGTAATACTAAACGCACCAACTCTCTAATTGAAACGCTATCATCCACCGCTAAAACGCGCATACACCTTCTCCCAATAATATGATTATCTTAACCGAAACTAACAAAGGTTTTAGTGCTTTAATCGATAAAATTTATCATTCTACACAAAAATTTACTTATCTGACTTATTAACTTCCGTGCTGTTTAAGATGTTTAAAACGGTTATAAGACCACTGATATTGGCTAGGCAAATGACGCACACAGCCCTCAACCCCTTGATTTAACGCGCTTGCCGCCTCAAACTCATCCAAGCTCGCCAGCGCAGGGTCAGCTGGTTTAATGTGTAATACATAACCCTCCCCCCTTGGCAGCCGCTCGGCATAGGTAAAGAAAATCGGGCAATCGGCTTTGGCCGCCAATTTAGACACCAGTACCATCGTGTTCGCAGGATGGCCAAAAAACGGCGCAATCACCCCACCGCTTTTGCCAGGGTCTTGATCGGGTAAAATGCCGATCATCTGATTGGCTTTTAATGCACGACGCAGCGCTTTCACTCCGGTTAAATCCGTTGGCACTAAATTCGCGCCCGCGCGCTCACGAACATGACGCATAAACCCCTCAATCGAACCGATACGCGGTGGTCGATATAAGCTGGTTATTTGGTAATGCACCGACCAATACCATCCCATCATTTCCCAAGCGCCAATATGGGGTGATAAAACGATCACGCCCTTGCCTTGCTCGAAAGCCTGCTTGATAGGATCTTCGCCTTCAATCCGTTTTACCAACGGCAATAACCGCGCTTGAGACCAGATCCATAACGGCCCCAGCTCAGTAAAGGTTTTACCGGTTTCAATCAGCGCTTTTTTAACGAGTGCCTGCTGCTGTTCTGGCGAATAATCCGCAAAGGCAATCGCCATATTTTTGGCCGTGATTTTTCTAGCACGATTGGGAATACGCCACAAAAGCCAGCCGATCATCGCCCCTAAACGGTGATTCCACCTTAACGGAAACCAAGAAAAAAACCGAATGATCGCTTTAAATAACGCCCCCTGAATGGGTTTTTGTTTTTTACTCTTCTTCATCAAACGCCTCATCAACCAGGCCTGCTAAGCCCGCATGATTATCATCACTAATCAGCGGTTGCATCGCTGTCCATAAATTCGCATACAGGTGTTTATTGGTTTTTTCCTGCTCTAACAACAGCTGTTTAAATTGCTGGCGTGCCTGCGGCTTGGCAAAACAAGCCGGACAGTTATCAGGAATCACCGGCAGTGCGGCAGCCTTAGAAAAATCACGCGTTTGGTTTTCGCGCACCCTAACAAACGGCCGGATAATCCGAATATCGCCCTCATTGTTTAAATAATGGGCTTTCATGGTACGCAACTGACCCGCATTAAAGGCCGACATCATAAAACTCTCTGCCAGATCATCTAAATGCTGGCCCAACGCCAACACGTTATAGCCCTCGCGCCGACAAACAGTATAAAGCTTGCCACGTTTATGACGCGAGCAAAAACTACAAAACGAATCGCCTTTCATATATTGATTGGCCAGGGCTACCAAGTCTTCGGACTCATAAAAATAAGGCACATCTAAACTCGCCACAAAGTCTTTTAACGGCGATGGATCAAAACCTGGGATTTCCGGGTCAATAGTACAGGCCGCCAACTCAAAACGAATCGGCGCATGGCGCTGCAAATGCTTAAGCACCATCAATAAAGCCAGCGAATCCTTACCGCCTGACAAGCCAAGTAACACCCGATCACCCTCGCGCAACATCTTAAATTGCGCCATCGCCCGCCCCACCATCTGCAAAATCTTCTTCGGCGGTTTAACCGGTTTTTGTTTGTTTATTTCAACGTCCATCACAACCCCATTACCAGGCCTGGTAGTTTTTGATACAAAATAAACAGGCTCATTAATACTAAGAATAGCGCAAAAAATTGGCGCAGTTTTTGTTGGTCGAATTTATGGCTGATTTTATGCCCCAGCCAACCGCCTAAAATACCGATCAAACTAAACTTGATAATAATCGGCCAATCCAAGGCTAAATCCTGCGCAGCCAGCACATCTAAATACACCACAAAACCAACCAGTGACTTCAATACAATAATCACTAAACTGGTGCCCACCGCGAGGCGCATCGACAAGCCGCCAAGCAAAATCAGCGCGGGAATAATTAAAAATCCACCGCCAACACCCACCAGGCCTGTCAAGGCACCGACCACCAAACCATCGGCCACAATCTTATAGTTAGCGCGTACCTTAGGCGGCGCATGTAAGTCAATCGGCTTAAACATTAAATAAGCCGCGCTTAACATCAGCGCGGCAAAAATCAACATTTGCACCATTGAATCAATAAAGTGCGCCAGCCAAGCACCGCCCGCCGCCCCGATCAGGCCTGGTATGCCAAACCAGCCGACCATCCGCCAATCAATGGTTTTCTGACGTGCATAGGGCCACGCGGCAAAAATCGAAATCAATGCCACAATCATCAACGAGCCGGCCATCGCCACTTTGGGGTCTTGACCGACTAAATACACCAAAACCGGGACGGTTAAAATCGAGCCACCTGAACCCAACAAGCCCAGCGTCACACCAATAATCAGCGCACCGGCCCAGGCTAGAATCATAAGGCTTTCCGGGTCAGCCAAACACCCGATTCAAGGTGATGACTATAGGGAAATTGGTCAAACAGCGCCGCAGCGCGTAATTCATGGGTTTGTAATAACACACTCAAATCACGCGCAAGGGTTTCAGGGTTACAGGAGATATACAAGATATGCGGATACTGCGCTGCCATTCCACGGGTTAGGTCATCAAGCCCTGAGCGCGGTGGGTCAACAAAAAGGGTTTGAAAATCATAGGCGGCTAAATCAATGTCCGCCATCCGATTAAAGGCTTGGCCTTGCATCGCAAGCGACACCTCTTCCGCCGCCATTTTGACCACGGTGACATTTTCAATTTGATTCGCTTGTAAATTATACAGCGCGGATTTAACCGAGGACTTTGAAATCTCTGTCGCCAAGACCTGATTAAAAACATCCGCTAACGCAATTGAAAAATGACCATTCCCGCAATAAAGCTCCAGCAAATCGCTCGGCGCTTGCGCCACAATTTGACGGCTTTGCGCGCGCGCCCAACTGAGCATGTTTTGCGCCATCTGCGCATTCGGCTGGGTAAAACTATTTTCAACCTGCTGAAACAACCAGACCTGGTCGTCAGCTTGCAGTTTCTCCACAACAAAATCCTGATCAAGCAGAATTTTTTGTTTACGACTTCGACCAATCAGATGATGAATCGGCAAACAATCACGCAGGGTTTGCGCTGCTTGCAACCAGGTCGGGTCATCCAGCTTTTTACGGTAAATCAGTGTCACCAGCATTTCGCCACTCAAGGTAGCGAGAAAATCTATCTCAAATAAACCGTTTTTTAAAATCTCATTTTCGCTAATTTTCGCTAACAAGGGTTGCATTAAACCATCAATCGCTTCACAGGCCATCGGGCAGGCGCTAATTTCAACCGGCTGTTTGGGGTTAGCCGGATCAAACATCGCATAAAACAAACGTTCAGGCGTGTGCCAAATCCGAAACTCCGCACGTTGGCGATAATGGGTAGGCGGCGAAGCAAACACCTCTAAACACCCCGCCACTTGCGGAACCAGCGCGGTTAAACGCTGCTGCTTCTCATCTAACTGTTGTTGATAATCCTGTGGAAAAACCTGACAAAGCACCCGCCTTACCCCTCAATAAAAAAGTGCGCCTATTATATCGCGCCCTGCCCACAAAGCCTAATTCGATTATTCAGGCTTTATATTGCTCTGCATCAAGCAACACAGCTTGACAATTGGCAATCTTTGCCATTTAATTAATCACAAATCATTTTGACAAGGAATCACTATGGCCACAATGAATATCTCACTACCCGATCAGATGAAAAACTGGGTTGAAGAATCCGTTCAATCTGGGCTTTATGCTAATGCATCAGATTACATGAGGAGTTTAATACGCCAAGATCATCTAAAAATGGCTCAACTACGCCAAGCACTAGTAGATGGTGAAAACTCTGGGACGCCTACAGAGTTTGACTTTAACGCTTTTGTTGCTGCAAAAAAAGCAACTCAATAAAAATCAAGTTATCCCCCAAAGCACAAAATGATGTAAATGATATCTGGAATTTAACTCGCTCCCACGTGGGCTAACGTATGCACACTTCTTTTCTCGTTCCCACGCTGTGCGTGGGAATGCAGAAGGGTATAAACCTATCAAGTTAACAATTGATCAAAATCGCCAATCGGCCACTTCCTTAGTTTTTGCATGAGATTTAGCTTGTTATTGTTAAGGGGTTAAATATAGAATGAACTTTCATTCTAGTAACGGATTATGCAAATGCAAGCGGATTTTTTTCAACATGTTGGCGGTTCCAAGCTTCAGGTTAAGATACTTAACTCGGCGCTGGTGTTGTTTGTTGAAAAAGGCTATTTCAACACCTCCGTTCCTGACCTCGTTGCCCATTCAGGGGCCAGCATTGGCAGCCTATACAAGCACTTTGGCGACAAACAAGGTCTTGCTGAAGCCTTAATGCAGCGCTTAACTGAAGAGGTTTACCAACGCGAAACAAAGGTGATTGCCCCCTGCGTCAGCAGTTATTCACGCTATAAGGCGCTGGTGAGTTGGTTAATTCAATTCACCTTGGATTACCCTGCGGTGATGAGCTTTATGCTGTTGGCACGCCATCAAACCTTTTTACCTGAGTCAGCCAGCCTATGCTCATCCAAGCCCTTTATGCTGTTGCGTGATGTGATTGCACAGGGGATTAGAGAAGGTGAAGTGCGGCAAATGGACTTGCTAATTGCCGCCTCGCTGGCATTCGGCAGTGTGCTAAGAATGATACAGTTGCATCTGGATGGGGTACTGCCCAAATCCATCATCGACTACCAAGCGGAACTGATTGATGCGGGATGGCAAGCTATTTGCGCTGATCCAACTGCCAAACCAACTAACTTAAAATAATATTAATAACAATAAAAGGAAGATACCATGAAAAGAAGACAATTTTTACTCGGTGGTGCCGCGTTATTCGGCTCTGGTGCTGCACTAGCTAGCCAAGATCCACTTGCGCGCGCACTACAACACTATATTGGCGAATTAGAACGCGCTGAACGCCAAGCGGGTTATTTAGGCCCTCGCGCCCATATCCCCCAAGAGGTCAAGGTCACCAATGGCGTCTATACCGTCGTAGGCAGCATGATTTGGCACAACCCCAGTAACTATGGTTTAAACAACAACCTCAGTTTTATTATTTTTGAAGATGGCGTGTTTGTATTTAATGGGGGTGCCAACCCCGCACTGGCAAAAGCGCTGCATGAGCGCATCAAACTTTACACCAACAAACCGGTTAAATGGGTGGCGGTTGAAAACCACCAAGGTCATGCCCACTTGGGCGCAAGCTACTGGTATGACATGGGCGTGCGTAACTTCTATTCAAACCGCCAAGCCCATGCCGACTTTAGTGCTAGCTGGAACGAAATCAAACAGCGCTGGTCAAATGCCGTTGGACACCAACTTACCGCACCCGCCTATGATATTTCTGAACACTACACCACCTTTGATGACAAGATGGAAATTGATGTTGGCGGGGGTGAAACCGTTCAACTGCTTTACTTTGGCAAGGGTCACACACCAGGCTCAACCACCGTTTACATTCCATCGCGCAATGTTATCTTCCCCGGCGACAATGCGTATGAAAGCCGTATGCTAGCGCTGTTTAGCTATACCGACACCCAGGCCTGGGTAAAAACCTTTGAGCGCTGGATGGACTTCACCCCCAAAGGCACGATTATTGTGCCCGGACATGGCGTGCCAACCGACATGGCAACCGTCAAGCGTGACACCTATGATTACTTAAAGTGGATGCATAAAGAGGTGCAGGCGATTATTGATCGCGGCGGTGATTTGCGCGATGCCGAAAATATCGACCAATCGCAGTTTAGCCATCGCGAAGTCTATGCGCAAACCTATGCCGGCAATGCACGCCACATCTATCGCGAACTAAAAGGCCTAGACTTAGGGAATGCCGTTGACTAGCCGATAAACAACTCAAACCTTACCGCACAGTCTACTAAGGATTGCCGCCAGCGACCAGATAAAAAAATCAGTCATTGCGAGGCCGACGGCCGTGGCAATCTCTTGCAGACTGTGCGCGCCCTTGAGAGATTGCCGCGTCGCTTCGCTCCTCGCAATGACCTGAGTTAGCTTGTCATTGCGAATAATGTCAAAAATTATCGAGATCAATCAAAAATGAAACAGATTGCCATTATTGGTGGCGGCCCGGGTGGACTCATGGCCGCAGAACGCTTATCGGCTCAACCTGGTCGGGTTGTCACGTTGTATGATGCAATGCCCTCGGTTGGGCGTAAATTTTTGCAAGCTGGGCGCGGTGGTCTCAATATCACCCACAGCAAACCGCTGGATGAATTTATCTGTGCTTATGGCGAGCGCCAAACCGAGATTGAACCTTGGATTCGCGCCTTTCCACCTCAAGCCGTGCGAGATTGGGTCGAAAGCTTTGGAATCCAAACTTTCGTTGGCAGTTCAGGGCGTGTTTATCCTGAAGACATGAAGGCCGCGCCGCTACTGCGCGCCTGGCTAAAGCGCTTACGTGCTCAGGGCGTTCAGTTTGCTATGCGTCATCGCTGGACCGGCTGGTCAGACACAGGTGCCTTGCGTTTTCAGACCCCTTCATCCGTTGTTCAGTGCCAGGCTGATATCACCCTCCTCGCACTTGGCGGCGCAAGCTGGCCGCACCTTGGCTCAACAGGCGAATGGACACAGGCGTTTGAACCATCACACCTCGCGCCTTTTTTAGCCGCCAACGGTGGCTTTGAAATCAACTGGTCGGCTATCTTTCAAGCTAAGTGCGCGGGACAACCGCTAAAATCTGTGGCGTTAAAAATCACCGATAAACACAACCAGGCCTGGTTACAAAAAGGCGAGTTATTAATCACGAAACAGGGTGTTGAAGGCAGTTTAATATACCAAGCATCACGCTTGATTCGTGATAGCCTGATTGCGGATGGCAAGGTAGACGCGGAGCTGGATTTATTACCTGATGTCAGCCACTCAAGGCTTGAACAAAAACTAGCCAAACCCCAAGGCAAACTGTCGCTATCGAACGTTTTTAAACGCGCTGGGATCGACTCGCTCAGGTTGAATCTGTTGCGCGAGCAACTTGATAATAACGCTTTAAAAGAACCCGCACGCGTGGCCGCTCGTTTAAAAGCCTATCCATTAGCCATCACCCAAGCACGACCGCTCAGTGAAGCCATTAGTAGCGCGGGTGGTTTAAGGTTTGAATCTTTAAACAAAACCAGTGAAATCATCACCAGGCCTGGTTGTTATGCTATAGGGGAAATGCTCGATTGGGAAGCGCCAACCGGCGGTTATTTACTCACCGCCGTGTTAGCGCAAGCACGCTATGTTGCACAACAGATTATTGCGCAACAGGAAATACATTAAAACCAAACAATAAGTCTAAGCGTCTGCGTGGCGCTCGTCTTCGTCTAAAATTTCAAACTTATAGCCAATACCATAAACGGAGTGAATCACTTCATCGTCTGGCCAGGCCTGGTGAAGTTTTTGGCGTAATTTTTTAATATGACTATCGACTGTGCGATCGGACACCACCCGGCCATCATGGTAGATACGACTCATCAATTGGCTACGCGAAAAAATTTGTCCTGGATGTTCAAACAACACATGAAACAACGCAAACTCTACCGAAGTCAAAGCCACACTTTTTTGTTGATACTGCACTTGTGAACGCGATTCATCGAGTAACCAATCGGTTGGCGCTTGCAACTCATAATGACGACGTAACACCGCTTTAACGCGAGCAACGACTTCACGTGGGCTAAAGGGCTTACAAATATAATCATCAGCCCCAATCTCTAGCCCCAAAATGCGATCTAACTCCTCAACCCTTGCCGAGACCATAATAATTGGAACCTGGGATGTTTTACGCACTTGTCTACAGATCTCTAAGCCATCCACGCCAGGCAACATAATATCCAACAGTACCAAGTCGGGTTGGATTTGTTTGATCGTATCGACCGCATTCACACCGGTATTCAAATGAGAAACCTGATAGTCGTTCATTTTCAAGTAATCGCGCAATAAGTCCGCAATGCGTTGTTCGTCTTCAATAATTAAAATATTCATCCTGCCCACTCCTATAAAGGTAATTCAATTTGAATCAATAGCCCACCCATCGGACTTTTATCTGCACTGATCGTTCCCTGATGGGCCTGAACAATCTGCTCCACTAACGCTAATCCAATACCCGCACCGCCAAAGCGCCGGTTGCGTGAAGCTTCGGCACGATAAAAACGCTCAAACAATCGCCCTAGTGCCTCATCACTCACCGAGGGTGATGAATCTTCAAACACCAGTTTAAGCTGTTTATTGGTTTTGAACAAGGACACCTTCACTTGACCCGGTGCATCCGTGTAAGCAATACTGTTATTAATCAGGTTAGTAACCATCTGCTGCAAACGATCCGCATCGCCGCAAACTTTAATCGGCTCTTTCGGCAAATTCAGTTTTAACTTCAAACCCTTTTCGCTGGCAACATAATGATATGGCTCCAGCGTCTGCTTTAACAATACACCAAATTCTAACGGCACCATTTGGTACTGCAAGCCCCCGACATCGCTCAGTGTGATTTGGTAAAGGTCATCCACCAAGCGGTTAAGGTGCAATACCTCGCTGTGCAACAAATCCAAATTATCGTTATTCAGCGGGCGCACACCATCGCGCAGCGCTTCGATATCACCGCGCAATATGGTTAAGGGGGTGCGCAACTCATGGGAAATATCCGCAATCCATTGATTGCGGCTTTCTAGGTTTTTCTCCAGACTAATCGCCAGCTGATTAAAATCCTGTTGCAACTGACCAATTTCATCACGGCGGCTCACCTCTAATCGGGTATCAAAATGCCCTGAGGTTAGTTGGCGCATGCCTTCGGTAATCGATTCAATCGGCTTGATAAAATAATGACCAAACGGCAGGAGCAACAAGCCCGATAACAACACCACGATAATCGCGCCAACGGTCAGTAAAACCCGCTGGCGCTCCGCTAATTGGATATCAATGGCTTCAGTTAACTCCGCACGGTGGCTGTAACCAATATAGCCAACCGTTTGATTATTAATTTCAATCGGAATATACAGCGTTTTTTCTTCTGTTGGCCGCCCAAAAACACAAAGCTGATTTGTATCCACCAAGCTTAATCGTTGCTCAGCTAAATCAGGATGTCGCTGTTTGAATTCAGAAAAAGGGTACTGCAAGAACATATCGACCGGCACAAAGGTTTCGGTGAAATCGACGCGCGTTGAGACAGTGACAATTTTTTTCCAGGTCACCACATCGATCATACTCATATCAGTCTGCTCCTTTTCTTCAAGAACAAACTGGATATTGTTTTTAATCCGCTTTAGATGCTGTTGATCGCGCTGATCCACATACTCAATCAAGCTGTTTTTAAGCATAATATGATTGGTGGTCACCGTGCCCATCACCAGCAGCAGACCAAACACCAAGGACAAAGCAATCAGCTTAAACTTAAAATTGAGCATCATCGAACCTGTTTTAAATAATGCCAAAATTTTACTCCTGATAACCCAATTAATTGAGTAAAAACCGCGAATCACCGAGCCCGCGTTTTAAAGTGACAGAAAAAAGCCCGCAACTGCGGGCTTTAACCAAGCGTGTAAAGCGTTAAACCTTCACGCAATCCATCGAATAAACCAACTTGCCATCCTTTTCCTCTTGCACCAAACCATGCACATCGGTTTCAAAACCAGGAAACTTTTGGTTAAAGGCTTGAGCAAAACGCAAATAATCTAAAATCTTCTTATTCACCCGCTCACCTGGGATCAGCAACGGAATACCCGGTGGATAAGGGGTCAGCAACACCGAAGTAATACGCCCTTCTAAATCATCAATTTCAACACGCTCAATCTTATTGTGCACCATCATCGCATAAGCATCCGCTGGCTTCATCGCCGGCTCCATGTGCGAGGTGTACATTTCAGTGGTTAAACGCGCGACATTGTTTTCACGATACATACCATGAATCGCATCACACAAGTCTTTCAGACCAATTTTTTCATAACGCGGGTACTTAGCAATAAACTTTGGTAAAACGCGCCATAACGGCATATTACGATCATAATCGTCTTTAAATTGCTGCAAGGCGGTCACCAAGGTATTCCAGCGGCCTTTGGTAATCCCAATCGTGAACATAATAAAGAAAGAATAAAGCCCGGTTTTTTCAACAATAACCCCATGCTCTGACAAATAACGGGTCACAATCGCTGCCGGTATTCCGTTATCAGAGAAGTTACCATTGACCGCCAGGCCTGGGGTAATAATTGTCGCCTTAATCGGATCCAGCATATTGAAGTTGTTGACCACATTATCAAAACCATGCCAATCATCATCCGCACGCAGCATCCAATCATCGCGCTCACCAATGCCCTCTTCCGCTAATTCATCCGGCCCCCAAACCTTAAACCACCATGAATCACCAAACTCTTCATCCACCTTGCGCATCGCACGACGGAAATCCAATGCTTCCGCAATCGACTCCTCCACCAACGAGGGCCCGCCTGGGGGCTCCATCATCGCGGCGGCCACGTCACAACTGGCAATAATTGAATACTGTGGGCTGGTCGATACATGCATTAAATAAGCTTCGTTAAAACGTCCACGATCCAACACTCGCTTATCAGACTCCTGAACCAAAATTTGGCTCGCCTGACTCAAACCCGCTAACAACTTATGAGTTGACTGACACGCATACACCATCGGCCCTTCCGAACGATTGGTATCACGCCCAATCGCATGCATCCCTTTATAAAACTCATGGAAGGTGGCATGGGGCAACCAGGCCTCGTCAAAATGCAAGTTCTCAATCGACTCACCCAACATTTTCTTGATCGTATCAACGTTATACAAAATACCGTCATAAGTGCTCTGGGTAATTGTCAACATTTGCGGCTTCGCATTCACATCTTTTACTAACGGATTCGCCTTAATCTTCTGACGAATCATCGCAGGATCAAACTCAGATTTAGGAATCGGCCCAATAATGCCAAAGTGGTTACGGGTTGGCATCAAAAATACCGGCACCGCACCCGTCATAATAATCGAATGCAATACCGACTTATGACAATTACGATCCACTACCACAATATCATCATCCGCGACATTCGCATGCCAAACGATTTTATTTGAGGTTGATGTTCCGTTGGTCACAAAAAACAAATGATCCGCACCAAAAATTCGCGCCGCATTATGCTCCGATGCGGCTACCGCGCCCGTGTGGTCTAACAACTGCCCCAGCTCATCCACCGCATTACACACATCGGCGCGTAACATATTTTCGCCGAAAAACTGATGAAACATCTGCCCTACCGGACTTTTCAAAAACGCCACACCACCTGAATGCCCTGGACAATGCCAAGAATATGAGCCATCGGCGGCATAAGCGGTTAATGCGCGGAAAAAGGGCGGTGGCAGTCCTTCAAGATACACACGGGCTTCACGGATAATATGGCGCGCCACAAACTCCGGCGTATCCTCAAACATATGAATAAAGCCATGCAGCTCTTTTAATACATCATTCGGAATATGGCGTGAAGTGCGTGTCTCACCATACAAGAAAATCGGAATATCCGCATTGCGATGACGAATCTCGCCGACAAACAAACGCAATTTTGCGATCGCATCGTCTTTCAGATCCTCAACGGCAAACTCATCATCATCAATCGACAGAATAAAACAAGATGCACGGTTTTGCTGCTGCGCAATCATCGCCGTATCACCAAAACTGGTTACCCCCAGAGTTTCTAAGCCTTCTTTTTCAATGGCTTCGGCCAATGCACGAACACCCAACCCTGAGGCGTTTTCAGAACGAAAATCTTCATCAATAATGACGACGGGAAAACGAAATTTCATATGCCAGCGCTTCCTTGTTACCGCGTGAAAAAAATACTTTTAAGAACCTGCATTATACAAAACACAAGTCTAAATTAAATGAAAGTTTTGCTATAGAGCCAATAAAAAACCTAAGCTCTTAACCCTGATGTTTCATAAATTCGCGTGATGATCGCGCAGGATATTGGTTTCCCAGTGCTTTTTTCGAAGGAGCGCTGTAGTTATTCATACAGCCGACTGAGAAAAACGTGCTGGGGAATCAATAGACAAGCGAGGGCGCGTGAACTTTATGAAACATCCGGGTTAAAATAGCCCCTTTTAAGCGAGACACCAGCTTGACACGCCAACACTTTTGGATAGGTTTCTTATTAGCCGTATTCGGGACACTGCTTTTTTCAGTGAAATCCATATTTATCAAACTCGCCTACAACGCCGGCTCCGATGCCGACAGCGTGATGCTATTGCGCATGAGCTTTGCACTGCCTGTGTATGCGCTCATCGCCTGGTGGCTCTGGCACAAAAACCCCACCAAAGGCCGCCAACAACCCCTCAGCCTTTGGCTAAAACTCATCGCACTCGGCTTTATCGGCTACTTCTTATCCTCATGGCTAGACCTGCTCGGGCTAGAGCTTATTTCCGCCCAACTCGAACGCCTTACACTCTTCACCTACCCGATTATGGTAGCGATACTCGGCGCCCTGTTCTTCAAACAACCCCTAACCCGAAAAATCATTTTTGCACTCGCTTTTTCCTACATCGGCATCTGGCTCATCTACGCCCAAGAAGCCCGCTTTGGCGGCGAAGGCGTTGCCCTCGGCACCCTGCTAGTCGCCCTAGCCGCGTTTAGCTTTGCATTTTATGTACTTTTTAGCCGCCACATCATTGCCCAAGTCGGCAGCCTATGGTTCACCAGCTGGGCGATGCTCGCCGCCTGCCTCTGGGTTATTATCTACTTTGGCATCACCCTTGATCTCAACAACTTCAATCTCAATGCCGACATACTGCTATGGACTTTCTTACTCGCCCTCTTCAGCACCGTCATCCCCAGCTTCATGATATCCGAAGCCATCGCACGACTTGGCCCAGCACAAACTGGCATCATCGGCAGCCTTGGCCCGCTATTTACCGTCGGGCTTGCCGTCTGGATTCTTGCCGAACCCTTTACCCTATCGCATCTATTTGGCTTTATTTTCGTCATGATAGGGGTTAGCATACTGACGATCAAACGCCAACAACCCAACAAGGACAAACCCCATGTTTAAATCCATCTTCTTTTTCGATGCCATGCTCACACCCAAAATCATCACCGCCGTCTACTGGCTACTATTAACCGGCGTCGTGCTATCCGGTATCGGCACCATGATTGCACAAAACTTTTTCTTTGGCCTAATGATTATCCTATTTGGTGCCCTCGGCGTCAGAATCTGGTGCGAGCTGCTCATCGTGCTATTTAAAATAAACGACAACCTAAGAAAGCTCGCCGACAAAAAAGAATAACAACCAGGCCTGGTTACTATTAACCCTGATACTTCATAGAAATTTTAAGCAAAAAACTTGACACAAAGATTTAATTAACTATAATACCGCCATCTTTGGCTACATAGCTCAGTTGGTTAGAGCACATCACTCATAATGATGGGGTCCCAGGTTCGAATCCCGGTGTAGCCACCAAATTCCTGCTTCACGAGCTTTCATAAAGCTCATAAGATCTTTGAAAACCCTTGTAAATAGGGGCTTTTCGCTATCACGTTGTTTCACTGCGTCTCATTTGATTTCATACAAACTCAAAACTTTTTACGTGCTTTCTACGTGTTTAGCACGCAAAATTAGATTTCGAGCACGTATACTGTTAAATCAAATGTTGCCTCACCGCCTTGACGGTTCGAGTGCTATGCCATTGCCTATTTATTATTGCCTCACGCAAAAGCGCATTGAAAACCTGCTAATTGTGGTCAAAATAATTGACTCGTCTAGTTATTATGGATAGAATTAAAAGCAACATACCCGCCACACTTCCTGGCTTCGGTCAGGGTTCTGTTCAATCAGAAGTGCAAAAGGCGGGTTTTTTGTATCCATCAATCCAATAAATGAAAATTATGTCCTCACGAAGTGTTTTTAACAAACAAGCTTTAACGCCGGAAAAACTACTAAAAAAGTTTATTCAACAAGGGTTAGTTGTTGTTGATACTGAGTATGAATTGGCTTTGCACTATTTTCAGTTTGTTGGAGCATACCGCCTAAAAGGCTATCTTTACCATAGAATAAATTCAGAAACAAAGCAATTTACAGACGAATTTAGCTTCGACACACTAAGGCAATATTACGAATTTGATCGAGAATTAAGGCTATTGGTAATCAATGCGATCGATCGAATTGAAGTCGCGGTCAGAGCAAGCATGTCTAATGTTCTGAGTTTAAAGCATGGGGCGCATTGGTTTTTAAATCCCTCTATTTTTAATGAAACGCGAGAGTGGTCACATGAAAAAATAGTCAAAACGCTCAATAAAGATACAGCAAAAGCCCATAACCGTGAATTTATAAGCCATTACTACAAATATTACGAATTCCCCGAACTTCCACCTAGCTGGGCTATTAGTGAAGTTGTTTCATTTGGTTTCTGGTCAAAAACCTATTCAGTTTTAAATCAACCAACAGATCGCAAAGCCATTTCAATGAAGTTTGGCATTGATCAACCAGAAGTGTTTCGTTCTTGGCTGCATGCTTTAACAGTGTTAAGAAATCATGCTGCACACCATAGTCAAATTCTCTTCTCACCAATTCGAGTAAAGCCCAGCCACTATAAGAGTAAAAATATTCACTTCACTGCACCAGAAAGTTTTGATAGCTTGTCAATTATATTAGCCTATTTTCTTGGTCAGATTGGTCTTGGTGAAGAGTGGCTAGGTCAATTAAACCCACTTTTTCAAAAATACCCTGCTGTTTCAACGCAAGACCTTATTAAGTATTAAGCATCGTTATATGGGTCTTATGTTTGAATCCCGAACTAGGATTCAAACATTCTTTTTACCTAAAAAACATTGCGAACAACAATTTTACGTGCTTAAATACGTGCTTGAAGAAATTGATATGCCTGAAACCCTTTAAAACAAGGCTTTTAAAGACAAAGTTTGGAAGACGGTGTAGCCACCAGAACACTAAATCAAGCCCGCTTATGTGGGCTTTTTTTATGCCACAAATAATATAAAATCAATAACTTAGCACTCTACCTGATATTAAGACCTATTATCGTATATTATCGAAAAGCGGGGAATAGACCTCTTGCAAAACGCCAATCATCGGTTTGCATTTACGAACAAAATGCCACCAGTAAAAGCCAAATAAACCTCAGTAAAAAAGGAATAAACACCATAAACCCGTATCTCATTTTGCAAGAGGCCTAGTTAAACATGCGGGATAAAAAAACCCGAGACAAGCTCGGGCTCTTTATAAACTAGAATAATCTAGTTTATCTTACCACTTGGTTCAACGAACCTGATGCATAACGCGCTTGCATTTCTTCTAGACCGATCGCTTTGATCTTAGAAGCATGACCTGCACAACCAAATGCTTCGAAACGTGCTTTACAGATTTCCATCATCGCATCTTCTGCTGCTTTGAAGAATTTACGTGGATCAAAATTTGATGGATTTTCAGACAAGTGCTTACGAATCGCACCTGTAGAGGCCATACGTAGATCGGTGTCTATGTTTACTTTACGCACGCCATACTTGATGCCTTCAACAATCGCTTCAACCGGTACGCCGTAAGTTTGACCCATATCGCCGCCGTAGTTGTTGATGATGCTCAACCATTCTTCAGGAACTGAAGAAGAACCGTGCATAACTAGGTGAGTAGTCGGGATGCGCTCATGAATCTTACGGATTTGATCAATTTTCAATACATCATCAGAAGGCTTAGAAGTGAACTTGTAAGCGCCATGTGATGTACCTACGGCTACGGCCAAGCAGTCAACATTCGTGTCTTTAACAAACTGCGCCGCTTCTTCTGGATCAGTCAGTAGCGCTGAATGATCAAGTTTTTCATCAGAACCGTGACCGTCTTCTTCACCCATCATGCCGGTTTCTAGTGAACCTAAACAACCTAGCTCACCTTCAACCGATACACCGCCAGCGTGTGCAATTTTAACAACTTCTGCGGTGATGCCTGCATTATACTCATAAGAGGCAGGGGTTTTCATGTCAGACATCAAAGAACCATCCATCATCACCGAGGTAAAGCCAGATTGGATTGCACGCAGACATACGCCAACGTCAGAACCGTGATCCTGGTGCATTACAACTGGGATATGTGGGTACATTTCAACCGCTGCCGCCACCATGTGACGTAACATTGGCTCACCGGCGTACTTACGTGCGCCTGCTGAACCCTGAAGAATAACGGGAGAGTCAACCGCTGCCGCTGCACGCATAATCGCGCGAACTTGTTCCATGTTGTTGACGTTAAACGCTGGCATACCAAATTGGTGTTCTGCTGCGTAATCCATTAATTCACGAAGTGTAATCATCGCCATCTGCGATACTCCTTTGTTGGTTTTAAAAAATTAACTTAAAACTCAAAGTACCAACTAAGGTACTTTGACTATCTCAAGACGGTTTGTACCACCCATATTGCCACGCTGTTCGCCGCGTGTCAAAATGACCAAATCCCCTTCAGCAACAATACCAAAGGTTTTCAACTGTTTTAGTACATTTTGCTGCACTTCATCGTCAGTCAGACCTGTGTAGTCCACAATCGATGGATAGACACCACGATACATACAAACTTTACGGCGCGTTGATTTATGTGGAGTAAGCGCAAAAATCGGCATACCCGAGCTAATACGTGACATTAACAAGGGTGTATTACCTGACTCAGTAAGCGCAGCAATACATTTCACATTAAAGTGGTTGGCCGCGTACATCGTGGCCATCGCGATGGTTTCATCAACGGCACTAAAATATTCATCAATACGATGTTGTGAATGACGTGTTGAACGGTTCTTTTCAGCTTCGTGACAAATACGCGCCATAGCATCAACAACTAAATGTGGGAATTTACCTGTAGCGGTTTCACCCGACAACATCACCGCATCAGTTCCATCCATCACGGCGTTGGCTACATCAAATACTTCAGCGCGAGTCGGAATCGCGTTTTCGATCATGGTTTCCATCATCTGGGTTGCGGTAATCGTAACTCGGTTTAACTGACGTGCACGCTTAATAATTTTTTTCTGGATAGCCGGTAATTGCGCATCACCTACTTCAACACCCAGATCACCCCGGGCAATCATTACAACATCAGAGGCAAGAATAATACCATCTAGAGTTTCATCATCCGCCACGGCTTCAGCACGTTCAATTTTAGATACAATGCCACAAGTTAAACCTGCCTGCTGAGCCAGGCTGCGGCAATACTCTACATCTGCGGCTGAACGAGGGAAAGACAAAGCAAGGTAATCGGCATCGATTTTAGCCGCCGTCACGATATCTTCTTTATCTTTTTCAGTTAGCGCACTGGCTGACAACCCACCACCCAACAAGTTAATACCCTTATTATTAGATAATTTTCCGCCGACAGTTACAGTACATTCAACACGCTCACCCACTACCTGATCGACCTTCATTACAATACGGCCATCATCAAGCAATAATAAATTGCCTGGCTTTACGTCATAAGGCAGGTTTTTATAAGTTAAACCGACTTCTTCGTGATTACCGTTCAAAGGGTCAACATTGTTATCTAATGCAAACTTGTCACCTTCAGTTAACTCAACGACGCCCGAAGTAAAGCGTGCAACCCGTATTTTAGGGCCTTGTAAATCGACCAAAATAGCCACTTCACGATTAAGTTTAGTGGCTG
Source organism: Thiomicrospira microaerophila (assembly GCF_000934765.1). Classification (GTDB taxonomy): domain Bacteria; phylum Pseudomonadota; class Gammaproteobacteria; order Thiomicrospirales; family Thiomicrospiraceae; genus Thiomicrospira; species Thiomicrospira microaerophila. Next base: position 31,033 of record NZ_JYNN01000002.1, on the reverse strand, counting down.
TTTCACGAATAAACTCAGCGCGTTTTAGATGGTCCTCTACCGAACCATGCGACATATTAATACGCACGACATCAACACCGGCTTTAATAATACGCTCAATCTCACCAGGGCGATCCGTGGCTGGTCCTAGTGTGGCTACAATTTTTGTTCTTCTTAATGAACTCATAGTAAAGCAATATCCTTTTTATATAAATGAAAGGGCTTAGGCTCAGTAAGATGGCTCGCAAAATAAACTGATCCCCTTGTTGGGGAAAAGACCCATCCGGTCTAATTCAGCAATTTACTTCCCGAGACACCCTGTTACTTACCTTAAGCCAAAATAATAAAAAATCCAGACCTGAATAACCAGGCCTGGTTAGTTAACACGCTTACTTCGCGCGCTGTTCTAGCATGTCTACCGCAGGTAGTTTTTTGCCTTCCAAGAACTCTAGGAATGCACCACCACCGGTTGAAATATAAGACACACGATCTTCAATGCCATACTTGTCAATTGCCGCTAGCGTATCACCGCCACCTGCAATTGAGAAGGCATTGGATTCAGCAATGGCATTCGCAATCGTTTTGGTACCACCGCCAAATTGATCAAACTCAAATACGCCAACTGGACCATTCCAAACAACCGTACCGGCGTTTTTAATGATTTCAGCTAACTCTGCGGCTGATTTAGGACCGATATCAAAAATCATGTCATCGTCAGCCACATCGGATGCGTCTTTGGTTTCAGCTACCGCTGTCTCAGAAAACTGCTTACCCGTTACCACGTCTTGTGCTAAAGGAATTGATGCACCACGGCCGTTCATGATTTCGTTCAATTTGTTTGCAGTAGGAACCAAATCATCTTCACACAGTGACTTACCTACATTGTGACCAGCCGCTTTGATGAAGGTGTTAGCAATACCGCCACCCACAACCAACTGGTCAACCACCGTAGATAATGACTCAAGCACGGTTAGCTTAGTAGATACTTTAGAACCACCGACAATCGCCACTAAAGGACGTGCTGGCTCTTTCAATGCTTTAGTTAAGGCATCAAGTTCTTCAGTTAACAAGAGTCCTGCACATGCAACCGGTGCATAAACGCCTGCGCCATGAGTAGAACCCTGAGCACGGTGAGCAGTACCGAAGGCATCCATTACATATACGTCACACAATGCCGCATACTTTTTAGACAATGCTTCCGTGTTCTTGCCTTCACCCACATTGAAACGAACGTTTTCAAGTAGAACGAGTTCGCCATCCGCCACATCAAAACCACCGCCTAGGTAGTCTTTGATTAAACGAACGTCTTTGCCTAGCTTTTCAGAAAGGTTAGCCGCAACAGGGGCTAATGAGTTTTCTTCCGAAAACTCACCTTCTACAGGGCGTCCAAGGTGAGACATAACCATGACTTTTGCACCCGCATTCATCGCCGCTTCAAAGGTTTTCATTGACGCGCGAATACGTGCATCAGAAGTCACTACACCATTTTTTACTGGAACGTTCAGGTCGGCACGAATTAATACGCGCTTACCTTTTAGATCCAAATCAGCCATACGAATAAAAGACATACTCGGCTCCTTATTATTTGCTTACGTGTTCAACAACGCGCATCATGTTGCAAGTATAGCCGTATTCGTTGTCATACCAAGCCACAACTTTAACGAAAGTACCGTCTAGCGCAATACCTGCGCCTGCATCAAAGATAGACGGATGCGGGTTGCCACGGAAGTCAGTAGAAACAACAGACTCGTCAGTATAACCTAGCACACCCTTCATTTCGCCTTCAGAAGCGGCTTTCATCGCTTTACAGATATCGTCGTAAGACGCTTCTTTGTCTAGCTCTACGGTCAAATCTACAACAGATACATCAGAAGTAGGTACACGGAACGCCATGCCTGTTAGCTTGCCATTTAATGAAGGTAGTACTTTACCCACGGCTTTAGCCGCACCGGTTGATGATGGGATGATATTTTCTAGGATACCACGACCACCGCGCCAGTCTTTTGAAGATGGGCCGTCAACGGTTTTTTGCGTTGCCGTTGCTGCGTGAACCGTTGTCATCAAGCCACGCTTAATGCCGAAGTTGTCGTTTAATACTTTTGCAACAGGTGCTAAACCGTTAGTGGTACAAGAAGCGGCTGAAACAATCGCTTGACCTGCATATTCGTTGTGGTTAACGCCATAAACAAACATTGGGGTATGATCTTTAGAAGGTGCAGACTGAACTACCTTTTTCGCGCCAGCTTGAATGTGCGCTTGGCAAGAATCTTCAGTTAAGAAGAAACCCGTACACTCGATTACAAGATCAACGCCAACTTCGTCCCACTTCAAGTTCGCAGGATCACGTTCAGCTGTTAAACGGATTTTTTTACCGTTTACAACCATGTTATTACCTTCCACCGCAACATCACCTTGGAAGTTACCGTGAACAGAATCATATTTCAACATATAGGCAAGGTATTCTGGATCTAATAAGTCGTTAATCGCAACCACTTCAATACCTGGAAAATCTTTTGCTGCCGCACGAAACGCCATACGGCCGATACGACCAAAACCATTGATACCAACTTTAATTGTCATAGCTTTCTCCTATTTGTGAAACTGAACGCAGGTTTTCACTGCGTCCAATATCGTGCCCAAACTATGGGCTGTATTTAAAATTAAATTCAACTTATCCGATTAAGGCTTGTGCTTTAGAGACCACGTTTTCTACCGTGAAACCAAACTCTTTAAACAACTCACCTGCTGGCGCTGATTCGCCGAAGGTGTCGATACCGACAACATCGCCTTCTAAACCAACGTATTTGCGCCAGTAATCTGTTACCCCAGCTTCAACTGCAAGGCGTTTTACGCCTGGCACCAATACCGAGTCTTTGTAAGCTTGGTCTTGGGTATCAAACATGTCAGGGCATGGCATAGAAACTACACGTACTTTTTTACCTTGTTCGGTTAATGCATCAGCTGCTTTAACCGCTAATTCAACTTCTGAACCTGTTGCGATAATCACTAAATCCGCTTGGCATGCACCCGCGCAATCGCAATCTTTAAGAACATAACCACCTTTCTCGATGTTTTTAACCTGCTCTGGCGTACGTGGCATTGGCGTCAAGTTTTGACGCGAGAATACTAAAGCGGTTGGTGCTTCTGCACGCATCATCGCCACTTTCCAAGACACCGCTGACTCGATGGCATCACAACCACGCCAAGTTTGGAAACGCGGAATCATGCGCATGGTAGCGATTTGCTCTACTGGCTGATGCGTCGGGCCATCTTCACCTAGACCAATCGAGTCATGGGTGTAAACATAAATAGTGCCGATTTTCATTAGCGCTGACATACGTAATGCGTTGCGCATGAATTCCATAAACATTAGGAAGGTGGCGCCATAAACTTTGAAACCACCATGAAGAACCATACCGTTCATCATGTGTGCCATACCAAACTCACGCACACCCCAAGAGATGTAGTTACCGTTAGCATTGTTTTTGTTTACTTTAACCGTTCCAGACCAGTTAGTTAGGTTAGAACCCGTTAAGTCAGCAGAGCCGCCGAACATTTCAGGCAATAAGGGCCCCATGGCTTCGATGGTGTTTTGTGAGGCTTTACGTGATGCGATATTTGGCATATCGGCTTGCACTTTAGCAATAAACTTATCCATTTCGACTTCAAAGTTAGCCGGTAGCTCACCTGACATACGACGCTTGAATTCTGACGCGAGTTCTGGGAACTCTTTTTCATAGGCGGCGAACATTTCGTTCCATGCCGCTTCCTCTTCCGCGCCTTTTGCTTTGTGATCCCAACCTTCATAGATCTCTTCCGGGATTACAAAAGGCGCATGATTCCAGCCTAGGTTCTCACGGGTTAGGGCAATTTCTTGGTCGCCTAGTGGCGCACCATGGCAGTCATGCGTCCCACATAGGTTTGGCGAACCAAAACCGATGGTGGTACGGGTACAAATTAGGGTTGGTTTGTCTTGAATTGACTTGGCCTCTTGGATTGCCGCATCAATGGCTTCTGCATTGTGGCCATCTACACCACGAATGACGTGCCAGCCATAGGATTCAAAGCGTCCAGATACGTCTTGCTCCATCCACTCGCCAATATGACCGTCGATAGAAATATCATTGTCATCCCAGAATGCACAAAGCTTGCCTAAGCCTAATGCACCGGCCATTGCGCAAGCTTCATGCGACAAGCCTTCCATTAAGCAACCATCGCCCATGAATACATAAGTATGGTGATTCACAACTGGGAAGTTAGGACGGTTAAACTGTGCACCTAAAGTACGCTCTGCAATCGCCATACCTACGGCGTTAGTCACGCCTTGACCCAATGGGCCGGTAGTGGTTTCGATACCATCGGCATAACCATACTCTGGGTGACCTGCGGTTTTTGAATGTAATTGACGGAATTGTTTGATGTCATCCATGCTCAAATCAAAGCCTGTCAAATGAAGTAAGGAGTAAATCAACATCGAACCATGGCCATTAGATAATACAAAACGGTCACGATCTGCCCAGTTTGAATTTTTTGGGTTGTACTTCATGTGGCCGTTCCACAAGACTTCGGCTATATCCGCCATGCCCATAGGGGCTCCTGGATGTCCTGATTTTGCTTTTTGTACTGCGTCCATGCTTAACGCACGAATGGCGTTAGCGAGTTCTCTACGAGTTGGCATATCAACTACCTCAATATTGAAAAAATTCGGGATTCTGAAAAGCGTGTCGAATGAAAAAAGACTTTTTCAGAAATAACAGTCTGCTATTGTCGCTTAAAATGAGAAAATCTTCAAGTCATGCAACAAATTCGCAAAAACAAAGTATTGAAAGCGGGCTTGCATTTTGTAACCAGACTGCCTTACAAAATGCACAAGGCCCTAACAGGTCATTATGATACATTAGGCCGAAACTTGTTTAGATGACACTTTATTTACCATGCCTTCATACAACGACAGTATCACGGGAATAAGCAACAAAATCAACAAAGTAGCAAACAGCAACCCAAATGCAATCGACACGGCCATTGGGATTAAAAACTGCGCTTGCAAGGAGGTTTCAAACAGCAAAGGTGTTAAGCCTGCTACGGTGGTTAAGGTTGTCACCAAAACAGCACGAAGGCGTTGAACAGAGGCTTCTTCTAGAGCCTCATTTATCGCCATCCCCTCTTCGCGCAGGCGTTTATAGAAGCTGACAAGAATAATCGAGTTGTTTACAACGATACCGGCCAGCCCAAAAAATCCAAACATCGACAGCAAGGTTAAGCCAATACCTAAAAAATAATGACCCAAAATCGCGCCGACCAATCCTAACGGAATCGCCAACATCACAATAATTGGCCATGCATACGACTCAAACACCCAGGCCAAAATAATATAAATCAGTACCAAGCCGATGAGTAAGCCCATTAACATATCGGCCATGGTTTTTTGCTGGTTACGCGCCGTGCCTTCAAAACTATAGCTGACGCCATAGTCCGCCATAATTTGCGGCAACACATCCTGCTGCAAACCCGCCAAAATCCGATTCGCGTTATTGACCGCTCGATCAACATCACCCAACACCGTCACCGCTAACTGACCATTGTAGTGACGCATCACATCAAATCCTTGCTGGGTTTGCCAATCCACTAGCGTACTTAGCGGAACTTGTTGACCCGCTGGACTGGTGAGCTGCATTTCATTCAAAATGGCCAATTGTGCCTGACGTTCGCGCGGCAACATGACCCGCACTTCAATTTCATCTTCGCCCAGCGTATAAATTTGAGCCAAGCGCCCTGAAAACGCCGAACTCAGTTGTGAACCGATGGCGCCATAACTAAAACCTAGTGCATGCGCGTAAGGGGTCATTTTAAAAATTAGCTGTTCGCGCCCAAAAGGCAAGTCATCGGACACACCACTAACCCCCGGAATATCATCCAAGGCTTGCTGAAAATCCAGCGAAGCTTGTTTTAATAGTGCCGGCGCCGCACCGCTAAATTGCACCTGAATATCACGACCAGGCGGTCCGCCCGTTTGGGCTACGATATTAAAGTTTTCTAACCCTGGATGGGGTATCACGCGCGCTTGCCATTCACGAACAAAGGTCGCGTTACGGGTGTGACGTCGATCCGGATCGATTAACTCAACATTCACCTGCCCAAACACCGAGCCAGAACCACCAGAGCCTTGATTGAACGCCACTACAGCGGTATCAATTAAGCCTGGTTCTAGCGCCGCTTCCGTGTCGCGCAAGGCTTGATAAACATGTTCAACAAATTTGGCCGTTACCGCTTGATCTGTGCCGGCGACAAACTGAATAGAGGCATTAATTTTATTGCCCTCGGGTGCGGGGAAAAACGTAAAACCTAAGCGCCCGCCGGCTAATAAACCGACGGTCAATAACACCAAACCAAACGCCACCGCCAAGGTGGTGGCCCGATTCGCTAATACCGAACGAATCAAACGGCGATAGTGATTTTGACGGAAAGATAAAAATGCCCTATCCCAACGACAACGCAGACAGCGCGCATCTTCAATGGGGCGTCCATTTTTTCGCCCCCAGCTTAAACCAAACCGCAAATGACCTGGCAGCACCAAGAAACACTGCACTAGTGATACCAAAATAACCGCCACAATCACCATCGGAATCGCAAATAAAATCGCACCAATTTCCGCGCCGATTAACATTAAGGGCAAGAACGCCGCAATCGTAGTTAAGGAGGACGCCATCACCGGCGTAAACATCCGTCGAGCTCCGCCTTCGGCAGCCTCAATCGCACCCTCGCCCTGTTCGTAATGACTAAGCGCATCTTCGCCGACCACTATCGCATCATCGACAATAATCCCCAGCGCCATAATCAGACCAAACAGGCTAATCATATTAATGCTGCCGCCGCCTAAATAGAGCACCATCAAGGTGGCCATAAACGAAACGGGAATACCAATCGCCACCCAAAGCGCCACCCGACCATTGAGAAAAATATACAAAATCAACAAGACAAGAATCAGACCGCCAACCCCGTTTTTCACCAACAGCATAATACGGTCTTTAACCAGTGACCAGGTTTCATCATAGACTTTTAGCTCAATGCCGGCTGGCAGGCCTGGTTGTGTTTCATCCAACCAGGCCTGCATAATACGTGACGAGGTGAGGGTATTACCTGACTCTGCGCGCTGCAGTGCCATTTCAATCGCGGGGCGACCGTCCACTTTTAAATAGGCCGAATCACGCACGGGACGCAAACTAATTTCCGCCAGATCGCCAAGGCGCAAATGCTCATTCGCCCCCGCCTTAATCGGCAAATCCGCAAAACCCTGAATATCACGCTGTTGCTCTATGGCCCGAATATCGCGCGCGCTATCGCTATCCCCCATGCGCCCTGCGGGGAGATCACGACTCAACCCAGCAACTTGACTCGCCACCTGATCAAAACCTAGGCCATAATGCGCAATCTGCTGCAAGTCCAACTCTATCGCCATTTCCTCAGCAGGCCGCCCGCGAAAATCGACTTTATCAATGCCGCGCGCTAATAAATCTCTTTCAAAATCGCGCACCCATGTGCGTAGCTGCGCCTCTTCGCCTTCCTGCCCCAACACGAGCACTTTTGCCACAGGCTCATAGCGCGTAATCCGCTCCACTGTAAGGCTTTGGATATCCTGTGGCAAATTGCGCAACTCACTAACACGCTGGCGCACTTGATCGACCGCCTCAATCATATTGGTGCCTTCGATAAACTTCAGCGTCACCACCGACACACCCAACGAGGAAGTTGAGGTCATTTCATCGAGATTTTCAATATTACGCAACACTCTTTCTACCGGATCCGTGACACTAGATTCCACGTCCTGCGCATTCGCACCCGGCCATATCACCCGCACCTGCGCATAATCCAAATTAAAACTGGGGAAAAACTGCACGTTCATTTTGAACAGCGCCACCACCCCCAATAAAATCATCAACACCATCACCAGATTAGCCGCCACCTTGTGACGAGTGAATACGCCAATAATGCCGTGTTGTTTAAAACTCAGGGCGCTCATGGCTGACCTCGCATCGCATCAGCCATTTGTGGTTTGACCAACAGCCCACTGATGGCATTCGGTAAACGCGTGATACTCAACGACTCGCCCGCTTGTAAATCACCCTTAACTAGCGCCCACTTGCGATCTTGGTGGCTGACTTCACCCAACAACGCAATATCACGACGCACTAAACGATTGTCTTCCACCACATACACCTGCTGATTGCCATACACCGCGCTATAAGGCACCGCATAAACCGAGGACAATTTAGGCAATTGCAAATTAATCGACCAAAGATCACCAGGCCTGGCGACCAAATCGCTATCAAGGCTAAAAATAGCCTCAATACCCGACGCGCTGGTTTCACCCGCCAACCGCTCTAGAGTCAAATAAAAAGATTCACCAAACTGGGTGAACTGCGCCTGCACGGATAAACCCGTATTAAGCGCCTGCTCAACCGTTTCACGATAAGCGACAGGTAGCTTGGCTTTTAGCTCCAAGCTATTTAAGGGATAGACCTCTAAAATTCGAGCATTGGCAGCCAAAGTCTCGCCTTCAGCGGCATGCACCGCCAACACCCGGCCATCAAAAGGCGCAATTTGGGCAGAGCGGTTAATCGATAATTCTGTGCGCGCCAAATTAACCTCTGCTTTTGCCAGCCGCGCGTTAAGTTGCGCTATTTTTGCTTGCTGCTGATCAATCGCCAGCTGGCTATTCATTACCGCTAGCTCTTGACGCACCAACGCATCACGCACTTGATCGACATTCGATTCTGAGGCTAAATTTCGCTGTTGCAAATCTTGGTTACGCTTAAACTCCGCTTGACGCAAGGCAAGCAACGCCTGCTCTTTTGTAAGCCGCTGACGTTCAACCTGCTGCAACTTTTGCTCAGCTTGCAATTGCGCTTGCACTTCACTGCGTTCTGCTTGCGCGTTGACACGATACAAATCGATTTCTTTTTGATCCAAGGCAAATAACAACTCACCCTGTTTAAATGCCTGACCCGCCTTAATCGGCATCGCGCTTAGCTGTGCCGCCAAGGGGGCTTGATATACAATGCGCTGATGACTGGCCACCGTGCCATACAACACCACCTCAGGCTGCCAATCAGCAGGATGCAAACTCATCAGCTCGACCGTCCAAGCGCGCTCTTGAATTTGCGCCGGTGGCGTTTGCGGCTTGGTTTTCTTCAAATACTGAAAGCCAGCAACAGCCAACACCACAATCACCAAAGGAAGCAAAAGTTTGAGTGCGCGAGATTTGATTGACATATAAGGAGACCTATACAAAATGCTAAATTATTTTAAAACAATATTTTGACAGATTTTAGGCAAAGGATTAGGATTGAATGTGGTAATTTAAGATTTTAGTTAACCACGACAACGCTTGGAGATAAATAACATGAAGAAACTTAGCCTACTTATCGCTTCACTAGGTCTGGCACTCAGCCCGATCAGCCATGCTGATGAAAACCTGCAACAAGCACGTGAATTGGTCAAACAATTTGGTGGTCAACTGCAACCCGCACTGGGCCAAGCGATGCGCTCGGGCGGGCCGGTCGAGGCCATCGAAGTCTGCAAGACCAAAGCCCCCGAAATCGCACGCCAAATTGCTAAAGAATCCAATTGGGACATCAATCGCGTCAGCATGAAAAACAGAGCCCCGAACGCTGAACCCGATGCTTGGGAACGGATTATGCTGCAGCGCTTTGAAGCCCAACTGGCGGCCGGAGAAGACCCAAAAACCTTCGAACACGGTGCGATTGTGCATGATGGCGGAAAAGCCGAATATCGTTACATACGCGCCGTGATGATTGGTGAAAACCAGCCTTGTCTACATTGCCATGGCACTGATATTTCACCCGCTGTAAAACAAAAGATTCTGGACGCCTACCCAAATGACAAGGCAACAGGCTATCAAGTCGGGCAAATTCGCGGTGCGTTTAGCTTCAAAAAACCTCTTTAAAGACAGGTATTTAAACGCTTTCTGAAACGCTAAATAGCACAACCAGGCCTGGTTGTGCTATTTAGCGTTTATTCCTGTCCCCATTGATGGTGCTGGGGGTCTGAACGTAAACTTACCGGTTCTTGATGAATAATCACATCGGCTTGTGGAATCGCTTGTTTGATTCTATCCGTCACTTCTTCGGCAATTAAATGCGCTTTGACCAATGGCATACGGTCGTCGAGTTCTAAATCCACCTGAATAAAAATATTGGGGCCTGAGCGATAGGTACGTAAATCATTAAACCCCTCAACACCCCGATGACTTCGAATAATCTGTTGCACCTGTTCGCGCATTTCAATCGGCAATTCAATATCGAGCAATTGGTTAGCCGACTCTTTGGCTAACTTAAAAGCGCTCCATGCAATCACCAACGCAATCAGCATGCCCAAAACCGGATCAACCCAATCCAAACCCCAGACCATCAACAACAAACCAACAATCACCACGCCATTGGCGGCAATATCGGAAATATAGTGCAGTGAATCGGCTTTAATCGCGGTTGACTGCGTGCGTCGCACCACATAACGTTGAAAACCAACCAACACCAAAGTCAAGATTAATGAAAACACCATAATCATTAACCCCAAACCTACCTGCTCAACCGGGCGAGGATTAAAAAAACGTTCAGCGGCATAAATAAACAAATAGAATGCTGAGCCAGCAATAAAGACACTCTGCGCGAGCGCCGCTAAAGGCTCTGCCTTGCCATGACCAAAGCGATGCTCGCTATCAGGCGGCACCTGTGCATACCGCACCGCAATTAAAATCATTACCGAGGCTAATACATCGAGCATTGAATCCAATAATGAAGCCAAAATCGATACGGAGTCAGTTACCCACCAACCCACCAGCTTCACAAGAATCAAAGTCAAAGCCACCGCCACCGCGGCATAGGTAGCAAGCCGTGTTAATTTCGCATTATCCATCATTTAATCGCGCTCGGCCGACTTAGCCATTAACACCAGCTGTGTCTTGAAATTATCTAAGCGCGCCAAACGTTGCTGCTCAATCGCCTGCGCCATTTTTTCACCGCTCAAGCCATCAGCGGCTAGCACAGAAGGATCTACTTTTTTACAGGCATCTAGCGCACCCAGCCAAAAATCCTTTTGCACATAGGGCTGATCCTCAAATCCTTTGCGCCCTAAATGGTCAGCCTCACACACGGTCAACAACTGCTCAAACTTGTCAGGCTGACGAAACGCATCACAGCCCTTCAACACTTTAAGCATATCCGTCAACGACATCGACAAGCCCCCGCGATGAATCCAGCCATGCCACTCTGTCGCGCGCAAAGCTAACTGTAAGGTTGACTTAGGCACCCTAAACAAACGCCCCCATTCTTCCACTATCGGTAAACCGGCCTGCTCGTGGTCGGGGTGCTTGGGCCAAAAAGAAGGATGTGTCATGCCTTTACCCAGGTCATGCACCAATGCCGCAAAACGAATATCCAGTGAATCGGACAAGCTGGCGGCGGCATCCAGCACCATCAAGGTATGCACGCCTGCATCGCCTTCCGGGTGGTGCATTTCAGACTGCGGAACCTTAAACAAGCTATCGAGCGCGGGAAACAATACAGACAAGGCACCAATATCTTTTAAACAGGCAAAAAACAAACCAGGCCTGGTTGTCATTAAGGCTTTAGACATTTCCTGCCAAACACGCTCAGCCACTAAATCACTTAACTCGCCCTGACGCACCATCTCACACAATAAATCATGGGTTTCATCCGCTAATTGAAAGCCAAAGGGGGCAAGTTGTGCTTTAAATCTCGCCACCCGCAACACCCGCAAAGGGTCCTCCATAAACGCAGGGGACACATGACGCAAAACCCTGTTTTGCAAATCCTGTTTACCGCCATAAGGGTCAATCAACTCGCCACTATTCGAAAGCGCCATGGCATTAATGGTTAAATCACGGCGTAACAAATCCTCCTCAAGAGTCACTTCAGGGGATGCATTCACCTCAAAGCCATGATAACCGCGCCCTGACTTACGCTCCGTGCGCGCCAATGCATATTCTTCATGGGTTTGCGGATGCAGAAAAACCGGAAAGTCGGCCCCAACCTGTTTACAGCCGAGTGCTAACAAATCATCAGCCTGCGCGCCGACCACGACCCAATCCCGATCTTTAATCGGAATATCGAGCAGCGCATCGCGCACCGCACCCCCCACCAAATAGACTTGCATGATTATTTAAAGTCGGCCTGATTACGTCCCGCCAACTGTCTGAAGTAATCATAGCGATACTTAACCGGATGATTCGCGACAAAACTCGACAGAGCATACTCTAAACTAACCGGCTCAAAACCGAAATGTGCTACAAAGTCTTGTTCGCTAATCAAGTCTTGCGCCAAGATTTTTTGCTGCGTCGCACTCACCGTTCTAAACGGAGCAAGCGGGCCCAACAACAACATGAACTTCGCATTTAACTGACACATTGGCAAAAGCATAGCCTTATCCAAATCCATCAAGGTCTTCACCCATTCCGCCAACTCCATAACCGTCATGCGTTCTTCGCCTACTACTTCAAGCCTGGCGTTGTGCAAAGCGCTATTATTAATGCTAGATACCAAGGCCTTGGCAAAATCATTTACCCACAAAGGCTGGACTTGCTTTTCAGCATTGGGAATCATCGCCAAACCTCCACGCCCAAGCTGTTTAGCATACAAAGCGCTAGTATAATCATTCGCACCGATTAACAAGCCCGCACGCATAATCGTAGTAGAAATCGATGCCATATTATGGGTAATCGCATCCGACTCACCCAGCTGCTTTAACCAAGGATTGGCCGCTTGGCTGGCATTCGCCCCAATTTGCGACAACTGAATCACTCGTTTAATTTTTGACTGTTCCGCCACCTGCTTAATTAACTGCGTCAACTCAACGAGCTGATCATCGGCAATAGACTCTGTCTGACAGGTTTGGTCAGCAAACAAATTAATAATGACGTCTACATCTTTAAAACAGGTTTTAAAAAAAGCTTCATCATAACCCTCAGTCAAAGCAACAAGCTTTACTCCGGGCAAAAGATTAATATGACGAAAGCGCTCAGCACGCCTTACCACCATCCGCACCTGATAATTCTGTAAAGATAACTGCCTTACTACCTGCTCGCCCACAAAGCCCGTTCCACCTAATACACAAATGCGAGTCAGTTTTTTATCAAAATTCGATTTCATCCTGCTTTTGCGCGAGAGACACCGGGGTTTAGCCCGGTGAGGGATAGCGCCGGCCGTTAGGCCGCCTGTTTCTCGCGTTCTCCGTGAGTTAATGCTATCGTTGTTAAATTAAAGCCGTAACCGCTGCCACGTTGGATTAACGTGCAGTGCTTATGGCTAATGCCCTGAACCAAACCATTGGCGGCTTGGATGTTAAAACTTCCGCTGGCACGAACCGCCACACGGCCTGTGTAAATACCTTGCTTTTTCCCACTGGGAACCACCGCTTTAACCTGATCGCCGGTCTGAAAGCCATGCACCGCTTTTTGGCGCATTAAATAACCGCGTGGAAAACCAAACTTGTTCAGTCGTGTACGCTGATAGCTCCCGCGACCCGTGCATTTAATCTCCAGTACCGGTTTGGTCCAGTTTTTAACCGGCTTGAGGCTCTCACCGACACACAATGCATCAAGCGCATGATGCTTGGAAATACCTTGTTGCTTGCGATTAAACTTGGTCATCGCCCCTGTACCGGTATAGACCGATACATTGTCTTTTGCGAACAGTAACAGCTCATGCAGTAAAGCATTACGCGTGGTATTCACCGCCGCCGCATCCCGCAAACCTGTCCACTTGCCCTTGATGGTTTTCTCAATCCCGATGGCGCGAGATTTATCCAGCTTGGATTTGCCCAGCGATTGCTTCCATTCTGGAAGAAGTTGGCTGCCTTTCGCCTCGTTGCAGCTCCGACACGCAATAACCAGATTTTTAACGCTGTTGCCGCCGCCTTTTGAGCGAGGCTGGACGTGTTCCACCTCAAGCCGGTTGTCGCCGCTTACTCCGTTGCAATAGGCGCAGGTATGCTTGTGCTTGGCCAGCAAGTATTCTTTCACCTCAAACCCAAACAGCGTGCCTTGTTGGTATTCAGCGCCTGCAATATCACCATTCACCATTTTCTGCATATCAAACTTCACCCGCTCCAAGCCGATGTCCGATACCGGTGCTAGCTTGGATAGTTTTTTAACCCAAGCCAGCGTGGTATCGACACGATGCTGCAGTGAAGGCGCTAACCAACCACTAGGCCGGGTGCGGTTGTCAAACCGTGCAGGCCGATACCAAAGCTGATTACGGCGACGGCGGCGCATAGCACGTCGTGCGGTAAGCTGTTCACTGATCTGATGGCTGCGGTGGTGAATCACACTTAACCACAACACCTTTAAATCCAGCTTGGATTCCAGTACCACCGCCATACCGGTTTGCTTTGAGCCAGGGTCAAGTTTGACGTGAAGTGGCTGAATTGCACCGTCAGTGCGGCCTTTTAACCGAATCGTAAACGGCACCATCAAATGCACCACCGCACGCCCCCGAGAAAGCAGTAGCCTTGCGCGTTTCTCTGAACAAGGCATTAACGGCTTCTTGTTTTTTGCTAATACAAATACCGACACGGTATCCTCCCATTATTACCCTTACGGGACTAGTAACGTGCCTTTCGGCATCTCCCTTCGAGATTGACGATAACCGGCTCCCACCGAAGTGGCGACATCAAGATTCGGCACGCACCCTATGCCAGAATTCTCAACGCCTTTTAGAGCTTGGGACTAAGGAAGCATCCCAAGGTAAGTCTTAACGACCCGTTATCGTCTACTGCTTAATACAAATCAAGCCCTCTGGTCAACGAGGCTTTTGGTTTCCCTCAAGCCTCGGGCTTTAGCCCGGGGTTGTTGACTCTCAACGCCTTTTAGAGCAGTGGGCTAAGGAAGCACCCACTGGTAAGTCTTAACGACCCATTATCGTCTGCTGCTTAATCCAAGATCAAGCCCTCTGGTCAACTAGGCTTATCGTTCCCTCAAGCCTCGGGCTCTACGTGCCCTTGGGGCATTAGCCCGGGGTTGTTGACAGTCGTCTTCTCTTAGTTTGAAAATTGTGCAAATAAGCGCAATTATTATGCATACCCTAGCAAGGGTCAAGCCGCCAACAGCGATAAGCTAAGATTTTGTTTAAAACGTTATCTAGCCCGGATACTTCATAAAGTTCACGCGCCCTCGCTTGTCTATTGATTCCCCAGCACTTTTTCCTCAGTCGGCTGTATGAATAACTACAGCGCTCCTTCGAAAAAAGCACTGGGAAACCAATATCCTGCGCGATCATCACGCGAATTTATGAAACATCCGGGCTAAATAGTTTGATAAACTATGCGTTTTAAACGAGTCTGGAATAACCAATGAACCCAATTAGCGTATCAGCCTATAAGAGTAGCAAAAAAGAAGAGCTTTATGTGTTTGTTGACAAACAAAAAGGACTAGATGCCTTACCCGCTGAATTCAAGGTCATGTTTGGTGAAACCCATTATGTCACCGACTTCGAGCTTACCCCGAACCGCAAACTGGGTCGAGAAGACGCTGCCAAGGTTTACCAATCGATTGAATCAAAAGGCTACTTTGTCCAACTACCACCCAATGAAGTCGAAAAGCTCAGTGACATGCCCCCACCACCAGAAAGGCTAGACAATATCTATTAACAGTTAAAAAACTCAGCCGAATCAGTTATAATCAGACAAAACATAATCGAGTAACCAGAAACAATGATTATACAAATAGCCAACATTAAAGGCGGTTGCGGAAAAAGCACACTCACCACTAACCTTGCTGCCTTGCTGGTCACCCAAGGAAAAGACGTGATTATTGTCGATGCCGATCGTCAAGCCACCTCATCCAACTGGGCACTGGACCGCATCGAAACAGACAAACCCAAAGTTAATCACGTTCAAGCCTTTGACAACATTCGTGACACACTTCTGGATTTGGGCAAACGCTATGAATATGTGATCGTCGATGCCGGTGGCCGCGACTCTCGAGAGTTGCGTACCGGCATGACAGCCGCGAATGTGTTATTGATTCCATTTCGACCTTCACAGCCAGATCTCGATGTTTTACCAAGCTTGCAAGAAATTATCACGCTAAGCAAGGACTACAACTCAAAACTCAAAGTAAGAGCGGCACTCACCCTCGCACCAACTAACACCTCGGTAAAAGAAGTGGAAGAAGCTAAAGAATACCTAAAAGATTATCAAGATATTCATCTGCTAAACACGATTATTCGAGATCGTAAAGTTTATCGTGATGCCATCAGCTTAGGTTATGGCGTCGTCGAAATGAACAACACAAAAGCAACTGAAGAAATTCAACAATTATGGGAGGAAATCCATGGTCACTAGACGCAAACCAAGAACCACTGCCGCCAAGGCCACTGCAAACAACGCACAAACAACAACGGAGACAACCAGTAAGATGAACGATACAACCGACACCAGCACAACAGCAACAGAAGAAACAAAGCCTGCGGCTACAGCAAAACCCGCACCGGCTAAAAAGCCAGTCGCCAAGCCAGTTGAAAAAGCGACTGACACTAAGCCTACAGAAGACAAGCCCAAAATACTGCCCGCACGTCGAGTTTGGCCTGATTAACTTTTTAGCGAGCTTGACGATAAAAAAGCGCTTTTATAGCGCTTTTTTATCCGTAGCTTTAAGCTAGTTTGATAATCTTAAACGCCACTCAGATTTTGAATCGCTTTTGTGGCGGCTTCAGCCGCTGTATTAATATCCGCCTCATTTCCCGCTAATATCAGGCGCCCATAAGCCCCCACAGCACGTGCTTCAATTAAAGTAATATTCGCCGCTTTTTCCGCCTCATTAGCCGCATACACAATATAGCCCGCTGGCTCCGTTTCCATAATATACATGCTCTGCCCAGGAAGGATCATCGAACCACGGCGATTGTCTCGGTTAATCAATACGGCATGATCCGGCATAATAGAACGAATAATCTCATTCCACATAATATGACATTTCTGACGAGAACACTCTTCTGTGTTTAAATAATCTAATACTTTTTCACCGCTCTCGAGTACATCACTCTGATCACGATGATGAATCACCATCGAACCGTATGCACGCTCAACGACCTGTTGACCTAAATGCACATTAGAGCCTTTCAACGCAATATCTGTCAAGCGATGAACCGCCATACCAGGCGCGACCTCCATCCATAAACAGGCATCACCTGGGACAGGTAAGAAACCCTGCGCCGCCGTTCCCATATAAGATGCAATTTGTGGCTGCAAAGAGTTAATAAAAATGTAGGTTCGAAGTTTAATCATAATGTTTAACCTTAGGCGTCAATTAATCGATTTGCGCCAAGAGCGCCCGCAACGCGACCGTACGATTGCTTAAAGATTGCTTTAGCGCTGGCATCAGCTGTGCTACGGTTGCATTTTGTCCAAATAAATAAAACACCGAGTCATAACCATAACCTTGGTTACCTCGCTGCTCATGAAAAATATAACCCGGCCATTCTGCCGTCACACAAATCGGCAGAGGATCTAAGGCATAACGAACATACGCCATCGTACAGACATACTTCGCTTGACGGTGGCCTTCTGGAATATCACGCATAACAGATAAAAGCTTGTCAACATTTTGCTGATCAGTCGCATTTTCACCCGCAAACCGTGCTGAATACAAGCCAGGCATCCCTTGTAGCGCATCCACAAACAAGCCTGAATCATCACCAATCGCAGGCAAGCCCGTACGATGAGCAGCAAAGCGCGCTTTTAAAATGGCATTTTCCATACAGCTTAAACCGGTTTCTTCCGCTTGCTCTTCAAAGAACTCAGACTGAAGATATACCTCATAACCCTGCATAATAGATTGCATTTCAGCTAGCTTGCCTTGATTGCGCGAAGCAAGCACCAGCTTTTTTTGGGGCTGAGCAACCAGGCCTGCTTGTGAATAATGGCGTTTTCGTAGCATAATTACTCTGGCATAACCGATGAATGATGATGGGCAATCTTCCAACCACCGTTGCGATGCTCATACACAAAAGTGTAGCGTGCGGCGACATCTTTTGTGCCGGTATGATCTGTCAAACGGAATGAATAAATACCTGCATCCGTTAACTTATTGCAACCTTTTTTGACATTTCGCTGAATAATAGTGCCATACGGCTTCTTTTCTAAAAAGTGAGCGAAATAATCTTCTATTTCAGCTAAATTAGTGCGCGCTAAATTTGATACAGTTGGTAACAATACCGCGTCCTCAGAATAAAGCGCCGCCACGGCTTTAGGATTACCCGTTTGCAACGCTTCATTCCATTTTTTGAACAATTCCGTTGCCAATTTTTCATCCATAGGCGCGCAAAAACTTTGTTCAACGGCTACCACGGTATCAATAGGACGTCTTGACACGCCTGTTACGGCTTCAGATGGATTGCGTAATGCACTATTTAAGCTCACACGACTTTGTCTAGAAGACTCAATACCCGCTGTGCCGGTAATATTAATAGATTGATTTCTCATTCAGCTTTCCTTATACAAACTATTTGCTTATTTTACTCGTTTTCAGTCTATCACATTCAAGATATTCAAGCATTAAACTATAAATATTCAAGCGCGAGGGAGCTGAAAATACTGAGCACCTTTTTGTTGCAACAAATCTAAAAATGCTCTGGCGATAATCGACAAGGATTTTCCCGTTGGATACACAATATTCAACTCTTTTTCAAGTGGAAAACCTTCTACATCCAAAATCGATATCGGCCCTTTCGCCCCATCCAAATACACCGCATGCATGGGCACAACAGCAATACCCAAATGCGCAAACACGGCCTGTTTAATGGTTTCAGTGCTTTCCAATGTTAAGCGTACATTTAATTTTAAGCCCGCTTGATGAAACTTATCCTCTACCGCAGAGCGTGTTCCGGAACCAATTTCACGCATCAAGATAGGCTCTTTGGCAATCTCTGATAAAGGAATCGCACGTCGCCCTACAAAAGGATGATCTTGATGCGCAATCAATACCAAAGGGTTAGGGGTAAAAGGAATATCAACCACATCCAAGTTGCTAGGCGGCTTTTGCCCCATAATGTACAGATCATCCAGATTCTCCTCAATCCGCTTCAATAAACTATCACGATTACAGACCGTAAATTCAAGCTCAATCTCTGGATAACTCTTCACAAACTCACCCAATGCCAAAGGTAAAAAATACTTCGCACTGGTGACTGCGGTAATTCTTAATCGACCTTTTCGCTTCCCTTTAAAATCATTTAACTTAATTTCAAGATTGGACAGGTTACTTAACATTTCACGACAAGCAAGTGCAACTTGCTCACCCACTTCGGTTAAAAAAATGTTGCGCCCAATTTGCTCATAAAGCGCTACACCTAAAGACTCTTGAAAACTTTTGATTTGAGTAGACACTGTCGGTTGCGTTAGATGTAAAGCGTCCGCGGCTTTGGTAAAGCTTTGATAACGTGCTACAGCCTCAAACACTTGAATTTGTCGTAAGGTAAGATGCCTGACAAGATAATTGGATAAGTTTTTTTTATCGTCCTTCATGTCAGGCCACCTTCATTAAACTTCAGATTTACATTTATAAGGTGTATGCATTTGTGCATTCAAACTAAACACAAAGTGATGATAACCCTTTTGAATATCTTTGTTTAACTCTTCGACCAATTCAAGCATCTTCTCTTCCGAAAGCAATAACATAAAAAGTACATTGCTATCGGCATCAAAATGCCCAGATTGAAGCCCGGTATCACCCTCACCGTTCACACCAAAACTAGTAAACGATTTAATACCTAGCTTTTTAAACAACTTCTTGACCCGGTTTTCTAAGATATTCGATGTAATAATCTGAATTAATCTCTGTTCGCAACTCATGGTCCCCCTCCCTTTAGCCTATATACCAAATTGATAAGTTATAAAACAACGGAATGCCGACTAACACGTTAAATGGAAACGTGACGCCTAACGCCAAAGTCAGGTAGTACGAAGGATTCGCTTCAGGCACACCCATGCGCATGGCAGGTGGCACAGCAATATAAGAGGCACTCGCGCCCAGTATTGCGACCAATAGCGTACCACCGACACCAAAGCCGAGGAAGCTAGCGGCTACAACCATACCAATGGTGCCACCGATTAACGGCATAATGATACCAAAAGCAACCAGTGTGACACCGACCTCTTTAAAAGCCTTCATTCGACGTGCCGCTTCCATACCCAAATCAAGCAAGAACAGACATAGAACGCCCATAAAAATTTCATGTGAAAAAGGATACACTTTCTCCATCGCCTCAGGGCTTGAGATAGCACCAATCACCATCGCACCAATCAAAAGCACCACACTACCATTTGTTAAGGCTTCGTGTAATAACGATTTCCAAGGCGTCGCTACCGTTTCACCCGCCTCTTGCTGCTGCAATTGCTTTCGAGCAAGCGCCGCTAATAGCAAACCGATAATAATAGCTGGGGTTTCCATCACCACCATCATAATGATCGGGTAGGTCTCATACTCAATGCCACTAACATCTAAAAAGGCAATCGCAGTAAGAAACGTACCTGCACTCACTGAACCATAGTGCGCGGTAATGGCCGCCGCATTCATTCTGTCAATCTTGTCACGGAAACGCAAAATCATATAGCCGATAATCGGCGTTAGGAAGCCCAGCACGATGGCCCACATAATAGATTTTATCGCCAGACCTAATTCGGCATTGGCTAACTCCGCACCACCTTTTAAACCTATAGCAATTAAAAGATAAAGCGATAAACCCTTAGATAAACCTTCGGGAAATTTTAAGTCCGATTTAATGACCTTAGCGAACACGCCCAAGGCAAAAAACAATATAGCCGGTATTAATATTGCATCTAAACCCATACTAACCCCCTAAAAAAATAGTGAAAGACTCAAAGCGTTTGCCCCCCCTGAGTCTATTAGGCCAAATAAAGCAGTTGACCTAATGGTTTAGCATATTATTCTAAAAAACATATCAAGTAAAATTGGTATTTCACTACCTAATCATTGACTAAAATAAATAGGTTATCAATATTAATTTAAACCGTCTTCCTCTTTAAACTTATTAATATAGTTTCTTACCATATCATTTGTACCAATATTGTCGCGTTCTTTGAAGATCACAAAGTTGATAAATGCATGCACGGCCAAGGCAATCAGTAAACCTTCAAATATCCCTACCCAATAAACCAACAAGCCACAGAGCACCGCTAGCAACAATGCATAGCGCCCGTGATGGGCAACATGCATCAAGCCCAAAATCATTTTGATACCCACAAAAATCATAATAATACCAAGCGCAAATTTAGGTAAAAAATCAAGGTATTGAATATTGATTACAAAAAAGCTGATAACTAACGCAATCACCAATACAGATAACTTAGTATACGCACCAGCTAAACGGTTAGTCGAGCTTTTAGCCAACCCATCTAGGTTGGTCATCCCGCCAAAAAAACTCGAGCCCATATTGGATACCCAGATAGAGAGTAGACTGTTATTACTATCACACTTACGCTTTAACGGATCTATTTTCTCAATCGCCGCATTACTCATCACCTGCTCAATCACATCAATAATAGCGAGCATTAACGCAAAGCCGATCGCATAAGCCCATAGAGCAGGTGTACCAAAATCAGGTATGGGCAAAGCTAAAGCAAGCTCGGCATCTTCAACATGCAACATGGTTACAGGTAAAACTAAAGAAGCCACTATCCCATAGACAATAAGCGCAAAATAAGGCACCGCAGGTTGGCGGTCCTTAAACTTTTTAAACAGAAATAAGAACAAGGCGGCACCAACTAAAGACAGTCCAATTACAATCCAACGCTCAGCCGTGAAAAAAGAATCCGCCGATGCAAATTCAACGGGCACTTCATAGGTAAAAAGTAAAAAGGCGAGTACAATTTTTAATCCGATACCTGCAAGCAACCCCTCCACCAAATAAGTCGGAACCAGCTGCAAGATATAACGCTGCCAATTAAACTTCCAAATAATGGCCTGAAAAGTAGCCGTCAAGAAGATAATAAAAGCCATATTCCCTATGCCAAACATCGACACACCCATGGCAAGAATGGGCGCTAAACCTGCTGCAATACCCGGTGCGCCAATAAAGTTACCGGGTCTAAACCAGGCAAACATCCAACCAATAAACGATGCAAATGCAACCGTTGCTAAACCTACTTGAATGGGATACTCTGACATGATAGCAATACCAATCGAAAGGGGTATAGCCATAGCTGCGGTAATCACACCCGCTTGAACGTCACGTACGACGTATTTTTTTTGAAATGCAGCGCATGATTTGCCTGCACACAGATTCGTATTTTGTTCTGTTTTTTGTTCTAATTCTGTTGTAGCCATAAAAAGATTCCCAATAATTTATCAAAATCAACAGCTTCGTAAAGTCACTGTATGGGTTTTAACTGCTAAAAACATCCTTTAGCACCTAGGTGAATCCATTAAGCTTTTAGCTTAGTTTGATTGCAATTCATTGGCACCCTCCCCCCAAAAAAGACAGGATTTCTCAAATACGCTTTGTATCCGAGCGTTTCAACTTTATAGCGGCATGCCTTTCAATTAAAACCGGTTCCTGCTTCACAACGAAATCCAACGATTTTGCTCCACAGGCTAACACCCGATGCCGTCGGGCTAAAAACATTTAATTTGGTGTTACCAATAAGTGTTTCTTATAAAGCTGATTTGGCATTCTTTTTAAGCACCAAACCAGGTTCTCATCAAATTCATAAAAAAGCGTTGTTCATAAAAAAGGCTGGACAAGCCAGCCTTTTAAATACCAATAAACACTACTTAAATTGTTGATAAATTAAATCAATTTTTTCAGCAAGTGCTTTTTCAGCATCAGATAAGCCTTCACCGGCTGCATAAATGATAAGACTGGCATAATCTCGACCAAAACTCATGTTTGGGTGAATGTTTAATGACTCTGTTACATTAGCGACCTCATCTAAAAAGTCTCTTAACGAACTATAACCATCAAACACATATTTCACTTCCAAACTTAAGCCGTTTCTCGATAATTTCCAGCTACTCATACTGCAAAACCTTTGGTCATAGGCTGAGGCGCATGCATTCTGGCCACATAATCAGCTGACCAATGACGAATACGGTTTAATTGTGCTACTTCTTCTTCATATAAGCGACCGAATAATTCCGCATCAGCAACCATACCAAGATTTGAGCTTAATCCATAAGCCTGCTCATAAAGATTAATCAACTGCAACTCATTGAGTTCACAAATTGATAAGGCTTCAATAATATTAAAAGCCGGTTTTGCCGGACTCAGAATTGAACCTGACGGCAAGGCCCCATGATCGACCATACGCTCTGTTAATTCAGAGGCATGGCGGAACTCTTCATTTGCAAGCTGTACAAACTGTTCTGCAAAATCCATTTCAGTACGCTTCTGACAAAGCGCAGCATGAGCAAGATATTGCTGAGCAGCACTAAACTCAAGACTCATCGCACGCCCGAGAAAGCCAAGAACTTGAGGATTCATTGTCCCCATTGAACGCATCTCTGGTCTAGCATACTGACCTACTCCGGCCATCACACTAGCTCTAGCTTGTTTCTGATAAGTCATAACTACTCCTTAAACCTAGAAAATACATCTAGGTTCAATCACATTATAGACGGGTAGCTGGGCTAATGCCTGCAACTAGAACCGGCTCAACTTCTTTGTGAGGGCGAGCAATAATATGTGCAGCAACTAGACCGTCACCAACGCGCTCACACGCATCTGCACCGGCACGAACGGCTGCGTTAACCGCACCCGTCTCACCACGAACCATAATGGTCACATAACCACCACCCACAAACTCACGCGTAATTAAGCGAACTTCAGCCGCCTTAGTCATTGCGTCAGCAGCTTCAATAGCGGGTACTAGACCGCGTGTTTCAATCATGCCTAACGCGATACCGTATTCTTGTCCCATTCTAAAATCTCCATATTGATAGTAAACGCTGTAATGTTTGAGTTCGTAACAGAGTTAAAATCAAAATTGCTAAAATTAAGCTTGAACTAGGTTACCGTTAAGAACCGGTTCAACTTCTTTGTGAGGGCGTGCAATAATATGCGCAGCAACAAGACCATCACCTACACGCTCACACGCATCCGCACCCGCACGAACCGCTGCGTTTACCGCACCTGTTTCGCCACGAACCATCACAGTTACATAACCACCACCAACGAAGTCACGAGATACTAAACGTACTTCAGCTGCTTTAGTCATAGCGTCCGCCGCTTCAATAGCCGGAACCAAACCACGCGTTTCAATCATACCTAAAGCAATACCATATTCAGTTGACATAATTTTCTCCTAAAAGATTAATTTAACAAATTACATTAAAAAGTGAGTTCGTAACTGTTAAAAAAGTTAAATAACAACGTTATTTACGTCCTGCAATGTGTGAATGATTAAAAATCAAACACATCAAAAAAACCAAGTTAATCCATTACCCAGTTATCGATTATTCCGCTGATGGTCAAATCTGTTAAGGTTCTCTCATCACCGGAAGCTGTGCGAGCCGCAGAGTTGGCGATGGTAAATACCCACTCGCCAACTTTGCATCCGATAGGATCGACCGCAGCCAATCGACTACCGGATACACTTTTTAAAACTTTTACAGGTAAGTGACCTAAGTTATCAAGCCGACTTGTTAAAATTAAGTTACCCGTTACCTGATGAATCTCCACTATTCGGTCTCCCAATAATCAACAATTCCAACAATTGTTAGATCACTCGGATAAGCCTTAGTACCTGTTGCGTCCCTTGCGGCGGATGAGCCTACGCACAAAACCCAATCTCCCGGCTTACAACCGACCGCATCAACCGCGACCATTGGGGTACTGCCCGGCTTATCCCGAACGACTAACAATGGTTTATGGTCCATCGTTGGAATACGATTTGTTGACACTATGGCTTTATCAACCAACATTATTTTCATAACTAAACTCTTTCCTTAAAGCAACAGCTAGAATGTTAATTCTTGCGATTAATTAAAATACTCAAAGCTAAAAGATGAACGAACATAAATATGAATCTACGCTGATCGTAACTTAACACCAAAGCCAAATTCGCTAACATTTTTTGTACAAATCCTTGAGTCAATAATAACTGGTTATCATCAGGAAAATCGACAAACAACCTAGTAAGCAAACCCAGGTCAACGACTATGGATTGCTCGCCCAGTGACAATTCGACCAGGTGTTCACTCCGACATGAACTTAACATCATACACAAGCCATCGGAAGAATGTTGCCTCCCCTGTAGCTTTTTATCGGCTCGTTCGTTTAGCGAAATCCATATCACATCTTTACCGCTCGACACTTTAATATCTACTGGCTTTTTTTGTTTTATCAAGCTATCTACTTGGCTAAATACACTCAAAACAATCTCAATTAAAACGGCACGCCCCTCCTGAAAACCAGAAGGTAACAAGCCTTTAGCTTGCCAATGTTTACCACTAAATGAATAAAGTAGACCATCTTGATTCATTGTTTGTTCTGAATCCACAGAGTTTTCTATTAAAAAGGCTAACTGGCTGATAAAAACTAGCTTTGCCTGCAAAGAGCATAAGTTAACAGATCTAAACCATGCACCTCTTAAATCGTCTGAGGGCACTTTTATACCCGTAGAACGAAAAACTTTGGATTTAGCATTTTCAATAAAAAACTCATCATACTGCGTTTGATTAAGTAACGTAATAAGCTGTTTAATCACACAATCTGATGTTTTTCCCTGCACAGTCTTAAACTTCAAAAACAGTGCTGCATTTATAAGATGACTATTCACCCAAATCAAGTCACTCAAAACAAGCGGGCTTGTAAAACTGGATGAATAGCTTAACTTTTCTTGTCTTTTTTGAAGCTTAGACTTTATAAACTTATTCGTTATAACTCTTCCCGAAGGTGCTCTAAGCTTCATAAAAACCTACTTAACAATCTTGCCTATTAAGCTCTAGCACCGCCAGATACCGTTACTGATGCACCATTTCTAGTGTTACCAGAGGAACCGGTTATCGGACTAATTTCTGCTACTTTTGGGTTCTCATTAGGTCGAAAACTGCTCGCGCCTGCATTCATTACTGAACGGTTACCAGGAATCGAAACATTACGTTTTTGAGCCGAACGTCCCCCTGTTCCACTGACCTTCGCGTCTCTACCCCAAGAATCGCCAGTAATGGAATGCCCACTATCTGAACCATCTCCGGTTATTTTAGAGACTACCTTGTCCGCTTCACTTAACTCCTCAGAACCTACCAAAATATTTTCGGGCTGTTGCAAAGGGGGTACATAACCATAATTATGCATTGGCATGCTTAAAGCCATCATCGGCATTTGCTGATTCATCATTACTGGAAAATCTGAATCGCCCATGCTGGCTGGCGCACCTACCTGACATAACGCAGAAGCATGATCTGAACCCACATAAGCCGTACCACTCACGGGTTGACACACGCCTTTTTGAGCGCCTGTTAAACCTAAAGGACCTGGCTGAATGCCGGTCATTGGACGACCTACATTGGATTGCGTTGATTTTGCTTGTGCATCAGGCTTAAGGGCTGTCTTGTTAACAGCACAACCTTCCGTAGCATCAAAACTTAAATAAGACGAGCCTGTTACACTCTTACACAAACCCGCATTTGCTCCAGTGATTTTACCACCAAGCCCTGCACGATCGCCGGTGATTTTTTGACCGTTGAAAGTTTGTGATTCGATGCTTTTCTTAACTGCCGCCGTCAGTGAGTCACCGCAACGTTCTTGACGAATTTGCTGTGATTGATATTCACCGCCAGTTAAACTTTGGCAAAAACCAGCATCATCGCCTGTAACAGGCGCATTAAAATTTACATTAGTACCTGAAACATTATTACCCGCACCCGTAGAGTTTGAATCACCCTTACTTGGTGCCGACATAATAGAACTGCGCATTTCACGTGTTTGCTTGTTGACAATAGGTGAATTATTAAACACATACTGACTACCCGTGATATGACGCTGCTCCCCTGCGTCCATACCTGTCATGTCTTCACGTTTATTCATTGAGGGACCAGAGATCACTTGGTTCTTCGCTGTGCGTGATTGACTGACTTTAGATACACCCGCTGGCGCTCTTGTACCGCAAAAAATTTCACCTTGATCAGCAGGCATATATTCGGTGCCGGTTACATGACGACACTGCCCTGGCTCAGTACCCGTAACTGATTCAGATAAACCGACTTCAGTACCACTCACTGTTCTGCCAGAAATAGTCGAGGTCATCGCAACCTTCCGTATAGATGGATCAGGTTTAAAACTACATTTTGCTTGATATTCATCAGGACCGGTATATTCTGTTCCAGAAATTACACGACATGAACCCGCTTCCGAGCCTGTCATTTTTTGTGTAGTTGCTAAAACAGTACCACTTACTTCTTGTTCGTGAGACGTCATCGCAAACCCAACCTTACTAGGTGAGTTGCTCTCGGGCTTTTTTGACATGCGACCTGTCGGGCGCGCAGAAGAAGTAGCTTTAACCTTACCTTGTGTAGCACGTTGCTCACGAATTTGGCGTGCAATATCACGACAGCTTGCATCTGGATCCATTGAGGTTGCAATGCAAGTTAATGCACTGTTTTGACTCATTTTCGCTTGCAATTTAGCTTTACCTTCACAAGCCGCTTTTCTGTATGAACGCGCAATTAATCGCCCTTTAGGTTGATTGGTTGCACTAGACTTTACAGGATTAACTTTTGCACGGCTTGTATTCGCACTCATAGGCGGAACAAAACTGCGCTCAACGTTAGCGACGGCTTGAGTAGGCGTCGTCTCAATAACTGGCTCAATCGGCTTTCTAGGCTGACGAGTCGGCTGGGTATTGTTACGTGAATTACCTTTTACCTGTTGTTTTCGACGCTCAATCGATGCCTTTCTACCGGCAGACAAAATAGCCTGCTGCGGATTGACATCAAATGATCTTGCGGGACTAGACGGAGCGAACGAAGGTTCACTCCGCGCAGGCGCCGAACTCTTTACAGGTGCAGAGGTACTCTGAGCAAGAGCAGCATAATCAATCTTTGCGCCTTTGCCCTTTGTTAATGCTTGTCTTCTCGCGCGAGATAATGCACGACCCGACAAGGCTTGAGTATTATCACTCATGCATAGCCTCCTAAGAGTTGGCCTTTCTAATTACAGACCACGTGGACGGTAAACAACAAACTCGTGACCTTTGCACTGAGTATAGTTGTCATAACCAACGATACGGATCATATGATCAGGATAAGCACGTTTACACTCTTCAAGCTCAGCAAGAACCAGGTTAGGATCACGCATACCGAAGAAAGGTAGCTTCCACATACCCCAGTAGTAAGCACCACCATTTTCAGGTGTATCATGCTCAAGTGAAGGTGCCCAACCCTGGTTAATCATGTAAACGATTTGTGCGTAAATTTCGTCTTGAGTTAAAGGTGGCAAGAACGAAAAAGTTTCATAGGTGCGCTTTGTGCGGAAATCACCTGAAGCCATTACTGACATAGAATTCTCCTTAATCTAATAATATTGGTGAAAATTAAGCGTCAAGTTTATCGACAGTGTCGAATTCAAACTTAATTTCTTTCCAAGTTTCTAGTGCAACTGCAAGCTCTGGGCTATGACGCGCTGCATCACGAAGAATGTCTCCACCTTCACGCTCAAGTTCACGACCTTCGTTACGTGCTTTAACACAGGCTTCCAAGGCTACACGGTTAGCTGCGGCACCCGCTGCGTTACCACCTGGGTGACCTTGCGTACCACCACCGAACTGAAGCACTGAGTCATCACCAAAGATGTTAACCAACGCTGGCATGTGCCATACATGGATACCACCAGAAGCTACGGCGAATACACCAGGCATTGAACCCCAATCTTGGTCAAAGAAGATACCGCGTGAACGATCTTCTGGAACGAACGCTTCACGTAATTGATCAACGAAACCTAAAGTAGACGCACGATCACCTTCCAACTTACCTACAACAGTACCTGTGTGCAAGTGATCACCACCTGACAAACGTAGACACTTAGCTAGTACGCGGAAATGGATACCATGGTTAGGGTTACGGTCAATTACAGCGTGCATTGCACGGTGAATGTGTAACAACATACCGTTCTTACGACACCAGTTAGCCAATGACGTGTTAGCTGAGAAACCACCAGTTAGGAAGTCATGCATAATAATACGCACACCTAACTCTTTAGCATATTCAGCACGCTCCATCATATCTTCACAAGTTGCCGCTGTTACGTTTAGGTAGTGACCTTTAACTTCGCCCGTTTCAGCTTCTGCTTTATTGATTGCATCCGCAACAAATGAGAAACGATCTCTCCAACGCTGGAAAGGCTGTGAGTTGATGTTTTCGTCGTCTTTGGTTAAATCCAAACCACCACGTAAACACTCATAAACAGCGCGACCGTAGTTCTTAGCTGACAAACCTAGCTTAGGCTTGATAGTACAACCTAGCATAGGACGACCGTATTTATTTAAACGATCACGCTCAACCTGGATACCAGCAGGCGGGCCACCACATGTTTTAATGTAAGCAACAGGGAAGCGAATATCTTCAAGACGTAAAGAACGAACGGCTTTAAAACCAAATACGTTACCAACTAATGAAGTTAGTACGTTAACAACAGAACCTTCTTCGAAAAGGTCAAGCGGGTAAGCGATAAATGCATAAAACGCGTCTTTATTACCAGGTACGTCTTCAATTCTGTAGCAACGACCTTTGTAGAACTCCATGTCTGTTAACAAGTCAGTCCAAACAGTAGTCCATGTACCCGTTGAAGATTCTGCAGCAACAGCCGCAGCGGCTTCTTCACGAGGTACGCCAGCTTGTGGAATAACTTTAAAACAAGCCAATAGGTCTGTGTCAAGTGGAGTGTAGTCCGGTGTCCAATAGGTTAACTTGTAATCCTGTACACCGGCATTAAATGTTTGATTTGCCATACTTATGATACCTCTAATTTAAAGGTTGTTACGAACTCAAGAGCCATCATACTCAAGCCGCCACCTTGTTACCAATTGAAATAACTTATGCAACCCATAGTATTTAATCAATACATTAAGTCAACTATTGATAACAACAACTATACTTAAACCTAATTTACAACCTAACCCAAACATGCATACTAATTTCACAAACACCAATTGGCCAACAAAAACCAGCCCCTTAAGCACCCACAACCTCGATAAACACCGCACCAACTCCTAACAAGAGTTCGCCATCAGAAATCCTTATAACCCATCCATTTTTATTTTAATTTCCGACCAAAGCTGTCAAGATTTACTTATGAACAAATATTCATTAAAATAAAAAAGCTTCATTCATTTAACATAAGGACACACAAACATGAGTTTTATACTTCCAGAATTGAAATATGACTACAATGCACTTGAAAGCGCGGTGGATGCACAAACGATGGAGATCCACCATACTAAGCACCACAACACCTACATTACCAACTTAAACAATGCGATCGTTGGAACAGAGAATGAAGGAAAAGACTTGCTTGACCTGATTCAAAATGCGGGCAGCATCTCTCCTGCTGTGCGTAACAACGGCGGCGGCCATTGGAATCACAGCTTTTTTTGGGACCTAATGACGCCCGATAGCATGGGCGCACCACAAGGCGAACTCGCCGATGACATCAAATCAACGTTTGGCGATTTTGAAACATTTAAAACCCAATTCACTCAAGCAGGTTTGACACGCTTTGGCTCGGGCTGGGCTTGGCTAATTGTCAACACCGAAGGTAAACTACAGGTTACTTCAACACCGAATCAAGACAACCCTCTAATGGATATTGCTGAAATCAAAGGCTCACCAATTCTTGGCCTTGACGTTTGGGAGCATGCTTATTACTTACGCTACCAAAACCGCCGCCCAGACTACATTAACGCGTGGTGGGATATCGTTGACTGGAACAAAGTTGCCGAACTCTATCAAACTAATAAATAACACACCTGACTAACCAGGAGCCTGCTGGACTAAACAGGCTCCTAG
>NZ_JYNN01000001.1 GCF_000934765.1 Thiomicrospira microaerophila | reverse complement strand
ATAGGGCATCCAATAGGTTGTCTTTTTGTAGACGTTGGCGAAAACGCCAGATGGTAGAGTGATCAGGTACGCTATCGGTTAAGCTGAGCTGGACAAATCGACGAAATAATAAATCGCGAGCCAGTTGTTTTTCACAGGCTGGATCACTGAGGTTGTACCAGGTTTGTAATAGTAGGATCTTGAACATAAGTAGCGGTGGAAAGGCACGCTCACCCATTGGGTTGCTATGGATGTTGAGCATTAAGGCTTCACACGCTGACCAGTCAATTAGCTCTTCAACCCCATCTAATTCATTGAGTGCCGGATGGGGGCAGATAAATGCGTCAGCGAGTGAGGTCTGTGAGAGGTTTTTCCATGCCATGTGATAAGATCCAGTAATATGTAATAATATGTTGCTATTTTAACAGATAAGTGATTTCTTTGCAGATTTATAGTGGTTTGGCAAGCTTTTCTCGTGCAAAGGTCTCTGTATGACAGTGTAAGTGATGGAGTAGGGCTGATGAGTTCTTTAACGATTCGATTGGATGCAGAAACGGATTCACTGTTAAGTAACTTGGCGAAGCGATTGCAGGAGAGTAAATCTTCATTAGCCCGCCAAGGCATCATGACCTATTTACAGCAACAACAGCAAAAAGAGATTCAAAAACAAGCTCTTGAACAGTCTTTTAGCGTTTTTTCTATTGATGAAGTTCAAAAACGGGTAGCGGAATCGGAAGCGAGTTATCAACTCAGTGATGAAGAATACGAGCAAGCGATGAATGAGTTTTTTGCGCGTGAGCTTGGTCTAGTTCGATGAAGTTGGTTAAAATGCGGCCTTATGTTGTGCGTTTGCAATCTATTCTCCGTTATATTGCGCTTGATAATCCATCCGCTGCGTTGAGTTTTGAGCGTGAATTACAGGCCAAGCTTGAATTGGTTAAAAACCAGCTATTTATGTGCCGACCTTCCCATTACTTTCAGCATGAAACTTATCGTGATTTAATCCATCAAGGTTATAGGATTATTTATAAAGAGGAGCAGGATACGCTGCTTTTGCTCGATATTTTTAAATGGCAACAACGATAACGGTTACTAAGCTAATGAACCCAGACAACTTAAAACAACTCGTTACACTCACGATGCCTTACGGTAAATACAAGGGGCGACTTATTGCTGATTTGCCAGGGCATTACCTTAATTGGTTTGCGCGTGAGGGCTTTCCAACCGGTAACTTAGGGCAGTTATTGGCGCTAATGCACGAGTTAGATCACAATGGTTTAAAACATCTTCTTGATCCGATAAGGAGGTAGATAATCAGTGGCGGCACGCTCTTTGGTAAGCTAGCTTTTATTCGTGATTTGGTGAAACTCGCCGATTTAAAGGGCGGTGAAAATTTTAAATTATCATTAAAAACAAGCGTTCGATAACGCTGGGTGTTGAACAGGATTAGCAACCCCCAGCGGGGTTGCGTTATGTTTACAGAACTTAGTGGATGCCAATAATTGCATAGCCTTTGTTTTGCAGGCTGATGAAGCTGACATAGCTGTTGCCGACCACGTCCAGCGGAGCGCGAATTTTGCCGTTTTCGACGCCAAACACGCGATTGGCAATCGAACAGACTTCAGCGTTGACGCCTTTAAGCTTCAGCAGGGCATTTAAATGTTCATTAAATTCTTCGACCTGCACCATCTGATCTAATTCCACCGTATCTAGCGCCTCCGTCAAAAATCGAACATTTTGGCCGTGGAAGGCTAGAGTCATTTCTGGTTGAAGCCCAGCTTCTTTTAGATTTTGATAGGTTTCGGTGATAACCTGCATTTGTACGGTTAAAAAGGCGGGGTTGGAGTTGGTAATATCCCAGACCACCTTCGCTTGTGTCATGCCCTCTAAAGCTCGACTGTTATCCGGTTGCGCAATAGCGCCGCCAACAACAAACAATGATAAAACCAATCCAATTAGTTTGCGCATAAAAACCTCCATTTGGTGAAAGATTAAAAATAGAATGAACTTTCATTCTATTTGTCTTTATCTGATTTTACAACAAAATATTTAAGGAATAAATATGTAGATTAGATGCGGGTTCAGTAGGCGAAAAATATGACATGCATTTTGTAGTCAGCGCGAAGCCGCAGGGACTATCGGTGAGCAAACTGGGGGCGGAGTATGACAGCATAGGCCGGAATGGTTGTGAACGCTATCTGTGACAAGGTGGTTGGCATTTTCGGTCGCACCCAGTTTATACTATTGTCTACAAAGTTTAGCAGAACAAGCTTGTTCTGCGTGAAATTTATGAAATAGGCGAGTTAATATAACCAGGCCTGGTGATTATGGAATTACATTTAGTTCGACAGATTGCAGATATTGATCAGCGGGCCTGGAATGGGTTGGTGGTGGATAATCATCCGTTTTTGCGCCATGAGTTTTTGCAGGCGTTGGAGGTGTATCAGTGTGTGAGTCCGCAGTTTGGTTGGTATCCGCAGCATGTCGCCGTGTATGATCAAGGGCGCTTAATCGCGGCGATGCCGCTTTATGCCAAAACCAATTCTTATGGTGAGTTTGTATTCGACCAGGCCTGGTCGCAGGCTTGGCAGTCGGTGGGCTTGCCCTATTACCCTAAATGGGTCAGCGCCATTCCTTATGCGCCCGTCACCGGTCCAAGGTTTTTAGTTGCGCCAGATCAGGATGCCGATAAGATCCAAGCTTTATTGCTAGCGAGTTTACAAAAGCAGGCGATGGCACAACAAATCAGCGGTTGGCACATTCTTTTTGCTGATCAACACAACCAGGCCTGGTTGAATAATCAGCCTAATTGGTTAGTGCGTCATGACTGTCATTTTCATTGGTTTAATCGCGGTTATCAAACATTTGATGACTTTTTGGCTGAGTTAAAACCTAAAAAACGTAAAAACATTAAACAAGAGCGCCGCAAGGTGCAGGATGCAGGGGTGACGATTAAACGGCTGAATGGTCATACGGCGACAGAGCAAGATTGGCAAGATTTTGCTGGGTTTTATCAAAAAACCTTTGCCGAGAAACACAGCCTTGCCACGCTTAATCAAGATTTTTTTCAGGCGGTAGCGGCCGCCTTGCCGGATAATGTCCTGCTGGTGATGGCACAGCGTGAGGGTGTCAATATCGCGGGTTCGTTGATGTTTTATAGTGATACGACCTTGTTTGGTCGCCATTGGGGCTGTGTTGAAGAGGTCAATTCATTGCATTTTGAAGCCTGCTATTATCAGGGCATTGAGTTTGCGATTGAGCAGGGTTTGCAACGTTTTGAGCCCGGTGCAGGTGGTGAGCATAAAATCGCACGCGGCTTTGAACCGGTGATAACCCAATCTGCACATTGGCTGGTGCAAAATCCGTTTCCGAGTGGGATTGCGGGTTTTTTAGTGGAAGAAAAAACTATGATTGAGCAGTATTATGCAGACTGTTGGCAACAACGCCCGTTTGTTTGAGGCGCATGGGTGCTGGGTGTGGCCGTTAAGCATTTAATCAAAAAATCGGCAGGTTACATCTAACGCGCAATCCGTTATAATTGCGCTTTTGCCATTAATAACGATACCCTTAACGACGCCCTATGCAACTGATTCGCGGTTTACACAATTTAGCTAGTTATCAATCTCGGTTTGATGCGGGCAGCGTGGTCACGATTGGAAATTTTGATGGTGTGCATTTGGGGCACCAGTGTGTGTTAGACGCGCTCAAAACCCAGGCAAAGCAGCGTGGCTTGCCGAGTGTGGTGATGGTGTTTGAGCCTTTTCCGATTGAGTTTTTTAGCCCTGAGCAAGCGCCTGTTCGCTTGATGAATCTGCGCGAAAAAGTGCGCGCGCTGGCGGATGCCGGTGTGGATTATTTAGTCTGCATGACATTTAATGCGGCCTTTTCAGCCATGAGTGCCCATGATTTTGCGCAACAGATTTTAAACCAGGGTTTGAATGCCAAGCATTTAGTTATAGGCGATGACTTTCGATTTGGTCATCAGCGCGAAGGCGATTTTGGTTTTTTGTCTGCATGGGGTGCGCAAACAGGCTGTCAGGTGAAGGCGATGCCGACCTATAGTATGGGGGGCGAGCGTGTGAGTAGCACACGGGTGCGTGATGTATTGGCCCAGCCTGATTTAACCTCGGCACAAGCGATGATGGGGCGTGAGTTTCGCTTTGAAGGCCGTGTCATTCATGGTCAAAAACTGGGGCGTACGCTGGGGTTTCCAACCTTAAATTTAAATCCCAAGCGTTTGCAAATGCCTGTGCGCGGCGTGTTTGCGGTTCGTGTGGCAGGGCTGGTGGATCAGCCTTGGCCGGGGGTGGCGAATATGGGTGTCAGACCGACCGTGCAGGGGCAAAGACCCTCGATTGAAGTCCATTTATTTGATTGGCAGAAAATGGTGTATGGCGCCCATGTTGAAGTGCGCTTGCAGGCGTTTATTCGCCCAGAAATGAAATTTAGTGGTTTGCCCGCGCTTCAGGCACAAATAGCTGAAGATGCGCGGCAAGCTAGACAACTTTTAAAACTTAGTAATCCTTGAGACCTATCATGACCGACTATAAGCCAACCTTAAACCTTCCAGAAACTGATTTTCCGATGCGCGGTGGTTTGCCACAGCGTGAGCCAAAGCAAGTTGAAAGCTGGTTAAAAAACGATGTCTATCACACTGTGCGCCAAGCCATGGCAGGGCGTCCTAAATTTATTTTGCATGATGGCCCACCCTATGCCAATGGCGATATTCATATCGGTCATGCGGTGAATAAGGTGCTCAAGGATATGATTGTGAAGTCCAAAGGTTTGAGCGGTTTTGATGCGCCGTTTGTGCCGGGTTGGGATTGTCATGGTTTGCCGATTGAGCATAACGTGGAGAAAAAACACGGCAAGGTAGGCGTTAAGTTAAATGAGCGTGAATTCCGTCAGGCCTGCCGCGATTATGCACAAAGCCAAGTTGAAGGTCAGATGAAGGATTTCCAGCGTTTGGGAATTATGGCTGATTGGAATAATCCCTATTTAACCAAAGCGTTTGATTTTGAAGCGAATGAAGTACGTGCCTTGGCAAGAATTATTGAAAAAGGGCACCTGGTTAAAGGCACTAAGCCGGTTTACTGGTCGATTGGTGGGCGTTCGGCGCTGGCGGAAGCTGAGGTGGAGTATGAGGAAAAGCGTTCGAATGCGATTGATGTGCGCTTTAAGGTGCTGGATGAAGCGGCCTTTTTTGAACGCTGTCATCATGTTGAAGATCATACGGGCGAAGGCCCGATTTCAGTGGTTATTTGGACGACAACACCTTGGACCCTACCAGCCAACCAAGCGGTGGCGATTAACCCAGAATTAGAATATGCCTTGGTGCAGGTTGAAACCGAGCAGGGCAAGGAGCGTTTGTTTATCGCTGAGGCGCTGATAAAAGACGTGATGGCGAAGTGCGATATTGAGCATTATCGTGTGGTGGCGTATGGTCGTGGCGATCAGTTTGATTTAATTCGTTTAGCCCATCCTTTTTATGAGCGTATTGTGCCGATAATTTTGGGCGAGCATGTCACGACGGATGCGGGTACAGGTTGTGTGCATACGGCACCCGGGCATGGTCAGGACGACTTTATTGTTGGCCTGAAATATGATCTAGAGGTCGATTGTCCTGTGGATGGTACGGGTACGTTTGTTGAGGGTACGCCTTTGTTTGCGGGTATCAACGTGCTCAAAGCCGATGAGCCGGTGTTGGAGGTGTTGCGTGAACGCGGCGCGTTATTGCATCATGAGGCGATTCGCCATAGCTATCCGCATTGCTGGCGTACTAAAACGCCGTTGATTTTCCGTGCCACACCGCAGTGGTTTATTAGCATGGATCAACAAGGCTTGCGTGCGGCCGCAATGGCGTCGATTAAAACCGTGCAATGGGTGCCGGAATGGGGTCAAAACCGAATTGAGGCGATGATTGAAGGGCGTCCGGATTGGTGTGTGTCGCGCCAGCGTTTGTGGGGTGTGCCGATTTGTATTTTTATTCACAAGGTGACGGGTGAGATGCACCCACGCACCGTCGAATTAATGGAGCAGGTCGCGCAGCGTATTGAGCAGCACTCGATTGATGCTTGGTATGATTTGGATGCGCGCGAATTATTGGGCGATGAAGCCAATGATTATGAAAAGGTGCAGGATATTCTCGATGTCTGGTTTGATTCGGGCGTGACGCATTTTAGCGTATGCCAGCAGCGTGATGAATTGCAATCGCCAGCGGACTTGTATTTGGAGGGCTCCGATCAGCATCGTGGTTGGTTCCAATCGTCATTGTTAACAGGTATCGCCATGAATGAGGCGGCGCCTTACAAGCAGGTGCTGACGCACGGATTTACGGTTGATAAAGATGGCAAAAAAATGTCGAAGTCGAAAGGCAATGTCGTCGCGCCGCAAAAAATTGCGGATACGCTAGGGGCGGATATTTTGCGCTTGTGGATTTCAGCCGCTGACTATCGCTATGAAATGACGGTGTCGGATGAAATAATCAGCCGCACCGCCGATGCTTATCGCCGTATTCGCAATACCGCACGTTTCTTGTTGGCGAACCTGAATGGCTTTAATCCGGCCACCGATTTAGTCGCCTATGAGGATTTACTGCCGCTTGATAAGTGGGCGGTAGGGCATGCGCATCAGGTGCAGACGCAGGTGGTGGATGCGTATGAGCAGTATCATTTTCATCAGATTTATCAGGCGGTGTCGCATTTTTGTTCGATTGAAATGGGTGCGTTTTACCTAGATGTGATCAAGGATCGTCAATATACCTGTAAAACCGATGGTTTAGCACGTCGTTCAGCACAAACAGCGCTGTATCATATTGTAGAGGCGATGACACGTTGGATTGCGCCGATTTTAAGCTTTACCGCTGAAGAAATTTGGCCTTATATCCCAGGGGAGCGCAGCGAAACGGTGTTTGTTGCCACTTGGTATCAAGGTTTGACGGCTTTGGATGAGACCGCTGAGATGAATTCGGCCTATTGGGCGCAAATGATTGAAGTGCGCTCAGCGGTGGCTAAACGCTTGGAAGAGTTGCGTAACGCCGGTGAAATCAAGGCGAGCTTAACCGCACAGGTTAAACTCTATGCGGAGGGTGAATTGTTGAATGCCTTAACGCAGTTGGGTGATGAGTTACGCTTTGTGTTAATTACCTCTTATGCGCAGGTTTTGCCTATCAGTGATAAACCCGCTAGTGCGATTGAAACTGAACTAGCCGGTTTATGGATTGACGCCCAAGCAGTGCAGGCGGATAAGTGCCCGCGTTGCTGGCATCACCGCGAAGACATTGGCACCGACCCTACGCACCCAGAATTATGCCAACGCTGTGTAGACAACGTAATAGGCCAAGGCGAAACCCGCCACTTTGCTTAACGGTGTGATAAATTTTTATGAAATTTGAATGGGATCCTATCAAGGAACAAGTTAATTTAGCAAAGCATGGCGTGTCTTTTGAACAGGCCTGTTATGTTTTTTCAGACCCATTTGCTTTGACGATTTATGATGAAGCCCACTCTGAGTCAGAAGATAGGTGGATACTGTTAGGTAAGTCATTTAATGAAACGATCTTAACAGTAGTTCATACCTATAAAGATTTAGAGGGTATAGAAAAGGTTAGAATTATTAGTGCACGTAAATCGACAAAAATTGAAAGCAACACTTATCAAAAAAGGTGTCCATTATGAAACAAGAGTATGATTTTTCAGCGGCTGAACAGGGGCGTTTTTATCGCCCAATAGACGCGTTAGATATTCCAATTTATTTGGATCAAGACGTAAAGCAGTTTATGTTGACAAAGTTAAAATCTAAGTCCAATACCACTTCTTTGAGTGAATTAATAAATAGCCTTCTTAAAAAAGATATTGAAATAACAAAACAATTAAGCAGCGTTTAGGAGCCTGTCGGACTAAACCGGTCGAAGCGAAAAAAAGTCTGGTTTGAGTCAGTTTTTGTTTAATTCCGAGGAGAATAGCTAGCTATTTGACGAGGAAGTGGGCAAAAAATGGCCAAATCCAGCTTTTTTGCAGCCGATTGGCTTTAGTCCGACAGGCTCCTAGCGAGTTAAGTAGCGCGCAATACAACTGTGAGAAAAATATGAGTAAACATCAGCCTACAGTGGGTGTCGTTAGTTTGGGTTGTCCAAAAGCAACGGTGGATTCGGAGCGGATTTTGACCCAGCTGCGCACAGAGGGTTATCACTTGTCGAATTCGTATCAAGATGCGGATACCGTCATTGTCAATACCTGTGGCTTTATTGATTCGGCGGTACAAGAGTCATTAGATGCGATTGGGGAAGCCTTGCGTGAAAACGGCAAGGTGATTGTGACCGGTTGCTTGGGCGCGCGTGATGAAGAAATTCTCAAGCATTACCCGCAGGTT
This sequence comes from Thiomicrospira microaerophila, assembly GCF_000934765.1. GTDB lineage: Bacteria > Pseudomonadota > Gammaproteobacteria > Thiomicrospirales > Thiomicrospiraceae > Thiomicrospira > Thiomicrospira microaerophila. Next base: position 229,099 of record NZ_JYNN01000001.1, on the reverse strand, counting down.
TTATCGGTATCTGGCCCCCAGGCCTATGAAACGGTATTGAATGCGGTGCATGAAGTCATCGCCCCGCCCGAGCATAACCCCTATGTGGATTTAGTGCCGCCGCAGGGGGTTAAGTTGACGCCTCGCCATTACGCTTATCTAAAGATTTCTGAAGGCTGTAATCATCGCTGCTCCTTCTGCATTATTCCCTCAATGCGTGGTGATTTAGTCAGTCGACCAGTGAGTGAGGTGTTGGATGAGGCTAAACGTTTAGTCGAAGCTGGGGTGCAGGAGTTGTTGGTTATTTCGCAAGATACCGCCGCCTATGGGGTTGATGTGAAGCATAAGCTGGATTTTTGGAATGGTCAGCCGGTTAAAACCTCAATGACAGGCCTGGTTAAAGCACTCGGGGATATGGGTGTTTGGGTGCGTTTGCATTATGTGTATCCTTATCCGAATGTCGAAGAGGTGATTCCTCTGATGGCCGAAGGCAAGGTATTACCTTATTTGGATATGCCATTGCAACATGCTGATAAGCGCGTGTTAAAAGCCATGCGCCGCCCAGGCAATATTGATAAACAGCTGGAGCGTATTCAACAATGGCGTCAGCAAGTGCCGGATTTAACCCTGCGCTCGACCTTTATTGTTGGCTTCCCGGGGGAGACCGAAGAAGAGTTTCAGCGCTTATTGGATTTCTTGGCGTTAGCTCAGCTTGATCGGGTCGGCTGTTTCCAGTATTCACCCGTTGAAGGTGCGGCGGCGAACGACATCGCGGAGCAGGTGCCTGATGAGGTTAAACAGGATCGCTATGATCGTTTTATGCAAACCCAGCAGGCGATTAGTGCGAAAAAAATGCAGGCTAAAATTGGTAAACGCATGAGCGTGTTGGTTGATGAGGTCGATGATGAGGGTGCGATTGCACGCTCGGCGGCGGATGCCCCTGAGATTGATGGCATGGTCTTTATCCCAGAAGGGCAGGACTTAGAGCCTGGTGACATGCTAGAGGTCGAGGTATTTGCGGCAGACGAATATGACCTTTGGGCGGAGCCTGTAAAAAATAGTGATTAGAAAAGTCGTTTTTAACTGGACTAATGAAGTTAAATAACCTAGTATTGTAAAGGTTTAAGAGTATCCATAATAATAACATCAGGAGGATGTAGAATGAGACAGATTACTGTTTTTATGATAGGTCTAGGGCGTATTGGTGGCAAGTTTTATAGTCAATTTGTCAATATAGACGAAAGTCGAGTTAAAATTTTAGCGGTCAGCGAGCCCAATATGGCGAACCCATTATTGGAGGATGTCAAAAATCGTGGTATTCCAAATTTACCTAACTACGAAGAAGCCATTCGTGAGTACGGCGATAAAATTGATATCATTATGGACACGTCAAACCGTCCAGAGTTAAAGCTGGCTGTGCGACGCTTGCTTCAGGAGACCAATAATCAGCATACTGTGTTAGTGCCGATGGTCGTGGATTATTTGATGTGGTATTTATTGGCAGATTCCGAGGCTATTCCTCAGTCACATCATGAGAGTATTGGTTATTAGCCCGGATATTTAGCTTCGCTTTCTTTGATTCATAAAGTTCACGCGTCCTCGCTTGTCTTTTGATTTCCCAGCAGATTTTTCTCAGTTGGCTGTATGACTAACTACAGCACTCCTTCGAAAAAAACTGGGAAACCAATGTACTGCGCGATTATCACGCGAATTTATGACAAACCCGGGCTGGCCCTATTAAACCCTCATTAAAAAAGCGCCTTTTGGCGCTTTTGTTTTCTTAATTCATCTCTTTTTTATCCTTAACAATCTCAGCTATTTATGCGATACTTCATTTTTTTATGGGGGTATAGCATGATTTTATTGAAAAAGTGGTTTGTTGGTTTTGGGTTGTTGTTGGCATTTACTGTGGCACAGGCACAAACCCTGCAGCCTGTCAGTTTTGAAGACCAGCATGGTAGCGTTATTGAATTGAACTCAGAGGTGAAGTGGATTATTTTTAGTCATCATAACAAGGGGGCTAAAATGACCAAGCAGGCAATAGATGAATCTGGGATAAAAGATTTTGCTGCGCATCAAGGGCTGTATATTGCTGACATTTCAAAAATGCCAGCCTTGATTACTCGCATGTTTGCGATGCCGGCGATGCGTAAGTACGAGTTTAATCTTGCACTGGATCGTGATGGTGAATTAACCCAAGGCTTACCTAAGCAGGAAGACAAAGTGACTTTAATGAAGTTGGATAACCTATCTATCGTTGATACTCTGTTTGTCGATAGCCCTGAAGCGGTGGTTGAGTTTATTAATGCAAATCGCTAGTAATTTAAAGGCAGCAATTGCAAAGCTAGGGGCTAACCAGGCCGGGTTATGATTTGCCAAGGTTTTGCACCGATTGAACCCGCTGAAATGCGGGTTTTGATTTTGGGTTCGATGCCGGGTGCGGCCTCGCTCCAACAACAGGCTTATTATGCCCATCCACGCAATAGTTTTTGGCCGATTATGGCGCAGTTGTGTAACCAGGCCTGGTCGGAGGATTTTGAACAACGCTATGCACAATTGTCGCATTGTTATGTTGGGTTATGGGATGTGTTGGCTAGCTGCCAACGTGCTGGTAGTTTAGATAGTGCGATAAAACCTGATAGCTGTAGAGTTAATAATTTAGTTGATCTGATTAAAGCGCATCCAGAGTGTCGTGCGATTGGATTTAATGGTGCCAAGGCATTTGAGTTGTTCAAAAAGCATATCTATTCTACCCCGCATCCTACCCAGCAAGCAGAGTTCAAAGCGATTCAACTTATTGAATTACCCTCTACCAGTCCGGCCAATGCCCGCCTCAATTTGGCTGAAAAAACAAATATATGGCAGGACAAATTGTGTAATTTCCTATAAAATAACTCGGTTATTATTTAAGATTAATTTTGGACACCTCGACATGACCTTTAAACCCGAACTTCTTTCGCCCGCCGGTACAATGAAAAACATGGAATATGCCTTTGCTTATGGGGCTGATGCGGTGTATGCCGGTCAGCCGCGATACAGCTTACGTGTGCGTAACAATGAGTTTGATCACGACAATCTCGCTAAGGGCATTGCGCGCGCGCATGAGTTAGGCAAGAAATTCTATGTGGTGACTAATATCGCCGCGCATAACTCGAAGCTGAAAACCTTTTTGAAGGACATTGAGCCGGTAGTGAATATGAAGCCAGATGCGCTGATTATGTCAGACCCGGGTTTGATTATGATGGTGCGTGAAGCCTTTCCTCAGCAAGAAATTCATTTATCGGTGCAATCCAATGCGGTAAACTGGGCAACCGTGAAGTTTTGGTATCAAATGGGGATTACACGTGTGGTATTATCCCGCGAGTTGTCTTTGCAGGAGATTGCTGAAATCCGTGAGCAGGTTCCGGAGATGGAGCTGGAAGTCTTTGTCCATGGTGCCTTATGTATCGCCTATTCAGGACGTTGTTTGTTATCTGGCTACATTAATAAGCGCGATGCCAATCAGGGGACCTGCACCAATGCTTGTCGCTGGAACTACAATACCTATGAAGGTAAAGAAAATGTAGCGGGTGAAGTGGTTGGCATTGAACGCATTACCGACTTAACGGGCACAACCGGGCGTCCGGCTCCTGCGCAATCCGCGCCGGTTAATCCGCCAGTCACAGCACCCCTAACAGCACCCACGCTGGGCGAAGGTGACACTACGGATCGCATATGGTTACTAGAAGAGCAGGGCAGGCCAGGTGAGTTGATGCCTGCTTATGAAGATGAGCATGGTACGTATATCATGAACTCCAAAGATTTGCGTGCGGTGGAGTTGATTCCAGACCTGGTGAAAATCGGGGTGCATTCATTAAAAATTGAAGGGCGTACCAAGTCGCATTACTATGTCGCGCGTACCGCGCAGGTCTATCGCAAAGCGATTGATGATGCCGCTGAAGGCAAACCGTTTGATTCGGATTTGTTGTTACAGCTTGACGGTTTGGCGAGCCGTGGCTATACCGAAGGCTTCTTGCGTCGCCATGTTCATTCTGAATATCAAAACTATGATTATGGTGTGTCCAAGTCTGATAGCCAGCGTTTTGTGGGTGAGGTGATTGATGTTACCGATGATTACCTTGAAATTGATGTCAAAAATAAATTTTGTGTCGGCGATTCGGTCGAGATTATGACCCCAGTGGGCAATATGACGATGGTGTTAGCGCAAATGCAAGATAAATATGATCGTCCGATTGAGGCGGCGCTGGGGTCGGGTTGGATTGCGCGTATTCCGAATCCCTTTAGAGGTTTAAGCCCAGATGTGTTAAAGTTTGGTTTGTTAATGCGCAATGAAGCTTGGGGTGGCGATACCAAGCGTGATGCGGCCGCTAAGTCGGTAGGCTAACATGGCATTAAAGATTTTATCCGGTTGTATTAACTGTGATATGTGTGAACCTGAGTGCCCAAATCAGGCGATTTATATGGGCGAAAAGGTGTATGAGATCAATCCAGACTTGTGCACCGAGTGTGTTGGCTATTATGATAACCCTACTTGTATTAGTGTTTGCCCGTTAGATGTGATTATTAAGGATCCTGAGCATGTTGAAAATCAGGACAGTTTATATGAAAAATTTAAGCAGCTCATACAAGCGAATAAAATTTAAGGAGCAAGGATGTCAGCGACGATACCACAACTTGAGTTAATTAGTTTTAAACTTTGTCCTTATGTACAGCGTGCGATTATTACGCTGAAACACAAAAAAGTGGACTTTAAGATTACCTATATAGATTTGCAAAACCCGCCGGCTTGGTTTAAAGCCATTTCGCCGTTAGGCAAGGTGCCTGTTTTAAAAGTGAATGACACTGAGGTGTTGTTTGAGTCCTCTGTAATACAAGAGTATGTGGATGAGATTACACCGCCTTCATTACATCCGGTTGATCCACTGACTAAAGCTAAAAACCGTGCGTGGATTGCATTTGGTGGTGAATTAATGGGGATGCAGGGTTTACACGGCATCATCCATGAAAAAGACCAAGCAACCTGCGAGAAAATGATTGGCGCTATACAAGAGCTGCTGACACGATTAGAGTCGGTTCATTCGGGTAAGACGTTTTTTAATGGCGAAGATTTTTGTTTGATTGATGCGGCCTATGCGCCGATGTTAATGCGTTTTGACTTGTTGAAAAGCCACTGTGATTTGGACTTGTTGGATGGTCTGCCTGTGATGCAGGCTTGGCAGCAAACCTTATTGGCGCGACCTTGTGTTAAAGATTCGGTCGTCGCTGAGTTACCCCAAATGTATCGCGGTGTGATCGCGCATTTTGATGGTTACATGAGTACACGATTAAGCTAGCGTGTTAGCGACGTGTTATAGCCCGCGTTGATGCGGGTTTTATTTGAAATATTAAAAGGAATAAAATGACGGTACTTAAAAAGTTTGAACCGCGTGTTGAAGAAATTAAACAACTAGAATGGATATTAGACCAACTTACTGTAGAGCAAGAAGATATTAAGCGTAAAGCTTTGGTGGATTTAAAGCGTGTACGGGGTGGCGATAGGGGTAAGTTTAATGCCTCTGAGTTTATTGAGAATTTATATGCAGGTCGTGATGATGTCGTTATTATGCATGACTTACGTTTGGGGCAGGGTGAGCAGGCATCGCAACTCGATCATCTTGTTATTGGGTGTGATGGACGTGTGACATTGTTTGAAACAAAGAACTTTACCAATGGACTTAAGGTGGGCGAAGACGGTCAATTTGCCTATTGGAATCGCTTTAAGCGTAGTTTTTATTCTATTAACTCACCGCTAGATAATGCAGAAAAAAATAAACTAAATTTAAAGCCAAAGCTGGAAACAATGCTGGGCAAGATGCCGGCATTTCAGCATTTTATTGTTGTCGATTACCGTGCAAAATTAATCAAACCCGATACGGGTTATGACATGATTGTACGTTCAGATGAAGTTAAAAAACGTCTTGAAGCGGACAAGCCGAGTGACCAAGGTGGTTTGATGGCGTCGATTAAGCGTCTATTTGGTTTTGGTTCACCAGAGGGCGTGCCCCATTCGCAGCTTGTAAAACAAGTCGCGCCATTGGTTGAGGCGCACCAACCCTTAATCATCGACTATGTTGAAAAGTACGGTTTAAACTTAGACTATGATCCCACTAAAGTTGAAGTCAAGCCCGGGACTGAGTCATCTTATCAGCCAGAGGCCAGGTTGCAGCGCCTAACGCTGGCGAAATTGGCACGCGAGATGGGGATTCATTCTCAAGACTTGCAAGCACGTTTGGTTGAGCAAGGTTTGCTAGAAAAGCGCGGGTTTAAGACCTTCGTTAGTGATAAGGGACGTGAAGCGGGTATTCAGTTTAGAAAAGGTCAGCGCGGTATTTTCTTCTTATTGCCGACTGAAATGGCGAAAGATCCGGCATTACAAACGCCAGCAAAATCGCCTGTTGAAAATGCTGAGCCCACCCACTAAGATTCTAATCTAAGCTCACTTCTTTTCTCGCTCCCACGCTATGCGTCACTGCGATTAAGGATAGAAAATTACCGTCATTGCGAGGAGCGCAGCGACGCGGCCAACGAAGTCAGCGCGAAGCCTGAGTCTCTCAAGGGCGTACGCAGTCGGCAAGAGATTGCCACGGCCTTCGGCCTTGCAATGACGCATGATTTTTTGGGCGAGAGGTATAAGCATATGAGCAAAGGTTATCTGCTAATAATGCGGTGGCGGGACTTCTTCGCTTAAAGGTTTAATCGGGTCCTCCTTTAAGCTTTTAAGATACTCGGCAAGGAGCGTCAGTTTACGCTCTAAGCCCTGAATTGATTGATGCTGCGCAGCGATGGTGTGTTCCATCGCCTGCAAGGCTTCATCTTGATAGCTCAGTTTTATTTCTAAATCCATCACTTTATTATTGAGATTGGTTAGTTCAACAACCAGGCCTGGTTGTGTTTTGGCGGTTTCGCTCATTTATTTTCCTGTTTTTAAAATTCTATCCATCACTTCAACCTCTTCAGGCAGACCAGAAATAATCAGTGTGTCATCTGGGCGCAATCGGGTGCGGTCATCCGGGTTTTCGCCACGAACAGAGCCACGTTTTACTGCATCAATATGAATGCCATGCTCATCAAAGGGTAGCTCATGTAAACGTTTGCCAACAGCATAAGCGGTTTCATCAAGCTTCACCGCATGGATAACGCCACCTTGAACCATTGGCGAGCCGGTGCGTAAATCGCTTTCACCAGGGTAAAAGTTTGCTAAAAGAGTATAGCGATCCGCGCGCGCCTGACGGGTTTCACGCAATACCTGACTCGGTGGATGCCCGAGCATCAATAGTAGATGTGAGGCGAGCATGATGCTGGATTCAAAATAGTCAGGTATCACCTCCGTCGCCCCAGCCGCCATCAGTTCATCGACATGGGCATCATCAGGTGTGCGCACCAAAACCGGGATATTAGCATCAAGGCTGCGCACCGAACGCAGGGTTTTAAGCGCCAAGTGATGATCAGGGTGAGTGATAATAATGACCTTGGCTTTTTCAATTTTCGCTGCCTGCAAAATATCCGGTTTCGCCGCATCGCCATAATAGACGTTTTCACCGGCAAGTTGGGCTTCTTTTAAGCGGGTTGCATCGAGATCAAGCGCGATATAGGCTTGATTTGCTTTGCGTAAAAAACGTGTGGTAATCTGCCCAACACGTCCGAAACCGCAGACAATAACATGGTCTTTTAAATATTCATTGTCTTGTTCAATATGGGTTTCCATGTCGCGCTTTTCTTTGACATAATCAAAGCTAAGCGCATTGGCAATGCGACCATTAAATTTGACTAAAAACGGCGCCAGCATCATACTGAGTACCGAGGCGGAAAGCAGGATTTGACCGATATCATTATCGAGCAGCTGATAAGAAAAGCCTAACGCAATCAAGACTAAACCAAACTCACCGACCTGTGCCAAGGTCACCGCCGTTCGAATGGCGACACCACTGCTGGTAGAGAAAAACAGACGCATTAAGCCATAGACCACCAGCGCCTTGAGCAAAATAATCCCAATCGTCGCCAACAGTATCACACCGAGGTTGTGCCAGATGAGCAACGGGGCAATCATCATGCCGACGGTGATAAAGAACAAACCAAGCAAAATATCTTGGAAAGGGCGAATGTCGGATTCGATTTGATGGCGGAATTGAGTTTCACCCAACATCATACCCGCCAAAAAAGCCCCTAGTGTTAGAGATAAGCCAATCTGTTCAGTCAAGGTGGCGGCGCCCAGAGCCACTAATAAAACCGTGAGCATAAACAGTTCGGTGGACTTGGCTGAGGCGACTTCGTGGAAAAGAGGGCGCAATAAGTAACGCCCGACTACCAGCATTAGAATAACAACAAACACGCCTTTTAAAAAAGAGATGCCGAGGGCTTCACCGAGCGAGCTTTCAGCTTGGCTAAAGGCCAATGCGGAAAATAGAATCAGTAATGGAATCGAGGAGATGTCCTGGAATATCGATATACCGATGGCATTGCGTGCATGGCGTGATTGGATCTCACCCTGTTCACTCAGTTGTTTAATCGCGATGGCGGTGGATGACATTACCACCACGCTGGCAATCACGATATTGGTATGGTTATCGAAACCGAGTAACCAGCCAAACAGATAGGCGAGCGCGCCAGTTACAACAACCTGCAAGGTCCCCAAGCCAAACACAATATTACGCATCGCGCGCATTTGCGCGATGGAGAACTCTAGCCCAATGGTAAATAGCAGGAATACGATGCCAAATTCAGCCAGAAAACGTATATTGCTTTCATCTTGAATCAGGCTAAAGCCTCCAGGGCCCACAATAACCCCAACAAGGATATAGCTTAAAATCGGCGGAAAGTGCAAACGACGCGCAATCGACACCGTCATTACAGCCATACCTAGCAATAGTACTACGGATAATAAAATGTTTTCTTGCATTACGCTGTGCATCTAGCCATCCTAGATAAAGTGAAAGCGCATGGATAAATCAATCGCGCGAATATGTTTGGTGATGGCGCCAGTCGAAATATAGTCCACACCGGTGGCCGCTAGGCGCGCAAGCTGTTCGATTTCGATGTTACCCGATACTTCAAGCTTGGCTTGGTTGTTATTAAGTTTTACCGCTTGCTCGATCATCTCAATCGAAAAGTTATCCAGCATAATAATGTCGGCTTTGGCATCGAGTGCCTGTTGAACTTCATCAAGGTTTTCGGTTTCGACCTCGACCAATACCTCAGGTTGCTGTTGTTTCGCCGTTTGCACCGCTTGGAATAGGCCACCGCAAGCCATAATATGGTTTTCTTTGATTAAAATCGCATCATATAACCCAAATCGATGATTGCGCCCGCCGCCACATTTGACGGCATATTTTTGAGCAAGTCGCAGGCCTGGCAAGGTTTTGCGCGTGTCGAGCAATTGGGTCTTGGAATGGCCAACGCCATTGCTATCGCCATCGCTATCAACTAACGCCGCCACATAGCTCGCGGTGATGGTAGCGGTGGCGCTAAGGGTTTGTAGGAAGTTAAGGGCCGTGCGTTCTGCAGTTAAAATGGCTCTCGCCGATCCCTTGATTTCGCAAAGCAGGTCATTCGGTTTAACCCGCATGCCATCTTCACAGTGCCAGTTAATCGTCACCGAAGGATCAACCTGTTTGAAAACTTGATTAAACCAAGCTAGACCACAAATAATAGCTTCTTCACGCACTATGACACGTGCTTGGGCTTGCTTGCCTGCTGGAATAAGGTTGGCGGTGATGTCACCCGTGCCTAGGTCTTCCGCTAGCGCTTGGCGGACATTTTGGTCTAAATCGGTAAAGTATAGGCTCATAAAAAGTGTCTTAGTTATGTGTTATGTTATAAAATCTTATTATAGCTGATACACCTAAAATGAAGGAAAAACTTATGCGCTATCACATTGAATCAGGGCGTTTAGTTGAAGCGCAATGGGTAGAAAGCCCAAACTGTGACGCACGATCTGGTCAGATTATCGATTTAATTGTGATTCATGGCATGAGTTTACCGCCTAATCAGTTTGGCGGCGAAGGAGTGGTGCAGCTTTTTACCAATCAATTGAATTCTGATGCGCACCCTTATTATGCCGAAATTGCCAACTTGCGGGTATCGGCGCATTTATTTATTCGCCGCGATGGTCAGATCATCCAATTTGTTAATTTTGACCAACGAGCTTGGCATGCGGGGGTTTCGCGTTATCAAGGACGCTCAGCTTGTAATGACTTTTCGATTGGGATTGAGCTGGAAGGGGGCGATGCGATTTGTTATACCGCCAGCCAATACCAAGCTTTGGCATTGGCTCTCAAGGCGTTGTTGAACGCCTATCCAACTTTGGATGAAAAACATATTGTGGGTCACAGTGATATCGCGCCGGGGCGGAAAACGGATCCTGGCCCCTTGTTCAATTGGCGCGCCTTATTTCGGCTGCTTAACAATAGCTAGACTTTAACTCGCCGGGTTAAGCGATCCAGCCTTTTTTGTTATTGTTATTTTCGGGCATAGGCTTGGGACGAAATTGCATGCAGGGTTGGCCTGAGGATTCTTCAACCACTTGACTGGGCATTTGCCAAGTCTTGAAACCAAAGGCTTTACAACCACGCGGGTTGGCCTGTTCCCAGGTGACATAAAAGTACTGGCAGCGAAAGCAATCAATTTTTTTCATAGGTGTTGATAAAATAGCTGAATAAGATAATAGATAAAAATGTGATAGTATTGTCGCACTTTTTTAAATCTGATACAGTTAAACCTGATCAGAAAACGTAAAATTTATTTATTAAGGATGGCTTATGGAAAAGATCGGCTTGTTTTATGGTACGGATACGGGCAACACCGAGCGGGTTGCTGACTTGATTAAACAAAAATTAGGCGCAGACCGTGTCGATGTACACGATATTGCAGGTGCCAAAAAATCCGATTTTGATCAATATCAAAAAATTATCCTAGGTCAGCCTACTTGGTATTATGGCGAGCGTCAATCGAGTTGGGATGATTTTTGGGAAGATTTTTCATCGATTGATTTCACCGGCAAAACAGTGGCTTGTTTTGGGTTAGGCGACCAAGCCGATTATGCTGAGTATTTTATTGATGCTGTGGGGATGATGCATGACGTGGTGTTAGAAAATGGTGGCACACCAGCCGGTTACTGGCCTACCGCCGGTTATGAGTATGATGAATCGAAAGCGGCGACAGAGGATGGTGAGTTTTTTGTCGGTTTAGCTATAGATGAAGACCAGCAGCCAGAGTTGACAGAGGCGCGTGTCAATGAGTGGGTCGAGCAGATTAAAGCCGAGATGGATATGTAATCGGTTTAATAAACAGCGCTTTGGCGACTCGCGCATTTCTATCCAAGACGTTCTCAGTGTCGGGTTTGCACAAGCCTGTACTGATTGTCTATATTCATGGTTATGGCTCCACAGGCTTGAGCACTAAGGCACGACACTACCAGCAACTATTTGGTAAGCATCGTGTGTTAGCGCCTAGCCTAGCGAAAGATTCAAGGTTATCGGTGGATACGCTAAACCAAACCTTAGGCCTGCTTTCTCCTTACTATCAAATAGGTTTAATCGGTTCCTCACTGGGCGGTTATTTAGCGATCTATTTTGCCGAACGGTTTCAACTTCCTGCTGTATTAATTAATCCTGCCATTCCTCCTTGGCATCAAGGTTGTAAACAATCCATTCCCTCACCCCTAGATGCGTCGGAAGCCTTTAGCTGGCAAGCCGAACACTTCAAGCGCTTAGCACCCTATCGGGTGGAAACCCTGTCCGCTAACTTGAAGTCACGCTTATTATTGTTGCAACAGCTAGACGATGAAGTGCTGGATGCGCAACTCGCCTTGGACTATTTGGCCGATGTCCAAACCTACACTTCACAAGGCGGTGGACATAGATTTGTAAATATTGCCAATTATGATCAACAAGTATGCGGGTTTTTTCAGTCTTTTTGGCCTGACATGCTAAAATAATGCTTATTTTTTAAACGGGACATAGAATGAGCGAAGTGATTGCCCTGAAGGGGTCGGTGTTATCGTTATCCGTATTAAAAGTGTTTAGCGATGACTTTGCGAAAGTAAAAGCGGTGTTAACAAACAAGGTGGCTCAAGCCCCTGATTTTTTTAAGGCCTTACCCATCGTTATTGAACCGGAAGTATCGCCACTCGCGCCGATGTTTTTAGCGCAACTAGTGGAGTTGTTGCACCAACAAAATATGATGCCTGTTGGCGTGCGCACGGCTGATCCTCAGCTTATTGAGCAGGCCGAGTATGCCGGGCTAGCGGTATTTGAGCCTGTGAAGGTGTCAGCGGAAAAAGTAGATAAAGCAGATCAGGCAGATAAGTCACGCGCTGCCAGTTCAGCGGCTTCTGCTGATACGCCAGATCAAGGCGCTTTAATGGTAAAAACAGCTGTACGTTCTGGACAGCAAGTTTACGCCAAAGGGCGAGATTTGATCGTTACAGCCGCGATTAACCCCGGTGCTGAAGTAGTCGCGGATGGTCATATTCATGTTTATGGTAAAGCCAAGGGTAAAATATTTGCAGGCAGTAATGGGAATCGACAAGCGCGTATTTTCGTTCAGCAATTAGATGCCGAAATGGTTTGCATTGCTGGCTTATATCAAATGGCTGAAGATATTAAGCCTGAATATAAGCAGGGTTGGGTTGAAATTTGCTTACAGCAAGATCGTTTAGTATTTAATTTATTATAATTCTTATCTTAATTTTCTGAAAATTTACGTTTTCTAAAGGAGCACATGTGGCACGTGTTATCGTAGTAACATCAGGTAAAGGGGGGGTGGGTAAGACCACTACAAGCGCCAGCTTTGCAGCCGGTTTAGCGCAAAAAGGCTTTAAAGTTGCAGTGATTGACTTTGACGTTGGTTTGCGTAACTTGGATTTGATTATGGGCTGTGAGCGCCGTGTTGTCTATGACTTTGTTAATGTGGTTCAGGGCGAGGCCAGTATTAAACAAGCGTTGATTAAAGATAAGCGGGTCGATAATTTATTCATTCTTGCCGCATCACAAACCCGTGATAAAGATGCGCTAACCCAAGAAGGTGTGGGCAAGGTGATCGAGGATTTGCGTGCGGATGGCTTTGATTATGTGATTTGTGATTCACCCGCGGGGATTGAGAAGGGCGCCCAGCTTGCACTTTTTTATGCCGATGAAGCGGTCGTTGTAACTAACCCTGAAGTATCATCAGTACGTGACTCGGACCGCATTCTAGGTATTTTGCAAGCTAAATCAAAGCGTGCGATTGAAGGTGATGATCCGATTGTAGAGCATCTAGTGCTCACCCGTTATAATCCGAATCGCGTACAAGCGGGTGAGATGTTAGCGATGGAAGATGTGGTTGAGTTACTTAATATTAAACTGCTAGGTGTGGTACCTGAATCAGAGGATGTGTTGCAGGCATCTAACTCAGGCCTGCCTGTTATTTTAACCGAAGGTGTGAGTGCGTCTGAGGCTTACAAGGATATTGTAGATCGTTTCTTGGGTGAAGATAAGCCACAACGGTTTTTATCGGTTGAGCATAAGAGCTTGTTTAAAAAATGGTTTGGGAAGTAAACGATGGCGTTGTTAGATTATTTGCTCGGCCAGCGTAGAAAAAGTTCTGCGAACAAGGCCAAGGATCGGTTGCAAATTTTGCTTGCGCACGAGCGCTCTCATGCAAAAGCACCGGATTATTTACCTAAAATGCGCGAAGAAATTTTAGCTGTGATCGCCAAGTATGTTGAAATTGAAGAAGATAATCTTAAAATTTCTTTGGATGAGGAAAATGGTTTTGAAATTTTAGAACTAAACCTCGTTTTACCAGAGGGTAAAGGTTAGTTCGTTATCACGTCTCCAAAATCATACGGCGCTAATTTGCAACACGGTCAATTTTTATCAAGACACCAAAAATAGGGTGGTCAAGATAATGAATTTGACCGTAGCGAACGCGGCGTGATTCTTCGATCTTAAAACGCCAGCTCTCAGGCAACCATTCGATTGGAATTTGTTGGTGGTTAGCGAAGTTTTCTCGGATTCTGGTTGGAATCTGGCGATCTAATTCCATTTGAACATCGGCATGAATAAACCGTTCTTGGTAGATTCTAATTTTACCAAGTAGGCGACTGACGTTAGCACGTCTTAATTGTAGGCTAGGGTCAATTAAAACAGGCATGGCAAGTTGGTTTGAGCGTAGCGGTTGCTGCCAGGCCAGATGCGCTAAAATGTCATATCCGCGATCGGTCGTCATTTTGCCGGCTTCTTCCAGTAGGGTTCTTTGGTCAGGGTCTAGCCGTTGTGCATAACCATCCAGTCCCGCGATGCGACGACTATCGGCTGTTGAAATTATGCCATCCAGGTCAGGCCAGTACTCCTCCGTCCAACCACGCAGTGCTAAGGACTGAAATATAATAATCTCAACCTGAATTTTGGGTTCAGTTTGCGGGTTAGCGCCAACCAGGCCTGGTTGGAATAACAGCATTATAAATAGACTTAAAATTAGTTTTTTCATAGTATGAACTCGTTACGCTTTTTATGGCTGGTTATTGATCCACTGATAGATTGTTAAGCACAAACGCCAAGGTGCTGACGCGGGTTTTGATATCAGGCATTGTATCGAAAACTTTCAGCTCTGTTTGACCTTTTAGCTGATAACGCTTTGGATGTGTTTGAATCAACTGTATCAGTTTTACTGGGTTGATATTCGGCTGGCTATTAAATTGAATCCGAACTTCTGTGTCACCCGCATCGAGTTTTTTAATTCCAATCGGCGCCGCAAGCAGTTTTACACGTGTCACGGCAAACAGGTTTTTGACCTGCTCGGGTAACAAACCAAAGCGATCAATCATCTCGACTTCCAGCTCATGCAGTTGCGTTTCATCTTGTGCGCTGGCGATCCGTTTGTAAAACACCAGCCGGCTATGAATATCGGGCAAATAATCCTCAGGAATCAGTGAGGCAAAGCCCAAATCCACCTCACAACCGCCACTCAAGTCCGCATTCAATTCAGGCTGTTTACCGGAGCGAAGTGCATTGACCGCACGTTCGAGCAGCTCGCTGTATAAGCCAAAGCCAATTTCGTGGATTTGACCTGATTGGCCTTCGCCTAATAATTCACCTGCGCCACGAATTTCTAGGTCATGGCTGGCCAACATAAAGCCTGCGCCCAGTGTGTCGTGCTTGGCGATCGCCGTTAGGCGTTTTTGGGCATCTTCGGTGATACTCGCTTTGTCACCGGTGAGTAGATAGGCATAGGCTTTGTGATGCGAACGCCCCACGCGACCTCTTAGTTGATGCAACTGAGCCAGCCCGAATTTGTCCGCACGATGAATAATAATCGTATTGGCGGTAGGCACATCAATGCCGGTTTCGATAATGGTGGTGCAGACCAGAATGTTGAAGCGTCTATGATAAAAATCCTGCATGATTTTTTCCAGCTCACGTTCATGCATTTGACCGTGCGCCACACCGACACGCGCATCGGGAATTAGCGCTTGGATTTCTTCAGCCATGTGTTCGATTTTATCTACCTGATTGAACAGTAAATACACCTGCCCACCACGGCGTAATTCACGCAAGCAGGCTTCACGCACGGTGTCTTCCTGCCAGGGCTGAACAAAGGTTTGTACTGACAGGCGTTTTGCCGGCGGGGTGGCGATAATCGATAAATCACGAATATCGTTCATGGCCATATTCAAGGTGCGAGGAATCGGCGTGGCGGTCATCGTTAATACATCGACCTGTGCACGCAGTTTTTTGAGTTGCTCCTTTTGGCGTACACCAAATCGATGCTCTTCATCAATAATCAATAGCCCTAGATTGCTAAACACCACATCTTTTTGAATCAGCTTATGGGTGCCGATAATAATGTCCACTTTGTTATCCGCCAGGGCTTCGAGCACTTGGCTTTGTTGTTTGGCGGTTTGGAAGCGTGATAACACGTCAATGCGAATCGGCCAGTCAGCAAATCGATCTTTAAAATTTTCAAAATGCTGTTGGGCGAGCAGGGTGGTGGGAACGAGAATGCCGACCTGTTTGCCATCGTAAGCCGCCACAAACGCCGCACGCATCGCGACCTCGGTTTTACCAAAACCAACATCACCGCAGACCAAACGATCCATCGGTTTTTTCGATTGCATATCCGCGACCACAGCGGCAATCGTCTGTATTTGGTCATCGGTTTCTTCAAACGGAAAACCGCCACAAAATTGTGCGTAGGCCTCATCCGCTAGTTGATAGCTGTAGCCTTGTTTGGCTTCGCGTTGCGCATAAATGTCGAGCAGTTCAGCGGCGACATCGCGTACTTTTTCAGCCGCCTTGCGTTTAGCCTTATCCCATTTATCGGTACCGAGTTTGTGCAGCGGCGCGGTTTCTGGGCTGGCACCGGTGTAGCGGCTGATTAGGTGTAATGAGGTCACGGGCACATACAGCTTGTCGCCACCGGCATAACTAATCATTAAAAACTCGCGTTCATCGCCATCCAAAGCCAGTTTTTCCAAACCTAAATAGCGGCCAACACCATGGTCAATATGCACGATAGGACTGCCGATTTCGAGCTCAACCAGATTACTAATCGCCTGATCAAACTCATGGTGCTTGGTGCGGCGGCGACGTTTTTGCACCACAGTTTGACCGAGTAAAGCCGCCTCGGCAATCAGTGTAAAATCGCGTGTATGGATGGATTCCTGCAACGGCCCGACAACCAGGCCTGGTTGTTGTGCGGTGCATTCAGCACGGTGTTCTGCAAGCTCTGCCCAGGATTCAAATACCTTAGGTTGAATACGCTGCTTGTTCAGCAGGTTCAGCAGGGTTTCACGTCGTCCTAAGCTTTCTGCACAGAAGGCCAGTTGACCCGCATAACGATCAATAAATGCAGTGAGTTTGGCCAAGGGATAATCAGAATGTGAATCAACGCGTAAATCGGGTAGGGTTTGGCTATCAAATCGTGCATTAAAACGCTTGCCTTCGCTAGCACTGTGCAGACTTATGCGGTGGAAGGCTTTAAGGTGTCCAAGGCATTCGGGGGCGCTTAGAATTAATTGATTGGGCGCTAAGAGCGGATAATCTGGATTATAGCGCCCAATCTCATAGCGCTCGTTAAAGTCTTGCCAATTGTGCTCGATCGCGTTTTCTAAATCCGCCGTGTCAAAAAACAACGCATCGGCGGGTAGATAATCAAATAGGGTAGCGGTTTGCGCATGAAACAGCGGCAGATAATACTCTAATCCGCCGACATTTTCGCCGTCGCTGACTTGTTTGTAGAGTGCGCTGCTACGTCCATCGCCCGCAAACTGCTCGCGGAACGCTTGGCGGAATTGAGCAATGCCGGTTTCGGTAAAGTCGTATTCTTTCGCGGGCAGCAGCTCAACCTGTTCGATTTGCCCGGTAGTACGCTGGCTGTCGACATCAAACTGGCGCAGCGTGTCGATTTCGTCATCAAACAAATCAATGCGCAGCGGCTGGCGGCTGCCCATCGGGAACAAATCAATCAGTGCGCCGCGAATCGCAAACTCACCATGCTCCATCACTTGGCTGACCCGTTGATAACCCGCCGATTCGAGTTGACTGGCAAACTTGGCGCTATCAATACGTTGACCGACTTGAAGTAATAGGGTATGTTGCTGAATAAACTGAGCAGGCGCGATTTTTTGCAGCAGACTGGCTACCGGAATAATCAACAGCCCTTTATGGGTCTGCGGCAATTGATAAAGCGTTTTTAAGCGTTCAGAAATAATGTCTTGGTGGGGTGAAAAACGATCATAGGGCAGGGTTTCCCATTCAGGAAACGGCAATAGCGTGAGCGTGTCCGGCGCAAAAAATTGCGTCAGCTCCATCATTTCATTGGCTTGCGCCATATCCCGGCACACCAGCACCACCAGGCCGGGTGCGGTTATCGCTTGTTGCACTATCGCGAGTGCTTGCTCACTTAGATTAAGTGGCCCCCAATGGGAGCGGCTAGCTTTGAGTTCAATGGGTTTAAAATCAACAAGGGATAAATGTTGGCTCATGCCTGGGTTGCCTTTTGTATCATTAAGTTAAAAAATCTTATTCTAAGAGCCTGTCGGACTAAAGCCAATCGGCTGCAAACGCGCTAGCTCTTAGCCTGAGCATGTTGGTGCTTAGGGTGAGATTATTTTTCAATGCTGTTTGAGAGTGATTTTTTCATTGTTTTTTTATTGAAGTGGGGAATCGGTATAAAACGGATGACTAAATAAAGTCCTAGACCAACCAATGTGCCCATAAAAATATTACCAAACCACAAAGGAATCCAAATTTGTGGAAATACTTCAGTCATCCAGCCCCAGACCCCTAAACCCTCGGTGACTTCAATGTTGCGCAGTGTTGGCATGCCTAAAATTTTGGCACCGACTAGATAGCCAAACGTCCAGATCGGCCACATGGTGACCGGATTAGTAATCCAGGCCAGTGCCACTGAAAAGGGAATGTTGGCTTTGGCATAATAGGCCATAATCGCCGCTAAGGGCATTTGGAGAGGAACTGGAATAAAGGCGCAAAAAGCGCCGACAAATCCCGCTTTAGCAAAGGTATTACGATCGCCACGCCACAGGTCTTTGTTTTTTAAACCAGGAAAGCGTTTATTTAACCATTGGCTGTATTTAATGGCGCGGATGCCGCGCAAGATACTTAGTTTGACCGACCTCATGAATGTTCCTCAGCTTGTTCTAGGCTTACCTCTTCTACATTGGGTAAGGCCTCTATTTGATCGAGTAGGGCGCTTAAATCGGTCTGTGATGATACTTCTAAATCAAGCTGCATTTCGACCGTTCTATCTTGTTTTTGGGTTGCTGTGTTAGAGCGTACTAAGTTTACATCTAAATCAGTGAGTTTGCTCATAATATCGCGCAATAGTCCTTTGCGATCAAACGCGAGAATATGCATCGTCATCACATAGATCTCATCCTGTACCTCACTGGCTTGTCCCCAGTTGACCTCAATCAGCCGTTGACGGTCTGGATTGCTGAGGTTTAGAATGTTGGCACAGTCTGATGTATGAACCGTAATGCCCCGTCCACGGGTGACAAAGCCAACAACTTGATCACCTGGCTTAGGAAGACAGCAGGGTGCGAGATGTGTTTTAAGTTGGGGCGCACCCACGACATAGGCTTGATCATCTGCAAGCGTCGCTAGATTCTCGGCGTAATTGGATTTAAGGGTGGGTTTATTAGCACGCGGTTGCAAGCGTTTTTGTAGGGCACTAATCAGTTGGCGCTCATTCAGCTGACCTTTACCTAGCGCTTCAAATAAATCTTTTTCATCGTCAAAAAAGAAATACTTCGCAATGTCTTTTGCTTTCATATCTTGCACATGAAGACGCTTGGTTTCGCGCTGATAAAGTTGTTCGCCCGATTCAATATTGAGGTGGCGATCACGCTTATTAAACCAGTGACGGATGCGCGTTCGCGCACGGCTTGTTTTTAAGTAACCTAAGTTGGGATTGAGCCAGTTACGGTTGGGCTCGCCTTGTTTGATCGCCAATATTTCAACGCGATCTCCTGTATCTAACGCCTTGGTCAGTGGGATGATCCGACCATTCAGTTTAGCACCGCGGCAGCTGTGACCTAAGTCAGAGTGAATAGCATAAGCAAAGTCCAAAGCGGTACTGCCCTGGGGTAGGGTAATGATTTGATTTTTGGGTGTTAAGACAAAAATATTTTGGCTTTGTAGTTCGGTACTTATTTCATTGAAAACGTCTGAATCTGTTCTGTTTTCAAGGAGTTGTCGCATATTGCTAATGCTGTTTTCAAGGTTGGCATCATAGCCCTTACCGCCTTCCTTGTATTTCCAGTGGGCCGCTATACCGTGTTCAGCATGCTCATGCATTTCATAGGTACGTATTTGAATCTCTACGGTTTTGCCCTGTGGGCCTATTACCACGGTATGAATCGATTGATAGCCATTTTCTTTTGGTGTAGTTACATAGTCATCGTATTCGGAGCGAATAAAATTCCATTGACTATGGACAAGGCTGAGTACCCGATAACATTCGCTAATATGCTTGACATACACCCGCACTGCACGTAAATCATATAGCTCATCTATGCCAAGTTTCTTCTTCGACATTTTTTTCCAGATGCTATAGATATGTTTTGGTCGTCCAGTTACTTCAGCTGCGATACCTTCATCAATTAAAATGGACTGCAGTTGTGCGGTGAAGGAGCGAATGTAGGCTTCACGTTCGGTACGCTTATCCGCCAGCTGTGTAGCGATGGATTTATAGGTCTCTGGGTGAAGAAATCGAAAAGATAAGTCTTCAAGTTCCCATTTTAGCTGTGCCATACCCAAGCGATTTGCTAGGGGAGCGAAAATGAGCTGGGTTTCTTCAGCAATTTGGCGCCGAGTGTTGTCGTCTTCAAATTTTAAATGGCGCAAACGCGCCACACGATAGCCTAGTTTGACCACCATAATACGAATGTCGGAGGTCATGGCGAGTAGCATTTGACGCAAACGTTCCGTTTGAATTTGATCGGAATGGGTGTTAGGGTCAAACTCTTTAAAATTATTGAGTTTACGAATGCCTTCTACCAATTTAGCGATATTGCCTCCAAATTGGGCTTCTAGTTTTTCAATCGGATAAATGGGCTCCAGGTTTAAGTCGCTAATCAGTGTCGCCGTCAGGGTGTTATCATCCAGATTTAAGGGCAGTAGCGCATTAATCGCTTCAAGGCTTGAAATAACACGGCGATTTGGCAAAGCATCCGCCTCCATTGCAAGGCGGCAGGCTTCTAACAGTGTGGAGGGTAACTGGTCTGGATCACGGTTAGGGAAAATTTTTTGCGCAAGCAATAATGCAGTAGTCATCGAGTTTAATCAGCCAAAATAAAATATACGACTATGCTAACAGATTTTAAAGCACTTCTCTAACAACCCGGCCGGGTTATTGATGAAACTATTGTGGTAATTTTTTTTGGAGTTGAATTAAAAAATCAGCTTGGACTAAATCAATAGTTTGACCTATTTGTTGTTTTCTCTGTTGGTCGCATTTCCAACCAAAAGGGGTCATATTCACTAGGTTTAACAGATCCTCAGGGCGAGTAAAATGCATTGGGTAATCTAGGGTTTGTTGTGATACAAGTTCAAAACCTTCAAGCACTTTGGCATCTTCTGTGTGCCGTTTGGGTGCTGGATAGATGGCTTGTTTTAATTCAAACAGATGATAAGCAGCGGGTTGTACCGTGAGTAGCAAGCCATTGGGTTTTATTACACGGCGCAGTTCGTTGTCGTCAGAGGGGGCATAAATCCGAATCACTGCATCGAAACTAGCGTTAAAAAAGGGTAATTGATAAGCGCTAGCGACAGTGAATGCAATCGAAGGTTCGCGTTTAGCCGCATAACGTATCGCGGTTTTAGAAATATCAACGCCCCAAAATTGGTGTTGACCAGTAGTGTTAAGCTGTTGTGCGAGAGCTTGGGTGTAATAACCTTCACCACAACCTAAATCTAAAAGCGAGGCATTATCAGACAGATGCGTTTGGAGTAAGCTGGAAATGCTTTGCACCAATGGCTGGTAAAAGCCTTGATTTAAAAATGCACGCCTGGCCTGCATCATCGTCAGATTGTCGCCTGGATCGATTGAGCGTTTGTTTTGTACAGGCAATAAATTGACATAACCTTCTTTGGCGATATCAAAGCTATGGCGATTTTCACATACCCACTGTTTAGCGACACGCATCAGCGGTTGTTGGCAAAGTGGGCAGGCGTACATGTTGGGTTAAGATTATTCGGTGCGAGAGGTGACTTCAAGCAGGTGGTAACCAAATTGCGTTTGAACAGGGCCTTGAACCGTATTGACCGGTGCGCTAAATACAACCTTATCAAATTCAGGCACCATCATGCCTGGTCCAAATTCACCTAATTCACCACCTTGAGCCGATGAGGGGCAGGATGAATGCGCCTTAGCGATTTCAGCGAAGTCAGCCCCCTTTTCAATTTGTTGCTTCAATTCTAAACACTGAGCTTCGGTTTCAACTAAAAGATGACGAGCAGAGGCACGTTTTGCCATGGGATTTCCTTTCTACTAAGTTTAAAAAAAAGCACATGGTAACCGCAAACGGTCGTTTTGCCAAATTTTAGCTTGAAAACGTAGGGCAAATGCATCTAACCCGCATATTTAGCGTCGCTTCCCGCCTCGCAACGGGCATTTTATCGAATCCTAGTCGCATGACCTACCAGCGAGCCAGCCTGTCATGCCGCACGCATGACCGATTTATCACGCAATTTAAAGCCACTCACCTTGTGTTCCAGTCCTAAAACTTCTTCGATGATATTGGAGGAGGTGGTGGCAATTTGCTCAACCAAGGCGGCATTTTGTTGGGTCGATTGGTCGATGTCGTTGAGGGCGTTTGTCACTTCATGAATGCCTAAACTTTGTTGTTCTAAGCTTCGGTTCATTTTGATAATCATTTTGGCCACACGCTCTATCGAGGTGGTGTTTTGTTCAAATACCGCTTGGGTTTGTTGGCTGAGTGTCATCCCTTGATCAATGCTGGTCATGGTGGTTTTGATGACACCGCGAATTTGGTGTGCCGCTTCGGCGGAGCGTTGCGCCAAGCTGCGCACCTCGGCAGCGACCACAGCAAAACCGCGTCCCGCTTCACCTGCGCGGGCAGCTTCAACGGCGGCGTTGAGCGCGAGCAGGTTGGTCTGAAAGGCAATGCTGTCAATCAGCCCGGTAATGTCGGCGATTTGTTTGCTAGCGGATTGAATACCTTGCATCGCCACGACCATTTGTTCAACAATCACTAAACCGGATGCCGAATCCAGTTGGACCTGATCCGTGGTCTGGCTGACTTGTTGCGACTCGTTGAGTGTATCGCGAATCGAGCCCATCATCACCGACATATTGGCGCTGGTACTTTGAACCGCTATAGCTTGTTTTTGAACCCGCTGGTTGAGGTCTTGGTTGCCAGAGCTGATTTCTTTCATCCCATGTACCGCATGATCGGTAGCGTGTTTAACGTCTTCGAGCATATGACTAATGCTTTGAGCCATATTGCTCATGTGGCCATTGAGCTCTTGAAGTTTGCCTTCAAATTGATGGCTGGATTGGTGCGAAAAGTCACCTTGACTAAAGGCAAGCAGTGATTCGGCTTTATTGTTAATGGCGTCTTCAAGCCGCTCAAGCGATTCGTTTAAGTAGCGTTTGAGATTGTGTAGTTCGCCTGGCATTTCAATGTCGACACGCTGACTAAACTGTCCGGCGCGCATCGAGTGGGTGACACGTCGAATATCGTTAATCGCGGTTTTTTGAACGCCAATCGCATTGCTCATCGCTTGTAATACGTTGTGGAATTGACCTTGGTGAGCATCTGTGTTTATTTCAATTGATAAATCCCCTTGTTCAAGTGCATGGCTTACTTGTTCGATTTCATTGAATGTGGTTTCTACTGACTCCAAACTCTGGTTAAAGGATTCGCTTAGGTGGGCGAGATCACCGGTATAGTCAGACGACATCCTTTGTTGGGTATTACCTTGAGCCAGTGCTTGACTTACCTGATCAATTTCATTGAAGGCGTGAGAAACCGATGCTAGGAGTGCAAATTGGGCGCGGCTCATATCCGCGAGCTCATGCTTTCCTTGCAGTATCTGCCAGTTTTTAAAGTCTGCGTTGTTGGCCACATCTAACAGTTGTTGTTGCATGTTTTTTAGTGGATTAACGATAGAGTGGCTAATTAGTAAGTTGGAAATGAGTAGTATGATAAGGCCTACTATGCCGATTAAAAGCAGTAGCTCAGCCGTTTTATTACTTTGTTTCTCTAGGGTAATGAGGGATTCAATCGTTTGGTTTTGCAGATTTGACATTAATCCCAGTAATGTCATATTGCTGCGTTCAGATATGGCGGCGAGGCTGGCATTGTTTTGTGTCATGGTATTTAGGGTATCGCGGATATCACCAAACGAATCAAAATAATCCCCGTAACTACGCTCTAAGTTTTGCGCGAGTTGCTGATTAAAGAAGTCGCCTTGAAAGGCTTGGTTAATCTGCGCAATAAGTGGCATTGCGCTAAAGCCCAAGCCTTGTTCATCAAATTCGGCTTTGAGGCTAATATCTTTAAGTGCAATCATATTGGCAACGCTTAATTGCGATGAGGCAAGGCGTTGTCTAAGTTGGTTGAGTGGCGCTTCAATGTCAGGCTTGTCAATCGTAAAGCTTTCAAGTTCTGTTAGGGCCGATTGCAAATTATTCACGCTGCGTTTAATACCAAACTCGAGTAAATGATTAATGCGGTTTGTCATAAATACATTGGCATTGGTTGCGCTTTTAAGCATTCTTAGATCACTGTCGATACTAATAAGTGTGTTAATCAATGAGGCGTGTTCGCCTTGGGGTTGTTCGCTAAGAATAGAGTGCCCCGCTTCATTGCGATCGAGTGTCGCACCAAAGCCTATCAGCAAGGTTTGCAGGTATTCAATCTGTTGGTCAATTAATAGATTAAAGCGTTCGCCCTCGGTAGGTTCATTGGTCAAAATATAGTTGTTGGATTGTTGCAGGGTAGTAATAAATTGTTTGTGAAATTCGGCCACTTGCTGGGTTGTGGTTTGCTGTTGGTTTGTGAGTTGCTGAGCCTGGTCAGCGGCGTGTTGAGTAGCTAACCAGCCACTTAATACCGCCATGCCAACAAAGGTTAAGCTTAATAACACGTTTAAGCTTAAGCGTGATTTGATGCTTAGGTTGTTAAATAAGTTCATTTTCAGTGTCCTTGATTTAATAAATTAATCTGATTATCTTGGTTAGCTTCAATCATAATCCAGCTATTGCCAGCCGTTTGTTTGGCTTGCTTTTTGGCTTTTGTCGCTAAGCCAGCAATTTTTTGCTGATGGGCGACCAGGCCTGGTGGCACCACGAGTACTCCAAGCGATAAACTCATCATTGGAAAAAACTCGGTTTCACCGTGTCGATTGACGCTGACTATCCCGCCTTGTTCGCGGTCGTTGGGTAGGTAGAAGTCTTGAATGAGTTGATTAAATTGCGCCAGAATGGCTTCGCAGGTGGTTGGGTAAGCATGGGTGTTGTTTTGAATTATCATAAAGTCATCGCCGCCAATATGACCAATAAAGTCATCCTGTGGCTGGCAAACGCCTTGTAAAATACGGGACAATTGGCGAATGATTTCATCGCCTTGCTCGTAACTGTAAAAATCGTTATAGGGTTTAAAGTGATCAGCATCCACATAGATCACGCTAAAGCCTTCACGCTTTTCTATAGATTGTTGCAAATGACGTTGAATCGGCACATTACCAGGAAGCCCGGAAAGCGGATTGGCGTATTGCGCGTTTTTGACTTTTAGGTCAGTCATTAAACGTAGTAAATCAATAAAGCGCCCACAGCCAAGGTATTGGTTTTGTTGGGTAATAATAAACGCATCGCCATTTTGGTTTCGATGACCATCGGTAATCTCTCGGCTCAGTTGTTCAATCGGGGTGTGAATATCGACAATTATTGGATTTTTATCCATAACGTGTGCTATCGATTTGCGACGGTGTAATTCTTGACCGTAGCGACGTGCCAGTTTATCCATTAAATCGCGCCGCCAGATCATGCCGCAGACCTTGCCTTGTTCAACGATAGGAATGAAGTCGAGTTCCTTGTGGTTAAGCAATTTATGCGCGACCTCATCAACAGAGGCGCTGGGTGCAATACTCTGATTTTGTAACACAAGCTGGGATAAATCACTTGCCACCGTAGCTGAGATGGGTGTTTTTGGCCTGTTATTGAGTTTCCATTGGTGTTGTATTTTTTCGCTAATATGGCGTTCAGGGCGTCGAAATAAATAGCCTTGCGCAAAATCTATCTCTAGTGATTCAATCACCGCTAAGTCTTCGGGGGTTTCAATGCCTTCGGCGATGAGTTGGGTGTTGAGTCCTTGTGCAAGCACTTTAATCGTTTGCAGGAAATGACGTTTTTCTGCGTCTTGCGCAATGCCGCTAATAAAGTGTTTATCTATCTTGACAAAATCGGGGCGTAACTCAGACCAGAGGCGTAACCCGTTGTACCCCGATCCAAGGTCATCAATCGCAACTCTAAAGCCCATTTCGCGATAATGATTAACGGATTGTACAAACAGTTCAAAGTCGTGAACAGGTTGAAGTTCTGTGATTTCTATTACAACGCGATCCAGAGCTAACCCCGTTTCGGCTAGGTAGTCGAGGGTCATGCCTTTTTGATGACTTTCAGTCATCAGTGAGTTGACGCTAATGTTTAGGAATAGATGGTTTTGTGCCTGTTGTTGCTGAAAGGTGTTAATCGATATACTTCGTGCAAGCCAATCCATTTCAAACAAACATCCTTGTTGATCCGCTACTTCAAACAGTTTGAGAGGATGATAGAGTTCTGAATTTTTCGGGCCCCTAATCAAGGCTTCATGGGCAAAAACACATTTGTTTTTTAAATCAATAATCGGTTGAAATAGCGGGGTGAGTTGTTGTTTTTCAAAGATTTCACGTAATATTGGGTCTAGTTTTATGTTAGAAGCATCAAAAAAGTGATTTGACTTGCCAGTGCGTTTCGCTGATGTATTATCGGGTTGATGCGTATTTTTAACCAGTTTTATAAACGGCTGGCTATGTACTGTGTTAGTTGTATGTAACGCGTCAATGTTTGTCATATTAAGCTCATAAAAATAGTTAAGTTTGCGAGGTTCCCTTTGACAGGGGTTAATGCATTTTAGTCTTTTATGATGACGGTAATATGACAGGGTATACAGAATTTTAAGGTGAATAAGTCCTTTTATTCTATTTTAAGTCGTTAAGTTTCCATATATCTCGGTTGTAGTCCTGAATCGTGCGGTCTGCTGAAAAGCGTCCACTGCGGGCGCAATTAAGTAGACTCATTCTGGACCAGGCCTGCGGGTCACGGTAGGCTTGTGCGGCCTGTGCTTGGGCATCAATATAGCTGCGAAAATCGGCCAGCGTTTTCCAGGGATCAGCCGGGTCTTTTGATGAGGCAATGAGTGGATCAAAAATACCGGATTCGAAAAGGCTGAAGTGGCCGACTTCAAGTAAATGAAATATCGCTTGTAAATCCGTGTCTTGATTGATAAGGTCTTGCGGTTGGTAATGACCCTCTAACGCTTGAATTTGGTGAGCTTCAAGACCAAACAAAAAGAAATTTTGCTGACCGAGTGCTTCGAGCATTTCGACGTTCGCGCCATCCAGCGTGCCAATCGTTAGCGCCCCGTTCATCATGAACTTCATATTGCCTGTGCCAGAGGCTTCTTTGCCGGCGGTTGAAATTTGTTCCGATAAATCAGTAGCAGGGCAAACCATTTCCATGGCGGATACCCGATAATCAGGATAAAAAACGACCTTGAGTTTATCGCCGACATCACGATCTTTATTGACGATTTGAGCCACATTATTGATCAGTTTAATCGTCTGTTTTGCCATCCAATAGCCAGGCGCGGCTTTGCCACCGAAAATAACGACGCGGTTTGTCCAGTTGTCGGTCTGCCCTTTTTTTATTTGGCTATATAAATGGATGACATGCAGAACATTAAGGATTTGGCGTTTGTATTGATGAATGCGCTTTACCTGTACATCGAACATGGCTTCAATATTTAGCTCAATACCTGTCTGCTGCGCTACGAAATCAGCAAGCCGTTGTTTGTTGTTCTGCTTGATCTCGCGCCAGCGAGCCAGAAACGCCGAATCGTTTTGATAGGCTTCGAGTTGTTCAAGCTGGTTCAGGTTTGTGATCCAATCGCTCCCTAAGGTGTCGTTGAGTAGGTTGCGCAACGCAGGATTGGCGGCGGCAATCCAACGGCGTGGGGTGACGCCATTGGTTTTGTTGTTAAATTTATGCGGCCAGAGTTGGTAGAAGTGGTTAAACAGTTTGCTTTTTAACAATTCGGAATGAAGCGCGGCCACACCATTAACCGAAAAGCTGCCAACAATCGCAAGGTGCGCCATTTTAACCATGCCATAGCCGTCAATAATCGACAGTTGGCGTTGTTTGTCCAGTTCTCCTGGCCATTTGTAAGACACTTGGACTAGAAAATGGCGGTTGATTTCCTCTATTATCTCCAGTGGGCGTGGTAGTAATGTGCGCATCATCTCAACCGGCCAAGATTCAAGGGCTTCGGGCAATAGGGTGTGGTTGGTATAGGCCATGGTTTGTGTCACAATCAACCAGGCCTGGTTCCATTCAAGTTGATATTCGTCGATTAAAAGCCGCATAAGTTCAGCCACCGCTAAACTGGGATGGGTGTCGTTGAGTTGAAAAACATTGGCTTGAGCAAATTGACTAAAATCAATTCCGTGTTTTTTAACCCAATGGGTCAGCACATCTTGCAGGCTGGCGGAAACTAAAAAGTACTGTTGGCGCAGTCGCAGTGTTTTGCCGTTTTGATTGCTGTCATTGGGGTAGAGCACCATGGTAATACTTTTTGCGCTGTTGTTCGTTGCGACCGCTTCAAAGTAATCGCCTGCGTTAAATTCGTCAAGCTTAAAGGCTTCGGTCGCATTAGCATCCCATAGTCTGAGCGTGTTAACGGTGTTGTTTTGATAGCCAACGATGGGCACATCAAACGGAACGGCTAATACTTCTTCGTCCGCTTGCCAAATAACCTCAAAACGCCCCGTGTCGGGGTCTTTGTGTGTCCAGCAGTGACCACCGAATTTGACTTTACAGGTGTATTCTTTTCGATTCACTTCCCAGGGGTAACTGTTAAATTCAAGCCAGCAGTCGGGCGTTTCAATTTGATGACCGTTTTTTATTAACTGACGAAACAGTCCATATTCATAGCGCAGTCCATAACCCGTAACGGGCAGTGCAAGTGATGCGCAACTGTCCATAAAACAGGCAGCAAGACGCCCCAGCCCGCCGTTGCCAAGCCCGGCATCGGCTTCGGCTTGCTGGATGGATTCAAGCGATAAACCGAGTTCGTTAAATGCTTGAGTCACCTCGTTTTCTATGCCGAGATTTTGCATGTTATTGACCAGCGAGCGCCCAATTAGAAATTCCATTGATAGGTAATAGGCATGACGTTTTTCTTGATGGTGATGGCGAGCCAGGGTTTCACGCCAAGCGGGCATTAGATAGTCACGAATCGCGCTAGCTACCGCGCGATTATAATCTTGCTCGGTGGTAAATCGACGATCAAGTTGATTTTGCAGGTAGTGCAGTAAGCTGGCTTTTAAATCAATCTGTTCGTTATTCATGTCTATTCCTTGTTAAAGCGACCATTGGTTGAGATAAAACAAGCGTTTTTGCTGGCGCGGTTCCATGTTTTCAAGAATCGCATTCAGCACCTTGACCGTTTCAGGTAGGTACGTGCCTTTATTAAGCATCACACATTCGGCACGCACACTCATGGCGGCGTCGGTAATCTCAGGGCGTGAAATAACGCCGGTTTTATTTAGCGTTTCGAGTACTTGAGTGGCCCAAACAACAGGGACTTGGGCGGCTTCACATACACAGAGGATGTCTTCTTGGATTTCAGCCATTTTTACGCTGCCCAGTTCAATCGCTAGATCACCGCGCGCAATCATCACGCCCATCGGGTGCTGATCTACCGTGCCGAGTAGAATTTGCGCAAGATTTTGCACACCTAAACGTGTTTCGATTTTGGCGATAATCGGTAGGTTTTTGCAATCACGTTTAATGAGTTCTTGTTGTAGGTTGTGGATGTCGCTCAGACGTTGTACAAATGAAAACGCCACCATATCGCCGTGTTGACAAATAAAATCGAGATCGGCTAAATCTTTTTCAGTCAGACTGGGAAGATTTAGCGCGGTATCTGGAAAGTTAACGCCCTTATCGGCTTTAACGCGCACGCCCCCGCTACCCGCAATGGTGACACGCAGTTGGGCGCCATCTTGGGTTACTTTTTCTACCACACAACCCAGTTTGCCATCGTCAACCCAAACACCGTGTCCAGTTTGCAATTGGTTAATCACTTCGGGTACTGCAATCGACAAGATAGCGGGTTTTTCTAGTTGTCCGCGTGCATTATAGAGCGCTGGTTTACAGCGGTGTTCTTTGGCACTTAACCATAGAAGGTCGTCTTTTAACAGGCGAATGGGGGATTCTTCGCCGTTAAACAGCGGAAGGCTGAAGGTGTCCACTTCTTTTAAGTGCCCCTTTTTGTCTATGCGTTGCCAGTGGAATTTTAAGTTAGGTGTTAGATAACAGGTTTGCTCTGTCATCGCGTGCCAGCTGTGATCGGGATTTTTTTCAACGAGTTTGATGGCACGCTGTTTGCCTCGGGCATCTTTAAAGAAAAAGCTATCAGCGGGTTTGAGCTTTGGATATAGGTGTGTCGGCAGAGGAATCAGTGGGAAAGGGCAGTTCATGTCTTCTGGGTTGATTTCATCGGGATAAAAACAGACTTGTCCGTATTCAATCACCGCACCCAGTGGATTTTTTTGGGTCTTGATGCGTTTCACGGGTTTAGCTTGCAGTAGTGGGTTGGTTCGCAGTTTGTGTCCCGCAAGGTCAAACATGATTTTACTGTGAAGGTGAAGTTCTTCTTCTGCGGCGCGGATGCGCTTAACCATTTTATGCCAAATGTCAGCTTGGTCGTGCGCGCAGTTGATTCTAAAGCAGTTGACACCCTGTTTGAGTAGGTCGGGAATGAGGTGTTCATCCCAAGCGGCTTGGGTCGGCAGGGTGACCATAATGCGTGCCTTGCGATTGGATGGGTGATGGCCAAATAGCTGTTTGGTATTGGCTTCAAGCGTGGTTTCGGCTGTTTGTTCGGACTGAGCGGCTTCAGGGTGGTAATCTTGGCGTGTGAGTTGCGCTAGTAAGTCTAGTATGCCTTGGATATTGGCTAGGACATGGGATTCACTGTGTCCAAGTGATGATATGGAGAGTTTTGAGAGGGCTTGTTGTAATTGTCGCAGTTCAAAACTGCGCAATGCTAAATAATGCGCAAGATTAAGACGGCGCATAGAGTGATCCTGGCCTTTGTAAAGTGGGTCATCAAGCATGATTGCGGCTTGATGGAGCACGTCATTTCTAAGTTGTAAAACCTGATCAAAAAGTGTTTTGTGGTCGAGCTGTATGACGTCCATATTTTATTCCTATTTGTAGAGTTAAGTTTATAGGATTAAGTACCAATAATGCCTTGATCGCGTTTGCTAATGACCAGCGTAGCCGAGCGAGGCGTGCCTTGTCCTTGCGGCCAGTGGCTTGTAAACTCTCCCTTTGCATAGTCCTCTGCACGGGTGGTGGCACCTGGGTGTTGGACGTTGACAAATAAGGTTTTTCCATCGGGTGTACTGGTGATGCCTGAAATTTCTTGGCCAACTGGGCCCACTAGAAAACGCTTGATGGTTTGGCTAAGTGGGTCGCACACCAGCATTTGGTTATTGCCAAATTGCGCCCAGTCGCCTTGGTTTAGCACCGACTCACTCATGTCGGTTTGAATCCATAAACGCCCTTCAAGATCAAACCAAAGCCCATCAGGGCTGTTAAATTTATTCGTTTGATCCAGCGGTTGATTGGCGAAGGCGCTGTCTTGTTCATCACCCGCTAATAGAAAGATGTCCCAATCAAACTCTAGCGCGTGTTTCGCGGATTCACGCCAGCGAATAATATGTCCCCAGCGGTTTTGCGCACGAGGGTTAGCTTGGTCGGTTTGTTCTTCGGTTCGACGATGATTGTTGGTGAGTGTGAAGTAGACCTCACCATTCTGTGGATGTACCGCCCCCCATTCAGGTCGATCCATTTTGGTTGCGCCAACGCGATCCGCCGCTAAGCGGGTGTTGACCAATACCTCAGCTTGACTGTGAAAGCCGTGCGCCGGGGTGAGTAGCCCTTGACCAAACGTTAAGGCGAGCCATTCACCTTTACCATTATCATGAAAACGTGCGGCATAGAGCGTGCCTTGGTCAAGCAGTTCACCGCCTGATTCACCGGGTTGAAACGGCGCGTCACTGACATATTTATACAGATATTCAAAGCGCGCATCATCCCCCATGTAGCAGACAATCGGTTGACCTGCTTGGGGCTTTTGGAACACCACACCCTCATGGGCAAACCGTCCGAGTGCGGTGCGTTTGATGGGGGTGGATTCTGGGTTAAATGGATCTATTTCGACCACCCAGCCAAAGGTATTGGGTTCGTTTCTGTAGTCATGTTCTGCGCTGTCGGCAAAGGCTTCGCAATGGAAGCGCGTAAAAATGGAATCATGGCTGTCGGTTTTTTCCCATGCATAACGACTGGATTTTTCTTTGCGAACACCATAGCGACTTTGTTCACGCGGCTGAGCGCCTGGATTGTAAAAATAGCCCGCCCAATTTTCTTCACAGGTTAAATAGGTGCCCCAGGGGGTGACACCGTGCGCGCAGTTATTCAGTGTGCCGCGCGCGCTAGTCCCCTCAGGGCTAAAGGCGGTTTTTACCAAATCATGAGCGCGAACTGGGCCCGAAATGAACATCGTTGTTGTGGCATCAATGCGTCGATTAAGTTTGTCTTCAACGGTTTGCCATTCGCCTTGTGCATTGCGTTTAATATGCACCACTGACACGCCATGCGCCGCCATTTCGGCTTTGACCTCATTGAGTGGGCGCAAGCCTTGTTGGTTGAGTTTAATGGCATTGGCGCTGAGCGTCAGACCGTGATAATGGGGGTGCATAAAGCGCGGTTCGACGTATTCGTGGTTTAAAACCAGCAAGCCTTCATTATGGCCTTGATGGATGGGGTAAAAGTGCATGCCATCATGATGGCTGCCAATTTTTAGGTTTTTTTCTGTAGGGTGGGGCAAGGGGCTATCAAAAGGGATCAAGGTTTGTACCTGATAACCCTTGGGGACAATAACTTGGTCTGCGCTGGATATCTTAACGGCTTCAAAACCAAGGCGTTGTGCTGAAAAAGCGGGGCGCTCAGTGGTCGCAAAAGCGGGGGAGATAAAGCCAAGCATGGCGCTACTGAGTGCGCCCTTTAGCAAGTGTCTTCGGCTCATGCGTCGTTCAATAACTTGATTTAAATGACTGTTTTTTGACAAGTTGCAAAGGTCTTCATCGCCTTCGTGATGATCAATAATCTGGCTGTGGTGTGTGGTCATCGGTTTATCTCTCGTTGCGTTGAATAGGAGCAAGTTGGTTTAAAAACGCTTGGGCCACCTCGGCCCAGTCATAGTGGGCGACACTGGGCGCGATGTACTCAGGTTCCAGCTCTAGTGCTTCCTCTATTGCATCTTCAAGGTCTTCATTAAGCGTTCCATTGACACCGTGGTTGATAATATCAATTGGGCCAGTAACCGGAAATGCCGCTACAGGCGTGCCGCAGGCCATCGCTTCGATATTAACCAGTCCAAAGGTGTCAGTGAGTGAGGGAAACACCATTACATCGGCACTTGCATAATATTGCGCCAATTCCTGACCGGTTTTTACACCGATAAAATGGGTTTTGGGAAAGCGTTTTTGCAGTTCCGATTTGGCGGGACCATCGCCGATAAAGACTTTGCTGCCTGCAATCGGTAATCGTAAAAAGGCTTCAAGGTTTTTTTCAACGGCAATCCGCCCAACATAGAGCAATATCGGCCGAGGGTAAGGTAGGTCGATAGCCTGCCCAGGGTGAAAAATGCTTTTATCTACCCCACGGCTCATCATCACCAGATTGTTGAAGCCGCGTTGATTTAATTCGCTCATGATGCTTTGCGCAGGCACAAAGGTGCGTGTTGCTGGCAGATGAAAATGCGCGAGCAATCGATAGGTCCATTCTTGTGGAATCGGTAGACGTTTACGCAGATACTCTGGGTATTTGGTGTGATAAGCGCTGGTGAAGGGGAGGTTGTTTTTAATCGCCCATCGCCGAGCGCGCCACCCTAAACTGCCTTCGGTGGCAATGTGAATGGCATCCGGTTGAAAGTCGTCCAAGCGTTGTGCAAGATTTTTGGCTTGCCAGACGAACGGAATTTCTCGGTAGCTGGGCAGGCCAAAGTAGGCATAATCATAAGGGTGAATGATGTCCAGCTCAATATTCATCATTTGCAGATGATTGACTAATTGGGTTAAGGTGGTGACGACACCATTCACCTGTGGATGCCAAGCATCGGTGACCAGCGTGATGCGTTTGATTGTGTTTGTATTCATATCCTTGTCCTTTTCTTTTAATCATACGTTTGTTAAATGAAACAAATATGACAACCAGGCCTGGTCACAAAAACGTCAATTTGTCGTCATATCAAGTTCACTCAGTCGCGCTAGTATGGTTAAACGTTGATAAGGTGAGAGTAATGATGCTAAAAGAACGCGCCGCTATTCCGGCATGGATGAAGGATATTGAAACCCCAATAGAGGAGGCTGAGCACTCTCCCGTTAAAGTCAGAACCATTTGGATATCGGATGTGCATCTCGGATCGAAAGGGGCTAAGGCCGATGAATTATCCGATTTTTTAAAAACCTATAATTGCGATACCTTGTTTTTGGTTGGGGATATTATTGATGGGTGGCGGATGCGAAAAAAACCTTTTTGGCCGCAAGCGCATACCAATGTGATTCGACGCATTTTAACCCGCGCTAAACGCGGCACCCGTGTCATTTATATTACCGGTAATCATGATGATGTGATGCGACGCTATTCAGGGATAGAGTTCGGCAATGTCTTGTTAGTGGATGAATATATTTATCAGCTAAAAAACGGACAAAAATTATGGGTGATTCACGGCGATCAGTTTGATGGTGTTATCCAGTGTCATCGCTGGCTGGCTTTTTTAGGTGATTGGGCCTATGAAACGGTGCTAAACGTTAATCGCTGGTTTAATGCGGCGCGTCGTCGTTTAGGGTTTGGCTATTGGTCTTTGTCGGCCTATCTAAAATACAAGGTAAAACGTGCCGTCAACTTTATTAGTGATTTTGAACAGGCGGTAGCAAAATCGGCCAGCCAAAAGCAGGTTCAAGGTGTGGTGTGTGGCCATATACATCACCCTGAGATCCGCCAGTTTGAGCAGGGTGTAACCTATTATAACTGCGGTGATTGGGTTGAATCCCTAAGCGCACTTATTGAAGACGAGCAAGGCGAAATCCACCTCATCCGCTGGTCATCAAGCGAGCAAGAAGCGGCTTGATGAGGCGTTGTTTTTTGTTGTTTGGTGATATAATCAGTCCGTAGAACTTTAATGGAATTTTAATCGTGTGGAGTTGAGTCATGTCAATCGTCAATTTTGATACTTTAGAGTATGTAAAAGAACTCGAAAAAAATGGCTTTACAGCCCAGCAGGCAGAAGCGTTAGCCACAAGTCAAAAGCGCGCTTTTGAGCAGGCGCTAGAAACACAGTTGGCAACAAAGCGCGATACATGGGAAATTAAGACTGAGCAGAAGTTGCATCGTTGGATGATTGGTTTTAATCTTGCTCTTTCGATGGCTATTTTGTACAAGCTTTTTGCCGATTAAATCCCTTTCATGTAGCGTTGTTTTTTCTTTTCTTTTATTTTGTCGAGTTCGACAATGATCAAGCTGTCAATACAATGTCCAAACTGGGCATCTACGCTAAAACCGATAAAGTGACAGCCTTGTTCATCACATAGCTCACTGTATTGTTTGTAGAGTGTAGGCACCTTGACCCCGAGTTGATCCAGTTGGTGATTTAGGCGTTTGAAGCAGGTGGCGTAATCCTGCGAAAAATCATCGGCTACCTGTTTTTGGGTGTCGCTTGTCAAGGCATAAGGCGCTTTGGCTTGCGCGAGATGTTGCCAGCTGCCAAATTGTTGTTGATAAAAACCGATCAGTTTTTGTTTAGCAGGCTCAGGATAGGCTGCGCTTAAACTGACAGGGCCAAACAGGTATTTAACCTCTGGATGGGCGGCAATATAAGCGCCAATACCATACCAAAGGTAATCTAAGCTTCGCAGTCCCCAGTAACGCGGTTGAACAAAACTACGCCCCAGTTCAATCGATGAGGGCAGCAAGGCGAGCATGGCTTCATCATAGTTAAACAGACTGTGGGTATAAAAGCCCTCGATCCCTTTGTTTTCGAGAATCTGCTTTCCTTCGCCAATCCGATAAGCGCCGACAATGTCGAGGTTTTCGTCATCCCATAATACTAAATGACGGTAGTAGCTATCGTATTTATCAAGATCCAATGAACCGCCTGTCCCTTCTTCTACCGTGCGGAAAGTGAGTTCTCTTAGACGCCCGATTTCATGCATCACGGGTGAATCGTCTTTGTAGTCATACAAATAGATGATTTTTCCATCCGCGGTTTGTCCCAGTTTTTGCGCTTGTTTCAGCTCACGTTTAAGTGCCTTAGGGTCAACAGGGTGGGCAACGGTGATTTCAGCGTCAAACAATGGGTTTTGCGCTATTTTTTTCGGGTTGTTTAGGCGGTAAAGGTGTTTTCTAAAGCGTGCGGCCAGTACTTTTTCTTCTAGGTCTAATTTTTTAATGGCTTTCCAGTTTATTGGCTTGCCAATGTGGAAGGCAATTTCCTTGTCATCTTTGTTGAACATTTCTTGGATCAGCATCGCTGTGCCTAAGGGTTTGTAAATGGCGGATAAACTATAAAATAACGCTGAATTACGTGCTTCAATCAAGATGGGGAGAATGGGTGAGTGCGTTTTTTCAGCGAGTCGAATAAAGCCCGCTTTCCACTTGCCATCGCGCACACCGTTCGGACGAATGCGAGACACTTCGCCTGCGGGGAAGATAATCATCGCTTCGTTGTTGTTAAGCGCCGATAACATATTTTTGTATTGGGTTTTGTGCGATACCTTGCCCGACATATTATCAACTGGAATAAATAATGAGCGAATCGGGTCGAGTTGAGTGAGCAAATCATTCGCGACGATGCGCACATCTGGACGGACTGAACGTACTAGTTTGAGCAGTGCAAGTCCATCCAAGGAGCCGATAGGGTGGTTAGCGACAATAATAACGCGACCTTCTGAGGGAATATAACCTAGCTCACGGGCGCTAATTTGATAGCCAAAGTTAAAGTGGTCGAGCACTTTGTTTAAAAAGTTAAAACCGCGTAAGTGTTGATGGGTTTCAATAAATTGATTAATTTCATCTTGATGGGTGAGGGCTTTAAGCAGTTTCACCATTAGCTTGGCACCCGGTTTTTTATTGAAATCTGGGAAGCGGTCTTCAAGGGTTTTTTCAAGGTTTAGCATGTCTGATCTCTTTTAAAATAAGATAAATAAT
Source organism: Thiomicrospira microaerophila (assembly GCF_000934765.1). Taxonomy (GTDB): domain Bacteria; phylum Pseudomonadota; class Gammaproteobacteria; order Thiomicrospirales; family Thiomicrospiraceae; genus Thiomicrospira; species Thiomicrospira microaerophila. The sequence goes on along the minus strand of NZ_JYNN01000001.1, from coordinate 192,019 downwards.
GCCGGTGTTAGATGACAAGCGTATGACAGCTTGATGAGGTGTTTATGAATTGACATCTTCCGGCGAGGAAGATGTCAAGGCTATCTGGGTTGTGGGTTAATTTAACCTTTTTTGTGGTTCTGCTGTGTTAAAAAAGGCCATATCCTCTTGTAATAACTTAGCCTGTTCAGTGAGGCTTTCTGAGGCGGCGGAGGTTTCCTCAACTAATGCCGCGTTTTGTTGGGTGACGCCATCGATTTGTGCAATGGCTTGGTGCACCTGCTGAATGCCTGCGGATTGCTCTGTAGAAGCGGCGGCAATTTGATTGATTTTTAATGTAATATCGTCAATCGAATTATTGATACCATTGAGCATTTCACCTGATTGAGATGCAAGCTGGGTGCCTTCATCGATGCGGGCTACGCTTTCGTTAATCAGTGCTTTAATATCCTTGGCGGCGTTAGCCGATTTTTGCGCTAAGGCACGCACTTCACTGGCGACCACCGCAAACCCTCTACCGTGTTCACCGGCACGTGCCGCTTCAACGGCGGCGTTTAGCGCCAGTAAGTTGGTTTGAAAGGCAATGCCGTCAATCAAGCTGACGATCTCTGCGATGCGGTGGCTTGAGTTCTGAATATTGCCCATGGCTTCAATGGTTTTTTGCATCACCTCAGCACCTTGTTGTGTTTGTGTTTGAACCTGTTGTACAACCTGTGCCGTTTGTTGGGCATTGTCGGTATTTTGCTGTACGGCGGCGTTCATTTGGTTCATTGTGGCAGAGGTTTGCTCTAAAGCCGCCGCTTGCTCTTGCACACGCTGACTTAAGTTGTTTGATCCGTCAAATACCTCTGCGGCGGCACCGCTGACAACTTCAGAGGCATGCACGGCCTGTGACACAACCTGTATCAGTTTTTCAGCCGTAGCGTTGACAGCCTCTGTGAGTATGCGCAATTCGCCATGGTAATGGGCGGTTATTTTTTGGGTTAGGTCTCCCTTTGATTGCGCTACCACAATTCGGGTGATGTCTTGCATCGCACTTTCTAGCGCATCCATTGAACCATTAATCCCATTTTTAAGCGTGAGTAGATCACCCTGTGCATCCGTTTTGACGCGATGCTGGAATTTGCCTGCTTGCATTTTCTGCATAACAACAATAATGTCGCCAATGGTTGTGTGTAAGCCTTGCATCGCGCTATTGGCACTTTGTACCATTTGACGGTATGCTCCTTGAACCTGGTCATCAATGCTGACATTAAAACGACCTTCCTCCAGTGAGCGCATCGCTGTTTGCAGTTGTTCCATGGTGAACTTGATGCTGCCCACCGTATCATTTACGCCTTGTTTTAATCGTTTAAAATCACCTTCAAACTCACCCTCAACTTGACTGCTGAATTCACCATTAGCTACGTTTTGTAGCACGTGGGTGGTGCGCTTGATCGAGGTTTCCATATTGTCTATTAACTGGTTAAATGAGCTTGATATCATGCCTAATTCATTGTCAGTTGCCGCTAAACGTGTAGATAGGTTACCTGTTTGGCTTATTTGACGCATACTGGCCGCCATGGTTTGAATTGGCTTGAGCTCTTTGCGTACAATAAAGGTCATGATTAGCGCAAGCAGGATAATGAGTAGTAGCACACTCAGTATCGATAGCATGTAAAACTGATTGGTTAGGCCCGCGGTGGCTAAGATTTCCGGTTTGCTTGCTGAGGCAACCAGTGTCCAATTAAATCCATTGATCGTGATAAAGGCTGCTAACCTATCCTCACCGGACACATCTTGGTATTCCGCTACACCTTGTTTTTGTTCCAGCATTGTTTTGAGTTGGGAGGCGTCTTGAAGGGGGAGGTCATTGATGTTCTTTCCTTCTTGCGTGGGGTGTGCCAATAGTTGCCCCGTTGAAGAAAGGATATAAAAATAGCCAAAGTCGCCTATGGCAAGGTTTTTGACTTGCAACATGATCTGCGCGATGTCTTGATCAAGGTTGTATCCAATAAAGTAAATGCCCTCAACACGTCCATTTGAAATGATAGGCTCATAAACCGTCATGTAGTACTTGCCAAACAGCGTGGCGATGCCTCTAAAACGTTCACCCTGAAGTATCTTGGTATAAGCAGGATGTGCGCGGTCAAGGAGTGTGCCGAATGCGCGCGCGCCGTTTTGTGTTGTTAGGGAGGTGGTGACGCGTATAAAGTCATCACCCTCACGCGCAAAAATGGTCGCCACAGAGCCATTGGTGAGCTGTGTGTAATAATCAACAACCTCAAAGTCACCGGTAATCGGTTGGTTGTTGCGTTCGAGTGTATTGTAGGCTTTGCCATTAATGTCTATTTTTTGTGCGCTAGGGGTGAGTGGTCCCATCAAGCTTTTTAAAACATTAAATGAGGTCTCGGCACCTTGTTCCATTGTTAAAAAGGTATTTTGCAAGCCAAATTCAAGGCTTTCCACTTGGTCTGTCAGGTTCTGCTTGCTCAGTTGTTCAACTTTGGTAGCAAACATGTTCACTATCGCGATCCCGCTGAGCAATAACACAGTCGCAATAATTAACATTTGAATAGCGTTAATTTTAAAAGCGATGCTTTTTTTCATGTTGAGTCCTCTTTAATACTGGGAATATGGTGTCATATTCAAATAGAACAACGTAAGTTGTATTGTTTTATATTTTTTTCTAGCCGCCTAATATAGCGTTTATAAGGTTATTATGTCCACTGGTATTGTTTTTGTCAAAGCTTTTGTATAAGTAATGTTCTTTTTGATGCTCCTTAAAAGCTTGTTAGTTTAAGTGGGACGAGAGGTGGTCTCATTAGGAGTCTATCGGACTAAACCGGTTGAAGCGAAAAGGTTCTGGGTTGAGTCAGATAGGCGGCTAATGCTTTTGATTGTGTATTAACAAGCGCGGAGTTCTTTGCTTAACTGTTGTAAAATACGGTTCCGTTGATTAAGTGGAGTGAATAATAATGCAGGCTAATCCCTACTTTTTGGGCAGGCAACCCTGTAACGGAAGGCGTTTATCAGGCCTGTCGTCATCATGAAGCGATGCATGAGCTTGAGACTGCTCAAGGTCGAGTGCGAGCATTAATGTAGTTATTTCACTCATGGTCTTATTTCCTAAAAACCCAGCCGAACTTTTTCCGTTGATCACGCAAGCGCAGACGTGTGATCAGTTTCGTTTGAAGCGTGATTTAGCGCGACTTCAACTGACACCCGATGAAGAGAAAGACAATCAGGCCTGGTTGCGTTGGTCAGCGCGTTTGCAGCAATCTTTGAGCAAGGTAGAAGTCCGTAAAGCGCTGGTGCCCAAAATTGATTTAACCTCGTTCCCACGCTGCTAACGTATGCACATATGTTTATAACTCGCAGTGACGCACGACGTGGGAACGAGAAAAGGTCGCGCACAGCTTGCCAGAGATTGCCACGGCCTTCGGCCTCGCAATGACGTAAGTTTGGGAACGAGTTAAAGTAAATCGTTAAAGTGTTTGATGGTAATTGTTGTACAATATATTGTCATTAGTTAAGTGGAGTTAATAACAATGCAAGCCGTTACCTATTCTTGGGCCCGTAATAATTTGGCAGATAGTATTAATCAGGTGTGTGATAACCATGAGGCATTAGTGATTACAAAGAAAAATGATCGTGCTGCTGTTTTGATTTCTCTTGAGGATTATCAAGCCTTGGAGGAAACCGCTTATTTACTGCGTAGCCCGAAAAATGCCAAACGCTTAATTGATTCCATTAATGAGCTTGAGGATGGACAAGGTAGAGAGCGAGCATTGATAGAATGCGGTTAATATTTTCAGACAATGCTTGGTCTGACTATTTATTTTGGAAACGCAAGATAAGAAGACCTTGAAGAAAATCAATGATCTGATCCAAGAAATCCAGAGAATGCCTTTTGAAGGGCGTGGCAAGCCTGAGCCGCTTAAACACGCACTGACTGGCTACTGGTCACGTCGCATTAATCAAGAGCATCGTATTGTTTATAAGGTACTCGATGGTGATTTACTGATTGCTCAACTTCGTCATCACTATTAATATTATTTGATTTATGTCCCCATTTCCTAAAAACCCAGCTGAACTTTTTCCGTTGATCACGCAAGCGCAGACGCGTGATCAGTTTCGTTTGAAGCGTGATTTAGCGCGACTTAAGCTAACATCAGATGAAGAAAAAGACAACCAGGCCTGGTTGCGTTGGTCTGCGCGTTTACAGCAATCCTTAAACAAAGTAGAAGCCCGAAAAGCGCTGGTGCCAAAAATTGATTTTGATCCTGCTTTGCCAGTCGTGGGGCGGCGTGATGAGTTGTTAGCGCTTATTAAAACCCATCAAGTGGTGGTGATTGCCGGTGAAACCGGTTCGGGTAAGACCACTCAGATTCCCAAAATTTGTTTAGAAGCCGGTCGGGGGGTGTTAGGTCGGATTGGTTGTACCCAACCGCGTCGTATTGCGGCGCGTAGTGTGGCTGAACGTTTATCTGAAGAGTTGGGTTCTAACTTGGGTGAATTGGTCGGTTATCAAGTACGGTTCCATGATCAAGTGCATGAAACCAGTTTAATCAAGGTGATGACCGACGGTATTCTGTTGGCTGAAATTCAAAATGACCGTTTTTTAAGCCAATACGATACGATTATTATTGATGAAGCCCATGAGCGCAGCATTAATATTGATTTTCTACTCGGTATTCTGAAACAACTGCTCCCCAAACGCCCTGATTTAAAACTGATTATCACCTCGGCAACCATCGATACCCAGCGTTTTGCCGCGCATTTTAATCAACCCAACCAAACCGTGCCTATTGTTGAGGTGTCGGGGCGAACTTATCCGGTTGAAGTGCGTTATCGGCCTTTAGGTCAGGTTGAGATGGATGATGGCACGGTGATTGAACAGGATATGACCGCTGGCATCGTCGAGGCGCTTGAGGAGTTAGCCGCCCATGATCGGCATGGCGATGTATTGGTGTTTCAAATCGGTGAGCGTGATATCAAAGAAACCGCCGAAGCCTTACGCAAACAAAATCTAAAAAACACCGATGTCATTCCTTTGTATGCGCGTTTATCGGTTAGCGAGCAGAACAAGGTATTTCAAACGTCCAACAAGCGGCGGATTATTTTATCTACCAATGTCGCGGAAACCTCGCTAACCGTTCCGGGCATTCGCTATGTGATAGACCCAGGCCTGGTTAGAATTAGCCGCTACAGTGTGCGCTCCAAAGTGCAGCGTTTACCGGTTGAGCGCATTTCACAAGCTTCCGCTAACCAGCGTAAAGGCCGATGCGGACGGGTGGCCGATGGTATTTGTATTCGTCTGTATTCGGAAGAGGATTTTAACGCCCGCCCTGAGTTCACCGATCCAGAAATTCATCGCACCTCTTTAAGTTCTGTGCTATTGAATATGGCGCAACTTAAACTTGGCAAGGTGCAAAGCTTTCCGTTTATTGAGCCGCCGGAAGATAAAGCGGTGAATGATGGTTATCGCCAACTGATTGAAATTGGTGCGTTGGATGATAAGAAAAACCTAACCGAAGCAGGGCGCGATTTGGCTCGTTTGCCGTTAGAGCCACGGATTGCCAAAATGGTGTTGGAGGCGGAAAAAAACAATGTGTTGGCCGAGGTGTTAATTATTGCCGCCGCGATTAGTATTCAAGACCCACGCGACATCAACGAACAAACCATGCAAGCGGCACGCACCAAGCATAAACAATGGGAAGACCCGCGCTCGGACTTTTTATTTTTCTTAAACCTCTGGCGTTTTTACGAGTACCAAGCACGCCACCTGAGCCAAAACAAACTGCGCAAATTGTGTAAAACCAATTTCCTATCCTATCTGCGACTGCGTGAATGGCATGATCTGTTTCATCAGCTTAAAGTCAGTTTAAAATCCATTGGCTTAAAAGTCGGTGAACTGCATCTGTATGAGGAAATCACCGAACAAGGGCAGACGCTAGAGCGCTTGAGTGATTTACACAGTATTAATGTGCATCGCTCCTTGCTGGCCGGCTTGTTAGGGCAGGTGATGATGCGCTCGGATGATAATAGCTATCTCGGTGCGCGTGGCACTAAGCTGTTTATTCACCCCAGTTCGGCACAGTTCAAACTTAAACCTAAATGGCTGATGTCAGCAGAAGTGGTGGAAACCAGCAAACTCTATGCGCGAACCAACGCACAGATTGATGTGCGCTGGGTCGAGGAATTAGCGCCGCATTTAATAAAGCGCAGCTACGCTGACCCGCATTGGCAGAAAAAAACCGGTCAGGTTGGAGCCTATGAATCGGTGACACTCTATGGTTTACCGATTGTTAGTCGTCGTGTTTGTAATTATGGCCCAATTAACCCGAAAGAGGCGCGTGGCATTTTTATTCGTGCGTTGGCTCAGCAGGACGTTAATACGCGAGCCGCGTTTTACCAGCACAATCTAAAGCTGATTGAGAACATTGAACGTTACGAAAGCAAACTGCGTCGTCCGGATTTGCTCGTTGAAGAACAGGTGTTGCAAGACTTCTATGCCGCGCGGATTCCTGAACATATCAGCAACCAACCGGCGTTAGAAAGCTGGCTGAAAAAAGCCGGAGCCAAAGCGCAAGACGCCCTCAAGCTCAAAGAATCTGACCTCCTGAAACAGGATTTAGACAGCCAGTATGAGCGTGATTTTCCGGATCAAATTCAACTCAGCCAGCGTATTCCCTTGCAGCTGGATTATCGTTTTGAACCAGGAAAACAACAAGATGGCGTGGTGTTTAAAATTCCGCTCGCAGGTTTAAACCTGGTGAATGAGGCGCAGTTTGAATGGCTAACACCTGGGTTTCTAAAAGAAAAAATAGTATGCTATATCAAGGCATTACCCAAACAACTTCGCAAACAATTTGTGCCCGCGCCTGGGGTAGCTGAGCGAGTGAGTCAACAGCTTGATCCACAGCAAGGTGAATTTGCTCCGCAATTAATCCAAGCGCTTAATCGCGGTATTAACCAGAAAGTATCGGTGGCGGATTTTGGTGCGGTCAATCTGCCGGCGTATTTGCTGCCTTGGTATCAGCTGCTCGATGACAAAGGCAAGCTGATTGCGGAAAGTGCTGATTTAGCCGAGCTAAAACAACGTTATCATCATTTGGTTGAACAACGCATTGCCAGTGGTGATGGCGACAAAAAACAACTGATCACACAATGGGATTTTGGTGATTTAGCCGACCATGAAAATATCAAATCTCACGGCAAACAATTACAAGCCTACCCAGGCCTGGTGCTAGAGCAAGGGCAGGTGGTTTTGTCGCGCAGTGGCGATGAATTGCAAGCTAAAAAACATCATGGTTATGCGGTGTGGGCTTTGCTAAAAAGCCTATTGCAAGACAAGGTTAAGTATTTGCAAAAACACCTTAATCTCAACCAGGCCTGCTTGTGTTTTGCACCTTATGGTTCTTGTGCGCATTTAAATGAGCAGATCATTGATAAAGCATTGCGTCGGCTCGTGATCGAGCCGCAAGCGATTCGCCAACAAGCGCAGTTTCAGCAGGCGCTGGCACGACTGCAAGCCGAATGGGTGCTTGAATCTCAAGCCCTAGCAAAACTCATCACCGAAATTTTAATCGCTCATCAAAAACTAGCGAAGCAGATCAAAGGCAAATTGAATCCGCGCTGGCTCGCTTCGTTGGACGACATTAAAACCCAACTGGATCGCCTAGTACATTTAAACTTTGTGCTAGAGACACCCGATGCGTGGCTTAAACAAACGCCACGTTATCTCAAAGCGCTCGACGTGCGGCTTGAAAAACTCGACCTTGATCCCCAAAAAGATCAGCAAATCCAGCGACAACTGCAAGCTGTGTTGCAAGACTACCAACGTATTGCTCAGGCTTATGACGAACGTCCAACGGCTGAACTCATTGAAATTCGTTGGTTACTTGAAGAATTGCGGGTATCGCTGTTTGCCCAGCCCATGAAAACAATTAAGCCTGTTTCGATAGAACGGATTCAAAAAAGATTAAAATCTTGCTAAATTCCTGTTACACTTGTGTATAGGTTAAAAAGCATAAATAAAGGACTAACCATGAAAACAATCACAATGAGCGTCGCGTTGAGTTTAGGCTTTATGCTAGTGGGGTGTGGTGAGAACCAAACCGAACCTAAAACCACGGTCGATACCCGTGAGGTTACCAAACAAGCGGAACCTCAAGCGCCTTCATTGGGCCAGCGTATTGAAGTGCCTGCTGTGGCTAAGATTGAAGAGGCGGCACCTCTACCTGTACTGACGGAAGTAAAAATGCAACCCAAAGCCGCATCGGGTCAAACACTGTACACCAGTTGCGCGGGTTGTCATGGTATGACCGGTGGTGGCGGTGTGGGTCCTAAACTACAAGGCCAACCTGAAGAAGATCTTATCAGTAAAATGATGCTATATCGTGCAGGCGAGCAGGTCGGTCCGATGACCGGCATGATGGCACCAATGGCGAAAGACATGTCTGACGAAGATATTCAGAATGTGGTTAGATTTATTCTTACTTTTTAGATCTAAGTTTTTAACTCTCTTAACCTCGTTCCCACGCTGTGCGTGGGAATGCATACCGATTTAACCTATGAAACAGCCCTCGAACCCAAGTCCAAGGCGCTCCCACGTTCAACGTGGGAGCGAGATCTGATTGTAAGCTATTGATTATTATTTGCTGAAGATGCGTTTGCCCTTAACTCTCTTACCCCTCTCGCCCTTGTAAGCCGCCGCTGTGGTATAGCACCACGCGGCTTCCTCTCTTAAAACAACCATTAGACAATAATTGATAAAACCCATACACCAGTTTAGCCGTGTAAATAGGGTCAAGTAAAACATTAAATTGCGTTTCAAACTCATTGGTTTTATTAATTATTTCATCTGTCGTCTTGCCATAGCCACCGCCATGAAACTCTGTCCATAAATGCCAGTTTTGTTTGTCTTCAGCTATCCAATCTTTAATCTGTGGGATTAAATAATCCGCTTGTTTTAAGCTGGCAATTCCCCAAACCTGTTGATCAGCACGGGCGAATTTGGCCATTCCAGCCAGACTGCCGCCTGTGCCGACGGCGCAAAGCAAGTGACTAAAATCAAGCTGCTGATTTAATTCATTTATCAAGGATTCAAAACCTGCCACAGCCAATGGATTACTGCCGCCTTCGGGTAAAATAAAACCGTTTGGATAAGATTGCTGCAAATCAGATAACCAGCTCGGGTTGTGGCGTAAACGGTATTCGCTACGGCTTAAAAACTCAAACATCATCCCATTTTCTGCGGCTGTTTTTAAGGTGGCCGACCAGGCCTGGTTGTTGTGAGCGAGTTCATCACCACGAATAAACCCGCGTGTGGCAAAGCCATAGGCTTTACCTGCGGCGGCTAAGGCCGCAATGTGGTTGGAATAGGCGCCGCCAAAGCTGATAAGCTCCTGTGCGCCTTGTTGTTTGGCCTGTTCAAGGTTGAGTTTTAGCTTATGCCATTTATTGCCCTGAATCAGCGGATGGTTTAAGTCATCGCGTTTGATCCAGACCTCAATGCCTGCTTGCGCAAACACCGGAGACACAAGCTTTTGTAATGGGGTAGGAATTTGTTGATGAGGTATGGGCATGGTTTGGTACAATAGCGCTCTTTTAATTTTTTACTATTTTACTTGGATTGTGCGTAATGCGAAAACTTTCTAGCCAACAGCTTTACCGTCAAACTCAAATCGATCCGCAAGCCTTTGCGCAAAACACGACCTCGATTGATGATTTTATGCAGCGTTTTCACCCGCGTGCCTATCAATCGCTTAACTTTGGCTTGCATCTAAAGCGCAATCAAAATCATATTTTTATTATGGGTGAGCCGGGCGTTGGACGCATCGGCATGACCAAGGCGATGCTAAAAACGGCCGCACAAAACAAGCCCATGCCTGATGATGTGGTGCTGGTGTCTAATTTTAAAGAAACGCCAAAAACCATGTATTTATATTTCCCAGCGGGTAAGGGATATGGGTTTCGTCAAGCGATTGAACGGTTTATAACCCAACTCAAAAACCAATTACCCGTGGTGTTTGATGGCCATGCTTATCAATTACGCTCACAACAGCTGGAGCGTCGTTTAGCGGCTGAGCAAGAAGAGATTCTTGAACCCGCGTTTGAACTCGCGCGTGAGCTCAGTATTGATGTGCAACAAACTGAAAATAATTTTGTCTTACATGCGTTGGTGGATGGCGAAAAAATGCGCCTATCGGAACTTAAGTCATTGGATGCCGATGTGCAAAAATACTTTACCGATGCGCTCGATCAGGTTGAAGCTAAAATCAACGAAGCCTTGACCCGTTTCCCGACGATGCAACATGAGTATCTGGAGGAGGGCAAGCAGCTAAATACCCAAGTCGCCTCCGAGCATATTGCGCCCTTGATTAAAAACTTGAAACAAGAGTTTGCGACGAATCCCGAAGTAGAGAGTTATCTTGATGACCTTGAACAGGCGTTGCTCGCTAAGTTACATTTGTTCTGGGATCAATCGGCCGATCAGGTCACCACCAGCAATACGAACAATAGTCCAATCGAAGAAACCGCCCCCGAACAACAGGGAATCGGTCAATTTGGGGTTAATTTATTGGTCGATCACCGTGAATTAGAGCATGCGCCGGTTATTTACGAACAAAATGCGACCATGCCTAAATTGTTTGGCTATGCGATTAACACAGCCGCCTCCTCCATGACCGGTGATACCCTAGGTTTAGCGATGAACCATCAAGCGGGTCTATTGCAAAAAGCCAATGGCGGTTATTTAATTCTGAATATCCAATCACTGTTAAAAGACCCAGAAATTTGGTCAAGTTTAAAAGCCTCGTTGATGTCGCGCCATCTTAGTTTTGAAATACCGTCATCCAATAGTGTGGTGCCTTATCACTTGCCGGATTTTCCATTGAATCTAACCCTCGTGCTAGTCGGGCAGTCTGCACATTTTTATGCACTGCATGAAATAGATGCCCAGTTTAGCCGATTGTTTAAGGTGCAGGTTGAGTTTGAAGTTGAGCTCGCCAGAACTCCTGATCATGAACTGGCGTTAGCGCAACAGCTCGCCAGTGAAATTGAATCTTGGGAAGACTTACCGGTTGAATTGTCTGCATTTGAGCGTTTGATTGAATATGCATCACGCATGGCGGAAGACGAAAACCGCCTCTATACTAATAAAGCCATTTTGCGTGATGTATTGGCCGAAGCGACCGCCTTTGCCCGCGCTAACGGTCAAGAAAAAGTCAGCCGTGAAACCATTGAAGCGACCATTGCCCAGCGTGATTTTCATACAGGTTTGATGGAGGAATATTTCCATCGCGCGATTATCGAACAACAAGTGCTTATTTCATTACAGGGTCATCATGTCGGTATGGTCAATGGCTTGACCGTGATGACCGTCGGGCGTCAATCTTTTGGTCAACCTGTGCGTATTACGGCGCAGGCTTCGGCGGGTGATGAAGGGATTGTTGATATCGAGCGCGAAATTGAAATGGCCGGGCCGATTCACTCAAAAGGCATGCTGATTTTGTCGGGTTATGTCCGAGGGCGTTACATGCGCTACCGCTCATTAGGCTTTAGCGCCTCGATTGTTATCGAGCAAACCTATGACGGTATTGAAGGGGATAGTGCATCATCCGCCGAGTTATTTGCCTTGTTGTCAGCGATTGCACAGGTACCAATGCGTCAGGATTTGGCCGTAACCGGTTCAGTAAACCAGTTTGGTGAAATCCAACCGGTGGGGGGCATTAATGAAAAAATCGAAGGTTTCTTCAAAATCTGTTCCGCCCGTGGTTTAACGGGGCATCAAGGTGTGGTGATTCCAGAAGCCAATACCCGTCATCTCATGCTCAATCAAGAAGTACGCGAAGCGGTGGAAAAAGGGGTGTTCCACATCTATGCCATTAGCCATGTTGATGAAGGTTTGGCCTTGTTTGGTGACATGCCTGTAGGTGAAGCGAATGCAGAAGACGCGTTTCCATCAGGCAGCTTCAACGCCCGCATTATGCAAGCACTAGAGCGAATGAACGAAAAAGATCGCGAGTAGCTTGGAAATTAGTCGTACTTATACCTAGCTCGAATGCATAGGGGCTAAACCTTAACAGGCGGATCTAGGTTTTCTCGCGCTGATGCTGTGCGTGAGTGTGAGAAAACGTTTCTCCTGTCATGCTGGCGAAGGCCGGAATCTTTTGAGGTTGCCGGCACTTTTGATTGCACCCTCCGTCGGTTTATCACTAGCAATGTGGCGTTTTTGTCTTTAGAATAGACTATTATTTAAACGAACTTCCTTGCCCATGTCCCAATTTATTCATCTTCATGTCCATTCTGAATTTTCGGTGGTGGATAGTCTTTTGCATATCAAACCCTTAGTGAATCAGGTTAAAGCCTACCAACAGCCGGCGATGGCCTTGACCGACCAATGTAATATGTTTGCGTTGGTGAAGTTTTATAGCGCGGCACGCGGCGCGCAGGTTAAGCCAATTTTGGGGGCGGATTTGTGGGTGGAGTCCGCCGAGGGCGAGGTATTTAGTATTAGCGTGCTTTGTCAAAATCATCAGGGTTATCTTAATTTATCACGTTTAATTTCAAAGAGTTATTTAACAAATCAGAAATTGCATGCGATGCAGCAAGTGGCGCTGGTCAACCAGGCCTGGTTGGAGAAACATAATGAAGGCTTGATTGTTTTATCCGGTGGGCGACAGGGCGATGTTGGGCAGGCGATACTGGCTGGAAATTCGGACTTAATCGCGGAGCGGGTGCGTTGGTGGCAGCAGCATTTTTCTGGGTGTTTTTATTTAGAGTTGGTGCGCACGGGGCGCACCGATGAAGAGCGTTATATTCAGGGCGCGATTGAGGTAGCGCATCAGTTTGACTTGCCGGTGGTAGCGACCAATGATGTGCGGTTTATGCAGCGTGAAGATTTTGAAGCGCATGAAGTGCGTTGCTGTATCCACGGCGGCTATGTGTTAGATGATCCAAACCGTCCTAAACCCTATTCCGATCAACAGTATTTGCGTTCTAGTGACGAAATGCTGGCGCTGTTTGCGGATATTCCTGAGGCGATTGAGAACACGCTGCATATTGCACGGCGCTGTAACCTAACGCTGGAGTTAGGTACCTATTATTTGCCTAATTTTCCGGTGCCTGAGGGCCTGACGATGGATCAGTTTTTTGATCTGGAGTGTCGCAAGGGCTTGGATGAACGGTTGGCCTTTTTGTTTGGTCATCTTTCGCAAGCGGAGCAGGCTGAGAAAAAGGCTGAGTATGTCGCGCGTTTAGAGTTTGAACTGAATACCATTTTGCAAATGGGTTTTCCTGGTTACTTTCTTATCGTTGCGGACTTTATCCAGTGGGGCAAAAATCATCAAATCCCCGTCGGTCCTGGGCGTGGATCGGGCGCGGGTTCTTTGGTGGCTTATGCGCTGAAAATTACCGACTTGGATCCGATTGAATACGATTTGCTATTCGAGCGTTTCTTGAACCCGGAAAGGGTGTCGATGCCTGACTTTGACGTTGACTTCTGTATGGAGCGCCGCGATGAGGTGATTGATTATGTATCGCGTCATTACGGTCGTGATCATGTGTCGCAAATTATTACCTACGGTACGATGGCCGCCAAGGCGGTTGTGCGCGATGTTGGGCGGGTTTTGGGTCATGGTTATGGCATGGTCGATAGTGTCGCTAAGCTGATTCCGCTCGAACTAGGGATTAAGCTGAAGGATGCGCTCGAAAAAGAAGAGGAGTTGCAGCAGCGCTATAAAAACGATGAAGATGTTAAAACACTCTTGGATTTAGGTTTAAAGCTTGAAGGCACGGTGCGTAACGTCGGTAAGCATGCGGGTGGGGTGGTGATCGGCCCGAAACCGCTGGACGAGTTCTGTCCGATGTATTCGGAAGCCGATGGTCGGGGTGTGGTCACTCAGCTGGATAAGAATGATGTTGAAACCATTGGCTTGGTGAAGTTTGACTTTTTGGGTTTGCGTACCTTAACCATTATTGACTGGGCGTTGCAGGCGATTAATGCCGGCAAGCAACCAGGTGATGAGGGGTTTGTTGATATTACGCGGATTCCATTGGGTGACCGTGCGGTATTTGAGTTGATTAAAACTGGGCGCACAACCGGCGTATTCCAGCTTGAATCCAGCGGGATGCAGGATTTGATTCGGCGCTTAAAGCCCGACTGTTTTGAAGATATTATCGCGTTAGTGGCCTTGTTTCGTCCTGGTCCGCTTGAGTCGGGGATGGTGGATAACTTTATCGCACGTAAACATGGCAAGGAAGCCGTGTCTTATCCCGATGCGCAATACCAGCATGAAAGCCTAAAAGAAATTTTAGAGCCGACTTACGGCATTATTCTTTACCAAGAGCAGGTTATGCAAATTGCGCAGGTGCTTTCGGGTTACTCACTGGGTGGGGCGGATATGTTGCGCCGTGCGATGGGTAAGAAGAAACCGGAGGAAATGGCCAAGGAGCGCGGCAAGTTTGAGCAGGGCGCGATCGATAATGGCGTCGATGGTCAGCTGGCGATGAAGATTTTCGATTTGGTTGAAAAGTTTGCGGGCTATGGTTTTAACAAGTCTCACTCGGCGGCCTATGCGTTGGTGTCTTATCAGTCGGCTTGGCTCAAAACCCATTACCCGGCGCATTTTATGGCGGCACAGATTTCCTCGGATATGGATAACACTGAAAAAGTGGTGCATATGATTAACGAGTGTTATGCCATGGGTTTGGAGTTGGTGCCGCCTGATGTTAATCGCTGTGATATTAAGTTTAAAGCTAGCGATGTTAAAACGATTTTATATGGCTTAGGCGCGATTAAAGGGGTGGGTGAAGCGGCATTAGACGGGGTGATTGCTGACCGTCAAGCGCAAGGTGTTTTTCATGATTTGTTTGATTTTGCGGCGCGATCAGGGAAAAAGGTCAATCGTCGCGTGATGGAGGCATTAATTCGCGCGGGTGCGATGGATTGTTTGCATAGCAATCGTCAGGCGATGCTGTCCAGTGTTAGTCTAGCCTTGCATCAAGCAGAGCAGGCGTTGCAGAATGAGGCATCGGGTCAAGATGATTTATTTGGTGCGTTGATGGCCGACGAGCCAGACATTACACCACAACCAGGCCTGGTTGATATCCCCGAAATGATAGAGCGTGAACGTTTAAAGGGTGAGAAGGATACTCTAGGTTTGTATTTAAGTGGTCACCCGATTGAAGCTTATCGCCAAGAGTTAAGCCATTATGTGAGCCAAACCTTAGCCAAAATTACACCCAATAAATATGATAAACGCTGGGTAGCAGGCCTGGTTGTGGCGGTGCGTGCTAAAAATACTCGTGGCGGTGATAAGATGGGGTTTGTTACCCTTGATGACCGCACCGCACGTTTAGAAGCCGTATTGCGCCCAGCGGTGTTTAGTAGTGTTAAGGATTTAGTGCAGCCAGATACGGTGTTGTTGATGTATGGCACGGTAGAGGAAGATAGCTTTAATGGCGGGATTAAACTAAGCGCCGAGCAGGTGGTCACCTTGGCGGAGATGCGAATTCAGCAAGCCCGGGCATTAAAAATTCTTGTTCGCGAATCCGTGCTAGATGTGCAAAAATTAAATGAACTTAATGCGCTTATGATGAGTTATCAGGTAGAAGATGGCTTGCCCTTAGTGCTTGAGTATCAAAATCAGTATGCAAAAGCGCAGTTTAAGTCCAACTGGTCACTCAAGCCTGATGATGCCCTTATTGAGTTACTCGCTGCGTTGAACTGGCAACCTCAGGTAGTGATGAAATGAATAATTGTTTAAAGTGGCAGTATTTGCTTTATATTTCAGTTTTGGTTTTTCTGAGTGTACTGCTGCGAGGTGCTTATGATTATCATAGCCATAATCATAAGCTACAGCAGGAGATTGTGCAGTTGGGGGATCAGGCGCTTATTTATCATCAAGATTTACAGCAATCTTTGATTGAGCGTTATTTAACACTCACACATCACTATGCCAATGAACAGCACGTTCAGCGGGCTTTTAAACAGGGTGATCGAGAGGCGCTGTATGCCTATTCCAATCCAGACTACCAACGCTTGCAACAGGATAATCCTGATTTGCATGTGATGCATTATTTTGACCCACAAAATATCACCTTGCTTCGCTTACACCAGCCCAATAACTTTGGCGACGATTTAACGGATTACCGACCTATTGTGCGTGATGCAAACCAATCCAAGACCGCATTGCAGGGTTTTGAGGTCGGTAAGAATGGCATTACCTATCGAATTACCACACCCTTAATCAATCAGGCGGGCGAACATTTTGGGTTGCTGGAGTTTGGTATTCGCCCTAATTATTTTGTCGAACGTTTGGCAGCAAGGTTTGAACTAGAGTCGATGATTTTGGTTAAAACCCGTTCGCTGGGTAAGTTAATTAATGATTACCAATTTGACACCTTAGATAACTACTCTATTATTCAAAACACGGATTTTTTTGACTCGCTTAATTCTTCAATAGACCTGTCTGTTGAGCGCGCAAGACTAACAGTTGAGGGGCGTCATTATCTTTTGCTGACCGATCTTGATCAATCTAGCCATCAAGGTGAGTTGGTGGCAAAAGTTGTGGTGGCGAAAGATATTACTGATTTGGTTTATGCTAACCAAATGGAGTTAATTCGTGCTAATTTGGTAAATCTGGTGGTTTTGTTATTATTGCTGGCGGTAATCTATTATATGTTTAATCGCTATTCCGTCGCGCTAGCACGTTCTGCGCGTGCGCTTGATGATCTTAGTCGAATACAGGATAAGTTAAAAAATCAGGCCAATACCGATGAGTTAACGGGTTTATACAATCGGCGCTTCTTTAATTTAGAGCTTAAAAATTTGATTCAGTGTCAGCAAACTGGCTGTTTGCTGTTTTTTGATATTGATCACTTTAAAGTTTTGAATGACACTTATGGGCATCCGGCGGGCGATCGTGTATTGATGGAGTTGGGGAATATGATGCGTCATTTTTTTCGACAAGATGACTTATTAGTGCGCTGGGGTGGGGAAGAGTTTGCGGTCTTCATTAAGCATATTCCAACCAAGGTGGTTCTGCAAAAGGTTGAAGCATTTAGAGTGTATGTGGAAGAAAATATAACACAGCATCAACCTTACCCTGTTACGATTAGTGGCGGTGTGACGAATGTGCGCGCGGGTGATGATGTGGCTAGTTTAATAGAAAGAGCGGATCAACGCTTATATCAGGCGAAACAGAGCGGAAGAAACCGAATTGTCAGTGCTTTTGACGAAAATTAGACAGATTAAAGAGCAAAAACGGTAGAATATCGAAACTTTATGTTTATACCATTATTTATTAAACAAGCGGAGGCGTGAATGTCAACGAATATTGAATCCATTTTAACCGAAACCCGAGTTTTTGAACCTTCAGAAGCCATCAAAGCCCAAGCCACAATTACCGAAGCCAAGCTCGCTGAAATGTATGCCAAAGCAGAACAAGATCATGTTGGTTTTTGGGCAGACTTAGCCAAAGAAAAACTAAGCTGGCACAAACCTTTTACTCAAGCACTTGATGAGTCGAAAGCACCTTTGTATCGCTGGTTTGCAGATGGTGAGATGAATGTGTCTTATAACTGTATTGATCGTCATTTGGATACCAAGAGCGATAAGCTAGCGATTATTTTTGAGGGCGATAAAGGTGATGTGCATCATTACACCTATCAAGAGTTGCATGATGAAGTGTGCCGTTTTGCTAATACATTAAAGGTTCAGGGTATCAAGCAGGGTGATCGGGTGATTATTTATATGCCGATGATCCCGCAAGCGGTCATTGCCATGCAGGCCTGTGCACGTATCGGCGCGATTCATTCGATTGTGTTTGGTGGATTCTCGGCTGAAGCCTTGCGTGATCGCGTTGAGAATGCCGGCGCTAAGATGATTATTACCACCGATGGTGGCTTGCGTGGCGGGAAATCGATTCCGCTTAAAGCGGCGGTAGATGAAGCCTTATCAAAAGGCTGTGACCATGTTAAAAAAGTGATTGTTTACCAGCGTACTAAGCAAGACGTGACCATGCAGGCAGGTCGAGATTTATGGTGGCATGAAGCCGAAGCGGGAATGAGTAATTACCATGATCCGGTTATGGTAGCCGCTGACCATCCGTTATTTTTGCTTTATACCTCAGGGTCTACAGGTAAACCAAAAGGTGTTCAACATGGTTCGGCAGGTTATTTATTAAATGCGATGGTCACCAATGAGTGGATGTTCGATTTAAAAGATAAGGATGTGTTCTGGTGTACTGCGGATGTCGGTTGGATTACAGGCCATTCGTATGTGGCTTATGGCCCCTTGGCAATGGGCGCGACCATTCTCATGTTTGAAGGTGTGCCAACCTATCCAGATGCCGGTCGTTTCTGGCAGGTGTGTCAAGACCATGGTGTTACGGTATTCTATACCGCGCCGACCGCAATTCGTGCCTTGATGAAATTTGGCAAAGAGATTCCTGCTCAGTATGACCTGTCTAAGTTGCGTATTCTTGGCACAGTGGGCGAGCCGATCAACCCTGAAGCTTGGATGTGGTATCACGAGGTGATTGGACGTGGTGAATGTCCGATTATTGATACCTGGTGGCAAACTGAAACCGGTGCGCACATGATTGCGCCTTTCCCTGGTGTGACACCGTTAAAGCCAGGTTCGTGTACCCGTCCATTGCCAGGTATTGATGCCGCCGTGGTGGATGAAGAGGGCAATGAGATTGGCAATAACCAAGGGGGGTATCTGGTGGTGCGTAAGCCTTGGCCGTCTATGTTGCAAACCGTTTGGGGCGATGATCAGCGTTATATTGATACCTACTATGCTAAGTTTAATAATAAATATTATGTGGTTGGCGATAGCGCGCATAAAGATGCGGATGGTTATATTTGGATTTTAGGGCGTATTGATGACGTATTGAATGTGTCAGGTCACCGATTAGGTACGATGGAAATTGAATCTGCCTTAGTTGCACATCCAAAAGTAGCCGAAGCCGCGGTCGTTGGTAAGCCGCATGATGTTAAAGGTGAGTCGGTTTTTGCGTTTGTGGTCCTGAATACTGATTTACCTGCAGGGGATGAGCGCAATGCGATGATTACCGAGTTACGTAATTGGGTGGCGAAAGAAATTGGCCCAATTGCCAAGCCCGATGAGATACGTTTTGGCTCCAACTTACCTAAAACCCGTTCAGGTAAGATTATGCGCCGTTTGTTGCGTACCATCGCGAAGGGTGAAGAAATCACTCAGGATACCTCCACACTGGAAGACCCATCGATATTGGTGCAGTTGCAGCAACAATAGTTGGGTTAATTAATTACTTTGCACTTTTTAATCATAATTAAATTTTGGGCTTGAATAAATATAATGTGGCACAAAAAGTGCAAATTGATGCTTGCAGGTTGAATGGTTTTTTTATCATAATAACCCGCTGTTGGGGTTCTTCGTTAACCCGGATTTAGCTTCGCTTCGAAGCTAAATCCGGGTTAGGAAG
Source organism: Thiomicrospira microaerophila (assembly GCF_000934765.1). Taxonomy (GTDB): domain Bacteria; phylum Pseudomonadota; class Gammaproteobacteria; order Thiomicrospirales; family Thiomicrospiraceae; genus Thiomicrospira; species Thiomicrospira microaerophila. The sequence goes on along the minus strand of NZ_JYNN01000001.1, from coordinate 172,580 downwards.
AGCTAGGTTTTAACGAGGATAAACAAAAAAAGGAAATCCTATGAATGACGGTAGAATTAAGTTCGCTGGCATTTTGTTGGTGATCTATACCGTGCTTTACTTTGGAGTGGCGTTAATGACGTCAGCCAGCTTCAAAGATATTGCCGCGTTAGAGGTCATTGGCTTACCGCTTGCTGTTTGGGGTGGCTTGTTGATTATCGTATCGGGGGTGATTATCACACGCCTATACCTTAGAAAATTAGAACAATTAGAAGAAGAGGGAGCCAACTAAATGGAAAATATTGTTGCTCTGGGTGTGGTGATTTTAGGTATCGCCCTGTCGCTCTACATTAGTTATTATCATCGTCGCTCAACCTCATCAACCGCTAACTTTTATGTTGCGGGTGGCGGTATTTCGCCTCGTGTAAACGGTATGGCGATGTTTGGTGATTATGCATCGGCCGCCAGTTTCTTGGGTGTGGCCGGCGCGGTGGCCTTGATGGGGGTTGATGGCTGGTGGTTAGCACTTGGCTTTTTTGCCGCTTGGATTGTGGTGCTGCTGATTATTGCCGGACCCTTGAAAAACGTCGGTAAATTTACCGTCGCTGACGTATTGAACGCGCGTTATCAGGGCTCGGAAAAAGGCATTCGCATGATTGCGATGATCTCTACCCTGGTATTGTGTGTTATGTATTTGGTACCGCAAATCGTTGGCGCGGGTCTGTTATTTGGTTTGTTATTGGGCTGGGATTATTTGCCAACCGTTATCGTAACCGGTTCATTGATGGCGATTTTCGTTATCATGGGTGGGATGAAAGGAACAAGCTATAACCAAGCCGTACAGGGTGCTATCCTGTTTGGTGCGTTAATGTTCTTGTTGATTTTCGGTATTATTGCCTTCTTTGGCGGTAACCCAGTCGGTATGGTGGTTGAAGGTAAAGATATTGTTCCACCATTAGTCGCCGCAGGTAATGCTGAAGCCGTGGCCGCGATTGCGGGTATGACCAATGCGGAAAGTGCGGTAGCGATTGAAACCGTGCGTGGCATAATGACCGATGCACCGAATGCGATTTCACCTGGTGTAGGTTTACGTGACCTAATGAATAACGCTAGTTTGGTATTGGCTTTGTTCTTAGGTGTATTAGGTTTACCTCACATTTTGATTCGTTTCTACACAGTGTCTAACGCCAAAGATGCGCGTAAATCAGCCGAGTTCACTATTTGGGGCTTAGCGATTTTCTACGGCAGTGTTTTCTTTGTTGGTTTGATTGCGATGTATGCATTATACCCAACATTAGTTGAGTTATTAGCCTCGGGTCAGCGTGGTGTTGCAACCAACATGACGATGCCGATGTTAGGCGAAATGATGGGCGGACAGTTGTTGATGGGTGTGATTGCAGCGGGTGCAATGGCGGCGATGCTAAGTACCTCGGCGGGTCTATTGATCTCAGCCACAACCAGCTTGTCGCATGACTTGTATAAAGGTGTATTACGCCCTAACTCAACCGATGAAGAGCAAGTTCGTTTTGCGAAAATCGGCGCGGGTGTGTTAGCGGTTAGCGCAATTGCAATGTCGATTTGGTTAAAAGAGCAAAACGTGGCGATGTTGGTTGCGATGTGTTTTGGTATTGCAGCCAGTACCTTTGCGCCAGCTTTGGTTTTCGCAGTATGGTGGCGTAAGTTGACCAGTCAAGCGGTGATTATTGGTATGGCGGCTGGTTTAATTTCATCATTGATCTTTACGTTTGCGGCCTTCTTTGGCACCAAATCAATAATGGGCATTGATGTATTGGTTAACCCAGCGTTATATTCTGTACCGTTTGCGGTGATTGTCACAGTCGTTGTGAGTTATTTAACGGCTGACCGTGGTAATACAGAAGAGTTTATGGCACAAGCACATGGTAAATAGGTTTCAATTTTAAGAAATTTAAACCATAATAAAGGGAGCTTCGGCTCCCTTTTTTGTCATCAACTTTTGTTACCCATTTTTGTTTTTATAATCTTAAGGATGGTCTATGTCGATATTAGAGCAAACCCGTTTTTTGCAAACCCTTCATCCGTTTGATCGGCTTGACCAGGCCTGGTTGGAGCAGGCGGCTAGCGCGTTAGATGTGGTGTATTTTGCCAAGGATGACAAGATTCCCTTAGATCTGGCTGAACATGCCTTTTTGTATATTGTTATGAAGGGGCGGGTTTCAGAGTGTCAGGATGATGAGGGCGCAGGTCAGTGTGCGATTTATGGCACCAATGCGCAGTTTGGGGCGTCCACGCTGTTGGATCAAAAAGCCAAACTTAACTATCACGCGATTGAAGAAACCTTGGCTTATCGTTTACCGAACACGGTGTTTGCCAAGCTACTGAAGAATAACCCGGATTTTGAAGCCTTTTATTTTAATGACATCACCGAAAAACTCAGTCGCTTTCATCAGCAATTGCAGATTGAATCTTCTTCTGAGGCGATGATGGATGCGGTGAAAATCGCGCCTTTGCATGCCTTGGTCGAGATATCCTGTCAAACATCGATTAAATCCTGTGTTGAACAAATGGAAGCGCATAAAACCGATGCGTGCTTGGTCAAGGATGGCGATCAAGTGGGGGTGATTACTTCGTCGGATTTGTTACGCGGTCTAGCGATTCATGGCTTTGATTTGGCGAATCCGATTGCCGATATGGTGAGTTATCCGGTGATTTCGATTCACCAAAATGACTATTTGTTCAATGCCTTGTTAAAAATGACGCGTTACGGTGTTGATCGGCTCATGGTGCGTGATAAACAGAGTTTTATTGGGGTGTTGCATCAAAAGGAGTTAATGAGTTTGTTTGCCAATCAATCAGGCCTTGTGATGTTGACGTTGGAGCGTGCGGACAGTTTTGAGGATTTGAAAAAAGTCACCCAACAAATCGATGACTTGGTCGCCGGGTTATCAAATAAGGGTGTTAAAACCCATTATATCGCTAAGCTCGTTAATGAATTGCATCGTAAGTTGCAAGCCAGGTTGTGGGAGATTTTGGATCAGGACGGTCAGTTTGCGCAGGCTAGCTTTATTGTGATGGGCAGCGAAGGGCGATCTGAGCAGGTGGTGCGCACGGATCAGGATAATGCGGTGGTCTATGACGATGATGTTGATGCAGTGGCTTTGGCCAGATTTTGTGAAAACTATTCAACCAAGCTTATCGCGTTAGGTTTTCCACCTTGCCCGGGGGATATCATGATTTCAAACCCGGCTTGGCGCATGAGTCAAAGCCAGTTTGAAGCCCAGATAGTGAGCTGGTTTGAAAAACCCTCGTTAGAGAGTTTTATGAACTTGGCGATTTTGTTTGATGCCCAGGCGGTACAGGGTGATGCGAGCAAGTTGGCGCGCATTAAACAGGTATTGCAGCAACAGGTGAATAAGCGTCAAATGTTTCTGCCGCAGTTTGCGCGCAGTGTGTTGCAGTTTGAAACACCGATTGGTTTGTTTGGGCGTTTAATCACGCAAAAAGACGACGGTCATTCGATTGATTTGAAGAAGGGCGGTATTTTCCCTATCGTTCATGGTGTGCGCTGTTTGGCACTAGAAAAAGGGATTGAAAAAACCAATACCCATTGGCGTATCCGCGAGTTGATTAACCAGCATGTATTTGATGAGCAGTTTGGTGTGGAATTGGGTGAAACGCTAAACTTCTTAAACACCCTGCGTCTTCAAGCGATGTTAGACAAAAAAGCGCTTGGTAAGCCGATGGATAATGCGATTGAAACCGATCATTTAAATCATTTTCACCAAGACCTGCTTAAGGATGCGTTTGGGGTCGTGAATAAGTTTAAAAAGTTTATCGAACAACATTTTAAAATGGATGCAATGCGCTAATGTTAAAGTCCATCAACCAGGCCTGGTTGAAATACCGGCTAAAAGACCCTGAGTTTTGTTATTTATTTGATGCGCCATCCGATCAAGATGTGGTGTGTTTTGACTGTGAAACCACCGGCTTAAATCCCAGCCAAGACAAGATTGTGTCCTTGAGTGCAATCAAGATTCGCGGTACTGAAATTTTATCGAGCCAGAGTTTGAATCTTAAGTTTAAGCAGCAGCAAGGGATAAATCCAGAAAGTATTGTGATTCATGGTTTGCGCAATATGGATGTGGAGCAGGGATTGGATGAGCAAGTGGCAATTCGCCAGTTTGTTGAGTTCATTGGTTCTCGCCCGCTAGTTGGTTACTATCTAGAGTTTGATATGGCGATGGTGAATGCGGTGATTAAACCTTGGCTGGGGATTAACCTGCCCAACCAACGGATTGAAGTGTCTGAGTTGTACCATAAAAAGTTTTATAAAGATTGGTTGCAGCCTGAGCATGAAGTATTTGATTTAAGTTTCAAAACGATTTTATCAAAACTTAATCTACCCAGTTTAGGGCAGCATGATGCGTTTAATGATGCCTTGATGACCGCGATGATTTATGTCAAACTCAAACGCTTGATGGACAGGTCAAACGCATCTTAAATAAATAATAAATCAACAAGTTACAACTTGTGCATCGCGAGGTCAAAAAATCACGCGTCATTGCGAGGCTGAAGGCCGTGGCAATCTCTTGCAGACGGTGCACGCCCTTGAGAGATTGCCGCGTCGCTGCGCTCCTCGCAATGACTGGTTTTCCTCTTAATTTGATAGCCGATTAGAGTGTCTTTCGAGCTAGTGGTTCGCCTTCGAATTCGATGCCGGCCCAGCCATGTTTAATAAAGTTACGAATGTTTTGATGGTCTTGGGCATCTGGGTTTTGTAGCACGTCTTGGGTGTAAAAATCACCAAAGGCGTGCAGTGTGGCTTGTTCAGATAGGTTATTAAGTTTGGCAAAACCAAAGATTTTGCATGAGCCGTTGTTGGTGTTAGCTTGATTAAAGGTATCGCCATTTTTAAAGGCGCAAGGCGTAAATGCATAATGAGTCTCAATGCAGGCGATGACTTGGTTAAACGCAACAGGCGCTTGGTTAAGTTGTTCAATTAGCTGTTCAATCGGCTGTTCAATCGGTTGTTGAGTGGTCATGTTTTGTCTCCAAGGTTGATAAGTCGCGTAACGCCGTAGGCGGCAGACTGGCTAAAAGCGGGCGCAAGTTTAGCGGGTAAATGCTGCGCGCGCAAGTCTGACCAGGCCTGGTTGTGATGTCCGCCACCGACAGCAAAAATCCGTTTTACCTTGGGCGCACCCAATTCATTGAGTTTTTGATAAGCTAAGACCTCCACCTTGACCAGTCCTTCAATCAGCGCTTGTAAGCGTATTAGGTCGTTGTCTGTATCAGGGATAATCGGTGCAAGCTGCGCGTCTGCAATCGGAAAGCGCTCGCCTGCGCGAATTAGCGGATAGCAGTCTAGTCCAGTGGGTTGGTTAATGTCGATGAGCGGCACAAGTTGTTTGATGCGATCAAGACTGAAATGATGCAGCAAAACCGCTCCGCCGACATTGGACGCGCCCCCGACTAGCCATTTATCGCCCAATTTATGACTGTAGATTCCCTGTTTTGCATCAAACAAAGGTTGATCGCTCAAGAGCTTAATCGCCAGTGTTGAACCCAGTGCGCTGACCGCATCACCGATGTCATCGGCGCCAGCGGCGAGGAAGGCCGCGATGCTGTCGGTGGTGCCGGCAAATACCTGACAATCCGCTCGAAACCCCCAGTGAATTTGCATGGGTTGGCCGACATAACCGATGGGGCTGCCAGCGGCTACGGCGGTGGGCAGTTTGAACGGCAAGCGTTGTTTTAGCGTTTCTGGCCAGCGTTGTTCAATCGAATCATAACCCAGTTTTAATAGGTTGTTTTCATCGGTTGCGCTAAATGTACCGATGAATTGATAGTTAAGCCAGTCAATTTGATGCGCAAGATGGGCATCTGTTGCGTTATAATGTTCGGCTAGCCAGAGGGCTTTGGCTAGACTGCTCGTGGCGCCTTGTGCGCCTGAACGCGCAGAAAGCAGCGGGGCTAGTTGTTCGGATTGCGTTGTAGCGCGTTTGTCGTCATACATTAACGCCGGGCAAAGGGCGTGGCCTGCCGCATCCATCAGTAGCAGAGTGGAGGAGGTGGCATCGGCAATAATGCCGTCAATGTCGCCAATCAGGCCCGTTTGTTCGAGCTCGGTTAAGCAGGTGTTCAATGCTTGTTGCCAGTGTTCGGTGGCTTGTTCGCTTTGATTTGCTTGTTTAATCGGCATTGGCATAGCGCAGGCAATATTTGCGATGATGTCATCTGCTTGGTCACATAGGTATTTTCTGACCACTGACAAGCGTATACCAGAGGTCCCTAAATCTATGCCTAATGCGGTAAAATATGTGTTCAAGGCAAACCTTTTTAATATTTGGGTTAAGGATAACGGGTTAGTACCATCATAGCGGATTTTAAATAAATGAAACATCCTTCTTTTGCTAGGTTACTTAATAAACGCTTAGCGCTGGCTATGTCAATGGCATTGCTATTTGCCATGTCTCTGACAGTGGTGTTGTCTGTCGGAATCGTGTGGTGGATACTTGGTGAAGAAGCCAGTTTTGAAAATCTAGTGCGTTTTGATGTATCAATTTTGACCATTCCCTTTTTTTTATTGATGTTTGTGCTGTTTTTTTATTTTACGCAAAAATATTATACAGAACAATTTGTTGAAGAAGAGCTGGTAAAGCCACTTAAGTATATTGCTCATGAAATAAGTGTGTTGCGTTTTGATCACCCTCAAGACCAAGAAGAGGTGCGAGGAGGTCGAGATGACTTGGTGTATGAGGTCGATGAGATTTATACAGCATTAAAGTCACATATTAGCCAGTTTCAATCCATTTACGATAAGTTTGATGCATTAATGGTCACGGACCACAAAACCGGTTTACTCCGGCGTGATCATATGGATGCATGTATTCGCCAAGAAGTATTTTTAGCCGAAAGATACCGACGATCTTTTTCGATTACTTTGGTGCACCTTATTAAAATGACCGCTAAAAATATCGCCCCAGATGAAGCCCTCGCTTATTTTACTGGGCAACTGCGTGAAGAAACCCGTAAAGCGGATAGTGTTTTTTATATCAATGATAAATTGTTTGTTATCGTTTCACCCGAAACGGATGATCAAGGTGTGTTAGCTTTGCAACGCAGTTTAAACGAGCGCTTTTTGGACCATCTTAATGAAACAGGGGTAGATTATCAATTCGTATTGGCTTCGTCGACCTACGGTGAAGCGGATGGCTTGAACTATAAAGAGTTAATTGCAACGGCTAAAAAACGTTTGCAGCAGACGTTGAAATTAAACGCCTAGGCCATGCGATTAAAACAGATCAAAATAGTCGGTTTTAAGTCGTTCGTGGAGCCAACACGCTTGGTCTTGCCGAGTGATTTAGTCGGTATTGTCGGTCCGAATGGTTGCGGTAAATCAAATACGCTGGATGCGGTACGTTGGGTGATGGGGGAGAGTTCGGCGCGCGAGTTGCGCGGTGGTGACATGAATGATGTGTTGTTTAACGGCAGCGATAAGCGCAAAGCGGTGAGCCAGTGTTCGGTTGAGTTGTTATTTGACAATGAAGCTGGCATGGCGGGTGGTGCCTATGCCAGTTACAGCGAAATATCGGTCAAACGTGTGCATCACCGAGAAGACGGTACCCGCTACTTCTTGAATCAGCAAGCCTGCCGGCGTCGCGATATTCTTGATTTGTTTAATGGCACGGGTCTAGGGCCACGAAGCTATGCGCTGATTGGGCAGGGCAATATTAGTCGCATTATCGAGGCAAAGCCTGAAGATATGCGGGTTTACTTAGAAGAAGTAGCGGGCATTGGTCCCTATCGTTCAAGGCGCAAAGAAACGCTATTACGCTTAAATCGCACGCGAGAAAACATGACGCAGTTGCGTGTGATGCAGGATGCACTTACCGAACAGTCGAATCATTTGGCGTTGCAGGCCGAAAAAGCGCGCGATCACCGTCAGGCGATTGAGCGCCAACAAGCCCTCGAAAAAAACCTCTATTATTTGCAGTGGCATCAGCTTCATCAACAACAAACCCGTGTTCAGTCTGACCTACGTTTGGCAGAGAAAAGTTTTGCCCAAACCAAAGCAGATTGGGACAGTGCACAAAAAGCCTGGCTGTTAGCACGCCAAAAACTACCGACCTTGCAAGCGGACTGGCAAGCATTCGACACCGAATTTCACCAACTCGATAAAAAACTTGAAAAGCTGAAACAGCAGCAGGCCTTTAGTGGTCAACAAAGCCAGCAATGGCTGGATCAACAGGCACTTAATCAGCAACAGCATCAGATGCACGAAACGCAGTTGAGTCACATTAACCAGCAGATGGATGATATTCGACTCGATATTGAAGCGATAGAAGAAGAGCTGGATAGCCAAACCGAGCAATTAGAGGGCTATGAGTCAAGCTGGTCAGCCTTGGATTTACAAAAACGCACCCAAGAGCAGACTTTGCAAAAACAGCAATGGCGCACCCAGCAGTCTGAGCAGGCGTTTAAAGAGGCGCAACAACAGCTCAAAACGCTAGAGCAAAGTTTAGCCCACCTAGAGGCGCAGCGCGCTTGGTTAATGCAAAATGTCGAGCCATCCACCGCCGAACAGGGAAATGCGCAACTTGAAGCACTCATAGAACAAAGGCAACAGCTTGAACAACAGCTTGCGCCCGTCAATCAAATGGTGGCTTTAAGCCAAGCAACCCATCAGAAAACCCGCGACCAGCTAGCACAGGCGCAGCAAACCCAATTTCAATTAGTCAGTGATTTTAAGGCGGCCGAAGCCGAGCATCAGGCGTTAGTAAAGGTGCAGCAGCGCTTGTTAGCGGATGCGCAGGTTGAATGGCCGAGTGATCTGAGCGCGCGCGATTTAGTGAGTGTTCTAAAAGTAGAGGCTGGTTGGCAAACAGCGGTAGAAGGCTGGCTGGGTGCGCGTTTGCAAGGGTTGTTGCTGGACAAACCTGTAGATTGGGCTGAATTGAATCCGTTGCCTAATGCCAGTTTGATTGGTTGGAATCCGCCAGCACTAGACGTCCATCCGCAAAGTCTTGCCGCCAAAATTCAACAGCCCGAGTTGGTGCGTTATCTAGCGCGCGATATTTATGTGTTGTCTGATCAGCCACTTGTTCAGCCGCTTGTTCAGCTCAAGCCGTTTAGTGAAGTCGCAGGGCAAAATACGATTTGGTTGATTGATAAACAAGGTGTGCTTTATTCAGAGTTCGCTTGTTTGCAGCCATTAAATGCGCCGTCAAATGCCAAGCTGTCTGGCAGTTTAGAGCGTCAACAACAGATTGTCGCGCTGGCTGAACAGCAGACGCATTTGTCTGATGCGATAACAAAAAACAATCGGCTGGTTTCGCAACTCAAGCAGCAGCAAGCAGACGAAGATGAAGAGCAAGCGGCGCTAAAAGCGGAACAACAACAGCTTGAACGTCAAGTTTTGCGCCTGGAAGATCAGATTGCACATGCGCAACAGACCCACCAGGCCTGGTTGCAAAAACACCAGTCAAATCAACAGCAATTAACGGATTTAGGGGTGAGGGAGCAGGCACTCATTGCACAGCAAAATCGGCTGGAGCAAACTATTGAATCGATTAATGCACAGTTTGAATTACTGGATGAGCAGGAAGAGAAAACCAGTCAGACGCTTGAAAAATTAATCACCCAACTGCAGCCGATTGAGCGCGAGCGTGAGAAGCTGCTTCTACAAACTCAGCGCTTAAGCCAACAGCAGCACCAGCAAAAACAAGCCTATCAACAGTTGCAGTTTCAGCAACAACAGGTTGCACAACAACTTAAACAGGATAGTCTGCAGGCCGAGCTTATTCTGCGTCACTTAGCCCAAGCCCAGCCAGTCGATGATGCCGAATTGGAACAGCTTAACGATCAGCTGGAGCAGGTCAAACAGGCGCGTGATAGCCTCGGTCAACGACGCGAGGTGTTGATTGAACACGTTGATGATGCGCAGCAGCGGGTCGACTCGGCCCAGCAGACCCATCATCAGGCCGAGCAGTATCTTGTAACCTTGCAATTACAGTTGCAAGCACAGCAGCAGCAGATACATCAGTTACAAAAAACGGTTGAGGGGCAAGGGTTCTCATTTTATGAGTTGGCACAATTACGCTTTGAAGAACAGCCAATCGAGCAGGTTGAAGCTGCGCTTAAGCAAGTCAAATTGCATTTAAGCCGGTTAGGCGCGGTGAATATGACGGCGATTGAGGAATTTGAACAGGCTAAAATAAAATTGGATACCTTGGTGAGTCAATTGGCTGATTTAACGCAATCGATAGACACGCTTGAACAAGCGATTGCACAGATTGATCAGGATAGTCGTCAACGCTTGTTGATAACATTTGATCAGGTCAATCAATCATTTAAAAATCTATTTCCTAAGCTGTTTCAGGGTGGGCATGCAAAGCTGACCTGGGTTGATGAACAGCAAGACCCCCTGGAAGGCGGGCTGATGGTGATGGCGCAGCCACCAGGTAAACGGACGACACGTATTCAGTTATTATCAGGCGGAGAGAAGACATTATCCGCCTTGGCATTGATTTTTGCGATCTTTGAATTAAAGCCTGCTCCCTTCTGTATTTTGGATGAAGTGGACGCTCCTTTAGACGATTCTAACGTTATTCGCTTCTGTGGGCTAGTCAGAAGCCTATCAGAAAAGGTACAATTCATATATATTACTCACAACAAAACGACTATGGCGATGGCAAAGCATTTAGTGGGTGTTACAATGCATGAGCCGGGTGTGTCGCGTTTGGTCAGTGTTGACTTGGATGCGGCTGTAGAAATGATAGGAGATTAGCCTTTATGAATGAATTACAGCAGGTTTTGCTGGTTTTTGCGGTTATTGTGGTGGTGGGGCTGTACTTCTTTAGTCGTCAGCGTAGCCAAAAAAACAAAGCGAACAACACATCAGCGTCCAAAGAAACGCTAAAACAAAAAATGGCTGAGCATCTTGTGCCCTCTAGTATGCCAAAAGAACCGCATGCGGCTGAAGGCTCAATCGCTCAAATGGATAGAGCGCAGGCGTCTGGTTTACCACCGCATCTGCAAGGAAAGACACAAGAAGAGCTTGATTTTGAAAGTCGTCAGCAGTTGTTGCAACTGGATGAGTCGGCGATGGCTGAGCAAGCTTATCCGTCTTCAAACTATCAGACTAGCGTGCCGAATCACGCCTCACAGCCAGTGCATAAAGTAATTGAAATTGATGATTTAGAGTTAGTCGATGAGCGTTTTGTTGGACGCTATCAAGCACAACCAGGTTCCTCTAGACAAGAAACGGCACAGGGTGGCGCCCCCGCTCATTCACCTGCTCATCAGCCAGCGGCTCAATCATCCTATTCGCATTCGCCGCAAGGACAGGCCGCGCAGTCGGTTCAACAGCCTGTTGAGCCTCAAGTTTTTGCTATTTTAGTGTTATTTACACAAACCGATATGTCGGTAAACCGTTTAATGAGCCATTTGAAAATATTTGGTTTGGTTTACGATGAGCGTGGTATTTATGTTAAAAAAGCGGGCAATCGAACCATTGTAAAAGTGGCAAATGTGATGGAGCCTGGCTTATTTCCTGCTGAACCGGATGAAACCATGAAAACGCCGGGTATTGCGTTGATTTTAGAGTTGCCGAGTGCTATCCCTGCACCGGGTGCGATGGAGGAGCTGATTATGACCGCACGGCGTATTTCACAAGCGCTCGAAGGCCGCATGTACGATATGCAGCGCCACCTATTGCGTGAGTCTGATATTCAGGCGATGCGCGAAGCGGCATTAAACTTTGAAACTACAAAATTACAATAGCGATTACCTACAACCTCATGTCCAATATTTCCGAGCAAATTGCTCAGATTCGCCAACAGATCGAAGCACATAATCAAGCCTATTATGTGCTCGATAATCCGCGTATTTCTGATGCACAGTATGATTTGCTTTATCGTCAGCTTGTGGAGCTTGAACAGCAGTATCCCTCGTTAATTATCCCCAGCTCGCCTACTCAGCGTGTCGGCGCTAAAGTCGCATCGGGTTTTCAAGAGGTACGTCATGCGGTGCCGATGTTGTCGCTCGACAATGCGTTTAGCGATGAAGAACTCGCTGATTTCAATCAACGTATTGAACAGCGTATTCAATCCTCGCTTGAAAAAAAAGCACTTGCCTATGCGGCAGAGCCCAAAATGGATGGCTTGGCGGTGAATTTACGTTATGAACAGGGTGTTTTGGTTCAGGCCGCCACCCGAGGTGATGGTGAAGTGGGCGAAGATGTGACGCATAATGTGCGCACCATTCGTTCCATTCCGCTTAAATTGCAGGGCGATGGTTGGCCAGACATTTTGGAAGTGCGCGGTGAAGTGTTTATGAGCAAGCCGGTGTTTCATAAAATCAACCAAGCGCATCTTGAAAAAGGCGATAAACCTTTTGTTAATCCACGCAACGCGGCCGCCGGCACTCTGCGCCAACTTGATCCCAGTATCACCGCACAGCGCCCGCTGAGTTTTTTTTGCTATGGTTGGGGGCAGGTGAGCGACGAATTTTCCATTCCTGCTGATTACAGCGAGATGCTGGTGTATTTAAAACGCTGGGGATTGCCGACCAATCCTTTAGCCAAAGTGGTATTTGGCCAACCAGGCCTGGTTGACTATTATCAGGATTTATCTGCGCGGCGCGACCAATTAGATTATGAAATTGATGGTATTGTTTACAAGTTGGATAACCTTGAAGCGCAAGCCCAACTGGGTTTTACCTCTAAGTTTCCACGCTGGGCGATAGCGCGTAAGTTTCCAGCACAGGAAGTCTGGACAAAGCTGGTTGCGATAGATATTCAGGTTGGGCGAACCGGTGCATTAACCCCCGTTGCGCGTTTAGAGCCGGTATTTGTTGGCGGCGTAATGGTATCCAATGCTACCTTGCATAATCTCGATGAAATCCAGCGCAAAGATGTGCGCATTGGCGATACCGTGATTGTGCGTCGTGCGGGGGATGTCATTCCTGAGGTGGTGGGTGCGGTAGTGAGTCAGCGGCCAGCCGATACCCAATTGTTTGAAATGCCAACCCATTGCCCAGAGTGTGGCTCGGATGTAGTAAAAGAGGCCGACAAAGCGGTGTATTCTTGTAGTGGCGGTTTATTCTGTCCAGCGCAACGCAAACGAGCATTGGCGCACTTTGTATCACGCAAAGCGATGGATATTCAGGGCCTGGGTGAAAAGCTGATTGACCAGTTGGTGAGTGCAGACCTGGTGAAGCATCCGGACGATTTTTATGCGTTAAATGTCGATGAATTGCTAAACCTAGAGCGCATGGCGATTAAATCGGCGCAAAAGCTGGTTGCCGCAATTGAAGCCTCTAAGCAAACAACCCTGCCACGGTTTATCTATTCGCTAGGCATTCCTGAAGTGGGAGAAGTAACCGCCAAGCAGTTGGCGAAGCATTTTACTAGCCTTGAAGCACTTCAGCAGGCGAGCTTGGAGCAACTCATCGCCGTGCCGGATGTCGGTGACATTGTCGCGCAGCATCTCATCCAGTTTTTTGCGCAACCGCATAACTTAGCGGTGATTGAAGGCTTGTTAAATGCCGGTATGCATTGGCCCGACATTGAACCGCAAGCCGTGGTCATCGATTCGATGTTTGCTGGCAAAATCTGTGTGTTGACAGGCAGCCTGCAACAAATGACGCGTGAACAGGCGAAAGCCGAACTCGAACAACTCGGCGCGAAGGTATCCGGTTCGATTTCAGCTAAAACAGATTTTTTAATTGCTGGCGACAAAGCCGGCTCAAAACTCACCAAGGCACAAGCGCTTGGCATCACTGTGTTAACAGAAGCAGAATTTATCGAAATCTTAGGAGAACAGGCGCATGGTTAGACCGCGTAATGTCAATCGGGTAGTCCGAAAAAAACCGGTGCCAGAATGGGAGCAGGAAGAATTTACCAGCCGCACCGATATTAAGTTAGCGGCGCAAGAGGTCACAGATATTGGTAGCGCCTTGGGCGAACTGAGTGAAAGTCAGTTAAAAAAAATGGGATTACCCACTGAATTGCTCGATGCCTTGTTATTATATAAGCGAATGGACCCAGGACCGGCCATTCGACGTCAGCGTCAATTTATCGGCAAATGGTTGCGTCAGCATGAAGAGGAATTGGCGGAATTACGCGCTAAAATTGAGGAAATGGAAGCGCGAGCAAAACAGCAAAACTTGCATTTTCAAAAACTTGAGCGTTGGCGAGATCGTTTAATTACCGAAGGCGATGAGGCGCTTACCGCTTTGCTTGAAGATTTTCCACAAGCGGATAGAACCCTGTTGCGTCAACATATTCGCAATGCACAAAAAGAAGCCGAGCAACAAAAACCGCCAAAAGCGGCGCGGGCTATTTTTCAATATTTAAGAGGCTTGGAGTGGTAGTATGCAAAACAGAATGATTCAAATGATTATCCGTCGCATTATTTCGATGTTCGTATCCAAGCTAATGCGCAAGGCAACGGGCGGCAAAATGGGCGGAGGCATGCGAGGCGGCATGGGTGGCAAAGGCCGTCGTCCGTTTTAAAAATACGCAGACCGGGAAAATGCAATGCTAGGAAAATGCAATGAGTTGGCCTAGTTTTTGGCTTAAAGCCGATTGGCGCTCAACACTGCTTAGCCCCTTAGCAAAGCTAGTTTGTTCGGTGGCGGCTAAACGCCTCGCTGCGTTTAAACGTAATCCGCCTGAAGCACCCGGCCTGGTTGTGGTGGTCGGCAATATTGTTGTCGGCGGCGCGGGTAAAACGCCGTTTATTATTTGGCTTGGGCAGCGGCTACAACAAAAGGGATGGCGTTTTGGGGTGATTAGCCGAGGTTATGCGGGTCAATCCAAGACTTGGCCGCAAACGGTGAGCGCTGACACAGACCCGCATCTAGTGGGGGATGAGCCGGTTTTGTTAGCACAAACATTGGGTTGTCCCGTGGTGGTGTCACCCAAGCGGGCAGAGGCCTTGGCAATGATCCAAGCGCGTTATGATCTAGACCTGGTGATTAGTGACGATGGTTTACAGCATTATGCGTTGGCGCGTGATATTGAAATTGTGCTGTTTGATGCGTCACGACCTAATCAAGGATTAGGTAATGGCTTGTGTATGCCCGCCGGCCCTTTGCGCGAGCCGGTCGAGCGCTTGGCTCAGGTCGACTTTGTGGTACTGAATGGCGAGAATTTACTCGCTAAACCGGATTTCAAGTGCCAGTATCTTGCGCAAATGCAGATAAAGCCGCTGCACTTTTACCGCTTAACGGATGTCAAAGACTGTCGTCCCATTAATGCCTTTGCGGGGCAAACGGGTTATGCGGTGGCGGGGATAGGGCATCCGCAGCGATTTTATCAAACATTAGATTCGTTGGGTATCGTGCCCATTCCGCTGGATTTTGCTGATCACCATGCTTATCAGCTGTCGGATTTTGCGAAGCTTAATAGGGCTATGCCCTTGTTTATGACCAGTAAAGATGCCGTAAAGTGCCAAACCTTTGCACAACCCAACTGGTGGGTGTTGGCAATAGCGCCTGAATGTGATGCCGATTTTGAAGCCGCACTGATGTCGAAGATTGAGCAGCAATTGGCTTTAAAAAGGCCGCAAAAACCTATTTCTAACTCATTTGATTAAAAGGCAAAAACATGAGTCTAAACCCTAATTTACTTGATATCCTAGTATGCCCAATTAGCAAAACCAGTTTAGTGTATGACAAGCAAAAACAAGAGTTAATTTCGACCGCCGCTAATTTAGCCTTCCCGGTGCGTGACGACATTCCAGTCATGCTGGAGGATGAAGCACGTCAAATCACGCCTGAAGAGGCCGAACATTATCGTAAACTAAAGGCTTAACTAACATGTCTTTTCATGTGGTCATACCCGCCAGAATGGCATCCAGTCGGCTTTATGGCAAACCGTTGCTGGATATTTGCGGACAGCCGATGGTGTATTGGACATGGCAGCAAGCGATTAAAGCCGGTGCGGAGCGTGTGGTCATTGCTACCGAATCTGAGCAGGTCGCGCAGGTGTGCCGTGATTTTGGTGCTGAGGTCTGCCTAACCAGCGACCAACATCAATCAGGTACTGAGCGTATCGCTGAAGTGATTGATCAACTTCGGTTTGCGGATAATCAGGTGTTGGTTAATCTGCAGGGTGATGAGCCGCTTTTGCCTACCGCCTTGATTCAGCAAGTCGCACAAGCCCTTAATCATCGGCATGATGTGTTCATGGCGACACTTTGTGAACCGATTGAGCAGGTTGAGTTGCTGTTTAATCCGAACATCGTCAAGGTGAGTCGTAATCTTGAGCATTTTGCAATTAATTTTAGCCGTGCGCCATTACCTTGGGCGCGCGATGAGTTTGCCCAGCAACCCCCCATCATGCCAAGTGCTTGGCCCTATCGCCGTCATATTGGCTTGTATGCCTATCGCGCTGGCTTTGTAAAGCGTTATGTGAACTGGCCAGAATGCGCCCTCGAGCAGGTTGAAAAGCTTGAGCAATTGCGTGTGCTTTGGCATGGCGAGCGTATTTTGGTAGAGGATGCGCTGATGGATGCGGGTGTAGGGGTTGATACCTTGGCGCAGCTTGAACAGGTACGCGAAATCATGGCGCAAAGGCTTATGGCGGATGCTTAAGTATTTAACGTTATTTGCGGTTATCGGTTTTTTTATCTGGATGTTGCGTCGTCAGTGGCGTTTAAAAAAAATGCAATGGCGCGGTGAAAAACCGCCCGAACAAAAAGGTTTGCGCCCGATTACCTTGTTAAGCTGGGTGATGGTGGGGGTGTATGGCAGTTTTCTGTTGTGGTATGTGATTAGCGAGATGCTGATGAGTAGTGAGTAATGAGTGAATCAGAGAAGTTAGCCTTAGAGCATCAGGCGGCGCGGTTGTTTATGCGGGCGTATGAGCGCGAGATGGGGATTGAAATGCGCCATATTTGGCATAACGAACCCCGCAAACCCGATGTGAGTTGTTATTGGCAAAATGAAAAGTTGGATTTAGAAATTGCGCATTTATACGGCAGCACCGAAGAAGCCAAACATCTGCTAGGACGCGAGCTATCTGAACGCACTCATCTTGAACTCGAACATCTCATGCTAACCCCGCCTGATCACCGTTTACTTGAAGCACTCAATCGACTGTTAGCCAATAAAGCCGAAAAATATTATGTTTCAGAACGTACTTGGTTAGTGATTCGCAATACAAACCCAGCATGGCAACGCCAAGATTTTGAGCTTCGGTGTAAATTTATCCTGATGCCGCCAACTCATCCATTTGAGCAGGTATGGATATTAGGCGATATGCAGGGCGAGAGCGGCATCCTGCAACTTTACCCAGATGGGCGCTAGTCAAACTTGCGTTGCGAGCCCAAGAAACTACGTGTCATTGCGAGGCTGACAAATTACGCGTCATTGCGAGGCCGAAGGCCGTGGCAATCTCTGGCAGACTGAGCGCGCCCTTGAGAGATTGCCGCGTCGCTATGCTCCTCGCAATGACCGAATTTTTTACCCAGTGTCGTCATCCTGCGCGAAGTCGCAGGATCCAGCCGCTGGCAGCAATAGACCCTGCGACTTCGCGCAGGGTGACAGAGCAATAAGGGAGGCAAGTTTCGTTGCCACTCATTCCTTAACTTAATGGCCGTGACGCTGTGCGTGGGAATGTAGACTGGTTTAAATCTATAACAGCGCGCTAACTTCAGTCCAAGGCCCGCGTACGTGCAACCTTAGCGCGAGAGTTGAAATAAATCGGTTTTTAGTTTTTAGTTGTATGAGTAGCGCGGTAAAATGAAACCGCAGATTTTTTATCAAAAAGGAATTTATCATGTCTCAATCAGATATCGCGTTAATTGGTCTTGCCGTTATGGGGCAAAACTTGGTTTTAAATATGGCTGATCACGGCTATAAAGTCACTGTTTACAATCGTTCTCCACAAAAAACCGATGAGTTTCTCGCCAGCACCGCGCAAGGCAAATCGATTCAAGCCGCTTATAGCTTGAAAGAGCTGGTTGATTCCTTGTCCTCGCCGCGCAAGGTAATGTTAATGGTTAAAGCAGGACAGGTTGTGGACGATTTCATTGATCAATTGGTGCCTTTGTTAGACCAGGGCGATGTGATCATTGACGGCGGTAATTCCTTATACACTGATTCAACGCGTCGTACTCAAGCGCTAGCGGCTAAGGGCATTCATTTTATCGGGACGGGTGTGTCGGGTGGCGAAGAAGGCGCGCGTTTTGGGCCTTCTATTATGCCAGGCGGCAAACCAGAGGCTTGGCCTTTTGTTAAAGATATTTTTCAAGCGATTTCGGCCAAGGTTGGCGATGAAGCCTGTTGTGATTGGGTTGGGCCAGAAGGGGCGGGGCACTACGTTAAGATGGTGCACAATGGGATCGAATATGGCGATATGCAATTGATCGCCGAAGCCTATCAGCTAATGCGTGAAGGCTTGGGAATGAGTGCGGATGAGTGTCATCAGGTATTTAAAGAATGGAACCAAGGGGTATTGGATTCCTATCTGATTGAAATCACGGCCGATATTCTGCGTTTTAAAGACGAAGACGGTGAACCCCTTGTGGATAAAATCCTAGATGCCGCCGGCCAAAAAGGCACAGGCAAATGGACAGGTATCAGCTCATTAGATATGGGTGTACCCTTAACCCTGATTACCGAGTCGGTGTATGCACGTTGTATTTCGGCATTAAAAACCCAGCGTCAACAAGCCGCTAAAACCTATCCGCGTGTATTGCCGACGGTCGAAGTGGAGCGCGATGTGATGTTGCAGGCGATTCATGATGCACTCTATGCCGCAAAAATCATTTCCTACACCCAAGGCTATATGTTGATGGCGCAAGCCGCTAAAGAGTTTAACTGGCCGTTAAATTATGGTGGCATTGCGTTAATGTGGCGCGGTGGCTGTATTATCCGCAGTCGTTTCCTAGGCGAAATCAAAGCCGCTTATGATGCAACACCAGATTTAGATAATCTATTGCAAGCGCCGTTTTTTGAGCAGGCGATAAAGCAAACCGAAGCCAATTGGCGTCAGGCGGTGGTCTTTGCGGTGCATAATGCAATCCCAACGCCGGCGTTAAGTTCAGCATTGGCGTTTTTTGATGGTTATCGAAGCGAAACCGTGTCGGCGAACTTGATTCAGGCGCAGCGTGATTACTTTGGCGCCCATACCTATGAGCGTGTTGATAAACCACGCGGTGAATGGTTCCATACTGACTGGGTTGGTTCAGGCGGAAAAATCAGCTCTACAACCTATGAGGTTTAATCATGTCTGAATCCTGTACCTATGTGATTTTTGGCGCGACAGGGAATCTGTCGCTGACCAAGTTAATGCCTGCGTTTTACCATCTGGAAGAAATGGGGCGTTTAGCCGATTGTTTGCGGATTGTGGCGGTTGGGCGTCGTGATTGGACGCGTGATGATTGGATTGAAGTCGCGCGTGAATCGGTCACACCTTTGGCGCGTGGCGGCTTAAAAACTGAAGTTTTTGAGCGGTTTTGTGCTCGGTTTGATTATGTCAAAGTGGATAACGATGATGCCGCTAGCTTTGCGCAGATGGCAGATTATTTTCAACAGCAGGGCTATTCACAAAACATGGCATTTTATTTGTCGATCAGCCCAAAAGATTTTAGCACCGTGGTGGAAAACCTTGCCAAGGTCAAACTGCTAGACCAGCAAAAAGGCTGGAAGCGAGTGGTGCTTGAAAAGCCGTTTGGCTATGACATAGAAAGCGCCAAAAGTTTGCAAATGCAGCTCAATAAATTCCTTGATGAAACGCAGATGTACCGTATTGACCATTATCTTGGAAAGGGCATGGTACAGAATTTGATGGTTTTCCGTTTTGCGAATCTATTGATGGAACCCTTGTGGAACCGCAACTACATTGATCATGTACAAATCACCCATGCTGAAGCCAAGCCGATTGGTACCCGTGCGGGCTATTACGACACCAGTGGCGCATTGCGCGATATGATTCAAAGCCATCTGCTGCAACTCCTGGCTTTGATTGCGATGGAACCGCCTGCGTCGATGGATGCCGAAGCGCTGCGTGATGAAAAAGTAAAACTGCTAAAGTCGATTCGTCCGATTAACAAAAACGCGGTCAACGCCCAAGCCTACCGTGCGCAATATGCCGCTGGCACGGTAAATAAACAACCTGCCGTGGCTTATTTAGAAGAACCCGGTGTTTCACCCGATAGCGTGACAGAAACCTATGCCGCGTTAAAACTCTATATCGAAAACTGGCGTTGGGCGGGGGTGCCGTTTTATGTGCAAACCGGTAAAAACATGCCTAAAAACCAAACATTGATTTCCATTTGCTTTAAACAGCCACCTAAGCAGTTTTTCCGTGAATCGCAGGTGAAAAAAATGGAACCCAACTGGTTGGTGTTTGGTATTCAACCGAATGAAGCGATTCGCATTGAAATGACCGCCAAACAACCTGGGTTAGAAATCAACACTCGCCAAATTAGTTTGGATGCCTCGATGCGTCAAAAAGGTGAGTTGGCCAATGACGCCTATGAAGACTTGTTGTTAGATGTGATTCGCGGAGATCGCTCATTATTCTTGCGTTACGATGAAGTTAAAGCCGCATGGAAAGTGGTGGAACCGGTATTGCAGGCCTGGTCTTCAGACCGTGGTTATATTGATACCTATCCATCTGGCAGCTGGGGGCCAAAAGACTCGGTGAAGTTGTTTGATCAACCTGGCCAAAGCTGGCGTACCTCGTTGGAGCCTGAATGTGAGGAACAAAAATCGTGATTATCGCAAATAACGCCTTAAACCTGCCTGCTGGCTGGCAGGTTTTCGATAATGCCGAAATCTTAGCACAACAGGCGGTTGCGCTGATTGTACAACAAGCGGAGCAGGCGATCAGCGAACGCGGTGCGTTTCACCTGGTCACCGCAGGCGGCACGACACCGAATCGTTGTTATCAACTGCTGGCAGAGCGCACTGATCAAGATTGGTCAAACTGGTATGTTTATATGGGTGATGAACGTGTTTTGCCGCTTAATGATCCTGAAAGAAATGCCACGGCACTCAACCAGGCCTGGTTGTCGAAAATCAATATTCCAGCCGAAAATGTCTTTTTAATGCCAACCGAACTAGGGCTAGAAAAATCCCGCCAAGCCTATCAGCAAGTGATAGACGCGGTTGTACGGTTTGATTGTGTGATGCTAGGAATGGGTGAAGACGGTCATACCGCTAGCTTGTTTCCAGCGCATGAAAATCAACATGCCACCGAGTCAGTGATTAGCGTGAACAACTCCCCCAAACCGCCGTCTGAGCGCATAAGCCTGTCCTATGCCGCCCTCAGCAACAGCCGCCAACTCATCAAGTTAATCACTGGCAAAGGCAAACACCTCGCGATTCAACAATGGCTAAACGCCGAACCCCTACCCATCAGCCTGCCACAAGGGCGGCAAAAAAACCACACCCTCCTTGACCAAGCCGCCTGGCTTGGCGCAAGTTAGGCATGCCGCTAAAACAGGGCGCGTGACGGTAACTGGCGCGTGATGCGTCCGGTTGCCTTTGGACAAAGCCGTTAAGAGCCTGTGGCGTTTTGTGTATTGCTTTTGATTTTGTCGTACGCTTTTTTTACAGACGCTTTTACTTTCAATTCTATTTCGTCATATTCGATAGGTGACATATAAAAACTCATGTCAATATCATGTCGGATATAGCGCGGCGGAATTTGATTGAGGGCAATACAAGCCATATCGGCAAGTTGATCTGGTGTTAGTCCGGTGTTGATGTAGTTGTCAGTGATTTCATTAACAACATGGCGTTCATAAAAATTGTGTACGCTATCGAATTCCATAGTTTTAATCCTTTTTGATTAGGTTAGAAGGCTTATAAGCTTTCTAACCTGGTCGCATTCATAAGGGTGGTCGGTAGGATTATTTTTGCTGTTCACGCGCAACGGCACGGTAGCCGATATCAGAACGTGAAAAACAGCCTTCCCAGTCAATTTTTCCAACCGCTTGGTAAGCACGTTGTTGCGCGCCACTCACGCTTTGACCGAGTGCGGTTACGCATAATACGCGTCCGCCAGCCGTAATCACTTGGTTGTTTTCGTTTAATGCCGTACCCGCATGAAACACTTTGACATCGGCCGCGTTGACATCATCTAAACCACTGATCACATCGCCTTTACGATAATCGTCAGGGTAACCACCGGCAGCAAGCACCACACCCAAAGCAGGGCGTGGATCCCATTCAGCACGAAGGGTATCCAGTTTTTTGTCTAATGCCGCTAGACACAAATCCGCCAAATCTGATTTTAAACGCATCATAATCGGCTGGGTTTCAGGGTCGCCAAAACGGCAATTAAACTCTAACACTTTAGGGGTTCCGTCTGGTGCAATCATCACACCGGCGTATAAGAAACCGGTATAGGGTAGGCCATCCGCCGCCATGCCTTGTATCGTTGGATAAATCACTTCATCCATGATGCGGTTATGAATATCGCGTGTAACAACCGGTGCTGGAGTATAAGCGCCCATGCCACCGGTATTCGGGCCTTTATCGCCATTATCCCGCGCTTTGTGGTCTTGTGAAGTAGCCATCGGCAGAACATGTTCGCCATCGGCCATCACAATGAAGCTGGCCTCTTCACCGTATAAAAATTCTTCAATCACTACCCGCGAGCCGGCATCACCAAACTTATTACCGGCTAGCATATCTCGCACAGCGTCTTGTGCTTCTTGTTGGGACTGCGCAAGAATCACCCCTTTGCCTGCGGCTAAGCCATCGGCTTTAATCACAATCGGCGTGCCTTTTTCAGCGATATAGTCGATTGCTGGATCGATCTCTGTAAAGACTTTATATTCAGCCGTAGGGATATTGTGTTTGGCGAGGAAGTCCTTGCTAAAGGCTTTAGAGCCTTCCAGTTGCGCCGCGCCTTTGCTTGGGCCAAAGCATTTTAATCCAGCGGCTTGAAACGCATCCACCACGCCTAATACTAAGGGGACTTCAGGGCCAACAATGGTTAAACCAATTTGGTTTTCTTGTGCAAACTTAACCAGGCCTGGTAGGTCGGTAACTTGAATATTGACATTGGCAAGATTGGGCTCAATCGCGGTGCCCGCATTGCCAGGTGCGACATAAACTTGGGTGATGTTAGGTGATTGCGCTGTTTTCCAAGCCAATGCATGCTCACGCCCACCGCTACCAATAATTAATACTTTCATAAATCGTCCTTTTAATGATTCACTCTGCTGCATAACTAGCGCAGTAAAGTAAATCAAATGTTGCTTTGAGTAATGCGCGTTTTGCCCAAGATCTAGGCGGAGAAACGACCCGAAGCGCAGCCTACTAAATGTAGGTGAGCATCGGAAGCGTTTGTCCAACAACGAGCTTGGGCAAATAAGCCATTACGACTTTAATGTTTGAAGTGGCGCATACCGGTAAACACCATCGCTATGCCGTGTTCGTTGGCGGCGGCGATGACTTCTTCGTCACGCATTGAGCCACCCGGGTGAATCACAGCAGTAATGCCTGCCGCCGCCGCCGCGTCAATCCCATCGCGGAAGGGGAAGAAGGCATCCGAGGCCATGACGGAACCGGGTACTTCTAAGCCTTCATCAGCCGCCTTAATGCCCGCAATTTTGGCGCTATAGACACGGCTCATTTGACCCGCACCCACACCAATCGTCATGCCATCTTTGACATAAACAATCGCATTGGATTTAACGTACTTGGCGACTTTCCAAGCAAATAACAAATCTTGCATTTGTTCAGGTGTCGGCGCGCGTTCAGTAACCACTTTAAGGTCGGCTTCAGCAATCATACCTAAATCACGGTCTTGAACCAATAATCCGCCTGTTACACGTTTGTAATCATAGGCGGCTTGCTGCGCACTAAGCGCACCGCAAGCAAGTAGGCGAACATTCTTTTTGGCTTCAACAATCGCAGCGGCTTCACTGCTGATGCTAGGTGCAATAATGACTTCAACAAACTGGCGATCAACAATCGCTTGTGCGGTGGGTGCATCAAGCTCACGGTTGAACGCGATAATGCCACCAAATGCCGAAGTCGGGTCGGTTTTGTAAGCACGATCATAGGCTTCAAACAAACTAGAGCCTATTGCTACGCCGCACGGATTGGCATGTTTAACGATGACACAGGCGATGTCTTCAAAGGTTTTAACCAACTCTAAGGCCGCATCGGTATCGGCGATATTGTTAAACGAGAGCTCTTTGCCCTGAAGCTGCGTAGCGGTAGATACCGAGGCTTCATTCGCATTGCGTTCAACATAAAAGGCGGCGTTTTGATGCGGGTTTTCACCATAACGCATGGTTTGTTTTTTTACAAACTGGGTGTTGAAGGTGCGTGGGAAGGCATCGGCCTGGTCATCAGAAAACATCGTGCCGAAGTAGTTGGCAATGGCGCCATCATAACGCGCTGTTTGCTCAAAGGTTTTAATCGCTAAGTCAAAACGGGTAGCGTGCGCCAGTTGGCCATTGTTGGCTTGCATTTCTTCTAAAATACGCGCGTAGTCTAGGGGGTCGGTAACCACCGCGACATCTTTATGGTTTTTAGCGGCAGAACGCAACATGGTTGGCCCACCGATATCGATGTTTTCAATCGCATCTTCGAGTGAACAGTCGGCTTTTGCTACGGTGGCTTCAAAAGGGTAGAGGTTGACGACCACCATATCAATCGGTTTAATGCCGTGCTCGTTCATAATCGCATCATCAATACCGCGACGACCTAATAGTCCACCGTGGACTTTAGGGTGGAGTGTTTTGACACGCCCATCCATCATTTCCGGAAAGCCAGTGTACTCAGACACCTCCGTTACAACCAGGCCTGCTTGTTGTAAGGCTTTATAGGTGCCACCCGTTGATAGGATTTCAACGTTCATCTGGCTCAAGGCTTGTGCAAATTCGATAATGCCGGTTTTATCCGAAACACTTATTAAGGCACGACGCACGGGTTTCATATAACTCTCCAAGTCTTAGTTTAAATAAAGGGTAAAAGCGAGATTAGTTTTGTTCAATGCCGATGGCATATTGCACTATTTTTTTGCGCAGTGTATTGCGATTGATGCCGAGCATATTGGCGGTTTTAGTTTGGTTACCTTCGGTTTTGCCAAGCACATACTCGATTAGCGGTTTTTCAACTTGTTGTATGACCATTTCATGTAGATTGCAGGCATCTTGTTCTTCTAGCGTCATGAAGTAGTGATCCAGTGTTTGAATTAAATGATCGCTTAAAGACTGGGGTGTGGGTTTTGAAGTCATGTGTTTTTAAACCAAGTTTGCAAAAAAATGTTCAATTAACGCCTGTTGCGCGGCTGGGTTGTCAAGCTGATTAAATGCACGGCGAAGTTTTTCACCTTCATTTAAATGCTGGCAATACCAACCAGTATGCTTGCGAGCAATGCGTAATCCTTGAAGTTCTCCATAGAGTGCGTACAAACCATCAAGGTGTTCAAGCAAGATGGCTTTGATATGATTAAAACAAGGTTTTTCAAGATGTGTACCTGTTTCAAGGTAATATCTCACTTGTTGAAAAATCCAAGGATTACCCAATGCGGCACGCCCAATCATAATGCCATCTGCTTGAGTGTATTTTAATACAAATTGAGCCTGTTCGGGCGTTGAAATGTCACCATTTGCAATCACCGGAATCGTCACCGCTTGTTTTACGTGTTTGATTGTGTCATATTCGGCCAATCCATTAAACTTATCAGCACGGGTTCGGCCATGAATGCTAATCGCACTGATGCCCGATTGTTCAGCGATCTTGGCAATCTCAATGGCATTAATATGCTCAGCATCAGTGCCAGTTCGAATTTTGACTGTAACAGGCACGTCAAGTGATGTTACCAGTGCATCAAAAATTTTAGTCACACGATCTGGATAGGCCAAAAGTGCTGAGCCAGCGGCTATATTGCACACTTTTTTAGCGGGGCACCCCAGGTTTAAATCAATAATTTGTGCGCCCTGTTCAACTTGCAAAACAGCGGCCTTTACAAGTTGTTCAGGCTCAACGCCCAATAATTGAACCGATCTAGGCTCAGGGTCGGCTTGGTTGACAAACCGCGTTTGTGATTTTTGACTATCCCAAAGCTGGGTTTGTGCACTCAGCATTTCGCCAACAGTGTACCCCGCCCCAAGCTTAGCACACAGGCGCCGAAAAACCGAATCAGTAATGCCGGCCATCGGCGCCAACACAAGATTATTATCAAGTGTATAGCGCCCAATTTTAAGCTGTTTCACAACCCGGCCTGGTTAAAATTTAAAGCCAGACAAACAACCCCAATCATCGCGGGTATCCAATTGATTAAGGTTGAAACCAACGTCATGGTAATGCGCAATTAGATCATCGGCCTGACTCGCTAGAAGACCAGAAAGCACTAACTGACCGCCTGGTTTAACCAGACGTTGAAACTCAGCGGCTAATTCTTTTAACGGGCCAGCTAGAATATTAGCGATTAATAAATCAACGGGTTCAGCGTTAAAATCCTTTACTAATGCAAATGCAATGGGGACGCTATTGCGCTGTGCATTGTCTTGGCTGGCGGTAATCGCTTGCGGATCAATGTCGGTTCCTTTTACCTGTTTGGCGCCAAGTTTGGCGGCGGCGATGGCCAGAATACCACTGCCACAGCCATAATCTATCACGCTTTTATTTAGGGGGGGGTGTTGGTCAAGCCAGGTCAAACACATAGCGGTGGTAGGGTGGGTACCCGTACCAAAAGCCAAACCAGGGTCGAGCAACAAATTAACGGCATCCGGGTTGGGAGCTTCAAGCCAGCTAGGAACTATCCATAAATTATCGCCAAATGGCATCGGCTTAAATTGATCCATCCATTCGCGAATCCAATCCTTGTCTTCTATCAGCTCAAACTTATAAGCGCTGGGTTGAATTTGAGGCATGAGCTGGGTTAATGCCAGCAAAATCGTGGCATTATCCACCTCGGCATCAAACAAACCTAATACCCGCGTTTGATCCCAGATGGGGGTGGTGCCAATTTCAGGTTCAAAAATTTCCTGATCCCCGGTTTCAGTAAAGGTTACTGAAACCGCGCCAATGTCCATTAAGGCATCAGATAGCGGCTCGGCTAGGGCTTCTTCGACAATGATGCTAAGTTGAATCCAGGCCATTAAATTAAGTGCTCTAAACGATGTTCAAGGTAGTGAATGTTTTGTCCACCTTCACAAAAGCCCTGATCACACATGATTTCAATATTTAAATCAATATTGGTATCAATGCCTCGGATTGCAAACTCCTGAAGCGCAATATGCATGCGAGAAATCGCTATTTCACGATCTGTACCATAACAAATTAACTTACCTATCATCGAGTCATAGTGCGGTGGCACCGTGTATTCATTGTAGATATGCGTGTCCAAGCGAACGCCAGGGCCGCCTGGGAAATGCAAGCGCGTTATTTTGCCGGGTGAAGGCATGAAGTTTTTGGCAGGATTTTCAGCATTAATGCGACATTCAATTGCATGACCGCTAATTTTAACATCTTCTTGCTTGATGCTTAGCGGTCTACCCATCGCAATTTCAATTTGTGCTTTTACAAGATCGATACCTGTAACCTGTTCGGTGACGGTGTGTTCAACTTGTAAGCGGGTGTTCATTTCAATGAAATAAAACTCCCCATTTTCATACAAAAACTCAAAGGTACCTGCGCCGCGATAGTTAATATCAATACAGGCTTTGGCGCAAATGCCACCAATGTGGTCGCGCTGTTGTTGGGTGATGCCTGGTGCAGGCGCTTCTTCTACCACTTTTTGATGACGGCGTTGCATGGAGCAGTCGCGCTCGCCAAGGTGAATGGCGTTTCCTTGGCCATCGGCTAAAATCTGTACTTCAATATGACGTGGGTTTTCAAGAAACTTTTCCATATAGACTTCAGGATTGTTAAAGGCAGCACCGGCTTCTTGCTTGGTGAGTTGAATCGATTTTAATAAGCTACCTTCAGTGTGAACAACGCGCATGCCGCGTCCGCCACCGCCACCGGAGGCTTTGATAATGACAGGGTAGCCAATTTCGCGGGCCACTTTGAGGTTCTCTTCAGCATTGTCGCCTAGGGGGCCACCAGAACCCGGGACAGTCGGAACACCCGCGGCCTTCATCGCACGAATAGCCGATACCTTGTCACCCATCATGCGAATCGTGTCACCTTTGGGGCCGATAAAAATAAAGCCGCTTTCTTCAACGCGGTCAGCAAAATCGGCATTTTCAGACAAAAAGCCATAACCGGGGTGTATCGCTTGCGCGTCTGTCAGTTCAGCCGCCGAAATAATCGCTGGAATATTTAAGTAGCTTAGATTAGACGGTGCAGGACCAATGCAAACGGTTTCATCGGCCATTAAAACGTGTTTTAAGTTAGCATCAGCCGTAGAGTGTACAGCGACAGTTTTGATACCTAGTGCTTTACATGCGCGTAAAATACGCAAGCCTATTTCACCGCGATTGGCAATCAATAGTTTTTCCATAAACGTTCCTGTTGATTATTCGATGATAAATAGGGTTTGGCCGTATTCAACTGGGTCGGCATTGGATACCAAAATCTGCTTAATCGTACCAGATACTTCAGCTTCAATGGGGTTCATAATTTTCATCGCTTCAATGATGCAAAGCGTATCGCCCACATTGACTTTTTGACCTATTTGTACAAATACCGGTGCATCAGGAGAGGGCGCGGCGTAGAAGGTGCCGACCATTGGGGAGGTGATAGGCTCGCCGCTGATAGCCGGCGGTGTGCTTTCGACAACGGGTGCGGATGCCGGTGCAGCGGCAGGTGCTGGCGCGGGCTGTTGTTGATAAGCCTGTTGCATCGCAGGCGCTTGCATCATAATCGGTTCTTTATTGCGCGTGATGCGAACAGTATGTTCACCTTCTTTGATTTCAATTTCAGCTATGTTTGATTCTTCGACGATTTCTATTAATTTGCGTATTGAACGAATATCCATATTGATTTCCTTTTATTATTTGGGTTGTTATGTATTTTGTTAATGTTTTTTAATAGGTGTTTTTATTCCAGATGTTTGATTGCCGCTTCGAGTGCAAAACGGTAGCCATCAGAGCCAAGTCCAGTAATGACACCTACCGCCAAATCGGAAAAGTAGGAGTGGTGGCGAAAAGCTTCGCGTTTATGTACGTTGGATAAATGAACTTCAATGAAGGGGATATTTACCGCCGCGATTGCATCGCGAATGGCGACACTAGTATGGGTATAAGCTGCCGGATTGATAATGATGAACTCTGTGCCATCATCCATCGCCTGATGAATGCGTTTAATAATTTCGTGTTCCGCATTGCTCTGAAAGTGCCAAAGGCGTATCGCAAAGTCATCGGCAATTGTTTCAAGCTCATCAACAATGTCGGCCAGTGTTTGTCGGCCATAGATATGCGGTTCTCGTCGCCCAAGCATATTAAGATTAGGGCCATTAATTACTAGAATACTTGCCATAGATTCAAATCCAGAAAAAAACTAATAATCGGATTATACTTCAAATAAAAGGGTAAAACAGATGTTGTGCAAAAATATAGCCCTTTTTGGGTTGGAAACCGCGTTTAAAGTGTTTAAAAGTAGCTGAAAGTGATTGAATTGAAGACAACGGAGTTGAAAGTAAGTGAACGGCTGAGTTGTAAAGATTAACGCTAAACTAACAGCTCAATACCAACCAGGCCCAGGGCAAACGCATCTAAAGTAAATAATAAATCAACAACTTACAACCAGGTATCGCTCCCACGTTGAACGTGGGAGCGCCTTGGACTTGGGTTTAAGCGCTGTTTCATAGGTTAAATCGGTCTGCATTCCCACGCACAGCGTGGGAACGAGGTTAATACACGTCATTGCGAGGCCGAAGGCCGTGGCAATCTCTGGCAGACGGTGCGCGCCCTTGAGAGATTGCCGCGTCGCTGCGCGGCCTCGCAATGACGGGCATTTTCTAATCTTAGTCGCAGCGTGGGAGTAGGGTTATGGTGTAAAAACCCTAGGCTTATTTATCCCGATTTACTTCAGCGCCGCGTCAATGGTGGCTTTGAAGGTTTCCGCATTTTGGAAGCCGACAACCCGTTGGCCACGAAGCTCTTGGCCTTGTGGGTTGTAGAACAGGATAGCGGGCGGGCCAACAATGCCTAACTCACGCATTAGCGCACGGTGGTCGGCATTATTAGCCGTGACATCGGCTTTCAGCAAAGTAACACCAGCCAGCGCGGTCTGCACATTGGCATCGCTAAAGGTAAAGCGCTCCATTTCATGGCAACTGACACACCAGTCAGCATAGAAATCCAGCATCACGGGTTGCCCCTTACCAATGCGCGCATTCAGTTCATCAAGGCTGTTAATGTATTCAAACTGAAGCTTGGTTTCTTGTTGTGCGCCACTCCCGCCACCTTGGAAGACTTTTAACGGCTGGAGTAAATCTCTTGAGCCGCCAGCAACACCGATAATCAGAATTAAGCCATAGACCAACATGCCTAACCCCATCGCTTTCCAAAGCTTGTGCCAGTTAGACTTATCACCTATCGGTTCTAAAGCGCCCATGTAAATCGCCGAAGCAATCAATAGTGATGCCCATGCAATCAAGGTTAACCAATCTGGCATGATGCGATCAGCCAACCAAAGCGCCACGGCTAATAGCAAGACACCAAACACAGCCTTGACGGTATTCATCCAAGCACCCGCACGCGGTAACAGCTTGCCAGCGGAAGTGCCGAGCAATAGCAGCGGAATCCCCATGCCAATACTCATCGCAAACAAGGCTAAACCACCAAGCAGCGCATCACCGGTTTGGCCGATATAAATCAACGCACCGGCGAGAGGAGGCGCCACACAGGGGCCAACGATTAAGGCGGACAAAAAGCCCATAATCGCCACACCTGTTAGCGAACCGCCTTGCTGTTTATTAGAAATATTCGTGATTTTGCTTTGTAGGCTGCTTGGTAATTGGATTTCGTAAAAGCCAAACATCGACAACGCCAACAACACGAACACCAGTGCAAAACTCGCCAGTACCCATGGGTTTTGTAAAGTGGCCTGCAGATTCGCACCAAACAAGCCGGCTAGAACGCCAGCAATGGTATAAGCCATCGCCATCGCCAATACGAACACCAGCGACATAATAAAGGCGCGTTTAGTTGAAATAGGCTGACCTGTTTTGGCACTTTGCCCAACAATAATGCTCGATAGAATCGGAATCATCGGGAAAACGCAAGGGGTTAATGAAAGCAATAGACCAAATACAAAGAAGGTGAGAATCACCACCCACATATTCGAGTTTTTTAATGTATCGGTAATTCTGTCGGATTCCGACATTTGGCTGCGATCAACGGCGGTTGTTGCGCTTGTTGGCGCGGCGCCAGCTGAGCCAAAAGTGGCGGCGTCAATGGTGACTTGTTTGCGCTCAGGTGGGTAGCAAACACCCACTTCGGCGCAGCCTTGATATTCAAACTCGACCACCACTTTGCCCTGCACGTCATAGAGCGGCAGGCTAGCAGTCGCTTGGCCATAATAGACCTCAACCGAACCAAATAGTGGGTCATCTTTTTGCTTGCCAGCCACCGTTTGGATTTGACCAAGCGTGGCTTGCCCCTCAAGGATACGGGCGCTGATTTTATCGCGGTACAAATAATAGCCATCCGCAACCTGCCAAAAGGCTTGTATTTCGCCATTACCTGGAATGTCATGGCTAAACGCAAATGCGGCATCGACATCTAACAATCCAGAGTCAAAGCCGGTAGAGGAGGCAAGTAGGGCATTGAGTTCTTGTAATGAACCGATTGCACCGAGTGAGGGTGTTGAGGAGGTTGTATTTGATGATGCAGGTAAATTAACGCTGACTTGCTTGGTTTGCGGCGGATAGCAAACCCCATATTTTTCAGAACAGCCCTGATACTTTATCGTTAATTGCGCACGCTGTACATTGGCTGAGTAGGGCACGCGAATAGAGAAATCTTTGGTAAAAACATCAACTTGACCAAATAGCGGGTCGTTTTTGCGCACACTGGCTGGAAAACTGGGTTGTGAAAGCTGAATGTCATTGGATTCAACGGAAATGCGGTCTTTATAGAGATAATAGTCTTTCGCAATTTTCCAGCTAACTTTTAACTCGCTCGCTGAAACCTCAACCTGCTGAAGCGCAAAGGCATCATCGGCATCCAGCAGATCATCCCCCATCATGGCCTGCGAGGAGCTGGCAAATAAGCTCAGGAGAAATAAAAGGCTGATAAGCCAAGCTGAAAAAGCGTGTTCGCGTGTTATGTTCGACATGTCTGTATCCTAAATTATTTTTATAATGCGCTGTGAATTTTAGCAGACTGTGTTTCAGTTAGGCTAGTTAAACCATGAAACGTTTAAGGAATGATGGATAATTTTAGTTTAAATTTACGCTAAGCTTGAAAAATAAGCTTAATGATGTCATAAAGACATTTCATTATTCAGTCATCAGCCAAGCTTCGCTTTGCTAAAGGTTTTATTTTTATGTTTAAAGTTTTTTTTGTAGTTTTTATTGTTGCGCCGCTTCTCGAGCTGTATGTATTAATTGAAGTAGGGTCTGTGATAGGTGCTTTGCCGACGATTTTACTCACAATCTTTACGGCGGGTCTGGGTGCGTTTTTTATGAAGCATCAAGGCATACAGGTTGTGAAGCAAGCCCAGTTAAGTATGCGTCAGGGGGAGCCGCCACAGCAACAAGTCGTTGAGGGTATGTTGGTGTTTATCGGTGGTGTGGCGTTGTTGTTACCAGGCCTGGTCACCGATTTAATGGGATTTTTAGTTTTGGTTCCGCCTATTCGTGCCTATTTGGCTAAACGTTGGTTACTTAAGCGTGGTGCTATGCAAGGAGCTAACGCTGGTTATGTGCATGCGGAGTGGACTGTGCGAGATACGGAAACCGGGCGTATTGCTTATTATCAAGAGGTGACTAAGAAGCGTTATGCATCAGCGGATACCGATGCTGGGGTGATTGAAGGTGAAGTGGTTGAGGATAAATCTAAACCGGATTCGCTAAAATAAGTCTGAGAGGGTGCTAAAGCTAACAGTCTCGCTTCAAAAATGATGTGGTCATTGGCTGGGATGAATAAAAGGTCTCCGCCTTGTTGTTTTAATGTTTGCCGAGCCATGTAAAGCCCAAGCCCCATGCCACTGGGTGAATCGGTCCAAAAGGGTTCAAACAGTCTTATAGCATGGCTTTTAAGTTGTTGTGTTTTAATCGAGTCGGCGGCTTGTTCAAAGCGAATTTTAATGAGTTGATCTGTTTGGCTAATCGTCATCTGAAGCGGTGAGTGCGTTGCGTTATGATCGCGGAAGTTGGCGATGATGTTATACAAGGCTTCGCCCAGTTTTGCGCTGTCGGTGTTTATGTTGGCGTCGCCTGTCAGGCGGTAAGGAATAAACAAGGGTTTCGTGAGTTGGTCTAACAGGGTGTTTAATTGAATAGGCTGTGTCACTGGTGCTTGGGTTGCGCTTTTTATTAAAAGCCGTTCCGCACGCTGTTTAATCGAAGGTAGGCTGCGTTTAAGGCTGGCGATTAATCGTTCTGTTTGCATGGGGGAGTGTGTTTTTGCTACTTGTCCTTCAAGCAGCTGAATAAATTGAATCAGGTTTTTGAGGTCATGTTGATTAAAAAGTTGTGCCTTTTGTAGTCCGAGCTGTGTAGTAAAGATCTGATTAATCTTGGTTTGAATATTGTGGTCTAACAGTTGTAGGAAGGTGTTTTTTAGTAGTTCTGTAAAGTAGTGCTTCTCACCTTTTAGCTTTTTTGGCGTGTAAAAGCAGCATTCGATGCTGATCTCATTCCCCTGTAAGTGCTTGATATCAAAATAATCGGTTTGTTTGCCAAATTTAAAGGTTTGTGTTGTGCCAAACCAGTCTATATGCGCGCTAAACCCAACTAATCCAGATCGCGCTAGATATAACCAGGCCTGGTTGATGAAGCTTAGCACATCTTGCTGCTCATCCTTGTTAAGCTTATAGAGTCCCGAAATCGCACGACTTAATTGATAGCTCTGTTGGCGCAGGTAAATAAAAACCAACAGTATGACTAAGCCAATGAGTGTTAATAAAAAAAACCAGGAGGGATTAGGTTCAAGTGTCATCATGGTGGCACTGGCGTTCCAGATTGTATTTTTTGATTAAATAATAAATATTTTCGCGTTTAAGGCCTAGTTTTCGGGCAACTTCATGTACGTTGAAGTCGTAGTCCTGAAGGAGTTGTCGAATGATTTGTTCTTCAGCTTGATTGCGAATATGCTTCACACCGTCGCCTAATTCAGTTTGCAGTCGTAGTGCATGTAATCCGGCTTGTTTCATTTTTTGGTTCTGTTGATAAAACAAGTTAGCACGTTGAATTGATTTGATGATGTCGGCTTCATCAATCGGCTTGCTGAGGTAATCAAATGCGCCGAGTTTAATCGCTTCATAGGCCGTGTCAGTTTGACCTGTGAGCACAATGATGTGACAGTGACTCTGGTTGTTTCGAATCCAATTAAGTAAGTTAAATCCTTGTTCTGGTGTATGTTCGTTTGGTGGGAGGCCTAAGTCAAGTAGTGCAATTGCAAACTTGTTCATTAAAACGTGATGCTTTGCTTCTTGAATGCTGAGTGCCGAGGTAACAAAATAACCCTGATCTTCTAAAATCAGGGTGAGTATCGCATTGATCGCAGGGTCATCATCCACCACAAGGATTTGATTAGCCGCTTTTTGCATGGTTATAGGGTGTTAGACGCAAATTCCGCCAAGCGAGAGCGTTCACCTTGTTTTAAGGTAATGTGCGCGCCATGTGCCCAGTTTTTAAAGCGATCCACTACATACGTGAGCCCCGAGGTGGTTTCCGTCAGGTAGGGCGTGTCAATTTGCCCAATATTACCAATGCAAATTATTTTAGTACCTGCACCGGCACGCGTGACGAGGGTTTTCATTTGTTTGGGGGTGATGTTTTGCGCTTCATCAATAATGATGTATTTTTTCATGAAGGTACGCCCGCGCATAAAGTTCAGTGACTTGATTTTGATGCGTTTATTGAGCAACTCACTCGTGCTTTGTTTTTCCCAATCGGCGCTATTGCCATCGCCCTGGGTTAATACCTCAAGGTTATCCATCAAGGCGCCCATCCAAGGGGTCATTTTTTCTTCTTCTGTGCCGGGTAAGAAACCAATATCTTCACCAATCGGAATCGTAGCGCGGGTCATGATAATTTCATTGTAAATGTTCTGGTCGAGTGTTTGGTCTAGGCCGCAGGCCAGCGCAAGTAGGGTTTTACCTGTGCCGGCAGGCCCAAGAAGTGATACAAAATCAATGTCAGGATCCATTAATAAATTCATGGCCATATTTTGTTCAGCGTTACGCGCACTAATGCCCCAAACAGCATGCTTGGTTTCACTAAAATCACGCAGGGTTTCAAGTATGGCCTTGTTGTCTGAAATCGAGCGCACAATGGCACTAAATCCAGACGCGTTCTGACTAATGAGGCACTCGTTTGGATACCATGTGTTGTCATCATTGATTTGAAGTTCATAAAAGCTACGTGCGCCCTCTTGCCAGGCCTTCATGTCTTTACCATGGGTTTCAAAAAAATTGTCTTCAAGAAATTCATAGCCTGTATAGAGCAGATCCGCATCCTCTAGTACACGGTCGTTATAATAGTCTTCAGAGTGAAGGCCTACAGCGGACGCCTTGATGCGCATGTTAATGTCTTTGGTGACCAAGGTGACATTGCGGTCTGCAAACTTGGCTTTGAGTGCTAAGCCTGTTTTGAGAATTTGGTTATCTGCTTTATAGGTAGGAATTTCGACAGGTAACTCGGAGGAGAGGTGCTCCGTTTCAAAGAATAAACGCCCAAGTCGAAGTTCATCACTATTGCGTTTGATAGGGTGAATGTTTTCTAAGGGTAGGCCTTGCTTAATTTGTTCAAAATCGGCACCATCAATAATTTGATCAAGTAGTCGGTTGGTTTCACGCACATTGCGTGCGACTTCAGACATGCCTTTTTTGCCTGCATCCAATTCTTCAAGCACTGTCATCGGAATATAGAGGTCATGTTCATCAAAATTGAACAGCGCCATCGGGTCGTGCATTAACACATTCGTATCAAGAATAAATAAGCGTGCTGTGTTGGTCATAAGGCGTTCCTTTTTTAACTCGAGTAAAAATTTAATGCGTGTTTTGATAAGCTATTAACGATTCTAGCACAGCTTGGGCATGACCATTGACTTTGACTTTT
This sequence comes from Thiomicrospira microaerophila, assembly GCF_000934765.1. Lineage (GTDB taxonomy): Bacteria > Pseudomonadota > Gammaproteobacteria > Thiomicrospirales > Thiomicrospiraceae > Thiomicrospira > Thiomicrospira microaerophila. Next base: position 136,456 of record NZ_JYNN01000001.1, on the reverse strand, counting down.
CGCCAGCTGGCAATGACTTGATTGTCAGGGGATAAAATAAATGTGCTGCGTTCAATGCCATAATATTCTTTACCAAAATTCTTTTTTAGCTTAATTACATCGAACATGTTGCATAAGACTTGATCTGGGTCGCTAATCAGTTCAAACGGGAAGTTGTACTTTTGTTTGAAATGCTGGTGTTTGGTTAAACTATCCATTGAAACGCCGTAAACTTGTGCGCCTAATGCCTTAAACTGATTATGTAAATCACTAAAGTCTTGGCCTTCTTGGCTGCAACCAGGTGTATTGTCTTTTGGGTAAAAGTAAAGCACTGAGTATTGGTGGCTGAGATTGCTTAACGTGAGCGTTTGTTCAGGGGTGGCGCTAAGTGAAAATGCGTCCATTTTGATGACGTCCATTGATGTTGTGTCTCCGTTGAAGATTAGAGTGATTAGTATCGCTATATTTGATTAGCGGCGCAATAGTTTTTATTGTTGGCGTGAATTCAAGTTGAACAAGCCGCGCTTAAAAGGTAATATTACTTCTTTAAGCTGGCTCAAGGGTAAACGACTGCCCGTTTGACGCCAAGCGGTTTACATTTTTGAGTGAGGTTGAGCGTGTTTAAAGGCAGTATGGTGGCGTTAGTCACGCCGATGAATGAGGACGAAAGTGTTGACTATCAATCACTTGAGTATTTGATTGAGTGGCACATTGCGTCCGGTACAGATGCCATTGTGGCGGTAGGCACTACGGGTGAGTCAGCGACGCTGGACATGAAAGAGCACTGCGAGGTCATTGCTTTTGTGGTTAATAAGGTCGCTAAGCGCATCCCTGTTATTGCAGGAACCGGTGCGAATTCAACATCTGAAGCCATTGAGCTAACAGCATGTGCTAAAAAGGTGGGAGCGGATGCCTGTTTATTAGTGACGCCTTATTACAACAAACCGACCCAAGAAGGCTTGTATCTTCATCACAAGAAAATTGCGGAAGCCGTTGATATTCCTCAAATTCTATATAACGTACCTGGGCGAACGGCGTGTGATATGCAGCCTGAAACCATTGGTCGCCTTGCGAAAGTCAGTAATATTGTAGGTGTTAAGGAGGCAACAGGTGATTTATCTAGAGTCGCGAAAATTCGTGCTTTAGTCCGTGATGACTTTGATTTATATACCGGTGATGATGCCACCGCGATAGAGTTTATTTTATTAGGGGGCCAGGGCGGGATCTCGGTGACGGCCAATATTGCGCCTTCACAGGTGTCACAGGCTTACAATGCGGCCTTAGCGGGCAATGCAGATTTAGCACGTGAGCTTGATGCGCCATTAATGGAGGCTCATCAAAAATTATTTGTTGAGGCGAATCCAATTCCTGTGAAATGGGCGTTGGTTGAAATGGGCAAAATTAAGTCAGCGATTCGTTTACCTTTAACCCCTCTGTCGACGGATTATCACGATGTCGTTCGTGGCGCATTAAAGCAAGCAGGAGTGTTGTAACTTGATTTTTAATAAGCGTTTTAAACTTTTTGCTTTAGCAGGATTAAGTGTCAGCTTAGTGGGTTGCTCAGGTTTGTCAAAATGGGTTAATGGCGATGATGATTATCGCTTGTCTCAGTCTGAGTTGGCAAAACAGTTAGAAACGCCCCCCAATTTCGTGCTTCGGCGGGCCGCCGATCCACTGCTTAGTTTGGATGTCGCGACGCATTCAGCTAAAAAAATCGACAGTTTACCTGCGATTGAAGTTGATGGAATTAGCCTAGGGTCAAACCTTCATCAGCGATGGTTAGTGCTTGAGGAACTGAGTGCAGATCAGGCTTGGCATGCTGTTGAACGGTTTTTAGTGGCTCAAGGGTTTAAAATTGATCAACAAAGACCTGAACTAGGTTTAATCACCACTCAGTATCTAGCCCGAAGCGAGGTGGCACCCACTGAGCAAGAGCTTGGTCGAATTTCTCGTTTATTAAATAGCTGGCGACCTGAGTTGGCGAAGGGTGTTTATGATCGCCTAAGTGTTCAATTGGTCAGCGAACAGGATCAAGTTCTTGTCTATTTTTACCATCACATGATGCTGGCTGATTCGAGTTCAGATACCACGCGTTGGACTTTGCGTCCCTATGAGCCGATGATGGAAAACTTAATGCTATATCGTGCGTTGTTGTTTTTTGGTATGCAGCAGAATACAGCTTTAAGTCAGATTGAATCCACCGCTTACTACCAAGAGGTTGTTGAGGGTGAGGCGTTCATGGGCTTGATGTTGAATGCGCCTATTTCGCAAGCTTGGGACTATTTGCAGGCGATGCAATATCGTGCTGACTGGCAGGTTGAGTCCTCTAATGTGCGCCAACATGAACTCTGGGTGAAGACGCCGAAGATAGCGGCACAGAATCAAGGCTTTTTTGCGCGGTTGTTTGGGCGTTCGTCACAGCCCGATCTGGTTAAACTATCATTAAGCACGGTTGAAGCTGAAACGAGTCAAACACGGCTAACACTGACTGTTCAATCTGGCGAAACATCTTTAAAAGCAGAGCAACGCCGCCAAATCCTTGAGGCTTTAGGTTTGCTTACAGAATAATTTATTGATTGATCTTAACCCTCTTTTTGAGGGTTTTTTCTATTTAGGAACCACGTTATGCATATCATTTGGGGTCTTCCCGCTCATTCAGAATATCGTTTAAATCAACTGTCTCAAAAATTGGCTTTGTTGGGTAGTGTATCCAGTTTAAAGGCGCAATCCGTCTATTTTGTAGAAGCTGACGCCTCAATGTCGGCTGATGATTTTTCGCAGTTGGCTCATCTGTTAAATGGTCACGCGGATGATTTAACACCTAGCCAATCAGCCAGTTGTTTCGTTACCCCTCGCCCAGGCACCATTTCACCTTGGTCATCAAAAGCAACTGATATTTCTCACACCTGTGGTTTAGCAGGTATCAAGCGAATTGAAAAGGGTGTGGCGTATTTTCTTAAGGGTGTGGATGATGATAAATTGTCTAAGTTTACACCGGCCTTATATGATCGTATGACTTCTGTGGTCTGGACTGATTTATCGGCGATTGGTGCTTTGTTTGAGCAACATTCGCCGCGTGATTTAGCCCGTGTAGATGTGTTGGCTGAAGGTCGTGATGCGTTGATGCATGCCAATAAAGAGCTAGGCCTTGCTTTGAGTGAAGATGAAATAGATTACCTAGTGACGAATTTTGTCCAGCTTGAACGCAATCCAACCGATGCCGAGCTGATGATGTTTGCGCAGGCCAATTCCGAACATTGCCGCCATAAGATTTTTAATGCTGACTGGGTGGTCGATGGTGAGGCGAAAGACAAGTCGCTGTTCGGTATGATTCGCAATACCTATCAAAAAAACGCTGAAGGTGTGCTATCCGCTTATAGCGATAACGCCGCTGTCATGGAAGGGCCACAAGCCACGCGATTTTTCCCTGATCCTGTGAGTGCGGAGTATGGTTATTCAAATGAGCCGACGCATGTACAGATTAAGGTAGAAACCCATAATCACCCAACGGCGATTTCGCCTTTTCCTGGTGCCGCAACGGGCGCAGGGGGCGAGATTCGTGATGAAGGCGCAACTGGGCAGGGGTCTAAGCCCAAATCAGGTCTTACGGGCTTTAGCGTGTCGAATCTAAATATCCCAGGTTTTAAACAGCCTTGGGAGCGTGATTATGGTCGTCCTGGACGAATTGTATCGCCATTAGATATCATGATTGAAGGGCCATTGGGTGCGGCAGGCTATAACAATGAATTTGGACGTCCGGCAATTAATGGTTATTTTCGCAGTTATGAAAACCCTTTCTTAACCACTGAGGGTGAAGAAGTGCGTGGATACCACAAGCCGATTATGTTGGCGGGTGGCTTAGGCAATATCCGTGAAATGCACGTACAGAAACAAAACATTCCGGTAGGGGCCAAACTGGTTGTGCTGGGTGGGCCGGCGATGTTAATCGGTTTGGGTGGAAGTGCCGCCTCTAGTGTTGATACGGGTGCGGGCTCAGAGGCGTTGGATTTTGCTTCGGTACAGCGTGACAACCCTGAAATGGAGCGTCGAGCTCAAGAGGTGATTGATCGCTGTACTTATTTAGGTAAAGACACACCGATTGCTTCGATTCACGATGTCGGGGCGGGCGGTCTGTCGAATGCGTTTCCTGAGTTAGTCAATGATGCAGGCCGCGGCGGCAAATTCGATTTGCGCAAAGTACCGAATGACGAACCGGGTATGTCACCGATGGAGATTTGGTGCAACGAGTCGCAAGAGCGTTATGTAATTGCGATTTATCCTGACAAGATTGCGCAGTTTGAAGCCATTTGTAAACGTGAGCGTGCCATTTACGCCATCGTCGGCGAAGCCACCGCTGAACAAGAATTGGTTGTTAATGACACCGTATTGCAAGCCAGTCCGGTAGATTTGCCGCTGAATGTATTATTAGGCAAACCGCCTAAAATGCAGCGTGATGTCACTTCGCGTCCATTGCCACAACCCGCGTTTGAAACTGCAAATCTTGAACTTGAAGAAGTCACCGAGCGCTTGTTAAAACTGCCCACCATTGCTAATAAGTCGTTCTTAATTACCATTGGTGATCGAACGATCACGGGCATGGTGACACGTGATCAGATGGTCGGTCCTTGGCAGGTGCCTGTAGCGGATGTGGGTGTGACCGCGTCTGATTATCAAGGCTATACCGGTGAAGCGATGGCGATGGGCGAGCGTCCCCCCGTGGCGTTAATTAACCCTAAAGCCTCGGCACGTTTGGCCATTGCAGAAGCGATTACCAATATAGCCGCCGCTAAAATTGGCAAGTTATCCAATATCAAAATGTCCGCTAACTGGATGGCCGCCGCCGGGCATCCGGGCGAAGATGTCGCCTTATTTGAGGCGGTGGAAACCGTCGGCATGGAATTATGCCCGGCATTGGGGATTTCTGTGCCCGTTGGCAAGGATTCGATGTCGATGAAAACCGTATGGCAAGATGGCGATCAGGCTAAAGCGGTGATTTCACCGATTTCTTTGAATATTACCGCGTTTTCTATCGTTGAGGACGTGCGTAAAACCCTAACCCCTCAGCTTCGCACCGATTTAGGCGAAACTAAATTGGCGCTTATTGATTTAGGCCGCAAGCAAAACCGGACGGGCGCAAGCTGTTTGGCGCAGGTTTATAGTCAAGTAGGCGAAACGCCCGCTGATTTGGATCATGCGGAGGATCTCATCAACTTCTTCAACGCGATTCAAGCGTTAAATGCTGCCGATTTATTGCTGGCTTACCATGATCGTGCAGACGGTGGTTTGTTGGTGACTTTAATGGAAATGGCGTTTGCGGGTCATTGTGGACTTGATATTAATGTCGCTGATTTGGGGGATAACTCGATTGCGGCTTTGGCAGCGGAAGAGCTGGGGGCGGTGATTCAGGTTAAGGCCGATTCGCTAGAACAGGTTAATCAAATTTTGGCACAGCAGGGTCTATCAGAAATGACCCATTGGATCGGTCAACCGAATAGCGTGGACGAAATCGTTATCAAGCATCAAGAAAAAACCTTATTAAAAGGCGCACGTGCGCATTACCAGGCCTGGTGGTCAGAAACCTCTTATCGTATTCAAGCCTTACGTGATAATGAAGTGTGTGCGCAGCAAGAGTTTGATGCGATTAAAGACGCGGCGAATACGGAGCTGGTGGCGAAACCCAGTTTTGATATTAACGATAATATTGCCGCGCCCTTTATTCATACGGGTGTGCGCCCAAAAGTGGCGATTTTGCGTGAGCAGGGTGTGAACGGTCAGCAAGAAATGGCGGCGGCGTTTGATCGTGCCGGGTTTAGTGCGATAGATGTGCATATGAGTGATATTCTTGAAGGGCGTATCACGCTGGAGGATTTTAAAGGCTTGGTTGCTTGTGGCGGTTTCTCTTATGGTGACGTACTGGGCGCGGGTCGTGGTTGGGCGAGTTCGATTTTGTTCAATTCCATGGCGCGTGACCAGTTTGAAGCCTACTTTAATCGTCAAGATACCTTTAGTTTAGGGGTGTGTAACGGCTGTCAAATGATGTCGAACTTAAAATCCATTATTCCAGGCGCTGAACATTGGCCCGCGTTTGTTCGTAACCGTTCGGAGCAGTTTGAAGCGCGCTTGTCGCTGGTTGAAGTGCAAGATTCTCCTTCTGTGTTGTTAAAAGGGATGGCAGGAAGTCGCATTCCAGTAGCCGTTGCTCACGGTGAAGGTTGCGTTGATTTTGGCTCAGGTTCGGCAGAACAGGCAAAAGGTTTGATTGGTTTGCGCTATGTCAATGCGCAGGGATTGGCAACCGAGCGTTATCCGTTTAACCCGAATGGTTCTGAACAAGGTATTACGGGATTAACCACTGAAGATGGACGGGTGACGATTATGATGCCACACCCTGAGCGCGTGTTCCGCGCGGTGCAGCATTCTTGGTGTCCAGATGATTGGACAGAAGATGCGCCTTGGATGCGCTTGTTCCGTAACGCGCGCAAGTGGGTGGGCTAATACATCCTTTGTTTTTGCTTAAATGGTTGACTGGTGACAGAGTTATAAACTCGCTTTAATCGACTATAAGATAATTCTGGTGTAGTTATAAGTTCGCTTGTTTGACTTTACAGGCGAATTTAGTTAACTTAGATGCACTTTTTTTAAACGGGCGCTTGCGCTGAATTTTTAACTTGAACGGAGAGACCCTATGTCTTTAAATCGTCGTGAATTTTTACATGTTATGGCTGTGGCGGCCGCAGCGGGTATGTTGCCTGCAGGTGCAAAAGCAATGGGTGGCAAGCCAGTAGATTGGAAAAAAGAATATGATATGCCGCTTAAAGGCAATGTGCGTTTAATCCACACTACCGATTCGCACGCGCAGCTTAAACCCATTCATTTCCGTGAACCAAACGTAAACCTAGGTGTGGGTCCTGCTCATGGTCAGCGTCCTCACATTGTGGGTAAAAAGTTACTAGAAAGTTTAGCTAAGGATGGTGTGCATATTAAAGAAGGCTCACCTGAAGCCTATGCCTTTACCTATTTAGATTTTGATAAAGCGGCAAAGAAATACGGCAAGCTAGGTGGATATGCGCACATGAAAACCTTGATTGACCGTTTGCGTGAGCAAGCGGGTGCTGGTAACAGCATCCACATGGACGGTGGCGATACATGGCACGGTTCGGCAACGGCATTATGGACGCGCGGCATGGATATGGTTGAAGCAACCAATATCCTAGGTGTTGACGTTATGACGGGTCACTGGGAATTCACTTACGAGCAAGAAGAAGTGGTTCGTAATCTAAACGCGTTTAAAGGGGAGTATGTTTCCAACAATACCCGTCTGCGCGAAGATGCCTTGTTTGGTGATGAATACCTTGAAATGACAGAGCGTCATGGTGGTCATGGTATGTACGATGAAGAAAAATTGCTTCCGTTCAAACCTTACACGATTAAAACACTAAACAGTCATCGTGTTGCCGTGATTGGTCAAACCTTCCCACGTATGTCAAACGCTAACCCAATTGCTAACTTCCCTGACTGGTCATTTGGTTTACGTGAAGAAGAAATGCAAGAAACCGTTGACCACATCAAAGCAAATGAAAATGTCGCGGCTATCGTTGTAATTTCGCATAACGGTATGGACGTGGATATTAAAATGGCCGGTCGCGTATCGGGTATTGATGCAATTTTTGGTGGTCACACGCATGATGGTATGCCGGCACCGACTAAGGTGAAGCGTCCAGATGGCGGCACTTGTTATGTCACTAATGCAGGTTCTAACGGTAAGTTTGTTGGCGTGATGGACTTGAACATCAAAGACGGTAAATTGGCGGGTGTTGAGTATCGTTTGCTGCCTGTATTCGCAAACGTATTGCCAGCTGATCCGACTATGCAGAAGTATATTGATGACTTGTATATGCGTAAGTATGATGAAAATGTGGTTGAGGCGCGTAATCCTAAGTTCCGTAACAACAAAGATCGTTTGGGTAAAACCTTTGGCGAAATCTTAGGTGAAGAATTGGCGATTGCCGGTGACACATTATATCGTCGTGGTAACTTCATGGGTACTTGGGATCAGATTATCGTTAACGCTTTACGTGAAGAGCATAATGCACAAATCGCTATGTCAGCTGGTGTGCGTTGGGGTACTTCAGTCATGGCCGGTGAGATGATCACGATGGAACGCCTAATGGATGAAACCTCATTAACCTATGGTGAAACCTATCGTACTGAATTAACCGGTGCGCAATTAAAAGACATTTTTGAAGGTATTGCTGAAAACTTGTTTGTTATTGACCCCTATCTGCAATCGGGTGGTGACATGGTTCGTTTGGGTGGTATGGATTACACTATTGATCCGAATGAAGCATTGGGTAATCGTATTACTAATATGGTATTGGATGACGGTACGCCGATTGAAATGAATAAAACCTATTCTGTTACAGGTTGGGCGCAGGTTGATACCGTCGGTGATGGTCGCCTAGTTTGGGATATCGTTGCAGACTATTTACGTCGTGAAGCGAAGAAGAACAATGGTGTTGTGAAGCTTAGCAAAGTGAATCACCCAACGTTGATTGGCGTTGATCAAGATCCAGGTCTTGCCGACTATGCAGGCAAAACGATTTAATTCGTTTTGAAGAAACAAAAAAAACCAGCTCAGGCTGGTTTTTTTTGTTTCTGCTTGTTGAAAATTCCAGTCATTGCGAGGAGCGCAGCGACGCGGCAATCTCAAGCCAACCTTGCGCTTGGTTTGAGAGATTAAGCTCATTCCCACGCTGTGCGTGGGAATGCAGACCGATTTAACCTATGAAACAGCGCTCAAACCCAATTCCAAAGCGCTCCCACGTTCAACGTGGGAGCGAGACCTGATTGTAAGTTGTTGATTTATTAATAACTTTAGGTGCGTTTGCCCTGGTTTGCAATGACGCGGGTTAGTAATTTATGATTTGTTTAAGATGCGTTTTTCCTGATTAGCCGGTAGTGGTTGTTATCTTTTCTTTTTATCTTTGTCCGCTTTATCAGACTTTTTCTTTTTTTCTGTTTTTAACTCGCCGGTGTCTTCGGTCTGATTGGGATCGTTTTCCAGCGCTTCATGACTTTCAGTGCTTTCATCGCTTTCGCTATCTTCCTCATCTTGCTGATTGCCAAACAGTGCATCAATATCATCTTGATCCAAATATTCAAACGCATCTGCCTGCTTAGAGGCTACCGCACTCGGTAAGGGAAAGTCGAGGTGGGCCAATTGGACAGTATTCAATTTGTCGGTAAAGTGTTGCAGTGCCTGGATAACCTGTCCACTTAAATCGCGGTTGGTTTGCTCTAGAATAATGTCTTGGAGTTGGTGCATCCAGTTAAGTTGAATGTCTTTTAGTTCGCCGAGGTATTCGGCCATTTGTTCTGATTTTACCGCTTCAGCTTGTTGGTAGCTGAGTCTTTTTAGGTCATCGATCATCATTTCTGCAATTTGGATGGTTTGCTGGGAGGTGGTTTCCAGTCGATTATCGATATAGTTTAAACAGGTTTTTACTTTTTCTTGTGGACTTAACTCGCTCATACATCATCCTTGCATTTAATCATGTTATTATTTTCCCTAGTCACATGTTATTATCATCTCTAGGCAGTACAATCTAGCATAAACGCTATAAAAACGAAACATAGCAGGCTATGAAAACCTTTATTCAACCTGTTTAGGATCCTGTAGGACTCAAGCCAAACTTCTTCGCTTAGATCGACAGGCGCCTAGTGGTAAAACCGGCAGCATTGGCTATTTATCGTTTTTTAATTTTACTAAGCAAAATGCTGACCAACTGGGCAATTATTTAATATTTATTAATGTAATGCAATCGAAGGTGTTTGTGAACATTGTATTTGAAAACGCTGATTTTTTAGTATTCGATAAACCCGATGGCATGAGTTTTCACTCGGAAAATCAACCAGGCCTGGTTGTGTTAGCCGAGCAACAAACCCGTTTGTCGCTTTATCCTGTCCATCGATTGGATAAGATGACATCGGGATTAGTGATTCTTGCCAAGAACCTCGCTAGCGCGCAGGCTTTTCAAGCTTTGTTTGAACAGCGTGAAATTGAGAAGTATTATCTGGCAATTTCGACCCATAAACCGAAAAAGAAGCAGGGCTGGATTAAGGGAGATATGCAGCCGAGTCGGCGCGGCAGTTGGCGTTTAATCCAAAGCCAACAAAATCCTGCTATTACCCAATTTGTTAGCGCGAGTCTTGCGCCAAATGAGCGTGCGTTTTTAATCAAACCTCATACGGGTAAAACCCATCAGATTCGCGTGGCGCTGAAAAGCTTAGGCGCGCCGATTGCGGGTGATGTTCGTTATCAAGCGCGGGTCGAAGCCAAGCTTGAGTCGCGTGGCTATTTGCATGCTTATGCGCTAGCATTTAGCCTGTTTGATGAACGATTTTGTATTGTGTGCCCACCCACAAGCGGTGAGCGGTTTTTATCTGACGCCTTTAAGGTACAATGTCGCGTTTGGAGCGAACCCTGGACATGTTTTAATGGAAACGAATAAAGAAAAATACTGGCAAACCTTAGCGCTAGACCAACTCAGCCAAGCCGAATGGGAAAGCCTGTGTGATGGTTGTGGTTTGTGCTGTTTACATAAGTTACAAGATGAAGACACAGACGAAATTGTCTATACCCGCATTGTTTGCCGTTATTCTGATATTCAAACAGGGAGCTGTGGCGATTATGCTAATCGTTCGATTAATGTCCCCAGCTGTGTGCCCTTAACGCTGGAGCGAGTGGCTGAATTTGATTGGCTGCCTGACTCTTGCGCCTATCGTTTGCGTTATTTCAACTTGTCTTTACCTAATTGGCATCCGCTAAACATTGGTGATGACAGTCAGGTTAAGTATCACGGCCTGCAGTCTATTAATGTGGTGGTTGAATCGCTTGAGTTAGACGAAGAAGATTATTTAATCGACAAGCCTTAGCGCACAAGCTATCTGGCGTTGTTAGGAGAAGGTTGTTTTGGATTATTCATACTTAAAAAAACTGCGCCAGAGCCATCCGGCCTGGCGTTTGATGCGCGCCGATAATGCGCCGCTGATTGTTAGTTTTTTGCATCAGGCATTTATCTTGCCGAACTTGCGCAGCGTCAAGCAGTCGGAGCTAGTGTTGATGCTAGATGATTTTTTGTATCACTTGCGTTTGAGCGAGGGTGAGAAAAGTTTTCCCAAATCGCCGCATCAGTATCTCGAAGATTGGGCGCACAATGACAAGGGCTGGCTACGCAAGTTTTATCCAAGCAATTCTGATGAGGCGGCATTTGATCTAACACCCGGTACTGAAAAAGCGATAGGTTGGCTCAATGGACTCAATCAAGCGAGTTTTGTCGGTACCGAATCGCGTTTGCTGATGCTGTTTGACCTGCTCAAACAAATGGTGACAGGTTCAGAGGAGAGTGCTGAGGTACGTTTAGCCGAGCTGAAACAGCGAAAAGCTAAGATTGATCTTGAAATTCAAGCCTTAGAAGCCGGCCAGTTTGAGTTGATGGACGACACCGCATTGCGTGATCGTTTTTTACAGTTTTCGCAGGTAGCGCGTGAGCTGTTGGCCGATTTTAGACAGGTGGAGCAAAACTTTCGTGAACTGGATCAATCCGTGCGCGAAAAAATCGCTGGCTGGGATCAGGGCAAAGGGCAATTGCTCGAAGCAGTGTTTGGTGAGCAGGATGCGATTGGTGACTCGGATCAGGGTAAGAGCTTCCGCGCTTTCTGGGATTTTTTAATGTCCACCCAAAGCCAAAATGAGTTAACGGCGTCACTTGAAAAAGTATTTCAACTGGATTCGATACAAACGCTGCAACCCGATAAGGCGTTGAAAAAAATACACTATGATTGGTTGGAAGCGGGTGAACAAACCCAGCGCGTGGTGTCCAAACTATCGCAACAATTGCGTCGGTTCTTGGACAATCAGGCCTACCTTGAAAATAAACGCTTGGTGCAGAAAATTGATAATTTATTGCGCCAAGCGGTTGAACTGAAACCGCACTTACCCGCGAATGCACAAATTACAGGTGAATTTGCCAGTTTTATGACTATTGATCTGCCCAAAATGGCGATTGATTTGCCGATGGAGCGCAGCTTGTTTAACGTGCCTTTAGTGCAAGATTTTAACGCTAGTGTTGAAAGCGATGCTGGCGAAGAGGTCAATGTTGATAGCCTATTCGATCAGGTGTTTGTTGATGAGATTCGATTAAAAGACCAAATTGAGCGCCTTCTGCAAACCCAATCACAAGTTAATCTCCCCGAAGTCTTGCAAAATCATCCATTAAGCTTGGGTGTGGCCGAATTAATTGGTTATTTATCGCTCGCCAGCCAACAAGAGCCAGACGCGCGTTTTGCGGGTGTTATTGATGAATCACAGCAAGACCTGATTCAATGGCAAAATAGTGAAGACCAACAACGCCAGGCCTGGTTACCCAGAGTTATCTATACTCGGCGCTGAGGATAGGGTAAAACATACAGATTGAGATAAAGAAACTGAGATAAGGAAACCATATGGAACTAGCGAAAACGGAGCAGGATAATCGATTGTCGGTGGTATTGATTGCGCTGTTAAAAGGGGTGGTTTATCGTGATGAACAAGAAACGCTTTGGCAGGATTTAATCAAGCTGCAAACCCCTGCGCGTGATTATTTGAGCGTTCTGGGCTTGGCGCTCAGGTTGTTTGAGGAAGAGGGCTATGCTTGGTTGATGCATGCCGGGCAGGATGACGATCAAGCGGATTTGCCTAAACTGGTCACCCGGCGCCCCTTGTCGTTTGCGGTCAGTATGTTGTTGGCGATATTGCGTAAACGCCTGTTGGCGTTCGATGCGATGGGGAATGATACGCGGTTGGTGTTAGAGTTTGAAGACTTACAACAGGATTTACTGTCGTTTTTACCGGCGGGCAGTAACGAAGCCAAATTAATCGACCAGCTTCAAACCCATGTCAATAAGGTGGTGGAGTTAGGCTTTCTGAAAAAACGCAAGCTTGCCTATGAGGGCGCACCCCAAACCTATGAAGTGCGCCGCATTCTTGCCGGCTTTGTAGATAGCCAATGGCTAGACCAGCTGCAGCAACGCCTAGCTGAATATCAAGCCTATGCCGAAGGAAACAAAATAAAAGGGATGTATTAACATGAACACAGTTGAAAAAAACGTCATTGAGCAAGAATCGATTCAAGAACGTAATCTTGCTCTATTTTTACAAAATTTCCCAGGTATCGTCTCTACCGGCGAAGATGGCGAATTGGTTATTAATACCGATAAACTTAAACTGGCTTTAGACCCAAAGGCGAGGTTTGAAGAAAACGGCTATGAACTCAATTGGGTGGGCAAAAAAGAAGCTTATCACCAAGCCTATGTGAAACAGGCCAAAATTTTGCAACCCCTAGCCGAGGACAGTAAGCTGAATGACCGTGGCGATTTTCTGGCCGACAGCACAGGCAATATTCTAATTAAAGGCGATAACCTTGAAGCGCTGAAACTGCTCAAAGCCAGTTATTTTGAACAGGTCAAAATGATCTACATTGACCCACCTTACAACACCAAAAGTGAAAACTTTATCTATCGCGACAACTTCACTGCAACTGAAGATGCGATTTTGGACGAGCTCGGTTATAGCCCGGAATACAAAGACTATATTCAGAATATTCAAGGCGCACGCACCCACAGCGGCTGGTTGAGTTTTATGTTTCCGCGCTTATTATTGGCGCGTGATTTATTGAAAGAAGACGGTGTGATTTTTATCTCGATTGATGAAAATGAACAAGCCAATCTAAAACTGCTCTGTGATGAAGTGTTCGGTGAGCAGAATTTTGTTGAGTGTATTACTTGGAATAAAAGAGTGCCTAAAAATGATAAAGGAATTGGTAATATTCATGAATACATTTTTCTTTATGCTAAAGATACAGCTTTCAAACATAAATTTTTAATGCGTAAAGAAGGTTTAGATGATGTTTATGAGCTTGTTGAAAAGCTTAAAAAAGATGAGCTGCCTATTGCTCAAGCAGAAAAAGAGCTAAAAAAACTTTATAAGAAGAATGGTTATGACCGTGGAATAACGTTATACAACTCTTTAGATATAGACTACCGTATTTGGGGAAAGATTAACATGAGCTGGCCAAATCAAGATACTTTTGGTCCACGTTATGAAATTCTTCATCCAGTTACCAGAAAACCTGTAAGTATTCCTGATCGTGGTTGGCGGTGGACTGAGACCACATTTAACAAAGCTGCAGGATTAAAAAATGGAGTTTATGAAAATATTGAAACACTCCACGATGGCTCTTCTCGATGTGGAAATATTTGGTTTGCCAAAGATGAAAATACTCAACCAAGCTCAATAAAATATTTAGACGATGTAAATGATATGTTATTACGCTCAATCTTATCGACTAAAAGTGATGGTGGAGTTGAACTAGAAAAATTGTTTGAACAAAAAAGCCTATTTTCCAGACCAAAATCATCATCGTTATTAAAAGCATTGCTTGGCAGCCTACAAAGCAGTGGAACGGAAGTAATTTTAGACTTCTTTGCCGGTTCCGGCACTACGGGTCAAGCGGTGATGGAGTTGAATGCAGAAGATGGTGGAAACCGTAAGTTTATTCTAGTGCAACTTCCCGAAGCGATTGATCCGAAAAAACAAAAAGATGCGTATGAATTTGTCACGAAAACGCTAGGCAAAAAGGAAGCAACGATTTTTGAAATCACAGCCGAGCGTTTGCGCCGTGCGGGTGAAAAAGTCAAAAAAGACCATGCCGATAAGCAAGCTATTCAAACATTGGATATAGGTTTTAAAGCATTTGCCATTGCCGATGACCCGATGCAGCAATTTTATAAACCTTTGCACCAAGTCACGCCTGAGGATTTAGCCCAGTTAGAAATAGCGCTGTCCTCTGAAACACTAGAAGCTTCGCTCCCCACTATTTTGATCAACTTGTTATTGGCGGAAAAATTACCGCTTTCTACGCCGATTATTCCGTTGGTTGAAAATGCGCTCTATCAAGCGGCGAATGTGTTGTTGATTTTGAATGATTTGCCGATAAGTGACATCAAGACCCAGTTGAGTCAAACACAAAACCGGGTGGAGTATGTGAGCATCTACTCGCCGAATATTTCCGGCCCCAAGCGTGATCAATTCAGCCAAGAACTCAAGCCTGCGTTATTACAAATGGGCTTGGATGAGTCACGTTTAAGATTCCGTGGTTAAGGGGCTGGATATGAACAAAAGCACCAGCAAATTAAAATTACAGTTTGAGCGTTTAGACTATCAAGAACAGGCCGTGCAGTCGGTGTGTGATGTGTTTAAAAATATCACCTTTAGGCCGCAAAATGGCTTTGAACAAGCCAATCCTTTGCTGTTTTGGGATGACCCGGACGAAGGTAAGGCGATTAAACGGTCGCGTGACCCCGATTATTTTAACGGTTTGCTGTTCAAACAACTTGAGCGTAACCTGAATGCGGTGCGTGAAACCAATAGTGTGGATGAGGGGGCGTTGACCCTTAATACACGCTTAACGTTGGATGTTTTGATGGAGACCGGCACGGGTAAAACATTTACCTTTATTGAAAGCATGTACCGTTTGAATCAGCTGTATGGTTTAAGCAAGTTTTTGATTTTGGTGCCGAGTACCGCGATTCGTCAAGGCACACTTAAAAACCTGAAAATCACCCAAGAGTTCTTTTCCAAAATCGAGGGTTATCGTCCGCTTTCGGTGTTTGAATATACGCCGGAAAATGTGTTTCGTTTTGCACATGCCAGTGCTGAAAACATCTCGGTGATGATTTCGACCTATCAGGCGTTTAATAAAGCCAGCAATGTGATTCATAAAAAAGCGGTAGAACAAGGCTTACCTGGTATAAATGGTCGTGCTACCAGTTATATGGAGGCGATTGCCGCTTTGCGTCCGGTGATTATTATTGATGAACCGCACCGTTTTGAAGGCAAAAATACTGCCAAAAATATTGAAAAGTTCAATCCCTTGTTTACCTTGCGCTTTGGCGCGACCTTTAAAGAAGATGCGAATAAACAGACTTATAAAAATCTGATATATACATTAGATAGCGTGACGGCGTTTAAAAAAGGGCTGGTGAAAAGCATTACCGTAGACACGATTGGCAATGAGCAGGTCGATGCCCATTCTTTAGTGTTAAAACAAGTAAAAGGTGCGAAGCAGGCCGATTATCAAGCGCAGATTTTGTTTAAAGATATTGCCTCTAAAAACAACCAGGCCTGGTTAATGAAGGGCGATAATCTTGGCGAAAAAACCGATATTTCTTATCTTAACGGCTATGTGGTGGAGCTCATCAGTAAGTCGGAAGTGTTGTTTACCAACGGTTTTAGCTTGCCCTTAGGTGAAGAAAACGCCACTTCTTACGGTATGTTATTGGACGAGATTCAAACTGAGATTATCCGCCAAACCCTTGTGGCGCATTTTGAGCGCGAAGGGCGGTTGTTTGACATGGGTATTAAAGCACTGACGTTGTTTTTTATTGATTCGGTCGGTAAGTATCTATTGGATTCAGGTGAGACTGGTGTATTGGTGAAAAAGTTTGAAAAACTCTATGCCGAGCAAATAGCGGAAGTGTTAGCAAAAGAGGATTTATCGCCGGCTTATCGCACCTATTTAGAGCGTACTCAAAATGATATTAGCAAGGTGCATCAAGGTTATTTTGCTAAGTCGAATAAAGACAAGGATCTACAGGATGAAATTGATCTTATTTTGAATCGTAAGGAAGAATTACTGTCGTTCGATTCGGATCTTCGCTTTATTTTCTCGATGTGGGCGTTACAAGAAGGCTGGGATAATCCAAATATTTTTACACTGTGTAAACTCGCGCCCAGTAACTCAAAAATAACCAAGTTGCAACAAATAGGCCGAGGTCTGCGTTTAGCGGTGGAGCAATCCGGTCAACGTATTACCCGCACACACGATAGTTTTGATTTTGTGAATGAGTTGAATGTGATTGTGCCTTCAACCGAAGGCGATTTTGTGAAGTCGATTCAAGATGAAATCGCGGCGAAAAGTTTGGCGATCCGCGAGAGGGTGTTTGACGCGAACTTATTAGTTGAACAAAAAGTCGTGCCCTCAATTCGACAAGCTTGTGTGGTGATTGATATTTTGGAAGAATTGAGTTTGGTGGAATTGGATGATGAAGATAAAGCCCACATTATCGCTACTAGAGCTCAATTTAAAGCTGCTTGGAATGACGTTTTAACGGCGATTGAAGCGCATAAGAAAGTAACCGACTTTGATGCCAATTCCTTGGCGAGTTTCTTTAACGATGTGTTTATAACCGAATCAAAAGTGCGGGCAAAAGATAAATCACGCCAACAACCTAAGCAGATTAAAGTGCATGCTGACAAGTTCAATCAACACTTTAAAACCCTTTGGGATAACCTGAACCGTGATGCGGAGTTGAAGTTTGATATAGATTCGGAAGTATTTATTACGCTAGTCGGTCAGGCTATTGCTGCCGAGTTTAAAGTCGAACAAATTCAGATTCAAACCACTCGGTATAAACAGGTTGAAACGGGTGTTTCTGAGGCGACCTCTGACTATAAAGCCTTGGATTATCAGGCTGTGTTTAATTTATATGAGTTTGTCAAAGCCTTGGCGAATGCGACACAGCTGAGTTTTAAATCGGTAGCGACCCTTCTAAAAAATATGCCGCAAGCGCAGTTTTCGATGATTGCGCGGAATGAAAATCAGGCATTGGTTCAGTTAAAGGCGATTATTCTGCGCGAGTTATATGCGTTGATTGTGAATAAAATCAGTTATGACATCAAAGAAATCCGCACTAAAGCGACCAGCTTGACGGGTTCAAACGGTCATGTTTTAGCCTTTATCAATAAGGGGGCGTGTGGACGCGATGATTTTGATATTTCTAAACTGACAACGGTGCGTGCCAAATCACTGTATGACGAAGAGTTCATTGAGGTGGACAGCGAAATAGAGGAAGACACGATTGAAGAGTCGATTGATAACAGTATTACCGTATTTGCAAAACTGCCAAAGATAAAAATTCCTGTTCCAAATGGCACCTACAACCCGGATTTTGGTTATGTTGTGAATCAGAAGGGTCAAAAAACGCTCTACTTAGTGGTGGAAACCAAAGGTTACGATACGCATGGTGAGATTCCACCGAGTGAGCAAATAAAAATCAACGCCGCCAAAGCGTTCTTTAGGGATTTGAAGGCGCTGGAACACGGATTAGACATTCACTATAAGTCCAAAATTAATCATCAAGAATTGGCGAGTTTACTGGCCGAAATACACAGTGAGCCAATTAGCTAGTCACCAAATATTGTCTGTGTGACGGTTGTAACATTAAGGAAAAACAAAATGAATCCCATGCAAGATACCCTGTTAGATTTTAGTGATGATAATACCCAGGCTGGTTTTCGGTTGCACCGATTGGAGGTGTTTAATTGGGGGACATTTCATAACAAGGTCTATACGCTCACTCTAAACGGTCACAATTCGTTATTGACCGGTGATATAGGGTCAGGTAAATCTACCTTGGTGGATGCGGTGACCACCTTGTTAGTGCCGGCGCATCGAATTTCGTATAACAAAGCGGCAGGTGCGGATGCCAAGGAACGCTCTTTGCGCTCCTATGTGATGGGTTATTTTCGTTCTACTCGCGGTGAATTGGGTGCCAAGCAGGAAGCCTTGCGTGATGCCAGTCAGTATTCTGTGATTCTGGGGGTGTTTTACAACCAAGGCTATGATCAATGGGTAACGATTGCGCAGGTTTTTTGGTTGAAAGAAGGTCAAAACCAACCGGCGAAATTTTTTGTGGTGGCCGACAAAGCGTTAAGCATAGTCGAAGATTTTTCCAATTTCGGCAAAGACATGAATGCGTTGCGCAAGCGTTTGCGTGACAGCCAATTAATCGAATTGTTTGACAGTTACAAAGACTATGCCGGCGGTTTTCGTAAACGCTTTGGCTTAAAGAATGAACAGGCCCTAGAACTATTTCATCAAACCGTGTCGATGAAGCAGGTGGGCAATCTGACTGACTTTGTGCGTGAACATATGCTTGAGCAAACCCAGTCGGCGCAGAAAGTGGAGGCATTAATTCGTCATTTTGATGATCTGAATCAAGCCCATCAGCTCGTGCTGAAGGCCAAGCATCAGGTGGAATTGTTAGCGCCGATGGTGGCAGATGGCCAGCGTTATACTGGATTACAAACCGAACAGGCGCACTGGGAAGCGATGCGTGAGGCGCTTGAAGGCTTTTTTGCTGAACAAAAATCAGCGTTATTAGAAAAGCGTGAGCAAAGCCTACAAACCGATTTAATCCGCGCTCAAGCCCAAATTGAACAGTTTCAACAGACTAAGCAAGACCAACAAGCCCAGCGCGATGCGCTAAAACAAGCTATCAGTGATCAGGGCGGTGATCGTCTAGCAGCATTGCAAAAATCGATTGCTGAAGCCCAGGTGACCAAACAAAAATGCGAGCGTAAGTCGAAAGATTATCAGCATTTAATTGAACAGGTGAGCTTGGGGTTGCCGCAGGATGGCGTGGCATTTGCGCAAACCCGTGTTGAGATTAACCAAGCGGCCACGCAGGTTGAGCAACAGCAAATCGAATGTCAGCATCAACAGCAAGAGTTGGAATTTGAGTTTCGTCATCAGCGTAAAGCCTACAGCGAGTTGGACAATCAAATCCAATCGTTGAAAAAACGCAAAAACAATATTGATGAGAGCCAAATTCTCATTCGCCAAGCCTTGTGTCAGGCGCTGGATTTGGATGAGGCAGACATGCCGTTTGTCGGAGAGTTATTGCAAGTTCGCGAAGAAGACCAGGCCTGGGAAGGCGCGATTGAGCGTATTTTGCATAATTTTGCGCTATCGCTGTTGGTGCCAGAGCGACATTATGCCGCTGTGTCTGATTGGGTGGAGCGCACGCAATTAAAAGGGCGCTTGGTTTATTATCGGGTGAAAACCGATGCCCAGCAACCAGGCCTGGTTAGCTTGCACCCCCAATCCTTAGTACGCAAGCTGTCGATTAAGCCGGATAGCGAATTTTATGATTATTTGACCCTGCAGCTGGCTAAGCGGTTTGATTATGCATGTTGTGAGTCCTTAGTGGATTTTCGGCGTGAAAAGCAAGCGGTGACCTTGCAAGGTCAGGTTAAATCCGGTGATCAACGTCACGAGAAAGACGACCGTCGTGCTTTGAATGATCGACGTTTTTATGTATTGGGCTGGTCAAACCAAGACAAAATAGCCGCCTTAGAGCAAGAAGCGAAAGGCTTGCAACAAGCGATGCTCAAACGGGTATCTGAACTCGAAAAGCTTAAGCAGCAAGCGCAAGCGTTAAAGCAGCAGTTTACCGCCTTAACGAAGCTGGGGCAGTATCAAGATTTTGAGGAGTTGAATTGGCAAAAATGGGTGAGCCTACTCGATAAACTGCTCGCTGAAAAAGCCGAGTTAGAAGCCAGTCATGACCAGCTTAAGCTGTTACAACAGCAGCTTGAAGCTTTAGAGAAAGACATTCACCAAACCGAAGACGGTTTGAGCCAGCGTCATCGTGAGCTGGGTGATATTCAATCCAAACTAGACGCGCTGGCGGCTGATTTAAGCCAGACACAGGCACTATTGGCACAGCAAACACAAGCAGGGCGGTTCGCGGCTGGTTTACGCGATGCCTTAAACCAAGTGCAAACGGATTGGCAATTGCACGCGCAGCGTGTTGAGAGTATTGAGCCGCGTCAAAGCGATATGCGGGCTAAAATTCAATACGAAATCAATAAATTGCGCGCGAGTCTGGAGCGGTTGCAAACCAAGCTGGTTGGACGCATTAATGATTTCTGCCATGACTATCCAGCTGAAACCAAGGATTTTTCAGCCGATATAGCCGGCTTGAGTGAATTTGAAAGCTTGCTCAACCAGCTGATGTCGGATGATTTGCCGCGTTTTGAGGCGCGATTTAAGGAGCAGTTGAACCAAAACACGATTAACCAAATTTCGCATTTCAAGGTGCAGCTTAAACAGGCGCAGCTGGAAATTAAAGAGCGGATTGACAAAATCAACCAGTCACTCGCCGATATTGATTACAATCCTGGGCGTTTTATTCGACTCGAAGTAGCCCCTAATCTCGATGCGGAAATTAAAGCCTTTTATCAAGAACTAGAGGTTTGCACCGAAAACACCCTAACGGGTTCGCAAGACGAACAGTACAGCGAAGCCAAGTTTTTGCAGGTTAAGGCGCTGATTGATCGCTTTGCTGGCCGCGAGGGCCTGGTTGATTTGGATAAACGCTGGACAGCCAAGGTCACTGATGTGCGCAATTTCTATCAGTTCTCGGCGTCAGAGCGTTATCGTGAAGACGATACGGAACACGAACACTACAGCGATTCGGCGGGTAAATCAGGTGGGCAGAAGGAAAAACTCGCCTATACCGTACTGGCGGCCAGCTTGGCCTATCAATTTGGCTTGGAGTGGGGTGAGGTTAAATCGCGCAGCTTCCGCTTTGTCGTGATTGATGAGGCGTTTGGACGTGGATCTGATGATTCAGCACGTTTTGGTTTGGAGTTGTTTAAACAGCTCAATTTGCAGTTATTGATTGTGACGCCAAAACAAAAAATCCATGTGATTGAGCCCTATGTTGCCAATGTCGGTTTTGTAACCAACCGCGAGGGACGTGAATCTTTATTGCGTAATCTAACGATTGAACAGTACCGAGATAAAGCCAAAGGTTAATCTATTTATGACACCGCTTTCTGATATCAAAAGCAAGTTGGCTAAACGCTGGTTGACGCATTATTTGCCCGACAGTTTGAGCAGCGAATCCGGTTTTTTTCCTTTAAAAATAGGTTTAAAACCACCGACGGATAAACAGATTTTGCAGGATTTTGAGGCCGTTAAGCGTTGGGTGCAAACCTATGCGCAACGCAATAACCCGCCCTTTGTGATTGAATGGCAAACCAAACGTACCAGTTTGGGTAAAAATGACCTGCCGCAAGCGATTATATTTGAAAATATTGACACCTTGGCTCAGTTTTTAAACAGAACGGCTGAGCTTGCGCACTACAGAAAACAGGCGAAACAACTGCTTCAGGCTTTTCCGATGCTAAAGGTTTTTTGTCAAAAACAAGCGGCCAAGCTGCTGGCTTATGATAACCAGGCCTGGTTGTCGATCATCGCTTTTATTCGTTGGCGTTTAGCCCATCCACAGCCCGCTATCTATTTGCGCCAGGTACCCTTAGCCGAGGTGGATAGCAAGTTTTTGGAAGCGCATAAGGCGGTGTTAGCCAGCTGTTTGGATTTGGTTTTAGCGCCCGAACAGATTCAGTCTAGTTTTAGCGGAACCAAACAGTTTTGTGCGCGCTATGGTTTTTTGGATCAGGCTGAACAGTTGCAAGCGCGCTTATTAGATCCAACTCAATCGCTACAGGGGTTTAAAACGTTTAGCGCGCCATTTGTCGAATGGCGCGATTTTGACCCTGCTCATTATGCTATTGAGCAGGTTTATATCACTGAAAACAAGGTGAATTTCCTTGCGTTTCCAGACAGGCCTAACAGTTTGATTTTGTTTGGCAAGGGGTTTGGATTTGAACACTGGGCACAGTTGGCCTGGTTAAAAGATTTGCCGATTCACTATTGGGGTGATATCGACACCCATGGTTTTGCAATTCTTAACCAGCTTCGTCATGTCTTACCTCAAGCACAAAGCCTGTTGATGGATGAAGCGACTTTGTTGGCGCATCATCCTCTTTGTGGGCAAGAACCCCAACCGACTCAGGCTAACTTAACCCAGCTTACTTCAGATGAGCAGGCGCTCTATCAAAAACTTCAGCAAGGTGCTTTTGGCAAGAATATCCGCCTAGAGCAAGAGCGTATCGCCTATAATTGGCTATTAAACAATTTAAATTAACCCGTTAATACTTTAAACAGCGATATCTTACTTTAAAAAAAGAGAAAAATAATGGCCATCAATTGGTTTCCAGGACACATGCACAAGGCGCGTAAAGACATCGCCGAGGTGATGCCGCAAGTCGATGTGATTATCGAGATGCTCGATGCGCGAATTCCGTTTTCGAGTGAAAACCCTCTGGTTAATGGCTTGCGTGGGGATACACCCTGCATCAAAATTCTTAATAAAGCCGATTTGGCTGATCCAGTTGTCACCCAAATATGGGTGGATTATTTTGAACAGCAAAAGGGAATTCGTGCGATTCCGATCAGTCACCAAAATCCAGAGCAAATTAAAGCCTTGCTCAAGTTGGCGGTGGAGTTAATTGGCGAACGTGATCTTAATATACGCCCAGCAAGGGCGCTGATTATGGGCATTCCGAATGTGGGTAAATCGACGCTGATCAATACCCTAGCCGGGCGCACGATTGCTAAAACCGGTAATGAAGCGGGCGTGACAAAATCTCAACAAAAAATTAAACTCGCTAATAATTTCTACTTAACCGACACCCCTGGGTTTTTATGGCCCAAGCTGACGCCACCAGAAGCGGGTTATCGCTTGGCCATCACCGGCGGCATCAAGGACACTGCATTTGAGTTCCCTGATATTGCATTGTTTGCCGCCGCTTTTTTATTAAAAGCCTATCCTGAGCGGCTTGAAGCGCGTTATGGTTTAAGCCCTCTACCCGAGCATGATGAAGATCTTTTGATAGCGATAGGCAAAAAGCGCGGTTGTGTTGGCAAAGGTGGCTCAGTCGATTGGGATAAGGTGAGCCGGATTCTGATTAACGAGCTGCGCGATAGCAAATTAGGCGCCTACACCCTAGAAACCCCAGCAGGTGTCGCGCTTGAAGTTGAAAGGGCGCAGAAAATTGAACAGGAAAAAACCGCATTCAAAGCCCAACGCGATGCCGAACGTAAAGCCCGTACAAAAAAGAACCGAAAATAATTCACTTCTTTTGAGGAATACTTATGCCAGACACACCGCAACAACCAAAGATATTAACCTTTGAACCAGGGCAAGTGATTTTCCATGAAGGTGATCCTGGCGAAAAAGCGTATATTGTGCGTAAAGGGGGTGTAAAGATTCTATCCTATTACAAGGAAAAAGAGGTGGTACTGGCTGAATTAAAAACCGGAACCTGTTTTGGTGAGATGGCGATTATTGGCAATATGCCGCGCACGGCATCAGCGGTATCCATGGGCTATACGGATTTGTATGAAATTGACAAGGCGTATTTGGACAAGTTGATCGCCTCTTTGCCACGTTTGGTGCAGGCGATTATTAGTGCGTTGGTTAAGCGAATGCGTTTGTTGAATGAAGTGGCGATTAAAAACACCGCTAAAACACCGCCTTTACTTTCTTTGGCAAATTTATTAATTTTATTGCATAAAAGTTTAGCAGGAACACGTAACCTTACAACCGAATGGGTATTTGAGCAGGCGGAATTGATTGCGGGTTTAGATGATAAGGCTATTCGCCTTATAATCGATGAACTGATTTCGCTTAGAGCGATTCAAGTGACAGACCTTGTCAGCGAAGAAGTGGTTAGTTTTGATCCTTCACACATGATGCGCTTGGTGCAACAAAAACTCCATGTTGATAAACCCATTAGACTATTGGATTCGGTAGATTTTGAATATTTTGATTTAATGGAGCTAGCGCACGAGTTGAAGATAGATTATAAAAAAATCATCGCGGCCATCGCATCTGGTCGAATAGCGCCTGAAGCGATCAAGCTAAGACGCAAAAACGCGGTTCGATTTGCGAAGGATTAAGGTGCGCGTCATAGGCTGTTTTGAGGCTGTTTTGTAACCAGGCCTGGTTGATCCAGGCTTGGTTGTATTGACTTAAATTAATTGTGCTGATGGCCGCCGACACCATGCGCATGACCATGGTCAATTTCATCGGCGCTCGCATCGCGCACATCAATAACTTCAACTTCAAAGGTTAAGTCTTGACCCGCCAGCGGGTGATTAGCGTCAACGGTAACCATGTCGCCATCAATCGCGGTGATTTCAACCGATTGCATTCCTTGATCTGACTGCGCTTCAAAACGCATGCCGACTTCAAGTTGTTCAACACCTTCAAATAAGTCACTGGGCACTTGCTGAATTAAAAAATCTTCAACTTCACCATAAGCCTTAGCGGCAGGGACTTTCACGGTGAATTTGTCACCGGCTGATTTCCCTTCTAGCTCGGCTTCTAACCCGTCAATCAGGTTGTGATGACCGTGCAGATAAGCCAGCGCTTCGCCATCTGATTTATCCAATAACTCACATTGTGAATTGGTGAGGGTGTAGTCAATTTGAGCGACCTTGTTTTTTTCAATTTTCATCAGAAATCCTTGGTTAACAGTAAAAATTTTTTTCCAGTGGAGTATCATACCGATTCAAAAAGCGTTCTTGTAATGAATTGATAGAAATGGAGTGATTTATGGCGTATTTATGGGTAAAAGTGTTTCATTTATTGTTTATGATGTCATGGATGGCAGGTATTTTTTACTTACCGCGTATTTTTGTCCATTTCGTTGAAGGTCAAGCGGCGGGGCAACAGGTTGATCGTTTAGCGATTATGGCGCGCAAGCTGTGGAATTTTATGTCTATTATGATGGTGTTGACATTAATTACCGGTTTTGGTCTATGGTTTGGCTTCGGGTTTAGTGGCGGCTGGTTGCATGCAAAGCTGTTGATGGTCGTATTGTTAATTATCTACCATTTCTGGGCGAGAAAACGTGTGATGGAAATGCAAGCAGGGCACCTAGACCATTCCGGCGTGTATTACCGTTGGGCAAATGAAATCCCCTTGTTTATTACCTTCGCACTGCTGGTGCTTGTGGTGCTTAAACCCTTTTAATCGGATGAAATTCTAAAGATGTCAAGCCACCAGGTCCTTCTTAATAAACTCGAAAAACGTGCCCTTAATTTCTCCGTTTGGGGCAATGTATTTATGGTGATTATTGGCGTGGGATTCGCGATTGTCAGTGCCTCCGATGCCATTATGCTCGATGGGCTCTATTCGTTTATCCATTTACTGATTGCCTTGTTGACGATTCGTGTTTCCCAGTTGGTGATGAAACCGAGTAATGATGAGTATCCATTTGGTTATTGGATGTATGAGCCCATGATTAATCTGGCGAAGGGCTTGATGATCATTACACTCTTGGCGCTTGCCTTGTTTAATGCCTTTGCAGCCTTGTATGGCGGCGGTAAAGCGGTGGTGCTGGATATGGCGATTATCTATGCGCTGCTTGCGACCGTTGGCTGTTTTGCCTCGGCTTGGGTGGTGAGTAGCCTGGGCAAACGTGCTCAGTCACCCTTAGCGCTGGTTGATGCCAAAAACTGGTGGGTGGATGGCTATATTTCAGCGGCGATGTTGCTGGTGTTTGTCGCGGCCTATTTATTACAGGATACCGAATGGGCGCCCTGGATTCCTTATTTTGATCCGCTGATGGTGATCGTGTTGGTGTTGTTAATTGTTATCGTGCCGCTGAGCATTATGCGTGATGCGTGGAATGAAATCGTCGGCAAGCATCCTGGTGAGGATATTGAAGACAATATTCGTGACCTGATTGATGCGGTAATTGGCCAAGACAGGCATAACGGATATCGATTGCGTTTGGTGGTGACGGGGCGCTTTTTGTTGGTGCATATTTATTTTAAAGTCAGTGCGGATAGTTCATTGGATAGTATTGAAGCCTTTGACGAGGTGCGAGAGCAGCTTTACCAAGCTTTCCGCAAGGAATATCCATTTATTGCGATGGATATCGTATTTACCCAGCAAGATAAATGGCAACATATCGCTACAGGCGAAACCATGATGGCCGATGTCGGTGATGGCTTATTAAAACAGGAAAAACTATGACAGGATTTGAAGTCGCTATCGGGATAGGCTTGTTAAGCGCCTTCGGCTTGGCAGGCTATTTTTGGAAGCAAGCGCAACAACATAAAAACCAGCTCCAAGCCGCGCAAAACACGCTGGAACAACAACAGCAAAACCTGGCTGAAGCCAACCAGGCCTGGTTGGAAAAACAGCATCAATTAACCACCGAGTTAGCCTTAGCGCAAGCTGAAAAACACCATTGGCAAACCCAATCAGCGGCGCTAACTTGCTCGCTCGAAAGCGCACGACAACAGAAAACAGAGGTAGAGATTGCGCTGGGACGCATAGAGAGCCAATTGGCAGAAAAACAGCAACAATTTGAGCAACAACAAACACGACTTAAACAGGAGTTTTCGGAACTCGCACGTGCTATATTTGAAAATAACAATCAACAATTTAAACAACAAACTGAAACCAGTTTATCAAGTTTGTTATCGCCATTTCATCAGGATGTCAAAGCCTTTAAAACCCAAGTTGAGCAAATTCAAAAAACGGAAACGGAACAGCGTTTGGCGCTGAAATTTGAATTACAGAATTTGCAAAAACTTAACCTAAATTTATCCGATCAAGCCCACCAGCTTACTCAAGCGCTGCAAGGTCAAACCAAGGCGCAGGGCAACTGGGGCGAAATGATTTTAGAGCGGGTGTTAGAATCCGCCGGGCTCGTGTCGCCGCGAGACTACCAACGTGAAGTATCGATTCAAGGCGACCAAGGGCGTCAACGACCTGATGTAGTGATTTATTTACCGGGTAATAAGCATATAGTCGTGGATGCCAAAACCTCGCTCAATGCCTATAGTCGGATGGTCAATGCACAAGGCGACAGCGCAAGGAGCGATGCGTTAAAAGCCCATATTAAAGCGCTTCGAGATCGCATGAAAGAACTATCGGATAAAGATTACTTTAAACTACCAGGCCTGGTCGCCCCCGAAGTGGTGATTTTATTTGTGCCGATTGAATCCGCTTACGTCGAGGCGATTAAGGCGGAACCCAGTTTGCTCGAGGAAGCGATGAAAATGAATCTACTGATTGCCACGCCTTCCACCTTACTCAGCTCGGTGCAAATCGTGCGCCAGCTATGGCGGTTTGCACAACAAAACACCCATAGCGCCGAACTGGCGCGACGTGCTGAACTGTTTTACAATAAACTCAACGGATTTATTGCTAGCTTACAAGGGGTCGGCACTCAATTAGATAAGGCCAAAGAGGCCTATGACAAAGCCTTCTTACAACTCTATACTGGCCGTGGAAACCTGATTAAACAAGCCGCCGAGTTTAAAGACCTTGGCGTTTTAGTGCAAAAAGAGCTGCCTGAGGCGTTGGTTGAACGCGCCCAGCTTGAATTAGTTCAGGATATCCCTAAAATTGAATAACAGGGCTGTGTTAAAATCTCACAAATCTTAAAAATGAAACCAAGAAGCAATCAAGAAACACTATGAACCTAAAGACCTTATTATTGTTAGCACCCGCATTGGCTGTTATGGCCGGTTGTAGCCAGACACCCACCACGCTCGGTACGCCCGTTAGTGTTCAAACGCTTGCAGAAGATGAGTTTCTGCTTAGCATAACCCGTAATGAACCGCCAATGAAATTTGAAAACCGCCGACTACGCGCCCAAGCCGAACAGCTATGCCCAACAGGCTACAGCTATGTATTACGTCAAGCCCATCGCAATGGCGAGTTAGCGGTGCATCATGCGCAATGTTCAGCCGGTGGGGATTGTAGCCATCAACTAAAATGGCATATTCGCTGTGGTCATGTTCCGCGTGAACCTTTCCGTTTCTTTGGTCGTACTTAATCGCTGTATTTAATATTGTGGATATGAAGATGTCAGAAAACACCAAGCCGCTTGCGCGCGTCACCGAAACCAGCCAAATCGCGATTAGCTATTCGATGCGGCTGATGGATGAAACCGAAATCGATAAAACCGAGGTCGATGAACTGTTTGAATTCAAAATCGGTGACGGCAGTCTGATTCCTAATTTAGAAAGCTTGCTTATTGGGCTTGAGGAAGGAACTAGCGCCAAATTTTTTGTGCCGCCAGAAGACGGCTTTGGCTACCCTGACCCGGCTAATATTTATGACCTTGACAAGACCGAGTTTCCAGACGATATGACATTAAAAGTCGGGGATGTGGTCGGATTTGATACGCCAACAGGCGATCAAATCCCTGGTACGGTCGTCGCACTCCATGACGATAAAATCAAAGTAGACTTCAACCACCCCCTCGCTGGCGAAACCTTTATCTTCGAAACAAAAATCGAAAAAATAAGCTAATCAAAAAAACCATCCCTACCGCCTAGCCTGGTAGTAGGGAAAGACGCACTTATTCTGGAGCCTTTTAATGAACGTTTTACAAGGTTTAACGGCCGCCATGCCGGTGTTGGCGGTATTGCTTTTTTTAGTGATTTTAAGAATGCCAGCAAGTCGTGCAATGGGCCTGAGCCTGTTATTGGTGGCTGTGTTGGCCTGGTCGATTTGGCAGGTGCCTTTGTTGCAAATTTCAGCCTCTGTAATAGAGGGCTGGGTCATTGCTAGCTCGATTTTGATTATTGTATTCGGTGCGATTGTGCTGCTCAATACCTTAAAAGCCAGTGGCGCGGTCGATGTGATTCGGGCGGGGTTTACCCAAATTTCGCCGGATAGACGAGTACAAACCGTCATCGTTGGTTGGTTATTTGTCGCGTTTTTAGAAGGCGCGAGTGGGTTTGGTACGCCTGCGGCGATTGTGGCCCCTTTATTGTTGGCGTTAGGATTTCCCGCGATGGCCGCCGTGGTATTGGCTTTAATTGCCGACAGTGGGGCGGTGTCTTATGGAGCGGTTGGTACGCCGGTGATTGTCGGCATGGGCCAAGGGTTGGCTAACCCAACATATGAAGAAATTATGCAAATTGCCGTCACCGCAAGCACGATTGATTTGTTTGTGGCGAGTTTTTTACCGTTAATTATGGTGTTGATTCTAACCCGTTTCTTTGGTGAAAATAA
This sequence comes from Thiomicrospira microaerophila, assembly GCF_000934765.1. Lineage (GTDB taxonomy): Bacteria > Pseudomonadota > Gammaproteobacteria > Thiomicrospirales > Thiomicrospiraceae > Thiomicrospira > Thiomicrospira microaerophila. Next base: position 106,693 of record NZ_JYNN01000001.1, on the reverse strand, counting down.
AAGCTGGCGAGAAGGTTTGGGCGCTTGGCGGTTTGCATTGCTTGGCGGGTTTTCCTATACCTTATCTGCCTTATTGGTCGTTAAAACCCTAGGGCCTGAGTTTCCAGCGATTTTAGGCGGTCTGATGGGTTTGATTATTACGGTTATCGCTGCGAAAAAAGGTTTTTTGACGCCAAAAGAGATTTGGTTATTTAAATCTGATCGTGAAGCGGCCGATGCGATGCCTTCATCTGTGTCATCTGCGCCGGTGGTGATGCAGGGGGGTGAAAAATCACCGGCTTTGTCTTCGTTAGCGGTTGAGGCCAAAACCACCCATTTGTCCATTTACCAGGCCTGGTTACCCTATGTTCTCGTGGCATTGGTCTTGGTGTTAAGCCGGTTAGAGTTTTTGCCTTTTAAGGGTTGGTTGATGGCTTGGCAGCTAGAGTTTAGTCAGATTTTATCAACCCAGATTTCGGCCAAGCTCGTTCCCTTGTATTTACCTGGCACGCTGTTTATTTTAGTGGCATTGGTAACCCTGTTATTGCATCGCGTGCCGATTGAGCAAGCCGGGTTAGCTTGGGGGCGATCGTTTAAGGTTATGCTACCAACCATTATTGCACTGGGTGCATCCGTACCGATGGTACGTATTTTCTTGAACTCCGGCGAGAATGGCGCGGATTTATTATCGATGCCGATGGAGTTAGCCGCCTTAGCCGCGGGTACATTTGAAGGCGCTTGGCCAATGGCCGCACCGTTTGTCGGCGCTTTGGGGAGCTTTATAGCGGGTTCTGCAACGTTTTCGAATATGATGTTTGCGCAGTTTCAGGAAACGACTGCGCTGGCAACAGGTTTACCCACGCATTGGATCCTAGCCTTGCAGCTCTTGGGGGCTAACGCAGGTAATATGATCTGTGTGGTCAACGTGGTCGCGGCGGCGTCGGTTGTCAATTTAGTCGGTAAAGAAGGTCAGATTATTCGCTATACGCTGATGCCAATGGTGTTCTATGTCACTAGTGTAGGGATAGTCGCGATGATTGGCTTGTCGATTTGGTATTGATAAAACCGTAACGCGTGGTTTCAGGTTTAAATATATAACGTAAAATTTTATAACAGTACGATATCGTAATAAAAAAATAAAATAGTCTTATCTCAATAACTAGTAAATTGGCTTTCTTAGTAAGCGAGGGGGCGGGGCATTGAACATATTGAAAGTGCAAATGAAGTCCAACAGCTGGCTTAAACCGGATATTTAACTTCGCTTTCTTCGATTCCTAAATTCGCGTGATGATCGCGGTGAAATTTATGAAATATCCGGGTTGAGGCGCTGTTAAAATAGACGTTTGGTTTGGTGATAAGGCGGTGATGATATGGATTACACTGAATTTAAAGCGGCCTGTCAGGCTGTTATGACCCAGGCAAACACGGTGCGCCAGGTCGTGCTGGATCATCGTCAAGACATCTGGGGCTTTATGCCAAGTATTGATGATCAAACAAATGAAGTAGCAAAGACAAGGCGTGTTGCACAAACGCCACTGCCCGAAGACGTATTTATTCAACTGGCTGATAAATTGACTGATTTGTGGATGGGAGATAGGGTTAATCGACCCGTCGGTTTGTTGGTCTGTGATATCCCACAAGTGCTTGAACAAGTGCACAGGATGAATACATTTAAGTTGAGCTTATGTAGTCAAATTGACGCGCTTAAAAAGCAGCTGTTCGTATCCAAAGAGCAAGAGGTCAATCCCCATGCTAATGATGATTTTTTAGATGCGATGGCGGTCGCGCGTAGTGAGTTTGTCAACAAAAATCGCGATCATGCTTTTCAAGAAATTGTTCGGCGATTAGGCTTGGCTGAAATCGATTTTTCAAAAGCGCGTAAACGCATCCGACTATTGCCTGAAACCACACAGCATGTGGGCTATAGTTGGGCAAAAAATCATTCTCGCGTTCGCACTATCGCACCCAAAACGTTACAAGCCTTGGCACAGCATTATCGGCGAAACGGTGAAGATGCACGCTCTCAAGCTATTCTTGATGGGTTGGACATGTATGCGGGCCAAAAACTATACCGTGTGCATTTTAACAAGCCAACCGTGCGAATTAATTATAAATATATGATTGAAAGTACGGGTGAATTAAAATGGGCCAGCTGTTTAGGGGCAGGGGTGACGATTGCCCCTACAGCCCATAACCCTAATGTTGCTTGGACGCCTAGACCTTCTGAAGCGATGTCAAAGCTAGTTCAAGATAATTGGCTAACAACATCACGCCTAGTTGAAGTTAACTTTGCCCCAGGCATGTGTGTGTTTGTAAAGGGGTAAACTAAAGCTAGAAAGGCTAACGCAGGTAATATGACTTGTGTGGTCAGCGTCGCCGCCTCGGTTGTTAACCTAGTCGGCAAAGAAGGCTAAATTATCCGTTATACACTCATGCCTATGTTAGTTTATGTAGTCAGCGTCGGCGTGATTGCGATGGTGGCGCTTTCGATTTGGTATTAGCATAGGTGTTGAGTTGTTTAAATGCCTGGTCCTATCTACAGCTAACCCAGTTTGTACTACCAGGTTCTTGACGGCATAAAATAGTATTGAAAGTTTGAATATGGTTGTATTGCCAGTTCTCAAGCTGGCTAGGTGTTTGGTTGATATAGACTGTCCCTCTGCCAGAAACTGTGGCATTGATATTGCTGCCCAAGTAAACTGCACTATCTTGTCCACCGGTAGCCAGTGTAATAGCGCTGTTAACGGTCCCGTGAATGATAATATTGTTAGCACCATTGCCAGTTTGAATCATGGCATTGACACTGCCAGTCACTTCAATCGTATTATTGCCTTGCCCTAAATCAATGGGGCTGTTTACATCGCCATCAATAAAAATGGTTTTATCTTGGTTACCACCGTCAAGTCGTGCATTCAAGTTACCCTCTACGTATAGCATATCTTCTCCATTGCGAAGATCCAGGGCTTGGTTCATATCTCCTTCAATTTTTATTTTATCGCTTTGGTTAGTCGTGGTGAGCTGTGAGTCACTGTTATAGTTCCCATACACGATTTGATCAAAGTCAACAAATTCAGAGCTTGGGGCTTGGTTGACAGGGATTAGGGGATCCTGGTTAGGTGGAGGTGGAGGTGGGGTGTCGTAAGGAATACTCGTTATTTCAAATAATCCGGCAGCACGTTTGATTTCTAAGCCGGATAACCAAATCAACACGTCATCAAAGGTTTCGGATTGTGGTGCTTGATAGAGTAGGACTTGATTGTCGGGTGTCAGTGTTCGTTGTGTTCGGTCGCAATTCCAGTTTTCAAAACTACCCTTGCCATTACAGGTGGTAAGATTTTTTAGATCCTTGCCGTGAGATACAACAACTAAAGGCACTTGATTGGCTAGTGAGGCTGTTCCATCTGAAACACGATAATTACCCAAATCAGATGTAGCATCAGATGCGATAGGGCGAGTTTTAGCAGTAAAGCATCTATTTCCTGAGTTAGCGGAACAGTTACCAAAGTAATTAGCACTGTTGTCGTTTGAGCCATTCATATTGGAATTATTGTTAGCATTTGTATTAATGTAATAACTAAATGGATAGCCATAGGCATTTTTTGCATGGGTGTCAAGATCTAGGTAAGGAAGCAGTCCGAAAGTTTGGTGGCATCGAAGGTCGGCTCCCGTTGCGTTTCTATCGTGTGATCCTGTGGGTCCAATATTTTCAAAACCATCACCCGATGTATCTGGACAAGGCAAATAACCATTTACCGCGACAAATCCAAGCAACGCGCTTTTGATGTCTTGAAGATTGCGTTGATCTTCTTTGAACTTGGCGCTTTCACGTATCGCCCCCATGCCGCTTAATAGGCCAGCCGTAATGATACCAATAATGACAATAACAATCGCTATTTCAATGAGTGTAAAGCCTTTTTGGTATCTAGGTGTCATGTTTTTATCCTTTAAATCGTGGGTGGGCAGTTCAACTCTGACCGAGAAATAACCGTTTTAATTGCATTATTTTGCTTGTATGTGAGTGATGCAATTTTGGGATTGCTAGGCGCGTCGCATACGTTTCGCGCATAAAAACTATCATAACAAATAACGGCTACCTCATCAGCGTAAGGATGTTCAAACTCAAGTTCGACGTTGTCTAAGTTGAGCAAGTCATTAAAACCAAACATAGCACTATCTAATGCCACAGGCAAATAACCTTGGCGGTCGTCTTGACAGAATAAATCTTGATTGTATTCTGAAGCAAACAAAATCAATCGCTGCTTTATTTCATTAAGCTGGTCGCGTTGCTGTAGTGTGTTACTGGTTTTCATTTGTTGTACTGTTTTCCCCGTGATGTTGTAAAGGAAGGTCGCCGATGCAAGCGTAAGCATCAAAACAAGTATCAGTAAAATTGAACCGCGTTGTTTTTGAATGCTGCTATTGTGTTTTTTTGAGCTTTGTTTTTGCATGCTTACCTTTAAAACAGCGCTAGTTTTACAACCAGGCCTGGTTGTTAATTGTGGGTTATTTGATTCATTGCGGCTTGTAATCGGAGTTTTAAATAGTCTAGCTGGGTTGGGTCGGCGAGGGATAGCGCTTTTTCGCTGAGTATTGCTTCAATCGCTGGCCAGTCGTTTTCGATAAAGGCGTTCACACCATCGCCCACTTCATTAAAATAGTCGGCGGCAATCTCAATGTCTTTTTTGAGAATGTCTTGTACTTGTTCGAGTTCGTGCTCGGTGAGCACTTCAAGCGCTTGACCTTTTTGTTCGATGTTAGTGATTTCTTCGCCGAGCCAGTGCAGGCTTTTATCTTCCGCCGCTTTAATTTTGAACGACAGGGATTCGAGCAAGCTGTTATAAGCGTCTTGTAGTTTGTCTGATAGCTTCATTGCGGTCTCCTTTTCGAGAGGGCTTTGGTATAATGCGCGGATTATTTAATATTTATAGTTTAATTTTATCATAGACAAAATTTAGGAAATGGCATAAATGACTGCATCACAGGCCCATCAAGATTCAAACCACCCCCATAGTTACCAACCCCAAGTGCTTGAAGCCGCGATTCAACAGGTTTGGCAGGATCAAAAGGTTTTTGAGGTTAAAGAAGACCCAACCAAGGAAAAGTACTATTGTCTGTCGATGTTTCCTTACCCAAGCGGGCGTTTGCATATGGGGCATGTGCGTAATTACACCATAGGTGATGTGATTTCGCGTTATCAGCGGATGCTGGGTAAAAATGTTTTACAGCCTATGGGGTTTGATGCGTTTGGTTTGCCAGCGGAAAACGCGGCGATGCAGCATAAGGTCGCGCCAGCGGCTTGGACTTATGACAATATGGATTATATGCGCAAGCAGTTGACTCAGTTAGGTTTAGGTTATGATTGGTCACGCGAGGTGGCGACTTGTTCGCCCGATTATTATCGCTGGGAGCAGTGGTTGTTTACCAAGTTATTTGAAAAAGGACTGGTTTATCGCAAGTTGTCGGTGGTGAATTGGGACCCGGTTGATCAGACGGTATTGGCCAACGAGCAGGTGATTGATGGCAAGGGCTGGCGTTCGGGTGCGCCGGTTGAGCGCAAGGAAATCGCGCAGTGGTTTTTAAAAATTACCGATTATGCCGATGAGTTGTTGGCCGATTTGGATCAGCTTGAAGGTTGGCCGGAGCAGGTTAAAACCATGCAGCGCAATTGGATTGGTAAATCAACCGGAATGGAGATTGAATTTCCGATTGAGGGCATGGATGAGCATCTTAAGGTGTACACCACGCGTCCAGATACCTTGATGGGTGTGTCTTATGTTGCGGTGGCGGCGGATCATCCGCTGGCTAAGCAGGCGTCGGTGATGAATGAGCCGTTAGCGCAGTTTATTGAAGCGTGTTCACATATCTCGACCGCTGAGGCGGATATGGAAACCATGGAGAAGAAGGGCGTGGATACGGGGTTACGTGTGCGCCATCCGGTGAGCAATCAGATTGTTCCTGTGTGGGCGGCGAACTTTGTATTAATGGGTTATGGCACGGGCGCGGTTATGGCGGTGCCTGCACATGATCAGCGCGATTATGAGTTTGCGAAGAAGTATGATTTAGCGATTAAGGCGGTCATTCGTCCTGCGGATCAAGACGCGGTGGATGTGTCAGAGCAGGCGTTTACTGAGCGCGGCGTGTTGTTTAATTCCGGCGAGTTGGATGGGCTGGACTTTGATGGCGCGATGGATAAATTGGCGGATTTATTGAGCGAAAAAGGCTTAGGACGCAAGCAAACTAACTTCCGTTTGCGCGATTGGGGCATTTCTCGTCAGCGTTATTGGGGTTGTCCGATTCCGATGATTTATTGTGCCGATTGCGGTCCGGTGCCCGTACCTGAGCAGGATTTGCCCGTGCGCTTGCCGGAGGATGTGGTGCCGGATGGGGCGGGTTCGCCTTTAGCAAAACTCGATTCATTCCAAAACTGCAGCTGTCCGAAATGCGGCGGCGCGGCCAAGCGCGAAGCCGATACCTTTGATACGTTTTTTGAGTCGTCTTGGTATTATGCGCGCTATGCGTGTGCGGATAATGATCAGGCGATGTTGGATGCGCGTGCGGATTATTGGTTGCCGGTTGATCAGTATGTCGGCGGCATTGAGCATGCGATCTTGCATTTGTTGTACGCGCGTTTTTTCCATAAGTTGATGCGTGATGTGGGTTTATTGAATTCGGATGAGCCATTTAAGAATCTGTTAACCCAGGGCATGGTGTTGATGGATGGCGCAAAAATGTCGAAATCGAAAGGCAACACGGTTGATCCGCAGGGTTTGATTGAAAAATACGGTGCGGATACGGTGCGTTTGTTTATTATGTTTGCCGCACCGCCTGAACAAAGCTTGGAGTGGTCTGACTCGGGCGTGGAGGGTGCGCACCGTTTTTTAAACCGCGTTTGGCGTTTGGTGCATAGCCAGAGCTATATTCAGGGCAATTCGCAACCAGGCCTGGTGGTGAAATGCCGTTCAAACGAGGGTTTAACTAAAGAGCAAAAAGCCTTGCGCTTAAAGCTGCATGAAACCTTGCATAAGGTGTCGGATGATATCGGGCGTCGTTTGCAGTTTAATACCGCGATTGCCGCTTGCATGGAGCTGTTAAACGCATTGGCGAAATTCGAGGACGACAGCGAGCAGGGTCGTGCGCTGATGCAGGAGGCTTTGGAGTTGTTGGTGTTGATGCTCTCACCGATGGTGCCGCATATCAGCCAAGCTTTGTGGGAAACTTTAGGTAACTCAGGCCTGGTGTTGGATGTGAATTGGCCAAAGGTGGATGAAGCGGCTTTAGTGCAGGATGAGATAGAGCTGATGGTGCAGGTAAATGGCAAATTACGCGGGAAGATTGCGGTGGCCAAGGACGCGGCCAAGGAGACCATTTTGAGCGCCGCTAAAGCAGAAGCCTCGGTGCTTAAGTTTATTGAAGGCAAAGAGATGCTAAAAGAAATTTTAGTGCCGGGTCGTTTGGTGAACTTGGTGGTGAAAGGCTAATGGCCGCTGGTCGTTTTTCAAGGCGTCATTTATTAGCAGGCCTGGTTAGCGCTGGGCTCTTGTCGGGTTGTGGTTTTAAATTGCGCGGCATGGATGGCGTTCAAGCAAATTATAAAACGGTGTATTTGCGCTTTGATGCCAGCGTACCGTTTGAGCTACAACAGGCGTTGCGCCAGAACTTGACGCGCGCGGGTGTTCAGGAGGTGGAGGTGATAGCCGATGCCGAATTGATGATTGAGTTAGGGGTGTTTGGCCGTCAAATTAGCCGCACCTCACGCAGTGAAACCGGGCAAACGACGGCTGAATTGATTCGTTTTAGCCAACAGGTTCAGGCTTATCGTCTCGACAATGAAGCTCAGATAATGGATACCGAACAGGTGGTAATGCGTGATCGCCAGTTAGACCCTAATCAGCGAATGGCCGCCGAGCGCGAGCTGCAGTCGATAACCCAAGCGATGTTGCAGAACTTGGCGCGTCAAATTCTTGATAGTGTTAATCGTGCTTATGTCGCGGAGGCACTCGCACGATGATTCTTGCCCCTGCCTTGTTAAAACAATTAGCGCAAGCGCAAATGGTATTGCCTTCCGTGATGTTAGTGTATGGCGAGGAACCGCTTTATATTCGACGCGTTACCGATAGCCTGCGCCAGGCCTTGGTTCAACAGGGTTTTGATCAGCGAGATCGTTTTGATATTGATGCGCAGTTTGATTGGCAAGGTTTGCTGATGGAAACCCAATCGGGTTCGTTGTTTGCGCAAAAACGCATTATTGAGTTGTCGATGCCAACAGGTAACCCGGGAAAAGAGGGTGGCGCGTTTATCCAGGCCTGGTGTAATCAACCCGCACAGCCAGAAATGGATTTGGTGTTAATCATTTATTGCGAGCGACTGGATGCGCGGCAAACAAAATCTAAGTGGGTGCAGTCGATTGAATCCGCCGGTCTGGTGGTTCAATCTAAACCGATTGAACCACGCGAATTACCTAAGTGGTGTCAACACCAAGCGCAGAATTTATCCTTGCAGTTGGATTATGATGCGGCTTGTTTATTGGCTGAACGGGTTGAGGGGAATTTACTGGCCGCCGATCAGGAATTGGAAAAGTTAGCGCTGATTAAACCCGCGGGTTCGCAGGTGAACCTGCAGGATATTGAACAGAAGGTAGTAGATCAAGCACATTATCAACTATTTGCGCTAAGTAGTTTGTTATTATTAGGAAAAGTTAAAGACGGGCTGCATGTTTTACAACGGCTAAAACAGGAGGGTACCGAGGCGCCGATTGTGCTTTGGCTACTGACTAAAGAGTTGCGGCTATTGAGTGAGTTGGTGCAAAAGCAACAGCAAATGCCGCTGCCGCAGGTGATGAAAAATCTGCGCATTTGGTCAAGCAAGCAGCAAGAGTACACACAAGCTTTGCGACGCCAGAATGCACGCCATTGGCAAGATTGTTTGCTGCAAGCCTATCAAATTGATCGTCAAATTAAAGGGCTGCAAACCGGCGATCCTTGGTTAGGTTTGGCGGACTTGCTTGTCAATATGGCGCATTAAACAAGGCTACCAACCCAGTAACCCTTAGTTTTTTTAGGGATTTTTTCAGACTAAACCTGGGCTTTTCTACAGCCGATTGGCTTTAGTCCGACAGGTTTTTAGGGCGTACTATGGTTATTTAAAAAATCAAAATGCAACAAAAAAAGCTAAAATAATACAAAATAAATCCAAAAAACCAAAGGCAAAAATACATTGCAAGTCACTGATATAAAACAAAAAATTATTAAAAATAACGGCTTAACCAGCGCCAGCGGCTTTGCGGTGGCCCCGATGCTCGATTGGACTGACCGGCACTGCAGAGTTTTTCATCGTCTGCTTTCTAACCAGGCCTGGTTGTATTCGGAAATGGTCACGACCGGCGCGTTAATTTATGGCAATAATTTGCCGCGCTTTTTGGGGCATAATCCGATTGATGCCCCCGTGGTGTTGCAACTGGGCGGCAGTGACCCAAAAGATCTGGCGACTTGCGCTAAGTTTGGCGAGGAGTGGGGTTATAGTGAAATTAATTTAAACGTCGGTTGTCCGAGTGATCGGGTGCAAAACAATTTGATTGGCGCTTGTTTGATGGCACATCCTGCCTTAGTGGCAGAAGGTGTAGCGGCGATGAAATCCGCCGTGTCGATTCCGGTGACCGTTAAGTGTCGGATTGGCATAGACGAACAGGAGGATTTACAAACCCTGCTTGATTTTGTCGGTAGCTTGGTGAATGCTGGAGTGGACGGGGTGATTATTCATGCACGAAAAGCCTGGTTGCAAGGCTTGTCGCCCAAAGAAAATCGCGATGTGCCTCCACTAAATTATGCTTGGGTGCATCAGGTTAAACGTGCTTTTCCAGCGCTTGAAGTTTCAATTAACGGTGGCATTAAAACACCGCAAGCTGGTTTAGCCCATTTAACAGATTATGAAGGTTTGCCAGCGGTGGACGGGGTGATGCTGGGTCGCGCTATTTATGAGCAGCCATTTTTGTTAACCGAGGTGGATTCTTTGTATTATGACAAGCAAAAAACACCGATTTCCCGTTATGAAATATTAACAGCGCTTTATCCTTATATCGAAGCGCATTTACAGCAAGGCGGGCGTGTCAGCCATATCACTCGTCATATGATGGGTTTATTTCATGGTTGTGACGGTGGCCGGTTATGGCGTCGCTATTTATCTGAAAATGCCTGCAAGCCAGAGGCGGGCATTGAAGTCGTTGAGCAGGCTTATCAGTTGGTCGCCAATGAAATCCAACGCAAAGCTGACTATGAAGCGGCGAAAGCCATGAATAACGAGGGCTAAGATATGCTGTATCTTGAGGTGCCGTTTTCGCAAAAGGAATTAGCTAAGCAGCAGGGCGCGCGTTGGGACCCGCTGAAAAAGAAATGGTATATTCCCGATGCCGATAATATTGATTTGAGCTTGTTTCAAGCTTGGTTACCTTTAACTGAAATAATGCCTGAAATAATGCCGGATTTACAACCAGGCCTGGTGGGTGACTCAGACTTTTCTAATCCTAATCGGGCGGAAAAAAACAGCCTAAGCTTAAGTCAGCTGTTATCCCAAGTTCAAATTAAACTCCAAAGCCAATTCCCAAAGGCGATTTGGGTCAGAGCAGAAATTGCCAATCTAAACGAGCGCCGTGGCCATATTTATTTGGAGCTATCTGAAAACAACGATCAAGGGCAAACGCTTGCCAATTGTCGTGCGATGATTTGGGCGTCAACGGCAGATAGTTTGCTTGCGCAATTTGAAAAAACTACGGGTAGCACACTCAAAGATGGGCAAAAAGTCTTGGTGCAGGCGCAGGTTAATTTTCATGAAAAGTTTGGCTTTTCGTTGGTGATTCAGGATATTGACCCTAGTTTTACGTTGGGCGAAATTGAAGCTAATTTAATCGCGATTCGTCAAAGATTGATTAAAGAGGGCGTTTATCAAGCAAACAAGCAACGTGAGCTGGCTAGGGATTTCTTTCGTATCGCTGTGATTTCTCCACCGAATGCGGCCGGCTTGGGCGATTTTCGTGCCGAAGCAGACAGGCTTCAACATCTTAATTTATGTGAGTTTGTTTATTTTCATAGCGCGTTCCAAGGTGAGCAGGTGCGCGATGAAATGCTGGCGGCGTTTGAGGCGTTTGATGCCCTGCACCAAAAAAACGCCTTTGATGCATTGGTGATTATTCGCGGTGGCGGTGCCAAACTCGATTTAAACCCACTTAATCAATATGAATTGGCCAAAGCACTCTGTGCGATGCCGATACCGGTGTTAACCGGCATTGGGCATGAGCGTGACAACACCATTTTGGACGAAGTGGCACATACGCGTTTCGATACGCCCAGTAAGGTAATCAATGGTATTTGGCAACAGATTAGCCAACAAGCCAAGCGTGCGGTTGATAATTGGCAGCGTATTGAAAGCGGGGCGCTACAACGATTGCAAAATGCCACCGCTCATTTAAGCCAACTAAAACAGCAGCTTGAACACAATCAAGCACGTAGCTTTAGCTATTGGCAACACCAATTAGCGCCCTTGTTTGCGCAGATTCAATCCCGCAGTCAGCAGCAGCTTGGTCAAAATAAAGTGCGTTTGGATAGTTTAATCGCGCAAGTCTATCGCCAAGCCAAACAGCCCATTGCACGTTTAAAAACCGATTTGCTGGCGCACCAGCAGCAGGTGGAGGCTAGTGCAAAAAAAGCGGTGATTTTTTATCGACAACAAAGCCAGCAAACGCTAAGCTTTATCCTCAGTTCTGGGCCGCAAACCCAGTTAAAACGGGGCTTTGCGATGGCGAAAACAGACGCCAATCAACCCATTAGCTCAGCACAGCAAGCCGCAAAGCTTAATGAGTTTAGTTTACAATTCACCGATGGTGAGCTGCGCGTACGCCCAGTTCAATCCCAATCCAATAAAACCCATTGAACCCGAGCCAAACACAAGGAGTGCCAAGTATGGCAAAAATCGCCAAAGCTGAAAGTTTTAAAGAGAACTATGCGAAATTACAACAGATTGCCAATCAGCTGACACAAACCGATGAGGTCGATATTGATCAGTTAGTGCCCATGGTGGACGAAGCCAGCCGTGCTTATCAAATATGTAAATCCAGACTCGATGCGGTCGAAGCGGCATTAAGCCAACGTTTGGATAAAGAAGACTAAACACCCCACAGACTGGATATTTTAATTATAAACTGGAGCTGATATGTCAGATAAGCCCTTAAAACTAGCCAAAATCTACCACAACCCAAGTTGTTCAAAAAGCCGTGAGGCATTAAAACTTTTGGTTCAGCACGGTTATCAGGTAGACGAAATTCGCTATTTAGAGCAGCCAATTAACCCTGAGATGTTAGCTGACATATGCCAGATGCTCAAATGTGGTGCAACAGGTATTATTCGTATTAATGAAGTATTGTTTCAGGCACTAGGGTTGAGCGTTGATGATCAACGCGATGACCAGGCCTGGTTTGAAATTCTATGCCAATATCCTAAGCTTATCCAAAGACCCATTGTTGTGATAAACCAACAAGCCATTATCGCCAGACCGGCAGAAGATGTTATCCGCCTGATTAATAACCAAGTTTGAGTTTTAGGTTAAAATAGCATTAGATTTAATTAACATGAGGAGCGTGTTATGTACGCGATTGAATTTGAGACAGTAGTTCGTGACCATCTGATTCGTTTACCAAACGACGTACCTGAGGACTGTCCTGTTAAGGTCTTGGTGTTGTATGAAACTCCTTTTAAAAAAATGGTCGTTAATAAAAAAAAGCGTAAGCCACATCCAATGCTGAAGGGTACCGTCAAGTCTGCGGCAGATTTAATGAGTAGTGCTTTGCCATCTAAAGATTGGGCAATGTTGAAGTGATTTTAATTTAGTAAATTATTTTACTAAATTAATGGTGTAGCGGGGCAAGGTTTTATGATGAGGCCGTCTGGTGTTTTTTTGGTTTAAATCCAATTTAACATAATATACATTATGAGAACATGTAAAGGGTGTAAAAAAAACCGGCATCAAGCCGGCTTAACATAAAGAAACATAACATAAAAATTTAGGAATTGTTAGAACCCTTTAATACCAATAAAAAATGCAAACACTGAAACAAACGCTAATAACAATGGAATCCATGCTTTTTCTTCTTTACGCGAAATGCCAAATCCGCCGGCAATCACAGCAATTGCCGCACCCAACCAAGAAATTGGCGGAATAACAAATGCAAATACCACGGCAATCACACCGGCAATCATACCTAATGTTGTCGCATTGCCTGGTTTATAGCTTTTGGTGTTGCGTCTATCATCCGGCATAGAATGGCTTGAGTGTAAGCGCGCCATAATAGCATTTAGCTCAGCTTCACTAAAGTCTTCATTCGAATGTATTTCATGATCACGTAACCCAACGGTAATCTTACGCTGTCGGATTAATTCCTTAACAATATCATCCCAGGTTGCACCTTCCGGTAGATTTTCAATAATCTCTAACGCATCGGCTTTTATTGTCATAATCACTCCTCCTGTAAACCTATTTTAAAAATTTAACGTTCAATTTCTATGCCAATTCTGCATCAAGGTAACCGTTTTATTACCGTTTTGACAGATTTTAGATTATTATATCGACAACGGCACGCTTTGGGCATAAAAAGCGACATCCTAATTCAATAGATATTATTCGAGGAGCATTTGTAGATGGCGATTATGCCAGGATTACAAATAAACATGGGGCAACATCTTAAGCTGACGCCACAGTTGCAGCAGTCAATTAAGATTTTGCAATATTCGGCTTTAGAGGTGCAGCAAACCATTGAGGCGACGCTTGAAACAAATTTCATGCTCGAAATTGAAGATGAGTTTGCGGATGATATAGCACAGGCAGACGACTATGAAGCGACAAGGCTTGATGATGATAGTCCTGATGATAATGAATTTGAGCCCTTTGAGCCTAGCGTAAAAGAGTTGGATATTAATAATGACGCTCAACCTAGTGATGATGCTTACGCGGCAGAATACAGCTTAGAGGATCTTTATAGCGATCGTCAAGTGAGTGCAACAAACCACACCACTAATCAGGAGTCTGAGGATTACACCCCCCCTGAAAACTATACTGCCGAACAAAAAAGTTTACATGATCATTTAAATTGGCAAGCCGATGTTTTTGTTTGGGCTAGCCCTGAAGAACAGCTGATTGCCTCCTATATTATTGATGAGATTAATGAGGAAGGTTATCTTCACGTTGAATTTAATGAAATTCAATCTTCAATCCAAGACAATGAATCACTCGAGGTGCAAATTGCTGATATTGAGCGTGTGCTGTTAACCGTTCAACAGTTTGAGCCGGTTGGCGTGGGTGCGCGTTCTGTTCAAGAATGTTTACTTTTACAACTTAATAATCTTGCGAATTCACCCTACAAAATCACCGCCCTTCAGTTGGTAAAAGAACATTTTGATTGGCTGTCTTATCATGATCACAAGCGGATTAAAAAAGTCTATGGTTTAAATGATACCGAGCTGGCTGTTTTACTCCGGTTAATTCAATCACTCAATCCGCGTCCTGGCAGAGAGTTTGCCAATACGCAGACGGATCTGGTTATTCCTGATCTGCGTTTATCACGGACAGCACAAGGCTGGTTAGTGGAGTTGAATCAGGAGGCTTTTCCTCGCTTAGCGGTGAACACAACCTATATCGATCTGGCGAATAAAATAGACAATACTGAACAAGCACGCAAGATAAAAGAACAGCTAGCCGAAGCCAGAGGCTTGATTAAAAGTGTGCAAAGTCGAGGTGAAACCCTATTACGTGTTGGGCGCTATATTGTTGAAAAACAATGTCGTTTTTTTGAAGAAGGTGAACAGGCGATGCAGCCTTTGGTACTACGCGAGGTTGCGGAAGTGCTTGAATTGCATGAGTCGACCATTTCTCGTGCGACTAATCAAAAATACATGCAAACCCCGCGCGGTACATTTGAGTTAAAATATTTTTTTTCCAGTGGTATTAGTCAATATGGCAGTGAGGATCAATCAGCGGTTGCAATTAAAGCCCATATTAAAGAGCTCATAAGCAATGAGGACCCAAGCAAGCCTTTAAGTGATAATAAATTGATGGACTTGTTAGAGGAACAAGATATCAGTATTGCACGCAGAACCATTGCCAAGTATCGTGAAGCGTTGGGCATCCCCTCTTCGAGTGAGCGCAAAAAACTAAATCGATTCCGTTGATTTTAACTATTAAATTTTAATTATAAAAAGGATGTGTCCTATGCTAGCCAAACAACCCATCGAACAAGTTCAGCAAGCGGTTCAACAGCAATGGGAACAACAAGCGGATTTTAAAGAGTATATGTCTGCAGTGAATCCACCGATGCCAAAAATTGAGGTGGTCAACTTCCCACATACTTTATATGCTGAAGGGGCTTCACGGGTTATTCCATTTGATTTAAGTGAACAGTTGCAAACGGCTTACCCCGCCACGACACCTAATTTAATGGCGAACTTTATTCGCATTATCGAAGGTACAACCCTGGTTACCGATGCCAAAGCGACGTCACAAATGTTTTATGTCATTCGCGGCAAGGGTCGCACCCAAATGCAACAGGGTACGATTGAGTGGAAGCAAGGCGATTTGTTCACCCTGCCCGCGCTGCCGGATGCGTTGCACAGTGCCACCGAAGATGCCGCACTTTATTGGGTAACCGATAGTCCGTTGCTTAGCTATCTTGGTGTCATGCCGGCTGAACAACGTTTTAGCCCCGTCCTTTATACCAAGGAGCGTTTAGCATCAGAGCTCGCGGCTGTCCGAGCGCAAGGTGAGGGACGTAATCGTACCGGTATTTTGTTATCTAATCCAAACTTTCCACTGACCATGACGCTGAGTCACACGCTGTGGTCTTTATACAATGTGTTGCCAAAAGGTGTTGTACAAAAACCCCATCGTCACAACTCCATTGCTATCGACTATTGTGTCGCCGCTGGCGAGAACACCTATACGATGATTGGCAAAGAGATTGACGATCAAGGTCAAATCATTAACCCGATTCGCGCCAACTGGGTAGCCGGCTCGGTCTTTATCACCCCACCAGGTTGGTGGCATTCCCATCATAATGAATCCGGTGAAGATGCCATTGTGCTGCCGATTCAAGATGCGGGTTTGATTATGAATATGCAAATTCTCGACTTCAATCACGTTAAGTAATTTAGGTTTAAATCCGATGGCTTATAACGTGATGCTGGTTGAGGATGATTTGCAACAGCAATCGGCGATTGTGGAGGCATTGCAATCAGAGGCTATTCATATTGATGTTTTTGCCATGCGTGAGCCCGCACAGCTTCGGTTCACGCAACAGCTACCTGATTTACTGATTAGCGATATTATTTTAGGTGATGAAATCGACGGGGGCTTTGATTTAGCGCGGAACTTGCAACGCTATCAGCGCCCTATTCCGATTATTTTCCTCTCCGAACGTCAATCTGAGTTTGATATCATGGCCGGTCATGATATTGGCGCGGTGGATTATCTGCCTAAGCCTATAAGCTTGGCGGTGTTAAAGCGAAAAGTGGATAATTTATTGCGTTTAACACAAATGCCTAAAGCGGAGCCATCGCTGAGCTTTATTGAAGGGCTGCAATTAGATAGACATAATTTAAAAGCTTTTTGGCGAGCACAACCGCTTCAACTTACCGTGACGGAATTTGAAATGCTTGAACAATTTGCACTCACCCCCATCGGTTCGGTGATCAATTACCAACAACTACAAACCGCGACGCAAGGCGTGGTAGAGCGAAATACCATTAATACCCATATTTGTAGACTACGTAATGCGTTTAAAAAAATAACCCCTGAGTTTGATGCGATTCACAATGTCTATGGTCGTGGCTACCGTTGGCAATGACTGCACGTTTTACTATCCGACGTCGTTTGCTATTGTTATTTTTATTGTTGGGTATATTGCCTCTCTTGGCTTATCGCTTAGCAATCGATTTGCAACATTTGATTTTAAATCATCAAGCCAGCTTACACCAACATACTGTACAAAACTTGTCATTGATTTTAGAAACAAGACCTGAAATATGGGGTAAAACGCAGGAAGCTGGACAGATTCTTTCACATATTGATTTAGAACAAAGTAGCATTTGGTTGGTCAATCAAACCGGGCAAACTCAATATGTTATGGGCCACCTTAATGCGTCCTTAAGCTTTAAACGTGATTTTTTAGAGTGGCTAGGTTTTTCTGGGATTCAATTATTGGGCAAGGTCGCCAACCCACTCCCCTATCCCTTTCCGCAGTCGCCTTACCCAGAGCGTGAAATAATTGAAGCTGCGCTCAAGGGGCAAACCAGTCAACAATATCGCATTAATCATCAACAAAACCCGATTAGCTTGATGTCGGCTACCCCCCTTTATCACAACAACCAAATTATCGGTGCGGTGGTATTTGAGCAGAGTATTGCGCAGTTATTTCAACAAAGCTTAAGTGCCTTTCATCGTTTAATCGGCTTATCCACTTTGATTTTGTTATCGGTGTTAACCGGTGTTTTATTTTATGCGCAAGCCATGTCTAATCGGATTTTACGCCTTGGTGAGGATGTTAAAAAAAGTTTTTCATCGGCAAAAAAATTGCAACCTGGTTATTTAAAACGACCAGAAAGGCAAAATGATGAACTCACACAGTTGCGTCAAGATATATGGGAAATGTTTGAAAAACTCGCTAGTTATGAGCGTTATCTAAAGCAGCTACCTAAAACACTACGTCACGAGCTACACAATCCAATCAATCGAGTGAGTGCCAACCTTGAGCTATTGGCACTCACCTACCCAGAGCAAGACAGGATTAAGCAAGCACAGCAAGGTTTAGCGCAATTACAAAGACTCTTAACTGCTTTATCAGAAGCGTCGAGTTTAGAGCAAAGCCTTGAGAATCAGATGTTGTATCCGCTTGCTGTACAGCGAATAAGTGATTACTTTCAATCTATTTGCGACAGTTTACCCACGGGTCTTGTGACGATACGTATCGCACAAAACTTACAAGATTGTGCTGTTCAAGCCGATGGTTTTTTACTTGAGCAACTCATTGATAAACTGATTGATAATGCACTCGATTTTAATAATGGCCGCCAGCCTATTTTACTATCGATGGAAAAACAAAGCGGCCAGTTAGTGGTCCGTGTAAGTAATGCTGGCCCAACGATACCGGATGAGCTGAAATCACAAATATTTGAGGGCATGGTGTCTCTTCGAGCAACCGGCGATTTAGATCATGCGCACTTAGGGTTGGGGCTTTATCTGGCCAAGCTGATTGCACAACATCATCAAGCTGAACTATCCGTCGACAACTGGCCCGACCAGCAAGGTGTCACCTTTTGTTTGGTGATCCCTTTACTCGACACGCCCGCTTAAGTCACGCACACGACGCACCCAGGGTGAAATCCCGGTTTGCTCTTTAATATCAACCGCCATTTGGTTAGCTTGAGTACGCTGCGCATGAGAACCGACAACCAGCACAAAACTTTGACGACCATCACGTATCTGCGGAATAATTCGACCGCCTTGAATGCGTTTGTCATTGATAACCTGCTCAATGCCGTTGCGGTCGGCCATGCTAGCAAGCTGTAAAACAAAATTATCAGCAGCTTGTTGCTTAAGCCAGGTAACATCTGGGTCAACCGGTGCTTTTTGTTCAACAAGGCGCACGACTTTTTGTTCGGATCTAGCTGTAGGCACGGAGGGCGTAGCCGGTGTCTGTATATCATTCGGCGGTATCGGTGCATCTGAAAACGCCATTTGAGTTAAAAACCCTTGTAAACGCGCTTCCATTTGGCGCTCAAGCTGTTGTGTGGCTTCTCGCAGTGCATGCGGACTGATTTGTTGTGAGGCTTGTGCTTGTCTTAACTCGCTTAACTGACGCTGTTGGATTTCGATACGCTCAATCAATTGATCAAACATGTCAGCATCACCGCCTTTTTCAATTTGGTCTTTAAGTGCCATCACCTCTAGTTGTACATTACCCAATGTATCAAGGGTTTCAGAGTGAATAGCTGCTAGCTGCTGCATATCGCGTTGCACCGCATTGTAGGCGACATAAATCACACCTAATACCGTCATCAATAAGGATAGCATAATGATAACACCAAAAAACGAGGCTTTTTGTGCTTGCTTGGCTTTATGCGCGCCTAAGGCGGTGGATTTCTTTTTCATTTTGGGGGCGGCTTCGGATTGGGCGGTTTGACTTAAGGTCACATCAGGCTCCGCAAAATCTTGCGGATTAAACATGGGTTCTCTGATGCGCGGATTATGCTGACGTGGCTTGGCGAGTGAACTGTAATCGTCGTCATAGCTCATTTTGGGTTCTTTTTTGGCTGGTACAACCTGCTCAGCGGCGTTCAACCAATCATTGAGGGTGTGAGGACGTGCTTCATTGGTGGCTCCGCCACGCTGCTTGGAGAGTTGGTTAGCTTGTGCTTCAATCGCCTCTAATAATTTCGCGCGTTCTTTTTCCAATTCCGAAATTGTCTGTGCCATAATTTTTCTCTAATGTTTGTCGGCTAAAATTGCATGTTTATTGTAGAATGTTCACACATAAAAATAAATGGATAAATTTTAAATGCACTCTATCACAATGGATAAGGTTTTTGACGCGCTTTTACTCATGCTGGGGTTAACCGCTATTGCGGTCACGATTGTGGGCCTCGTTATTTATGGTGTTTATTTATTTTTTAAAAACTCAAAAGAGGATGACGAAAAGCGCAATCACCTTTAGTTTTTTAAGATATCACCGCGCAGGTAACACCAGTCACCCTCCGGGTTTCGTTGAAAATAACTTTTCTCACGAAACTCCAATTGAAACAAGCCATCCAAATAAAACGCACTGAATTCAACAATGCCTTGTTTGTCGTTTGGCTGCCCCGCTTGGGTTTGCCATATTTTTAATCTTACCCAGTTTGGTTGATCGGTCAGTTCCATGCTGTTTGGTCGTGTAGATGGACACCAAGTATTTAACAGGTACGACGCTAGCTCAGGTTGTTGCTGACCCAAATAATAAGCACTAAACCGAGAACGCATCAAGGCTTCAGCCGTCAGCGCTTTGGCTTTACCCGTATGAATTAGCTTACAGCAATCGCTATAGTCTTGTCCACTTCCGCAAGGACACTTAGCTTTTAAAATCAACATGTTGCATCATCCATCTCAATCGCAAAATCAATAAAACAGCCGCTAAGGCTAGACCGGCAATAATCCCAAACCAAAAGCCATACACCCCGAGCGGTTCACCAAATGGATTAGCAAAAGCCAGCCAGTAGCCGCCGCCTAACCCTACGCCCCAGTAACTTATCAGTGTCACCCACATGGTAACCTGGGTGTCGTGCAAACCACGGAGTGCGCCGGCCATTGCTACCTGTATCGCATCAAATACCTGATAAGAGGCTGCAAAAATAAATAACATCGCCGCAATATGAAATACCTCTGGGTGACTGGTGTAAAGACTGACAAACACTTCTCTGAACGTTAGGGTAAACAGTGATAAGGCAATGCCAAAAAACAAGGCAAAGGCCACACCGACGCTAATGCTAGTTTTGACGGCTTCACGGCTATTTTCACCATAGCCAAAACCGACGCGCACAGTCATCGCCATTGCCAGACTTAAAGGCAACATAAACAGCAAAGAGGTAAAGCTCATTGCAATTTGATGGGCACCAATTACTGTCGTGCCAAGCGGTGCGATAAACAATACAACAAAACTAAACATCCCCACTTCAAATAACAATGAAAATGCCATAGGTACACCCAATAATAAAATCGGTTTAAAGCCTTTTTTCCAGTCTGGACCAACCAGGCCTGGTTGGCGATAGACTTGTGTTTTTGTTGCATAGCGCACATACAACCAACCACCCAGCAACATCGACCACATCACAATCGCGGTCGCTACACCACAGCCCACTGCACCCATACCTTCAATCGGCCCGTAGCCATAGATAAACAATGCATTAAGCGGAATATTTAATAACAAGGCACCAACACTTAAATAAAGTGTTGGTAGCGTAATGCCTAAACCTTCCCAGAAAAATCGATAAACCTGATAAAGTGCAACCCCAGGCAAACCTAACGCGGCATAGAATAGATAATCGACGGTTAAATCATAAACCTGTGGGCTTAACTGCAACAAATTCAGCAAGGGCTGCGGTATCATCAGCAATAACATACTCACAAGCCCAATCGGGATCGCTAACCATAGACCCTGAGTAAGATTATATCCAATCGCGGTTGAATTTTTTTGCCCTAAAAATCGGGCTGTAATGGGCGTCATGGCTAACAAAATACCGGTCGCAAAAATAAAAACCGGTAATAAAATACTGGTTCCCAAGCCAATCGCCGCTAGGTCATTGACCCCTACCCAGCCTGACATAATGGTATCCACGACCCCTAAGCTCGTCAGGGCGAGTTGTGCGGTAAAAATCGGCAGTGCGATACGTATCAGTTGATAGGCTTCACGCTTATGAGCGGTTAGGTTCATTGGGTGCGCTTATCATCGGGTGGTTCAGTAGGATCAAAATATGATTCATCAGCATCATCATAATAATCACTCGGCAAGGTTAGCCAGCTGGGGTAAAAAATAATCACCATCAGTTTCACTAACCAAAATACAACGGCATACACCACAATGGCCAAAGCCAAGACTAATGGAAACCCAACAACGGCATCTAAAATCAACGCTTCACCCGCTAAAAACCGAGGGAGTAATTGCATTTTGACAATAGCAAAATATAGCCAATATGACGCGGCAATTAAACTGGCTGCCAGTAAGAGCTGATGTGTTATTTTTGGTAACTTGCCATAACGAAACAAGGCCATTAATGGATCGCGTGAGGGTGGATGGTTATCCGGTTTTTGTGAGGTATTTTTCATGGCGTTTAATGATGACCTAGCTTTTGAAAAAAAAGCCATTGTAAAGCAATAAGGGTGCTGGCAACGCGAAACTTGCCGGTTAACAAATCTTGTTTTAGTGAGCTAAATGGCATCTTGAGCAAGCGAATATCCTCAACCTCCTCTTTTAGGCCGCTAAATTCACCCAGTTGATTAACATCTACCTGCGCGGCATAAAGATGAAGTATTTCATCACTGCCGCCAGGGCTGGGGTAAAATTGGCAAATATACTCGAACTCGGTGACTAAGACACCGGCTTCCTCAAGCGTTTCACGTTTACAAGCTTCCCAAGTAGACTCCCCTGGGTCAATCATCCCTGCCACAGGCTCTATTAACCAGGCCTGATTAGGATTATTCGCTTCCAGTGCATGTTGGAGCGCACCGGCACGGCACTGCTCAACCAGTACAGCCTGTTGCGCATTCAGGTCATAGAGTAAGACCACGACGGCCTGACCACGACCAAATAACTCTCTTACAATGGCAGGGCTCATACCGCCTTGATAAAGACTGTGCTGAAAGGTGACTCGATTAATTTTAAAAAAGCCGTCATAGCCTTTAGTATTAGAATGAATGACGAGTGTTTTATCTGACATGATCTGGTTCCCGCTCTATTTCTTTAATGGGCACACGCTGGGTGATGCCACAGAGTAATTCATAACCTATTGTGCCGGCTTTTTCAGCTATTTCGTCCACAGGTAAACCCTCACCCCAAAGCACAACAGGGTCACCTATATTGACGGCGCCAGCTATCGCTGTCAAATCAAGGGTCAGCATATCCATTGAAACACGTCCTGCAATGGGGACGCGTTGGTTATTGACTAATACTGGCGTGCCGCTTGGTGCATGGCGTGGATAGCCATCACCATAGCCTGCAGCCGCGACACCAATCAAACTCGGTTTTTGTGCCACCCACGTTTGACCATATCCCACCGCCTCACCTTGCGCAATCCATTTCAAGCTAATAATTTGTGTTTGAAATGTCAATACCGGTTGAAACAAAGAGCGAAACTCGGGCATGATGCCGGCGCCATAGAGCATAATGCCAGGTCGTACCCAGTCTAAATGGGTTTGCGGTAAGCGCTGTAATGCCGCGGAATTCGCTAAACTCATTGGGCATTGATAGTCTTTAGCTTGCTGCTCAAAACAAACCTGCTGTTGCCTGGTAAACACCGTATCTTCTGTTACGCTGGCAAAATGTGACATTAAGTTGAGCCTTAATTGCGGTAAGCTATTACGGATTTTCAGCATTGATTGGGCAAAGCTGACGGGGTCGAACCCTAGTCGATGCATCCCTGTATCGAGTTTAAGCCATACTTTGAGCGCAAACTTTGGTTGATAAGCAAGCAACCATTCAACCTGATGCGGCGAGTGCAGCACCAAATCCAAACGATGTTGCTCAACCAATGGCATTTCTTCAGGTTGAAAAATACCCTCTAGTAATAAAATGCGATGTAAAAATCCTTGCTGACGCAATATAAGGGCTTCATCCAGACTGGCGACAGCAAAACCATCCGCAGATGAACACTGCTGCGCTACACGCACAATACCATGACCATACCCATTCGCTTTAATCACGGCCCAAATTTTAGAATGGGGGGCGAGTTGTCGAACTTGTGTAAGATTATGCCGTAAAGCGGCAAGATTAATTTGAGCGCAAATAGGACGTGACATATTAATAGTGCATATCTTCAGGTGACATTGAAATATAGTTCTCAAACCGGGTGTATTGACCAATGAATGTCAATCGTATCGTGCCAATCGAACCATTACGGTGTTTGCCAATAATAATTTCCGCCGTTCCTTTGTCATCACTATCAGGATGATAGACTTCGTCTCGGTAAATAAAGATAATTAAATCGGCATCCTGTTCAATTGCCCCTGATTCACGTAAGTCAGACATTTTTGGGCGCTTATCAGGGCGCTGCTCCAAGCTTCGATTGAGCTGTGATAACGCAATTAGCGGGATATTAAGCTCTTTAGCCAGTGCCTTCAAACCACGAGAGATTTCAGAAATTTCATTCACACGGTTATCGGTATGCTGAGAGCCCCGCATCAGCTGAAGGTAGTCAATGACAATTAAACCCAAACCTGTTACCTTGGACTCGGGGTCTTCAACCCCCGCTTCAATCGCTTTACGCCGTTGCTTATCACGAATATCCTTGTCAATGCGACGCGCCCTTGCTCGAAGCTCTGTAATCATCAAGGCCGGTGTGTCATCAATATAAATATCGGCATTCGATAATAGCGAGATAGATTTGTTCATTTTTGCCCAATCCTCAGGCAATAATTTACCGGTTCGCATCCGGTGAGCATCAATACGCCCTAGTGAACTAATCATTCTCATCGCAAGCTGTTCTCCGGGCATTTCCATACTAAACACCGCAACAGGTTGCCCACTTTTTGTTGCGACGTTTTCGGCTAAGTTCATTGAAAAAGTGGTTTTTCCCATTGAGGGGCGCCCTGCTACAATCAACAAGTCGCCGCGTTGCAATCCGGAGGTCATTTCGTCAAACTCGGTCAAATGTGTGGCTATACCGGTAATGGAACCATCGGAGTTAAACAACTCATCAATGCGATTAATCGCAGAGGCGAGTAACTCATCCATGGTTTTATATTGACGTTGCTTTCCTGCACCATGCTCAGCAATCGCTAATATTTTAGCCTCGGCAAAATCAAGGATTTCACGCACATCTTTACCTTTGGTAAAGAAGCAGCTTTCCGAGACCTCGTTAGAGGCGTCAATCAATTTGCGAAGAATAGATTTTTCACGCACTATTTGTGCATAAAAAAGAATATTGCCAGCACCCGGTGTATTCGCCACTAATTCAGCCAGGTAGGTTTTACCACCGGCCAGCTCGATTTGATTCGTCGCTTCTAAGAGTTCAACGACAGTGACCAGGTCAAATGGCTTATTGGCGCGACTTAACTCACAAATCGCACTATAAATCGCTTGGTGCTGCTGGGTATAGAAGTCATATTCATTAACAACAATAGAGACATCTTCAAATGACGCATTCGATAGCATGAGTCCACCTAAGACAGATTGCTCAGAGTCAATTGAGTGAGGAGGAACCTTGAAAGGGCTGCTTGTTGTGGAGGGTGACTGAGATTTAGCGTTGGGTTTCATAGTTTATCGTTTATTATGAGATTAGACATATTATAAACGATTGAATGCGATAGATTGTAGCCATTAAAAAACCCCGTCTAATTATAATTAGACGGGGTTTTCATTATTCAAGTTAAAGCAGTGATTAACCTGCTTTGACTTCAACCGTGATAGCAGCTACAACATCGGTGTGTAACTGAACATCAATTTCGAATGTACCGATATGGCGCAAAGCACCTTCTGGTAAACGAACATGACGACGCTCAACTTCAAAGCCGGATGCACATAGTGCGTCCGCAATGTCTTGCGTACCGATAGAACCGAATAGCTTGCCTTCTTCACCCGCACTAGCTTCAACAGTCACAACCATGCCATTCATTTTTTCATACAAGGCTTGTGCATCAGCCAAGGCCGCTGCCGCTTGTTTTTCTAATTCAACACGACGTGCTTCAAACTCAGCCAAATTCTCTTTTGTTGCAGGCTTTGCTTTACCCTGTGGAATTAAAAAGTTGCGTGCATAACCCGATTTAACTGTAACTTGGTCACCTAATGTACCAAGATTTTGTACTTTTTCAAGCAGAATAACGTTCATAAGAAAACCTCTATTAACTTTCTATCCAACGACTGCGTAAATCCATAAAATTATCCGCCAAGCCAAGGATTGATAAAACCAACACTGTCTGTGGGAACACAGCCAATAAAATATATAAACCGACTAACCAGCCATTACTCAAATCTTTTCTCAAGACGGCATGATGCGCAATTGCCAAGCCTTGAAACATTAATATCACGGTTAACAAACCAAATAAGTCACCGAGTAAGCCACCACTTGCATCATTAAAGAAAATGCTAGCGACAGCCACTAACGCCGTCGCATAGGCCACATTTCTCGGCAGCGTTAATTGATGAAAATCTTTTTGGAACTGGCCAGGGTAATACAGCACACCTTGCCACCAACGCCCGGTGATTAAAACGCTAAACCAAAGCACTACAGCAAACATCGCAATCAACATGGTCATCACGTTGGACATTTGCTCAATCAGTTCAATAGAATAGGCAACGTCTGCTTGATCCAATAAAGGTCTAACCGCTTGATTAAATGTATTCATCCACCAGCCTGGCATATCGCCGACGAGTAAATGAACAAACACTAAGCCAGCCGCTGCCATCAAACCGGCAAATTGCAATGTAGCGCCCAGTGAGTTAGTCTGGCGTAATACCACCGCCAAAACCCAAACGGGTAGCATAAACTCGATAATAACCACCAGGCCTGCTAAATAGCTGCCTGATAGTACACCAGAGAGTCCCAAATGCACCGCCGCTGTTGCAGCCATCAGTTTTAAGCCATCAGCTAGCCCAACACGTAGCGTAACTAATGCAATGACCGCGCCAGCCAAAAAGCCTACCGGTGTAAACCAGATAGCCAACAATGCAAACGCAATACTGGCAATATAGGCCTGCATAGGCCCTTTCATTACATAGTTTGCAAGTGCAATCATGATATTAACTTAATAAACGATTTATTTGTGTTGATCAGTGTAGGGCAATAATGCTAGTACACGGGCACGCTTAATGGCGGTTGCCAACTGACGCTGGTATTTTGCACTTGTACCTGTAATGCGACTAGGTACAATTTTACCTGTTTCAGTAATGTAAGCACGCAGCGTATCCAAATCTTTATAATCGATTTCTTTTACGTTTTCTGCTGAAAAGCGACAATATTTTTTACGTCCGAAATTTTTAGCCATGTTACTCTCCTAATTATGCGTTTGCAGCGAGTGCCGGTTTGTCATCTTTTCTGCCAGCCATCACAGAAGGTTCAACATCGGCTTCTTTACGAGCTATGACCATATTACGTAACACGGCATCATTGTAGTAGAACGCATTTTCAAGTTCACTCAACGTTTCTTGATTACACTCGATATTCATTAGAATATAATGAGCTTTATGTACTTTATCGATGGTGTAGGCCAATTGGCGACGACCCCAATCCTCTAAACGGTGAATTTTACCGTCAGCTTGTTCGATCATTGAACGGTAACGCTCAACCATCGCAGGCACCTGCTCGCTTTGATCAGGGTGCACTAAAAATATTACTTCGTAATGACGCATGGTCTCTCCTTATGGATCAATATCGGAGCTTTCTACAAAGCAAAAAGGCTTTATAGTAAAGCAAGGAAATTCAGGCCTATCTTTTATAAGACCTGAAAGACTGGGATTATAGATAAAACTTATAGCTATTGCAAGCTTACTAGCCCGCATATTTCATAAAGTTCACGCGACATTTATGAAACAGGCTCCTAGCAGCCTAAACTTTCATTTATCGCTAATAAACTGGCTAAGGGGTCAGGTGCTTGGGTAATGGGGCGCCCTATTACCAAATAATCTGAACCGGCTGCTATCGCTTGAGGCGGGGTCATAATGCGTTGCTGGTCATTGGTTGCCGAACCTGCAGGACGGATACCGGGCGTAACGAGTTTAAAGGCCCCTCCAAGCTCCGAGCGTAAAACACTCGCCTCCAGTGCAGAACAAACCACGCCATCCGCACCCGATGTCTTGGCTAAACGAGCCAGCCGCAAAACATTTTGCTCAATGGTACCTTGCATGCCAATCGATTCAAGCTGTGCTTGATCGAAGCTAGTAAGGATGGTTACAGCGGTTAGGATTGGCTGATGCGAGCAACTTAAAATTGCTTCCTTAGCGGCTGCCATCATGTTAGGCCCACCTGAGGCATGTACATTGACCATCCAGACACCCATATTGGCAGCGGCTTTACACGCCATCGCCACGGTATTGGGAATATCATGATATTTCAGATCAAGAAACACATCAAAACCTTGAGTTACAAGTTTTTCAACTAGTTGCGGCCCCGCAATAGCAAACAATTCTTTGCCCACTTTTAGTCTACACTGTGTTGAATCCAGTTTTTCGACCAGCGTTAAAGCGCCTTGCTGATTGTCAAAATCCAATGCAACAATAACGGGTGAGGAAGTCATGCTTAACTCCTTTATTTATATAATTAGGTTTAATCAGGTTTTACAGGGGATACGATTAATTCGGTGGTAACCGACTTCTCTTGCTCAGTATGAACTTTCTTTTTTAACTCGATAATTTCATTCGATTGCTTTTTGATTTGTTTATTGAGTTTGTGATTGGTCCACTTCAAATGAACAACCTGCAAAATAATAAAGAATCCAGCAAGCAATAAACCTGAAATAAATGAAAGACTTAAAAGAATGGACAAGGGAATGTGCCGTTGATCAAAATAATAATCAAACGGCACAGAAGTTGGATTAAGTGAACCGAGCAAAATCCCTAACACCATCATAACAACCAGTACAACGAATGAAAGCACTTTGCCGATCATATAAACTTATCCTTGTTAGCAGATAATATCCGTCGTTGCTTTTGCGGCATCCACTTGCTCACGCAGGGTTTTGCCTGGCTTAAAATGCGGAACACGCTTTTCAGCTAATTCTACAGATTCACCCGTTTTAGGGTTACGACCAATACGTGCCTTTCTATGATGCAAACTAAAGCTACCAAAGC
The DNA here is from genome assembly GCF_000934765.1 of Thiomicrospira microaerophila. GTDB lineage: Bacteria > Pseudomonadota > Gammaproteobacteria > Thiomicrospirales > Thiomicrospiraceae > Thiomicrospira > Thiomicrospira microaerophila. The sequence continues at coordinate 78,159 of NZ_JYNN01000001.1, read as the reverse complement.
CACGAATTTCAATTCGATCGCCTTGTGCTAAGGTTTCAGTCATAGAGTCTAAAATTTGATTTACTGCAATCTCCACATCTTTTTGTGGTAATTGAGCTTGTCTTCTTGCGATGAGCTCGATTAACTCTGACTTGGTCATTATTTTACTCTTTAAGTGTATTTTGGTAGAAATAAGACCAGCCCCAAAAACGGAGCTGGACGACCAATTAAATGTCAATGCGATGATTGACGTTTAATTTACCAGACTTAAAGCTGACCTTTCAACAAATCACCTAGCGTGTTGGTGGCTTGCTCTTGATTTGAAGTGTAGCCCTTAATAGCATCGGCTTCTTCTTGCTTGTCTTTTGCCTTTACTGACAAAGAAATGTTGCGACTCTTGCGATCGATGTTAGTGATTTTGGCCTCAACCTTATCACCTACTTTTAATACGCTTGATGCATCACGCGTGTCTTCGTTTAGTTCAGAAGCACGAAGGTAACCTTCTACTTCTTCCGCTAAATCAATTACCGCACCTTTATCGTCGACAGACTTCACAACACCTTCAACAATCGCATTTTTACCATTGGTTGCCACAAATTGTGAGAAAGGATCTTGCTCAAGCTGCTTCAGGCCTAGAGAAATACGCTCTCTCTCCGAATCAATTGAAAGAATAACCGTTTCTAGCTCATCCCCTTTTTTGAAATCACGAATGGCTTCTTCGCCCGTTTGATTCCAAGAAATATCGGTAAGGTGAACTAAACCATCGATGCCACCATCTAGACCGATAAAGATACCGAAGTCAGTGATAGACTTGATGTTACCTGCAATCTTGTCACCTTTTTTATGGGTAACAGCAAAGCTTTCCCATGGGTTAACGGTACACTGTTTGATACTTAAAGAAATACGACGACGTTCTTGGTCAACATCCAATACCTTAACACGCACTTCCTGACCTAAATGAACCACTTTAGAAGGGTGAATGTTACGGTTTGTCCAATCCAATTCAGAAGTATGTACTAAACCTTCAATACCTTCTTCGATTTCAACAAACGCGCCGTAGTCAGTGATATTTGCCACTTTACCGCCAGTTTCAGAACCGATTGGGTAACGTGCAACCATGTCTGACCATGGATCGGCTTCCATTTGCTTCAAGCCTAGAGAAACACGGTTACGCTCTTTATCAAACTTCAATACACGCACTTCGATTTCATCACCAACCTGTACGATTTCAGATGGATGATTAACACGACGCCATGCCATATCCGTGATGTGCAATAGACCATCAACACCGCCAAGGTCAATAAATGCGCCGTAGTCTGTTAGGTTCTTAACAATACCTTTAAGCACAGACCCTTCGTCCATGTTTGCAAGTAATGCTTCACGTTCAGCGCTGTTTTCTTGTTCGATAACAGCACGACGAGAGACGACAACATTGTTGCGCTTACGATCAATTTTAACTAACTTTAATTCTACTTCTTTGCCTTCTAGGAAGCTAAAGTCGCGAATTGGACGCGTGTCAACCAAAGAACCTGGTAGGAAGCCGCGAACGCCTTCAACATCAACAGTAAGACCGCCTTTAACTTTACCGGTTACTAAACCGATAACGGTTTCATTTTCTTCAACGGCGGTTTCAAGACGATCCCAAGTTTTAGCACGTTTTTCTTTTTTGCGTGATAAACGGGTTTCACCGAAACCGTCTTCTAACGCTTCTAAACATACTTCAACTTCATCACCAACAGCCACTTCTAAGTTGCCTTGCGCATCTTCAAATTGCTTTCTTGGGATGGCAGATTCAGACTTCATGCCTGCATCGACCATAACGGTTTCTTTGTCTATACCAACAACGGTACCAATAATTAATGCGCCGGTTTGAAAACGGTCTAACTGAAGAGATTCTTCGAATAACTGTGCAAAAGTTTCGCTCATGAATGGATTACCAAATTTAAAATTACAAAACCGAATGAATTACCAATCTTGGGGCAAGTAAAACAACTCGGGTCAGTTAATAAAAGCCAATTCCCCAATCATTGGCTAGGTCGTCATATTCCACAATTTTGTAGAATTTGTTTTGATTTATCAAAGACTTGATGGATATTTAAATCCGTCGTATCGATCACAAATGCATCATCCGCAGGTATCAAAGGCGAAGTGGCCCGAGACATGTCTCGTTGGTCCCGCTCAATGATGTCCTGCGTTATTTTGTTAATATTAGCAGTAACACCTTGATTTTTCAACTGGTTAACACGTCTTTCTGCACGAATTTCTGCAGAAGCGGTTAAAAACAACTTAACCTGAGCCTGTGGAAACACCACCGTACCCATATCTCGGCCGTCAGCAACCAGGCCTGGTTGGCGCGCAAAATCTTTTTGTCTTTGCAACAATGCTTCCCTTACCGCGGGCATGGCCGCGACTTTTGACGCCATGCCCGCGACGTCTTCATTACGAATCGTCAGGCTAATATCTTGACCTTCAAACCAAACCTTGCCATCTATAAATTCAACGGGCAAAACGCTTGCCAACGCTACCAGGCCTGGTTGGTTTTCTAACTCAATTTTTTTATCCAACACACCATAGGCTAGACTTCGATAAATAGCACCACTATCCAAAAAATGAAAACCCGTATGCTCGCATAGTAATTGACAAAGTGTGCCCTTGCCGACTCCACTTGGGCCGTCAACCGTAATAATATTTATCATCACGCCTCCTCAGCCGTCACCTGCAACCCAACTGAATTGGCAAGTTCAATAAAACGAGGAAAGGACGTATTTACATTCGCACAGTCTTCAATTTTTATCGGTGCGACGGCTTTTAGACCAGCTACCGTCATCGCCATCGAAATGCGATGATCATGATGACTGATAATAGCGGCAGACTGGGGCTTTTGCTCGCCACCTTGAACAATCATACCATCCTCAGTAGGCTGTGCATCAATGCCAACCGCTTGAAGGGCATCCGCCATTACCTGAATGCGATCTGATTCTTTAACACGCAACTCTTCGGCACCGGTTAATACAGTTGTCCCTTCGGCTGCAGAGGCGGCAACAAATAACACGGGGAACTCATCAATGGCCAAGGGTACTAATTCTTCTGGAATGGTAATCCCTTTTAATTTTGCGGCACGCACATGAATATCAGCGACGGGCTCACCACCCACCTCACGTGGGTTTTCAAGGGTTATATCCGCGCCCATTAGTTTTAGAATATCAATAATGCCTGTGCGGGTTGGGTTAATCCCCACGTGCTCTATCACTAAATCTGAGCCGGGGGCAATCGAAGCGGCCACCATATAAAATGCGGCGGATGAAATATCAGAAGGTACATCAATGTGGGTGGCTGTCAATTTTCCACCGCCTTGCAAGGTAATTTTCGTTGCAAGCGCATCTAACTTTTTGCTTGTTACTTGATAACCAAAGCCACGCAACATGCGTTCAGTATGGTCACGAGTCGGCGCTGGCTCAACAACGCTTGTGGTGCCTTGTGCATACAAGCCAGCAAGCAGCACGCAGGATTTTACTTGGGCGCTCGCCATGGGTAGCGTGTAGTCGATGGCGTTAAGTTGATCACTGCCCTGCACTTTGAGCGGCGGCAAGCCTTTATCTTCGCTTTCGATTTTGGCACCCATTAAGGTAAGCGGATCGATAACACGTTTCATTGGACGCTTGCTTAGCGAAGCATCACCGGTCAATTCAGAGCTAAATTTTTGGCCTGCAATAATGCCACTTAACAGACGCATTGAGGTGCCTGAATTGCCCATGTTCAATGTATGTTTGGGTTGCTTAAGCCCGCTCAATCCAACACCTTTAATGGTTACCTTGCCGTCAACTGGCCCCTCAATCTCAACACCCATGGCTTGAAATGCTTTTAGCGTGGCCAAACTGTCTTCGCCTTCCAAGAAACCTGTAACGGTTGTTGTGCCTTCCGCTATAGAGCCCAGCATAATACTACGGTGCGAAATGGATTTATCACCTGGAACACGAATTCTTCCTTGAACTGAACCACCTGGCTGAACAATAAAACGTATATTTTTCATGATAATAACTTGCTTTTTTAAAATTTATGTGAAATTAATGAGCGACTAACGCAACCTAGTTTAACGCTTATTGATAATATGTTTATCCCGCGCAGCTTTGGCGTCGGCAAATAAATCATAGAGCTGATTGCCTTGCTGCTGCTCAATTAACTGACTTAGTTTAGTCAATTCAACTTGATAAGCCGCCAACCATTTAACAATGGCGGATGCATTTTGTAATGCAATATCACGCCACATAGTAGCATCACTAGAAGCAATTCGAGTAAAGTCACGGAAACCACCCGCGGTATATTGAAACACATTGCCTAGCTCAGAATGCTCATTGAGCATATCGACCAAGGCGAAGGCCAGCAGGTGTGGTAAATGACTGGTCGCTGCAAACACTTCATCGTGATAAGTAGCCGTCATTCTTGTAACCTGCGCACCCACCGCCTGCCAAAGTGACTCTACCTTATTTACTGCATCGGTATTGGTATAGTCTTGTGGCGTTAGAATGACCCGGTGATTTTGATATAGATCGGCTTCAACCGCTTCGACCCCACTTTTTTCGCGTCCTGCGATCGGGTGCCCAGGCACAAATTGAGCTGGCTTAAAACCAAGTTGTGTTTCAATCTGTTCGACAACACTGGCTTTTGCACTCCCCACATCCGTGACAATCGCATCCGGTTTTAAGTATGTAGCGATTTGCGCATAAATCGGTGCAATCGAGGCTAGAGGAACCGCCAGGACAACCAGGTCGGCATCCTGAACGGCGTCGGCCAAACTAGAGGCATAGCGATCAATCACGCCCAGCTCAACCGCTTTTTCAAGATTTTGTGTGTTACGACCATAACCAACCACATCAACAACGCGGCCAAGCTGCTTAAGCTTGAGGGCAAAGGAACCCCCAATGAGCCCAACCCCTATCACAGTTAAACGTTGCAAATGCATGCTTTACAATACCTTACTTAAAGCGTCAATAAAGTGCTGGTTTTCTTGATGGGTACCTATGGATACTCTTAAAAACGCAGTTAAGCCATAGTTAGCCACTGGGCGTAAAATAACACCCTGCTGTAAGAAGCGTTGATTAATCTCAGCGGCATCTAAACCAAACTTGACACAAATAAAGTTGCCTTGCGAGGGAATGTAATCTAAGCCTGCATCCTCTAGCGCTTTGATCATCTGTTTTTTACCTTGCCGATTCAGTTCGACCGATTGCTGTACAAACTGCTGGTCATGTAACGCGGCCACTGCCGCGACCTGTGCATAATGATTCACATTAAAAGGTGCGCGCAGTCTGTTGATATAAGACGTTATTTCTTCAGATGCCAGCATGTAGCCAACTCGCAATGAAGCCAAGCCATAGGCTTTTGAAAAGGTGCGCGACAAAATTAAATTTGGGTAGTCCGCAAGATAATCCAAACCCGATGGGTAATCAACTTGGTCAACATATTCCAAATAGGCTTCATCCAAAACCACCATAACATGAGGTGGAATAGATTGAATAAAGGCTTCCCATTCGTCACGCCCAAAACAGGTTCCCGTAGGGTTATTCGGATTCGCCACATAAATAAGTTTAGTGCGTTCAGTCACGGCTTTTGCCATGGCGGCCAAATCGTGACCATAGTTACTAGCCGCCACTTCGATGCCTGTGGCGCCGACTATCTGCGCGGTAATCGGATAAACCGCAAAGCCATATTGAGAATAGATGATTTCATCACCCGGGCCGGCAAATACACGCCCTACTAACTCTAATAACTCATTTGAACCATTGCCTATAGAAACTTGATTCAGGGCAACTTGATTAAACTCGGCCAACGCAGAACGCAGATAGAAGCCATTACCATCTGGATAACGCCCAATATCTTTAAGTGCAATCTCCATCGCCGCCAACACTTTTTCACTGGCGCCAAGCGGGTTTTCGTTGGATGCCAGCTTGGTGACATGACTTAAGCCCAACTCGCGCTGCAACTCACTCACAGGTTTGCCTGGCACATAGGGTTTAATGGATTGGATTTGAGGTTGAATCTGCTGCTGAAATAAGCTGCTCATAAACGTTCTCGTCATTAAGGTGAGTGAAGTGAAAGATTTAATCCATCGGTGAAATAGGATAAGAGCCTAACAGCTTGAAAAAATGCGCTTGTTGCTCGACTTCTTTCAGGGCCTGCTCCACGTCTTTATTAGACTGGTGTCCAATAATATCAATAAAAAACACATAATCCCATTTTTTATTTGTCGAGGGGCGTGATACGATGCGCGTCATACTAATATCACGTTTGGCAAAGCTTTCAAGAATTTGATGCAAGGCCCCAGCCTTATTCGCTAACGACAGAACTAAAGCGGTTTTATCCTTACCACTAGCCAAGGGTTTTTCTTTACCAATGACCCAAAACTTAGTGGTATTGTCCTGCTTGTCTTCTATTCGCGACTTTAAAATGCGTAATTGATAAAGCACCGAGGCTTGTTCAGAGGCAATCGCAGCCAATGTATCATCTTGTTGCGCCATTTGAGCCGCCAATGCGTTTGAATCAACCGCTTCAAGTGCAACACCCGGCAGGTTGTTTTGTAACCAATTACGACACTGCCCCAGCGCTTGAGTATGCGCCACCACTTTTTTTACCGATTTTAACTCATTCGACTTCGACAGTAAGCAATGGTGAATAGCCAAATCCAATTCACCGGTGACCTGTGTGCACATGTGAATTAAATTATCTTGCGTCGCGTTGACCACCCCTTCGGTTGAATTCTCAACCGGCACAATGCCATAATTCACTTCGCCTTCTTCGACCGATTTGAACACCTCATCAATCGTTGAAACCGGATAAGGTTGCGCAAACGAGCCGAACTGCTTTAGGGTCGCGGCATGAGTAAAACTGCCTTCAGGCCCAAGATAAGCGACTTTCAACGGCTGCTCTAACGCCAAACAAACAGACATGATTTCACGAAACAATCGCGCCATATCATCATCAGATAACAAGCTGTTATTGCGTTCTCGTACCGCACGCAAAACCTGTGCTTCACGTTCTGGACGGTAAAAAACCGCCTCGACACGACCACCTTGCGTTTTAATATCCGCCACTTTTTGTGCGCACAATGCACGTTGAGTGATCAATTGTTGAATTTGCTCATCCAGCGTATCGATCTGCTGGCGAATTTCATTTAATTGCTGGGCTTCTTGTTCCGTTGGCGTCAAAACATCGATCCTTTTAACTTATTAACCGTGTGCTTGTGCAAAATCACGCATAAAATCAATTAACGCATCTACGCCTTCAGCGGGCATCGCATTGTAAATACTCGCGCGCATACCGCCGACTAGTTTATGGCCTTTTAGATTATACAACCCCGCTTCTTTTGCTTGGGTTAGAAAAAGGCTATCTAAACTTGGGTCTTTAAGGGTAAATGGCACGTTCATCCAAGAACGCTGTGAAGCGTCTACTGGATTGGCATAAAATTCTATACTATCAATCGCTTGATAAAGCTTGTTGGCTTTGCTTTCATTGTGGTGTGCCATTGCATTTAGGCCGCCTTGGGCTTTGATCCAATCAAATACCAAGCCAGCTAGATACCAACCAAATGTCGGCGGGGTATTGAACATCGAATCATTCTCAGCACATAACTGCCAATTTAACAGATTCGGCGTAATGTCACGTTGATGTCCGATCAAGTCTTCACGAACAATGGCAATCGCAAGACCCGCTGGGCCGATATTCTTTTGCGCACCGGCATAAATCATACCGAATTTTGACACATCGACTGGACGCGACAAAATGGTAGAGGACATATCAGCAATCAGGGGCACATCACCAACATCGGGAACAGACAAAAACTCCAAGCCACCAATGGTTTCATTGGGTGTGTAATGCACGTACTTGGCATTTTTAGATAACTGCCATTCCGATGCATCAGGAATACGCTGATGGTTTTGACACACGACATTCACATCACAGTATTTTTGCGCTTCCTTAATAGCCTTAGCCGACCAAACACCGGTATCAAAATAATCCGCTGATTCACCAGGCCGGGTTAGATTAAGGGGAATCGCACTAAATTGCAGTGATGCACCACCATGTAAGAACAGCACTTTGTAATTATCAGGTATCGCCATAATATCGCGCAGCGTTTGCTCTGCATGTTTCGCCATCGCCATGTACTCCACCGAACGATGACTGACTTCCATTACCGACATACCCGAGTTATTCCAATTCAATAACTCTTGCTCTGCCTGACGAATCACCGATTCAGGCAACATTGCCGGACCGGCACTAAAATTAAACGCTCTTGACATCAGGCTTTACTCCGACTCTTTGTTATCATTATTTTGTTCATCTGATTCAGCGCTATCTTCTGAAACGATTAATGTTTCAGTGGTTTCAGATGAAGCCAATTGAGCATTTTCTGCTGTTTCTTCTTCATCCAAGACCTCGTCCTCTTCAGACACATTGACCACCGCTAAACCAACAACGGCTTCATCCTTGCCGACATTAATTAACTTCACACCTTGGGTATTACGCCCTACTACAGAAATGTCTTTAACTCTAATACGTACCAATGTAGCTTTATTGGTAATCAATACTGCTTCTTGGTCAGGTGTCACGGTAACGGCCGACACAACTTGTCCATTGCGCTCTGAGGTCTTAATCGAAATCACACCTTGACCACCACGATTAATCGTTGAGTAGTCATCCACGGGTGTGCATTTTCCAAAACCATGTTCGGTAGCCGTTAGAATTAAAGTATCAGGCATTGCGATCTGCATGCTAATAACCTGCTGGCCTTCAGCTAACTTCATCCCGCGTACACCGCGAGCTGTACGCCCCATTACACGGGCATCCGATTCTTTAAAGCGAATCGCTTTGCCGCCATTAGCAAACAACATCACTTCCTGCTCGCCATTAGTCAGTGCAGTACCCACCAGTTCGTCGCCATCGAGTAAATCTAACGCGATAATACCATTAGCACGTGGCCGCGAGAAGTCCGACAGCGCTACACGTTTAACGACCGCATGCTTAGTTGCCATAAATACAAAATGCTCATCATCAAACTCACTGATAGGCAAAATAGCCGAAATACTCTCACCGTCTTCAAGCGGGAACACATTTACAATGGGTTTGCCTTTCGAGCCACGACTTGCAAGTGGTAACTGCCAGGTTTTTTTCCAGTACAATTTTCCGCGATTAGAGAAACACAACAACATATCATGAGTGCTGGCAACGAGAATTTGACCGACTTGATCCTCTTCTTTCATCGCGCTGGCTGACTTACCGCGTCCACCGCGTTTCTGAGCGCGATAATCACTCAAGGGTTGTGTTTTGATGTAACCATCTTGCGATAAGGTAATAATACGATCTTCAACCGCGATTAAATCTTCCTGATCCAAATCAACATAAGCATGATCAATTTCAGTGCGACGCGCATCACCATACTGATCGCGTACTTCAACCAGCTCTTCGCGTACCACTTCGGTTAAACGATCTGGGTTGCGCAAAATTTCAAGGAATTCAAAAATCTTGGCAATTAAGCCTTTATATTCTTCAAGAATTTTATCCTGCTCAAGCCCGGTTAGGCGATGCAAACGCATTTCCAAAATGGCTTGAGCTTGGGTTGGTGATAAACGGTAAATATCCGCCTCGACCATACCAAAACCTGGGCCTAAATCCTCAGGGCGGGTATCATTGGCTTCAACGCGTTCTAGCAATTGAATCACATTGCCCGCTGGCCATTCACGCTCAAGCATTTTTTCTTTCGCGATTTGCGGTGATGGCGAGGATTTGATGAGCGCAATCATTTCATCGATATTGCTCAGCGCTACCGCTAAGCCTTCCAGTAAATGGGCTTTTTCACGGGCTTTACGCAAATCAAAAATAGTGCGACGTGTAACCACTTCACGGCGGTGGCGCACAAAAGCGGTAATAATTTCTTTAAGGCTTAAGAGTTTAGGCTGACCATTAATCAGCGCCACCATATTTACACCAAAGACTGTTTGCATCGAGGTAAGTTTATATAGATTATTAACCATTACCTCAGGCACTTCACCACGACGTAATTCAATCACAATGCGCATGCCGTCCTTGTCAGACTCATCACGCAGTGCGGTAATGCCTTCGATTTTCTTTTCTTTAATCAGTTCAGCAATACGTTCAATCAGCTTGGCCTTGTTGACCTGATAAGGGATTTCACTGACTACAATCGTTTGCTTGCCGGATTTATCGGTTTCGATAAAATAACGCGCACGAATCTGCACGCGCCCACGCCCTGTTTCATAAGCTTCACGAATGCCGCGTGTACCATTGATAATCCCGTGAGTTGGGAAATCCGGGCCTGGGATATGCTCCATTAGACCTGTTACATCAATATCAGGGTCTTCAATCAGTGCCAAGCAAGCATTAACCGTTTCAACTAGATTGTGTGGCGGGATATTGGTCGCCATACCGACAGCGATACCGGCTGAACCATTAACTAATAGGTTAGGAATACGGCTAGGCAATACATTCGGTTCGTGTTCAGAACCGTCGTAGTTAGCCGTGAAGTCAACCGTTTCTTTTTCAAGGTCGGCAAGTAATTCATGGGCTATTTTTGCCATCCGCACTTCGGTATAACGCATCGCAGCCGGGTTATCGCCATCAATAGAACCAAAGTTACCCTGACCATCGACCAGCATATAACGCAAAGAAAAAGGCTGGGCCATACGAACAATCGTGTCATACACAGCGGTATCGCCATGCGGATGGTATTTACCGATCACATCACCGACGACACGCGCGGACTTTTTATAAGGCTTATTCCAATCGTTGTGCAACTCGTTCATCGCATACAAAACACGACGGTGCACCGGTTTTAAACCATCACGCACATCGGGCAAGGCGCGACCTATGATTACGCTCATCGCATAACTCAAATAGGACTGCTTCATTTCTTCTTCTAGCGATATAGGGTGTATTTCACGTGCAAAATCTGACATGGACGATCCAATCTCAATTTGTTATCTATGAAATTGCGCATTATAACCTAAAAGCCCCAAGGTTTTAGACTCCAAGCGAAAAAATTAGCGACTACATCGCGGCATTTATCCAGTAAAATAAGCTTTCATTCATTCAAAACAACGAATAATCTATGTCTGATAATAATGTTGACCCGCAAGAATTAAGCAACTTTAATCAATATGCCCACAAATGGTGGGATACGGATGGCGAGTTTGGTGCGCTGCACAAAATGAACCCGCTACGTTTAGACTTTATTCAGCAACACACTGGAATAGCTAACCAAACTATATTGGATATCGGCTGTGGCGGCGGTATTTTGAGCGAATCGCTTGCCCTGCTCGGTGGCGAAGTCACTGGCATTGATTTAGCCGAAGAGGTGTTAAGCGTTGCCCGGCTGCATGCGCTGGATACTGGTGTTAAGGTCAACTATCAAGCTATCAGCGCGGAAGAACATGCCCGCCAACACCCTGAAAGCTATGATAGGGTTACCTGTATGGAAATGCTGGAGCATGTCCCCGACCCACAAGCGATTATTCAAGCCGCCGCCGATGCAACGAAACCGGGTGGAATGTTGTTTTTTTCAACATTGAACAGAAGCAATAAATCCCTGTTACTGGCGGTATTCACCGCCGAATACCTGCTTAACATTGTTCCCAAAGGTACCCATCAACACGACAAGTTTATTAAACCCAGCGAGCTTGCTCAGATGGCGCGTCAAGCGGGGTTAAACTTAATTGATTCAGCGGGAATAGATTTTAACCCTGTATTTAAACGTTGCGCATTAAGCAAAGACTTATCAATCAACTACTTAATGGCCTTTCAAAAACCTTTACTTGAGGAGCAGACTGATGAGCATTAAATGCGTCCTGTTTGACCTTGATGGCACACTGCTCGACACCTCCTATGACTTTAGTTATGCGCTCAATCTACTTTGTGATGAATGCAATGTGCCTGCACCTAGCTATCAGCAAGTTCGTAACACGGTATCGCAAGGAGGTGCAGCGGTTACCCGGCTTGCCTTTACTAAGGATGATGAAGCAAGCTTTGAAAAAAGACGTCAACGTTTTTTACAAATCTACTTGGAAAACATTGCATTACACACCCAGATTTTCCCAGGATTACAACCAGGCCTGGTTGAGTTAGCCGATAAAAATATTCCTTGGGGCATCGTCACCAACAAACCCACAGACCTCACACTGGCTTTATTAAATCACTTCAGCTTCCCTAGCCCACCGAAAACCGTGATCTGTGGTGATACCCTGAGTGTTCGCAAGCCAAACCCAGAGCCGATGTGGCTAGCGGCGGAGCAATGTGGTGTGCCACCAGCACAATGTCTGTATTTAGGTGATCATCCTCGCGACATTGAAGCTGGGATGAATGCCGGTATGCAAACAGGTGCGGCGTTATTTGGCTATCTAGCCGCTGATCAAATAAACAACCTGGGGCAAGCGAACCATGTGTTTCGCACACCTTATGACATCACAAACTTTTTAAAAGCGTGCTTTAACTAATGGATTCTAAACAAAAAACTTATCTCATTACCGGCGCAGCGCATGGATTAGGTCGTGCGCTGGCTGAACAACTTAATCAAGCCAATAACCAGCTTATTTTGCTGGATAAAGATCTTAAGGCACTCAACAAGCTTTATGATGAATTGGATGCAAAAGGCTGGAAAAACATTTACCTATTCCCAATGGATTTAGCAGGCTCTGCGCAAGCTGAATTTGAGCAGCTAGCGGAGGGGCTAAGTGGCTTTGAAAAGCTGGACGGGCTGTTTTTAAATGCCGCCATCTTGCCTGCATTAACCCCGATTGAACACTTTGATGCATTACAATGGTACGAAGTAATGCAAACTAATCTGAATGCGAACTTTCACTTGATTCAAACCTGCTTACCTAAACTAAAGCAAGCCGACCAGGCCTGGTTAGTCTGCATTTCAGATCAAGCGGTGCAAAACAACCAAGCCTACTATGGCGCCTATGCGGTCGCCAAAGCCGGTTTAGAACAACTTACTCGACTGGTTTGCACTGAAAACCCGAGCATTCAAGGCCTGATTGCCCGCCTTCCCGCCTTGGCTAGCCACCTGCGCTCTAAACTCTACCCAGGCGAGCCGCCCTGCCAAAATGAAACCGTAGAATCCGCCGCACAACGCATTATTGAAAGCGGCTTAAAGGCACAAACCTATTCTGATATAGAAACCTTATGACAATCAACAAAAAAGCCCATTATTAAACGGGCTTTTTTGTGGGTGTTGATATAACCCCGATAACTTGCAAGCTTACAAAGATGTCACAATCTCTTGTTCAATCATTTCTTTAGCAATCACCTTGTCTTGGACTTGTGGCTTGTCGAGCAAGCTGGCAATTTGCACTGGAATGGCGATTTGCCCTTTATCCGCTATCAACTTCAACGCATCAACATCAGCGCTTATTTCACCACCAAATAGGGTTTTAGCGATAATCGGTGAAAACTTAGTCCATTCTGCGGTGGAGTAAACAATGGTTTTGAGTTGTTTGTTTTTACGTGAGGTATCATGCACCTTAAAGCAGGTTGCTGTATGTGGATCCATTAAATACCCTGCGTCATAGGCTTGCTTAATGTAAGCCTGCCCTTCTTCATCGCTACAGAAGTCAGCGGCGAAAATAGCTTGAACCTGAGCTAATTCATCGGGGGTCAATTGATAAAACTTATCGTTATCCAACGCCAACATCAATGCTTTGGTACGCTCAGCACCAAATAAATCAAATAAAATACGCTCGATATTCGATGACTTCAAAATATCCATCGCCGGTGAGCTAGTGGGAATTACTTGGCTCGTGCGTAGGTCATAAATGCCTTCATTAATAAAACGGGTTAACACATTGTTATTATTAGATGCAATTAAAATCTGTTCGACCGGCAAACCCATTTTATAAGCATAATAACCGCCTAATGCATTTCCAAAGTTACCGCTAGGGACATTCAAATACACCTTATCGCCTAAGGCAATCGCCGCTTGACGCACCAGCTCCAAATAGCTGTGGACATGGTATAGGGTTTGGAAAATAATCCGACCAAAGTTCACCGAGTTAGCGGCGGATACTTGAATGCCTTTTTGATTCAGCGTTTCACGAAATACCGGCGAGGTCAGCAGACGCTTTAGTGCCGATTGGGCATCATCAAAATCACCTTTAATGCCAATTACTTTTAGGTTTTGTCCATCTTCGGTCACCATCTGCAAACGCTGCACATCCGAGGTGCCGCCATCAGGATACATACAGACCACCTGCACATTCGGCTTATTACGGAAGGTATCCAATGCGGCTGGCCCCGTGTCGCCACTGGTCGCGGCAAGGATTAAATACTGCTCATTACGTGCCTGCGCAACCGCCGACAATACCGTGCCGAACGGCTGTAGCGCCATATCTTTAAACGCGCGGGTTGGGCCATGGAATAGCTCGCTGACATATAAATCATCATAAACCTTAACCACCGGAACGGGGTTGGCAGGCTCATCAAACTGGTCATACAGTGCCAAGGCACGATCAATCACGGCTTCATCAATATCGACTTCAAACTTGTCTAAAATCGCTTTAGCCAGCGTTTTGTAGTCAGCGTTTAGATGATTAGCTAAAAAATCTTTTTCTAGCATCGGTAAACTCTTGGGCGAATACAAGCCTCCAAACGATGACATGGGATTTAAAATCGCTTCAGAAAAGGTGACTTCAAGTGGGAATTGACCATCATTACCGCGGGTTTCAATAAAATTCATCGGGAAAACCTTTATTGACAGGGTTAAAAATAAAATTGTTGCTGATTATATCAGGTTTCAGCTCGCTCTATAAATTGCTATGAGTCGCTATGAATCACAATGTGGCGCTAAAGGGTGTCGCCAACGCCAGAAACGCTTTAGGTTTTTGGGTTCAAGCAGGAAACCCTGATCAAATCCAAGGTCAATGTAAAGTGAGTGAATCTCGCCCTGTTGCAAACCTTTCAGTAAGCCTTGAAACCAATCCCGCTCAAGCGACTGCAGGGTGTTGTCAGCGGAGCTTTGACTATCAGCGTCAAGGACAATTAAATGATTAAGCAGATTAGGTGTTTTATTGGCGTTGTCCAACCAGGCCTGGTAGTGTGCTGGCTGATTTTCACAGTGCGCTTGAGTCAGTGAAGCCAAGCCTTGCAGATACGCACCCTGCCCCCAGATTTTGGCATCTAGGCGGGCTTTTATCAGCTGATCGTCCAATTTACCCTCGCCCCACAACCAAATGCTGTTGATTTCTGCTTGACCCCTATCGCGGCGAGCTTGGTTCACGGGATGGTTAAAAAACAACATTTGAGCCTCATTCATCAGTTTGCGCCAATAACTCGATGCATGCCCCTGTGGAAACAGCCCTTGCAGATTTCGAAACGCCGCTTGAGCCAGTGACGTAGTTTGAATATCGACTGCTTGAGGAAGCGATAAATACCAGGACTGGCTAGAACCATAAACTAATTGCACACCATCCTGCGCAAAATGCGCGTTAAACGCATTGAGCAAAGACAAAGATTCGTCTGCTGTTAGTTCTAAATGACTAGCTGGGATTAAGACGAGGGTATCGCGATCAGGAATCAGCTGTACCGGGTCTACCCGAATCCAAAACAAGCTATGATCCGCATTCACCAGTTCAACTTGCGCACTACAAACCGCATGCGGAATCGTCGCAGGCTGATGAAATAAATGACTGGCGCGCGCTTCTAATCCACGCGCCTTAATGGGATAGGCATCAGCGCGTTTTAACAGCTTAGCCAATCCAGCCAAACGCATGCTTACTGACGAAAGCGACGACTGTTCCGTTAATCCTTTCAATCCTAAAGTAACGGCATAACTCATTTTATTTCTCCATAAAAATAAAAAACCGAGTGCTTTTGGCGACTCGGTTTCCTGTTGGGGTTCTAGGTCTGGTTAAAAGTCACTTACCCTAATTTTTGTTATCTTGCCTTCTAGGTCATCCATGCCTTCTAGCACGGCCATCGCTTGATTCAAACCTGACTCTCTTACGACATTAGTGGTCATCACAACCAATGCCAAATCGCCCTCTGGCATCGGGTCTTGATGCAGGTGTTCAATGCTAACATCACAGTCCGCGAGTGTCTGAGATAAGCGCGCTAACACACCTGGGTGATCCTTTACCAGGAAGCGCAAATAAAACGCGGTGTCAATTTGATCAATATTAAGAATATTCGGATTCTGCTCTAATTGATCGGCATGATACCCCAGTGCAGGAACATGCATCTCATAGGGCGCATCCCAGCCACGTGCCAGATCAATAATATCCGCCATCACCGCGCTTGCGGTCGCGCCAGCACCGGCGCCTGCGCCGTAATAAAGCGTCGAACCGACATGATTGCCATGCACCAATACCGAATTCATTACGCCGTTCACATCCGCTAATAGAACAGTTTTAGGCACCAGAGTTGGGTGAACGCGCAACGAATAACCTTCATCGGTTCTCGCCGCAATACCTAAGTGCTTAATTTCATAACCAAAGCTATTGGCAAAACGTACATCATCAGCGGTTATCAGGCTAATGCCTTCGGTGTAAACCCGAGAAAAACTGAGTTCAATCCCAAAGGCCATCGAGGCTAAAATCGTCAACTTATGCGCCGCATCAATGCCTTCAACGTCATAAGTTGGATCCGCTTCCGCATAGCCTAAATCCTGTGCATCTTTTAGCACCTTAGAAAAGTCCGCGTTCGGCTTTTTCATTTCAGTCAGGATATAGTTACCTGTACCGTTGATAATCCCTGCTAGCCAATCAATCTGATTGCCCGCTAAACCTTCACGCAGCACCTTGATAATCGGAATACCACCCGCTACCGAGGCTTCAAAATAGATTTGAACCTGATGTTTTTCGGCGAGCGAAAATAGTTCATTGCCATACAAAGCGATTAGAGCTTTGTTAGCCGTCACTATATGCTTGCCGTTTTTAATCGCTTGTTCAACCAAATCACGTGCTAAGGTGGTACCGCCCATCAGTTCAACCACTAAATCCACATTCGGATCATTGACCACACTAAACGGATCGTCGGTGAGTGCAATTGCACCTGTATCAACGTTTCTTGGCTTCGATAAGTCACGCACGGCAATTTTTTCAATATGTAACTGCTTGCCGAGCTTACGACCTAGGTCATGCTCACTGGTGCGCAAAATATTAACCAGACCGCCACCGACTGTGCCTAACCCTAGTAATCCTAGCTTTATTTGTTTCAAACTCTACTCCTTTGTCTGGATTAAGCCGTCTTTTTTAAACATATCACGGATGCCGCGAATCGCCTGACGGGTACGATGCTCATTTTCGATCAAGCCAAAACGTACATGACCATCACCATAAGTACCAAAACCTACGCCGGGTGCAACCGCTACTTTGGCTTCAATCAATAACTTTTTAGAAAACTCAATTGACCCCATTTCACGGTAAGCTTCAGGAATCGGCGCCCAGACAAACATGGTAGCTTTGGGCGGCTCAACTTCCCATCCAATCGTATTCAAACCTTGGCACAAGACATCACGACGCACGCGATACATGTCACATATCTCTTGCACACAATCCTGCGGCCCTTCAAGTGCGGTTATCGCCGCTACTTGAATCGGGGTAAAGGTGCCATAATCTAAATAGGATTTCATTCGTTTTAGTGCATGGCATAAGGTCGGGTTGCCGACCATAAAGCCAACGCGCCAGCCGGGCATGTTATAACTTTTCGATAGAGTATAAAACTCGACCGCAATATCTTTCGCGCCGGGTACTTGCATAATTGAGGGGGCGACATAGCCATCAAACACGATATCGGCATAAGCAATATCATGGATAACCCAAATATTATGGTGCTTTGCAATCTCAATCACCCGCTCAAAAAAGTCTAGCTCTACCGTTTGCGTGGTTGGGTTACCAGGGAAGTTGAGTACCAGCATTTTAGGCTTGGGCCAAGAGTCTTGAATTGCCTTTTCTAGCTCTTCAAAGAAATCAACATTCGGTGACATTTCGACATGACGAATATCCGCACCGGCAATCACAAAACCATAAGGATGAATCGGGTAGGCGGGGTTGGGCACTAATACTGTATCGCCCTGCTCAACCGTCGCTAAGGCTAAATGGGCAAGCCCCTCTTTCGAGCCAATCGTCACTACCGCTTCTGAATCAGGATCTAAATCCACGTCAAAGCGAGTTTTGTACCAATTACATATCGCTTTGCGTAAACGTGGAATACCTTGCGACACCGAATAACGGTGGGTTCCTTCACGTTGAATGACTTCAATCATTTTATCAACGATATGTTTAGGCGTATCCTGATCTGGATTACCCATCCCGAAGTCAATAATATCTTCACCACGGCGGCGCGCTTCCGCCTTCAGTTCACCTACAATGTTAAATACATAAGGCGGCAAACGTTTAATTCTTTGAAATTCGCTAGTCACGAAAAGGCCTTCAAGATTACTGCAATAATTGCGGGTTAAAAAATGTTTGGTTTATCGCGGAAAAAAGACGACAATTAAGCCTGTAAATGATACAGAATCTATTTTACAGGTCAATTGAATTTGATTGAAATAGTGTTTTAAATAATTCGGATGGTTATTCTTACTAAAAAAAGGCGCATTGCATGAAGTTTACTCAACACATCGACCCTAACATTAACTTAATTCGCCATTATCAACCAGGCCTGGTTGAAGTTAACAAACAAAAACTTAACAAAAGCTGCATAGTTACACAAAATACACTGCAAACAGATTGGCCTATAACACACATTAACGAGCTGAGTGATAACCACCTACAAGTCCTGTTAGACCTCAAGCCAGAAGTATTAATTTTGGGAACAGGCGAAACCCAAGTATTTCCGCCCGCGGCGTTATTTGGGTTTTGTGCGCGTCAGGGCGTAAGCTTAGAAGTAATGAACAATGCCGCCGCCTGCCGCACCTATAACGTTTTGACAACCGAACAACGTGAAGTCGTGGTTGGTTTAATAATTGGAAAAGACTAGGCGCCTGCGGACTAAGGTTTGCCTAACAAGGGTTCAACCGCCATTTTTCGACCTTGATAACGCAGTTCAAAATAGAGTTTGGGGCGATCAGTTCGTCCTGACTGCCCAAGGTTCGCAATCACATCCCCTGCTTTCACTTGATCACCCTGTTTAACGTGTAAGCGCTGATTATGGGCGTAAATTGACAAATAGTTATCAGCATGACGAATCATCACCATATTACCCAGCGGACCGGATGCATTTTCGGCAAAGGCGACTTCACCATCGGCGGCGGCGCGTACCAACGCACCCACCTCGCCATACACCTCTAAAGCCTGAACACCTTGCGAGTCAAGCACGTAAGCATAATGAGTTTTGTGATCAAGCGGCCAATGCCAAGTCACCGAATTGGCCGACTTTTTTATTTTAGGCGTTGCCATCGCGGCGCGCGGAATGATCAGCTCTTGTTTCGGGTAAATAATATAGGGCGGTGTGAGGTTGTTAACACCAATCAACTGATTCACTGAAACGCCACAACGCAAGGCAATCTCTCCCAAGGTGTCGTGTAACACTACCGTGTAGTTGGTTCCGCTGCAGTCTCTAGCGCCGACTTGCGCGGCGGGCGCTTGAGTTCTCGCATTATCAGACGTTGTGCCGCGTTGCAAGTAGTCTCTTGGGGGTTGACCACAGGCCACCAGCAATAACAAAACAATACTTAACCCTAGAACTTTAAACATAGTACTAACCTATTGTTTTATATAAAATATAAGACAAAACTAACGCAACAAATAACCAACCTAACCACTCTACCCAACGACGGATTAATGGCTCAAATTTCTGTCCGCCTATTTTCATTAACCAGGCCACCAGAAAAAACCGCGCGCCACGGCCAATCAATGAGGCAATTATAAACGGAATCAACGCCATCCCCGTTGCCCCCGCCGAAACAGTAAACATCTTATAGGGCAGCGGACTAAAACCGGCTACAAACACAATCCAAACACCATACAGCTCAAAAAAATCAACAATCTGATGGTAACGATCATCATAACCTGCTGACACAATTAAAGGCCAAACCGCATCCAATAACAACATACCAATAAAATAGCCAAGCACCCCACCCAGCGTTGAAAACAAGGTGGCAATCCAAGCAAAATACATGGCTTTTTCAGGTCGAGCCAAGCTCATTGGCATCAACATCACATCCGGTGGAATCGGGAAAAAAGAGGATTCGGCAAAACTCATCCCCGCTAAATAGCGCGGCGCATGGCGATGCCCCGCCCATCGCAAAGTTAAATCGTAAAGTGGTGCAAATAATTTCATTCTGCCACTCCTTTGAGCAGTGGGACAAAAACCGCCTCACCCAGTGCGTATTGTTTAATGCCTGTAGCGGTTTTCTCGACACCCGTTAGCATTTGCTGCTGCTCTCCGACGGGTAAAACCAAGCGCCCACCTTCAGCTAACTGTTCAATCAAGGCATCTGGAATATCAGACGGAGCAGCGGCACACACAATCGCATCATAGGGTGCAAAAGTTGTCCAACCCCAATGACCATCCGTTAGGCTAAACCGAATGTTGCGCACACCGAGCTGATCCAAGCAATGCTGTGCACGTAAAGACAAGGCGGCAATGCGTTCAACACTGTAAACCTGCTTGGCAACCAATGATAAAATCGAGGCTTGATAACCGGATCCCGTACCGACATCCAAAACGCGGTTAAGTGGTCGAGTCCCCTGCCTTACCCAGCTGGTCATCAGCGCAACGGTACCGGGTTGAGAAATTGTTTGCCCATAACCAATCGGCAAGGAACTATCCTCATAAGCACGATTTGCCAGTGCTTCATCCATAAACAAATGGCGAGGTGTGACGCGAATGGCGTTAAGCACCTCCACATCCAACTGCGGATTAGCCATTAAACGTTGAACCAATCTGTCACGGCTTCGCTGGGAGGTAAAACCTAAACCCTGCGCGGCATCGTAGAGTGAGTTAGGATAAACAGGCTTTTGCGATAAATCCAGCGTTACCACTTGTTTTCCACCCATTGATTCACCTTGAGGAGCATCATATAGTTGGTTAAATCGATCTGCAAAGGCGTGATAGAAACAAACCCATGTTCAACCGCAAAAAAATCGGTCCCTTCACCAGCATCCGCGGCGGAGCCTGCTGGGCCTATCCAAAACATCTTACCGCCACGCGGATCTTGCGCTTTAACTACGGGCTCAGACGCATGACGTCGCCCTAAGCGCGTGACTAAAATACCCTTGATTTGTGCCAAGGGTAAGTCCGGTACATTGATATTAATAATCGTGTTATTGTCCAAATCCTGTAAATGCAAGTCCGCCAACAAACGCACTAACACCTCAGCGGCCGTATCAAAATGCTGGTCACCACAAAGCGAAATCGCAATCGAAGGCTTACCCAAAAACCGCCCCTCGGTCGCGGCGGCGACTGTACCTGAATACAAAACGTCATCGCCCATATTGGCGCCCGCATTAATGCCAGAAATCACCATGTCGGGTTTATAATCGAGTGCGCCATTAATCCCCAAATGCACACAGTCTGTGGGCGTACCGCTCACGCTATAGATTTGTGCGTCATGCTGCTGAATTCGCAGAGGGTCAAGCAAGGTTAATGAATTACTGGCAGCACTGCGATTGCGGTCTGGTGCAATCATCACCAGCTCGCTAACGGCGGAATGTTGTTTTAGTGCCTGATAAAGTGATTGAATGCCAGGAGCTAAATAACCATCATCATTAGATAATAGGATGCGCATGAAGTGTTAATCCTTTAAAATCGTATTTATTTAAATGGAATTATAAAGTGTCTCAGGTTACAGAAGAAGATAAATTACTGTTTGAGCAAGCGATTCAAGGTGTCAAACCAATGAATCCACGTAAAAAAGTGGACATCATGCCAGAAAAACCGAAACCGGTGTCTAAACGACAGGTGCGTAAAAAGCTGGCAGAGCAAATCGAGCCTGCAAGTTATGCGCAATTGGATAGTGTTAGCGCGCATGAAACGCTTTTATACTATCGAAAAGGGCTGCGAATGCAAGACCTCGCAAAATTGCGCAGAGGCGAGTTTAGTATTCAAGGCCGATTAGATTTACATGGCTATACCGAAGAGATCGCGCAACATCGCTTAACTCAGTTTATTCATCAAGGATTTTTAAGAAAAAATCGCTATCTACTAGTGGTGCATGGTAAGGGTTATAACTCGGATATCGATTTTCCCGTGCTTAAAAACCTGGCAAACCGGTTACTGAGATGCATGCCAGACGTATTGGCATTTAGCAGTGCGAATCAAAAGGATGGCGGAACAGGTGCTGTTTACGTGTTGCTAAAAGGCGACAAACAGAGAGATTGTTAGGGCTCAAGAGGATTGATAGGTAACGGATTTTCTTGAATAGAAATGGCTTCGATATCAGGCACTGGCGCACTGACCGAGCTAGGGGGGATTTCGAGTAACTGGATAAACACCTCGTTTTTACCGATCATACCCAGACGTTGACGTGCGAGCGTCTCAATCGCATCGGTTCCAGCTTGTAAATCCTGGACTTCTTTCTTGAGTAGGTCGTTAACCGCTTGCTGGCTATCGAGTTGTTGTTGAACCTCCGCTAAACGCAATTTAAGTGACAGGTATTCGGCTAAACCGCCATCCGATGACAGCAAGCGAATACCTGACAAGAGCACCAAAACGGATAGAATAATCAATAATACCTTCATCCGTTTGATATGCTCCGTTTTAAGCGATTACTTAAGGTTATAGAATGCAGACAGACCTGGGTAAACCGCTGTACCGGTTTCATTCAACGCTTCTTCAATACGAATCAATTGGTTGTACTTCGCAATACGGTCTGAACGTGACATAGAACCGGTTTTGATTTGACCGGCACCCGTTGCTACAGCGATATCGGCAATCGTTGCGTCTTCGGTTTCACCCGAACGGTGAGAAATAACCGCGGTATAACCCGCCTCTTTCGCCATTTGAATCGCGTTCATGGTTTCAGTCAAGGTACCAATTTGGTTTACCTTAATCAAGATTGAGTTAGCAATACCCTTGTCGATACCTTCTTTCAGAATCTTAGTGTTGGTTACAAACAAATCATCACCCACTAGCTGCACGGTTTTGCCAAGGCGCTCAGTTTGCATTTTAAAGCCATCCCAGTCGCTTTCATCAAAACCATCTTCAATTGAGATAATGGGGTATCTTGCACACCAGTCAGCATAAAAATCAACCATTTCAGCACTGGTCAAGGTACGACCCTCAGAAGCCAATACATAGTGACCGTCTTTATAAAGTTCTGATGCCGCCACATCCAGCGCGATCATAATGTCTTTACCTGGTACGTAACCGGCTTTTTCAATCGCTTCAAGAATAACGGTAATCGCTTCTTCATTTGATTTCAGATCCGGTGCAAAACCACCTTCATCGCCTACAGCGGTGTTATAGCCTTTGTCGTGCAATACTTTTTTCAAGGTGTGGAAGACTTCTGCACCATAACGTAGGGCTTCAGAAAGACTTGGCGCACCGACAGGCATAATCATAAATTCTTGAAAATCAACGCTATTATCGGCGTGCTCGCCGCCATTAATGATATTCATCATCGGCACAGGCATACGGTAGTCATCGTTTTTCAAATATTCGAACAACGCCTGACCTTTAGAAATAGCCGCCGCTTTTGCACAGGCCATCGATACCGCCAAAATGGCGTTAGCACCTAAGCGTGCTTTGTTGTGGGTGCCGTCTAAATCAATCATGATCTGATCAATATTAGCTTGCTCGGTGGCTTCTTTACCGATTAAAGCTGGGGCAATTTCGTTTTTGATGTTGTTAACGGCGTTAAGCACACCCTTACCCATAAACACAGACTTATCGCCATCACGCAATTCAATCGCTTCACGCGATCCGGTTGATGCGCCAGAAGGTGATGCGGCACGGCCAACCGCACCACATTCTAAAATAACATCCGCTTCTACAGTCGGATTTCCACGTGAATCAATAATTTGACGCGCTTTGATTTGTTTAATCAATGACATTCTCTAAACCTTTTGAGTAATAAAAATTAAAAAAACTTGAAGCCTGTCGAAGGCTCCTTTGGTACTGCAAATTCTATCGGGCAAACATGACGAATCCATTACATCAATTCGTTTTCAATGAAGCCGTGTTGTTTAACCACCTGATCGAGTGCTTTAAGCACTTCTAAAACAGGTTTAATATTGCCTAATGGCCACATATTTGGACCATCACTTTTTGCGTTTGCAGGATCTGGATGGGTCTCCATAAATAACCCAGAGATTCCTGCCGCAATCGCAGCGCGCGCCAAAACAGGAACAAACTCCCGCTGCCCACCTGACGTAGCGCCCTGTCCACCTGGCTGCTGCACAGAATGAGTGGCATCAAAGACAACTGGACAACCTGTGCGGCGCATCGAAGCTAAACCACGCATATCCGACATCAAGGTGTTATAACCAAACGAAGTGCCTCTATCACAGACCATAATTTGATCATTGCCGACTTCACGGGCTTTGGCAACGACTTGATCCATGTCCCAAGGTGCTTGAAACTGGCCTTTTTTGATATTAACAGGGATGCCTTGACGACAAACATTTTGAATAAAGTTGGTTTGACGCACTAAAAAAGCCGGCGTTTGCATCACATCCACCACACTCGCGACTTCACCTAGAGGGGTGTCCTCATGCACATCGGTCAATACGGGCACCCCAATTTGATCTTTTACTTTTTGTAAAATACGTAACCCCTCTTCAATCCCTAAACCACGAAAACTGGCGGTTGAAGATCGATTGGCTTTGTCGTAAGAGGACTTAAAAATAAAAGGAATACCCAGCTCATCAGTCAACTCTTTGAGCTTGCCCGCCGTATCTATCGCTAATTGCTCAGACTCAATCACACACGGGCCGGCAATCAAAAAAAACGGCTGATCAATCCCAACGTTAAAACCACAAAGCTGCATAGAGTTATCCTTTTTTCTTGGCGTTAAGCGCCGCTGTCACAAATGCACTGAACAACGGGTGACCATTGCGCGGTGTTGACGTAAATTCAGGGTGGAACTGACACGCGACAAACCAAGGGTGATTGGGAATCTCAACCGATTCAACCAATCCGCCATCTTCAGAGTGCGCTGAAAACACCAATCCAGCCTGCTCTAAACGAGAAATATAACCTTCGTTGACTTCATAGCGATGACGGTGACGTTCGCGAATCGTTGCTTTTCCGTAAATGCTGGCTAGTTTACTACCTGGCTTGACGTTACAGTTTTGACCGCCTAGACGCATCGTGCCACCTAAGTCTGAGCTAGCAGAGCGCTCAACAACCTTACCTTGCTCGTCAGTCCATTCAGTGATTAATGCAACAACAGGGTGTGGTGTATTAGGGTTAAGCTCACTACTGTGCGCTGCTGCTAGACCAGCGACATGACGTGCATATTCGACCACGGCCATTTGCATACCCAAACAAATACCTAAATAAGGCTTCAGGCTTTCACGTGCATATTGAATCGCCAAAATCTTACCTTCAACGCCCCGCTCACCAAATCCACCAGGAACTAAAATTGCATCCATGGCTTTAAGCTGCTCAATCCCTGACTTTTCAAGCTCTTCGGAGTCTATGTAATGAATTTTTACTTTGGTGCGGGTATGAATGCCGGCATGCAATAAGGATTCAATTAAAGATTTATAGGCTTCGGTTAAATCCACATACTTGCCAACCATCGCAATATCAACCTGATCTTGTGCATTTAACTGGGCTTCAACCACCTGATCCCAATCGGATAAATCAAGTGGTTTGGCATCGGTGAGTCTGAGCTTATGAACAACCAAATCATCCATACCCTGCTCATGAAGCATGCGAGGAACTTGGTAAATCGATTTTGCATCGAGTGAATTGATCACGGCCTTTTCTTCAACATTGGTAAACAAGGCAATCTTGCGGCGCTCACTGTCTGCTAAAGGAATTTCGGAGCGGCAGATAAGCACATCAGGCTGAATACCAATCGAACGTAATTCTTTTACGGAGTGTTGGGTAGGTTTGGTTTTTACCTCACCTGCCACCGCAATATAAGGCAACAAGGTTAAATGCATAAACAGGGTGTTGTCACGCCCCACTTCGACACCCATTTGACGAATCGCCTCTAAGAAAGGCAAGGATTCAATATCACCTACCGTACCGCCCACTTCAACCAAGGCGACATCCGCGCCATCGGCAGCGGCTTTGATACGGGTTTTGATTTCATCGGTAATATGCGGAATCACCTGCACGGTGCCGCCTAAATAGTCACCACGGCGCTCACGTCGAATCACGGTTTCATAGACCTGACCGGTTGAAAAGCTATTGCGCTTGCTCAATGGGCGCTGCACAAAACGTTCGTAATGACCAAGATCGAGATCGGTTTCCGCACCGTCATCAGTCACAAATACTTCACCATGTTGCAAGGGGCTCATCGTTCCCGGATCGACGTTAATATACGGATCCATCTTTAACATACTGACACGATAGCCACGCGCTTCCAATAAAGCACCCAACGATGCGGCTGCAATGCCTTTTCCAAGAGAAGAAACTACACCACCGGTAACAAATATAAATTTAGTCATTATTCACACTTTGTAGAAATTTAAGACACGTGGGGAATGTTATTTTTACATCCCAACCTTTTGAACTCAGAATGGTCGCCTATTCTAACCGAAAAGCGCGGTCGCTTCAATTTAAAGCCACAAACTTTACGCCCATTTCGTTTGGTTTTGCGCTAAAAGGTTCAAAAACACGATAATCACGAATCGCCGCAAGCTGATCGTTAATTATTATCACCGGCCAAACTCCACGCTCCCAAGGCGGTATTTTATGGGTTTGAAACCATTTTTTTAACGAGGCGCGATTAACCGAATCCGTCGGCTTTAGGCGGCGGATTTCAATTTTATTATTCGGATTAAACCAGTGTTGGGCCACCCCTTTGCCTAGACACTTTTGAAGCGTCGAATTGATTGATGTTAAATCAATATCTTCACGCCAGACAAATAAAAACTCTTGTTTTTTTTCAACAGGATAAAGTACAAACTTATTAAAACGCTTTAAGACCTTACCGCCCAGAATTCGCTGTGGATTTGCCTTTAATGAAGCAGCAAAACACTCATGCCTAAACCAGTCCAAATCGCTTTGTGTCAAACGAATATGGTGGCGAAGAACAAACCAATAGCGCAAAAGATTTTTTTGTCGTGGCCAATCAAGCGATTGCATCGCCTGCCAATCAAAATAATTTGAACCTTGATCAATAGCCTGTAAATCAATTTGCGCCAAGGTGTCTAGCAAGTGATTCGCCTCGGAACAATGCGCTGAGGCTTGCGCTATTTTTTGCTCAGGCTGCAACCAGGCCTGGTTGAATAATGGCAGAATTTGCTGACGGATAAAATTGCGCCGAAAGTCGGTTTGCTGATTCATTGGGTCTTCAACCCAGCTTAACCGATGGCTGTTTGCATACTCCAGCAACGCCTGATAAGGCACACTTAAAAAAGGTCTAACCAACCAGGCCTGGTAGGATGACTGATGAGTCAGAGGTCGCTTTACTGGCATTGCAGACAATCCCGCCACACCCGCTCCACGCATTAGATTAAGTAAAAAGGTTTCTGCCTGATCGCGTTGATGGTGTGCCGTCACAATCACACCATCTGCTTCAACAACTTCGCTAAAAGCCTGATAACGCGCCTGACGTGCCGCGGCTTCAAGATTAGCCGTGACATCCACCGCTACTTTTTTAGCCAAGAAACCCACATTAAACTGGCTTGCCATCGCCTCACAATGAATCAACCAATGATCAGCCTCGGATTGCAAACCATGATGAATATGCAGCGCATTGAGTTTAACGGCGCTTGGTTTAGCTTGAGTTAAGGCATGCAACAACACCGTTGAATCCATGCCACCACTAAAACCAACCCACAATTGATGGGTTGTTAGATTTTGATAAAACGCGTCCACCGCATGACGAACTGGGCAATTGTTTTGCATAAGGATTTAAACAAAAAAATTAAACAAAAAACGCGCTATATAGCGCGTTTTTAAAAAAGTGAGACTTAAGCAACTTCAAAGTTACCGTAGCCCATGTAGCGCTCATAGCGGCGCGCTACCAGTGCATCAACCTCAAAGGTTTTAAAGTGAGCGAGTTGCGCAAGTAATGCCTTCTTTAAACTCTCAGCTGTCTGTGCATGGGCGCGATGGGCGCCACCCAAAGGTTCGGACACAATTTCATCAATCAACCCCAAGGATTTTAAACGTGGCGCGGTGACACCTAGCGCGGCAGCGGCATCAGACGCATTGGCTGCACTTTTCCATAAAATTGACGCGCAACCTTCTGGCGAGATGACCGAATAGGTGCTGTATTGCATCATCATGGTGACATCGCCAACACCGATGGCTAACGCCCCACCCGAACCACCTTCACCAATCACGGTACAAATAATCGGGGTTTTAAGCTCCGCCATTTCAATTAAATTACGTGCAACCGCTTCACTTTGTCCACGTTCTTCGGCATCAATTCCTGGATAAGCGCCGGGGGTATCAATAAAGGTTAAGATTGGTAATTTAAAACGCTCAGCCATTCGCATCAAACGCAGGGCTTTGCGGTAACCTTCTGGTCGAGGCATGCCAAAATTACGGCGAATCTTCTCCTTGGTATCACGGCCTTTTTGTTGACCAATCACCATGACGGGCTGGCCCTCAATACGCGCCAAGCCGCCAACGATGGCGGCATCATCTGCCAGCGCGCGATCACCATGTAACTCGGTAAAGTCTGTAAAAATGGATTTAATGTAATCAAGCATATAGGGGCGTTGGGGGTGACGAGCCAACTGGGATATTTGCCAGTCTGTTAGGTTTTTAAAAATAGACTCGGTTAAGGCGCGGCTCTTTTGCTCTAATGCACTAATTTCTTGTAATAAATCAAAGTCTTGATTGCCTTCAAGGTGTCTCAGCTCGTCAATCTTCGCTTCAAGTTCAGCAATCGGTTGTTCAAAATCTAAAAAATCAAGTTTCATGGGACTTTCCTAATTCGAGTCATAATTTAGGGCATTTTATCAAATTTCATCGCCCTGCGCTTCATTTGCTTGCAATCAATCGGCATGATAATATTAGAGTTTGGTCATATAGCCACTTAAGTCATTCAAAGGAAATAATTAGCATGAAAATGAACAAAAAACTTATCACTCTTGCCTCTGCATCAATTTTAGGCGTTGCTTCAGGTGCAGCAATGGCCAATGATGGCGCTGGCTGGACAGGATCGGGCGAAGCCGGTTTTAATAAAACGACCGGGAACACCGACACCCAAACCCTGCTTGCACGCTTAAAAATGGGCTATGGCTTGACGCGTAGCGACTATAGCGTGATGTTTGAAATTGAGAACAAGAAAACCGATGGCAACACAGATTCAGCGCGCTATATGCTTGATCAGCAGTATGACCTTTATTTCACAACCGCCCGCGACAACTATGGCTTTGTTAACCTTAGAAATGAGCGCAACAAACCTACTGATATTAAACTAGACAACACCCTCACTATCGGTTTGGGTCGTGTGTTGTATAAAACCAATGCCAGTCAGCTAAAGGGTGAAGCCGGTATCGGTTATCAAGACGTGAGTGTTTATACGGGTTCTGATTTCGACCAGGTCACCGGACGTGTAAAACTGGATTTCAATCACAAGTTCAACGACACCTATAGCTTCGCACAGGATGCGCTGTATATCACCGGTAGCGAACAAGACAAGATTGAAACCAACACCGGCTTAAGAGCGGCGCTAAGCAATCAGTTATCAGCCAGCTTTGGTTACAAGTACCGTTACAATTCAGCACCCGGTGCCGGTGTGAAAAAGACCGACGGTGAAACCAACCTGTCTTTGATTTACAACTTCTAAAAACCAAAAAGGCTAGCAACCCCAATGTGATTGCGAACAGCCTTCCCTCGTCATTGCGAACGTAGTGAAGCAATCTCCTGAACTAGTGCACAGTTGGCTGGAGATTGCCGCGTCGCGTTGCTCCTCGCAATGACATGGGTTTATGTTTTTATTGCAAACGCACCCCACACTCGTCATTGCGAACGCAGTGAAGCAATCTCCTAGTGCACAGCTAGCTTTACTCTTTCGCCTTCGCTAGATTGGCGCGCTGATACACCTGCCATAACGCCTGATGACGCTGGCTTTGTTCAAAAGCCGCCTGACCTAAGGCCAATCCCCAACAACATGCATCCCCGCTTATATGCGCTTCAACCTGCTCAACCATCGTCTCACCAAACAACATCACCCTACCATCACGATAAATCGCCGCATCTAAACCATCCAGCTCGATACCCAGCGCAAACTGCATCGCCTCATACACCACCGCCATTGGCTTGTCTGGATGCACATACGCTTTACAAACTTGCAAACTTTGATAAGCTGAGTCAAAATCCTTGGCATAGACCTCTAGCCAAAAACGTAAATCAATAATTTTCATATCATTCCAGACATCACCCGCATCCGGCATCAAACCGATTAACGACGCCACGCCCTGATGATCGCTAAAGCCAATTTCATCTAACAAATCAATCACCAGGCCTGGTTGAGAATCCAGCGCAAACTGATCCAGCGCTTGTCGAAGTTTTCGCCCGTCATTTTGATTTTTTACCAATAATTCATCCATTGGATAAACTTCTGACATGCCCGGCGCAATCATCCGACATGCATGAAAACCATAATGATCATAATGCGCGACATAGACATCAAAACCCTGCTGTTTGGCAAGATCCACCAGCCAAGTCCATTGCGCCTCGGTGGTTAAATCCCAATTCCAATCCACAAACGCAAAATCCGCTTGGCTTGAAATAAAACGCGCATTGATTAAGCCGCTCGAATCAATAAAATGATTTTCAAGGTTTTCGTCTTCGGCAATCGCCTGCTGGTCAAAACTCGGCACTTGGAATCCATCTAAAAATCCTAAGTGACGACCCTGCAAGGATTCCGTCAAGGTTCGCTCCAGCGCCACCTCAAACAACGGGTGCGCACCAAAGGATGCAAAACAACGCCCCTGTTTAGGATCAAACAAAGTTACATTCATCACCGGAAACTGACCGCCCAACGAGGCATCACGCACAGACACCGACAAACCTTGTGCACGCAAATCCGCCAATGAACGCTCAATCGAAGGAAAACGCGCAATCACACTATCAGGAACCTCTGGCAAGCAAATGTTCTCCTTGAGAATTTTGTTTTTCACCCAACGCTCAAAAATCTCAGACAAACCCTGCACCGCCGCCTCATAACGGCTATTGCCAGCGGACAAACCATTGCTGGCATACAGGTTACTCAGCAGATTCATCGGCACATACACTGTTTCATCTGTCAAAGCATGACGCATTTCAATCGCGCGGATTTGATCGCTATTGTCGTTAAAACTCAATAAATGCTCGCCAGTCAATTCTTGGTGCGGATCATAAACACGCCACATATCCGCATTCAAGCAAGACTTATAATCGGCTAGCGCAAAGGATTTTTCGTTTGGGTAGTACAACCAGGCCTGGTTGTTATCCAGCGCAGGTTCAAGATAATAATCAGAGAAAAAATAATTGGTGGATAAACGCTCTAAGAACTCACCTAGCGCACTCGCCAAGGTGGCCTTGCGGCTCGCTCCTTTGCCGTTGGTAAATAAACCCGGGCACACCTTGTCGTGAATATGCAACGAAAAAATATTTTCAATCGGATTTAGCCACTTCACCTCGTTAATATCAAAACCCTGCTCGGCCAATGTAGCTTGCATAAAGGCAATCGAGTTTTCTAAACTTTGATCCTTGCCCTTAATAAATGTCACTTCACTCATGCTTTTCACAACCTTTAAAAATCGTTAATTACTCAAAAATAAACAGCCTACTGACGCCTAGCCTGGAATTCAGACTAGTATAGCTGATTCGGCGATTATCCCCAACTCGCTCTTATTGCCGCGTCGCTGTGCTCCTCGCAATGACTGGGTTTATGTTGTCATTACGAACAAAAAAACCACGTCATTGCGAACGCAGTGAAGCAATCTCTCAAACCTGCGCACACCCTCAAGAGATGGCCGCGTCGCTTTGCTCCGCGCAATGACTGTTTTTTTATTTAATGGAACTGACGGTTTTTTTGCCCTACTGAATAAACTTGTCCGAGTGAAAGCCCGCCATCGTTTATCGGTGTTTTTTGTTGGAAATAGAACCGGCGTGATCCGAGTCTTATCACAACCTGTTGCATCAGGGTGACATTTTGGAATACACCACCAGACAGGATTAAGGGGCTATCTGGATAGCGCTGGCTAATCTCAACCACCGCATTCACCAAGGCATTAAAAAACCGCGTGACAACCTGCTGGGAGGATGCGCCTTGGGTGATATCCTGCCAAATGGCGGCGAGTAGGCTGGGGGTATCCCAGCCTTGTGGGGTGAGCGCCAGCGGATAGGCTTGATCGGAGGCTACACAACTTGATGGCGCACAACTTGATGGCGCACAACTTGATGGCGCACAACTTGATGGCACATAATAGGCTTCAAGCAATAAACCGCTTTGCCCTTCATAATCCAGTGTTTGCGCTAACCCCAACCAACTGGCGACACCATCAAACAAGCGCCCAACTGAACTGCTGAGTGGACTATTGAATCCGGTTTGATGCAATTGATGGAGGGCGCAAAGTTGCGGTTCGCTGAAGGCCTTGACCGCTGGATGGTCCAAGCTTAAAACCGCTTCCAATGGCAATAGGTTAAACAACCAGGCCAGCGCAATGCGTTTAGGCTGCTTAATCGCCAACTCACCGCCCAGCAAACGGCTAGGCATCAACCCGCAAAGATGCTGATAACCCTGGCGATCCGCTTGGATCAGCTCCCCGCCCCAAGTTTGCCCCTGTTCACCCAAGCCACTGCCATCCCAAACCAGCGCAATCACTGGCTCATCCAATTGGTGCTCTGCCATACAGGCCAGAACATGTGCATAATGGTGCTGCCTTGTTTGCCAAGCAGGCGCGCTCGCCATCTCAGTCGCCATCTCAGTCGCCATCTCAGTTGCACGCGCTTTGCCCCAGCGGTGGCTGGCATAATCAGGGTGGTTATCGGCGACAAATCCCTTGACACGGAGCTGGTAGAATCCCAGCGCGGTTTGTATTTGCTGTTCAAAACGATCCAGCGCCGCCAAACTCGACAAGTCGCCGCTATCGGGCATCAGCATAATATGCCGTTTTAAGCCTAGCGCCAAGGTTGATTTTTGCTGCCCGCCTAATCCCACCCAACCTTCAAGCTGATGGTGAAATGCAGGCGCTAAAGGGATCACCAACGGAGCGATGCCGCGTCCTAAGCGCAGGGTTTGATAGGTCTGCTGATTGATACATTGGACAATCGAGTCATCACAAGGATGAAGGATATCGCGGTTATAATCCAACACGCCATCAATCAAGCCCGCAAACTGGTTTCTCAGTTGTTCAAATTGATAGATAATCGGCTCGCCCGCCAAATTAGCACTGGTCGCGACCCAGGGCTGATTGGCCTGTTCAAATAGTAGATGATGTAGCGGGCTGTAAGCCAACATAATACCCAAACGCTGAATATCGGGCGCAACCTGTTCGCTGATTTGCCTGCTTGCGCCCTCTATGCCGCCGATAGCATCTAGGCGTTTGTTCAGCAACACGATCGGACGTGCGGCACTCGTGAGCCAATCTGCTTCTGCCGGGGATACCTGCGCCAATTTCTGTGCGCTGGCCAAATCAGCGCACAAAAGCGCAAAGGGTTTGGCGACACGGCGCTTTATCTGGCGCAAGCGTGCCACCGCTGCTGTTTGACTCGCATCACAGATTAAATGATAACCGCCCACACCTTTAAGCGCCAAAATAGCGCCATTTTGTAATTGCGTCACCGCCTGTTGAATAAGCTGAGTTTGATCGCCTGAGCGTTGAACCCATTCGCCCGTTGGGTCGGCAAGATACAGCTGCAAACTCGGACCACAGACTGGGCAAGTGAGACCTTGGCAATGAAACCGTCGGACTTCAGGCGCAATGTATTCTGTTTGACAATCGCCACACAAATCAAAGGGCGCAAGCGCGGTGCTAGCGCGTTCAAACGGTAGCGCTCGACTCACCGAATAACGAGGACCACAATCACTGCATTGAATAAAAGCGTCTTGATAGCGTCGGTTTTTAGGGTCGTGCAACTCGCTCAAGCACGTCTCACACACCGCACGATCGGGCGCAACAACCAGCTCTGTCAATGCGCCTTGATGAGCGGTTGAATGGATAACAAACTCGGTCATCTGAATCAGCGGATGAGAAGAAACCGAAATCCGATGCACCTGTGCTAAAGGAGGCAAATTGGCTTCAAACGCTTGGCGAAACCTGTTTAGCGCCTCTGATCGGCCTTGCACCACAACCTCCGCGCCCTGCGGATGATTGATCACCCAGCCGACTAAACGACTCGCTTGTGCCAAGCGACAGACATAAGGCCGCATCCCCACGCCCTGCACTTGACCGCTAATGAGCCAATGCTGACATATTAGGGATGGCATAAATCCACAATCTCGGTCGGTGTCAGCGGGCTTTCAACGGCTCGTGCCTGCACCCCCCAATCCGCCAACACTTCACAAGCCGTTTTTGCCATCAAGGGCATGGCATTTTGTACTGGCTCGGATAAATCAAACGCCACGGTTTCAATATCTTCTGGCGTCATCGCCACCACTTCAAGCGTGACATTCAAACTCAACAACCTAGCCATATCCAAGGCTTGTAATAATTCGATTTCGTGGGCGGTTTTGCGATATTGCCCAAGGTTTTGTAACGCGCTTAGCGGCAGGCGATAAACCCAACCAGGCCTGGTTGGCTGGGTGGACAAACTATCCAGAATCAAAAGCTGCCGATAATCATGAAAATAATCTAATAAACCCATTCCCAAGGTGCCGCCATCGACAAAATCCAGCTCGGTAGAAAACTTAAAATTACGTTGCAAATACTGCATTGCATACACGCCGAGCCCTTCGTCTTTAAACAACACATTGCCCAACCCCAGTACCGCTACTTTGGCTTGCCTAGACACCCGACTAGATCGCTTTAGGCTGAATGCGATAGGCCGCTAATTCGCTGCCCTGTGCATCAATCACATGCACCGCACACGCCAAACAAGGGTCAAACGAATGCACCACACGCAACACTTCAAGTGGATTCTGCGGGTCAGCCAAATGAATACCGATCAGGGAAGCTTCATAAGGCCCCGGTTGATTCTGTCCATCTTTAGGCGAGGCGTTCCAAGTGGTCGGCACTACCGCTTGATAGTTAGCGACCTTGGCCTCATCAATGCGCACAAAATGCGCGAGAGTGCCTCGCGGCACTTCAAAAATGCCCGCGCCTTGCGCACTAGTTGGCAAATCCTCGAACACATATTGGGTCCAGGTAGTTTCATCATAGTATTTAATGTTTTCAATCAACTCACTAGCAAAGGCAAAAATCGCATCACAGGTGAGTTCCGCCTCAATCGCCCGAGCGGCATTACGCCCAATCGAACTTGAAAAATCAATCAGTTCCAAATCACAGGTCTGCATAAAATCGTCTACATAAGGCTTGATCAGCGGCGCATCGCGCAAATAGCCAATGATCATCCTCGCCGCAGGGCCCACCTCCATCGCTTTACCTTGATAGCGCGGCGATTTAATCCAGCTGTATTTACCTTCGGTTTTTAAACTGCCATCGTCATTCAAGTCGGTGTATTCAGGCTCCGTGGTTTGCGCATAAGGCGAGCGCGGTTCGTTATCGGCATACCAAGAACGTGCGGCTTCTTCGGTGATATTGACTGGATCAAAATCGGCTACCTGATCAAACTGATGATCAAACACCACCCCCTGCGCAAATAAAGGCTCATTATTAAACAGCCGATAGCCGCCCGAACTCATAAAGTGTCCATGCCCTCGGCCTTCACCGGCTTTAATCGAATCACGATAGGCGCTCACCAGCATTTTCATGTCCGGCATATAGGCGCGCTTAATAAACTCACGTGCGTCTTTGATAATAAACAGATAATCATTCATCCGCTGAGGGTTGAGCATATCCATCACACTGGTTACGCCGCCGACCACTAGGTTTTGCGGATGCGGCGTTTTACCAGCAAAAATCGCAATCGCTTTACTAATCTCGCGCTGAATGCGCAAGGCTTCGAGGTAATGATGCATATGAATCAAATTTTGCTCAGGGCTAAATTTATAGGCACTATGTCCCCAATAACCATTGGCAAACAAACCTAATCGCCCTGCCTGCACAAACTGGGTGAGCTTTTGTTGGCTGGCGGCTAAATCACTCTGACTGCATTGATAAGGATGGCTATGCCATTGATGCGCCTGTTCGCTAGCCGCCTTGGGGTCGGCGGATAAGGCGCTCACTACATCAACATAATCCAATGAATGCAAATGATAATAATGCACCAAATGATCCTGCACAAACAACGCAAGCGTCACTAGATTCCGCACGATTTCGGCATTACGTGGAATCTCAATTTGATAAGCCTGCTCGACCGCACTGATCGAGGCGCGATAATGTACATTGGTACACACCCCGCAAATACGCTGCGCAATTAAACCGGTATCGCGCGGATCACGACCTTTTAATATGGTTTCGATACCACGAAATAACTGCCCCGATGCCCAGGCCTGGTTGACAATATTATGTTCATCCAGCTCGACTTCAATCCGTAAATGGCCTTCAATGCGTGTAACCGGATCAATAATAATTTTTTGTGTTGTTGGCTGACTCATCTGCTTCTCCTTAGCCCGGATGTTTCATAAATTCGCGTGATGATCGCGTAGGATATTGGTTTCCCAGCGCTTTTTTCGAAGGAGCGCTGTAGTTATTCATACAGCCGACTGAGAAAAAAGTGCTGGGGAATCAATATACCAGCGAGGGCGCGTGAACTTTATGAAATATCCGGGCTAGCTTGGCATACTAATAACTTTACGATTATTAGCGTACTCATCAAACGCGCGTTTTCCTTGTCCACAGGCAATACAGCCGTGTCCGACCTGTACTGGCCAAGAGGTGTTTTCGTTAAACTTCACGAGCGAGCAGTTAATATCCGCATAAGGCCCTTTACAGCCCATTTCAAACAAACACCAGCCTTTTTTCGCGCCTTCATCGCCCCATTCCTTAACAAACTCACCCGCATCATAATGACCGCGCCGCTCACAGTTATCATGTACACGCGGCGCATACGCCCAAAGCGGGCGGTTTTTACTATCCAGCGCCGGCATCTCACCGAGCATTAAATAATGCAACAAGGTGCCCACCACATTAATCGGGTTTACCGGACAACCGGGTAAATTAATAATATCCTCTCGCGCCAAGGCTTCCGCCACCCCGACTGCGCCCGTTGGGTTTGGCTTGGCCGCCACTACGCCGCCATCGAGTGCGCAGGAGCCAACCGCCATAATCGCCGCCGCTTTTTCTGCCACCCGCTTTAACAAGGCTTCGCCGGTTTCGCCCTTCGGCCCAATGCGCAAATACTTGCCCTCCATCGCCAGCGGAATTGCGCCTTCCACAATCAACAAATACTCGCCCGGATACTGTTCGATAATTTCATCCAAACGGGTTTCAGAATGTGGACCGGAAGCCGCCATCAATAGTTCGTGATAATCGAGTGAAATAAACTTGAGAATCAACTCATCAATGCTCGGGTTCACGGTTTTTATAAACGCCTCGGAGTTGCCACTGCAATCGGACAGCTCCAGCCAAATCACCGGCATTTTATTCAGTTGATAAACCCCTTGGCGCACCAAGTCTTGATAGACCGGCGGAAACTCAAGATTCAGCGTCATCATCGATACCCAGCCGTTAAAATCCTTGACCTTATCAAAGGCCGCGAGGGCTTGGTCAATTTCATTGATATCCAGCGGCGCATCCGGATGGAAGCGATTAAACTTGTCTAGTCGACGTTGGATTTTCTGCTGTTTTTTCTCCAACTCCGCCTGTTGCTGTGCCTGCTTTTTACGCGCCACTTCTTCAGGATCGACTTCGGTATTTGCAATCAAGGTGACCACTTCGTTTTTACAACGTCCACACACCCGCCCTGCTTGGCTATAGGCTTTGAGCTCCGCAAAATCGGTCACCGCGTTATCCGCAATCAGCGCTTGCAACTCAGCTTGATAAGCGCCGACACAACTACAGACCAAACGCCCACGTTCACTCACTAAACGGCTGGTGTAAAAGAAAGCGGGATCAACGGATTCATTCGACTCCATCAAGCGTTTCACCGCCATCGCATCCACATTGGTGTTCGCGCCAAAAAAGCGTACCAACTTATCCTGGTTAAGAATATATTGATCAATGCGCGGCGGATTATTTGCGCGTAACAACAGGGTTTCGTTAGCTTGATCTTTTGGGTTGTAGTCAGGCGAGGTGGCATCAATAAAATCAAACGCCCCCACTTTTAAGCCATCAATCGCCACCTGACGATGATATTGCGCTTGCGGGTCGGTTTTTAGAATATGGGCAATCGCCACATCGGCCTGCTGTTGACAATCGCGGGCATGACCAGCGCAAAAGCCCGTTTCATTGATTTCGGCGGCCTCACCCACCGCATAGATAAACAAATCATCACTGCGCATATGGCGATCCACCAAAATACCCCGCCCTATCGGCAAGGCATCTCGCGCAAAATCAACATTCGGCTGAATCCCAATACCAAAAATCACAAAGGGGTCGTCTATCTGGTGTTTCTTAGTGATTAACCGAGTAATCAGGCGACCATCGAGCTGTTTATCGACAATCTGGTCATTAAACACAATATTCACCCGAGGATCGGCTTCATAGGTCGCGCGCATCATCGCCACAATCGACGCATCGACATCCGGCGCATACAGCGCCTCATCGATCACCAACAGCGTGATGGCTTTAGGCTGTGGCATACGCACCAGCGTATCCAATAATTCCAAACCAATCGGCCCCGCGCCGACGATGACGATATGGCGATCTTGCAGATTTTTCGCAATCTTAAAACTATCATCCGCACTGCGAAAAGTAATCGCATTGTCAATCTGCGACAGATCAAACAGCGTGCGAGGCTCAGAACCGCTGGCAATAATCAGATAATCATAACCATAGGATTTATCGCCACAAAACACCTGTTTCGCTTTGCGCTCAATCCGCGTGACTTGATGATCAAGCTTAAGCTGCACCTGAGGCGCTAAATCGAGCGTAATATCTTCTAGCTGCGCCGTGCCCTCAACCAGATCACACAAATGAATCCGATCATAAGGCGCATAAGTCTCTTTTGATAAAATCAAAATCTCAAGCGAAGCATCCTGCGCCAAAAACTGGTTGGCAATATAATCCGCCGCAATCCCGCCACCAATAATCACAATTTTCATAACCGCCTCTCTGCTTTATCTCTGCTTAAAACGCAACCCGATGCTGCATCGTAGACTTAAATGCCATTTTACGCGCCTCATCCATAGCGATTAACCTATAAAAATCCAAGTCGTTTTTGCGCATTTTCAACATGACCTCTTGATATATTTTGTCAAATACCAAGTCTCGGTGATGCGGGTCGGTTTCATGCTTATACTTTGCTTCAAAGTCTGGGTGCGCTTTAATACTGTCTGCGATATTAATAAACTTCACCCGTTGTTCTTCCGGTGTCGCGCTCCAATCTTGGAACCAGCGTTCGTTAAATTCACGAATAATCTCATCCAATGGGTCTTCTTGCTTTTCACCGTGCGCACCACGAGGATTAGGGTTTTGTGGGTCAAGCTGCGTTTCTGTTGTATCCAACCCAATTGACTGATTCAACCTCACGCGTTCAAGGCCATACGAACTTAAATCAACCGACTCCAACAAAGCATCCAGCTGATCCGCTTGCGGGTCAGCCACTTTTAGCTTGGGTATTAAGAATTTTAAGAACCAAAACAGCTTTTCCCAGGCCATATTCTCATACGGCATAATCGATGCCATCTGCCCATAAATTTTAACAAACTGCTTTGCCTTAATTTTGAAGTCCGCTTGCTCTTCGTTTTCTAAATGCAATTCATGCTCAAAACGCTCAACCGCCACATCAATCATACTGCTCAAAGATTGGCCATCTACGCCATCAAAATAGTCTTTTGCAAAATTCTCGACTTCATACCACTCATACACCGCCACATCATCCATCGCGTCTTTTAAGTCATTCAGCACGTTTACATCCGTTGGCTCGCTTAAAGAGGTCGCTGTGTAGAAAGGATCAAAGGACTTTTTAATATCATCGGTACTGTTAAAGAAATCCAGCACAAACAAATCTTCGGTTTTCTTACCCAACTTAGGGGCTGAACGATTTAAGCGCGAAAGTGCCTGCACCGCCAGTACACCTTGCAACTTCTTATCGACATACATTGCGCTCAATTTCGGTTGATCAAAACCGGTCAGGTATTTATTCGCCACCACTAACACTCGATATTCATCGGTATCAAATTTATCTTTGGTGTCATTATCCGAAAAGCCATTCATATCTGACTCAGTGTAAACAATACCATCCACCGTCTTCTCACCCGAAAACGCCACAATGGCTTTGAACGTATTACCTCGTTGCGCCAGCAAGCGCTGAATCGCTTTAAAATAGCGAATCGCCATTTCAATGCTTTGGGTCACCACCATGCATTTGGCTTTGCCCTTCAGCTTTTTGGTATTGACTACATGGTTTACAAAATGATCCAGCATGATCTCGGCTTTGGTATCAATCGTCTGCTGACTTCGCTCAACATATGCACGTAACTTTTTTTGCGCTTTTGCGGTATCAAACTTTGGGTTTTCAGCAACCGATTTCTGAATTTCATAATAGGATTTATAGGTCGTGTAATTGGCCAATACATCCAAAATAAAGCCTTCCTCAATCGCCTGCTTCATCGAGTAAAGGTGAAACGGCACAAACGAGCCGTCTGGCTGTTGATGGCCAAACTTTTCTAAGGTTGTATTCTTGGGCGTCGCCGTAAAGGCCAAATAAGACGCATTGCCGCGCATTTTGCGTGATCGCATCGCTTGCAGAATTTTGTCTTGTGCATCCTCGTCCTCTTCAGAACCCATCGCTTCGTTCATTTTGCTATGCGCCGTGCCGCTTTGTGAGCTATGCGCCTCATCAATAATCACCGCAAAACGCTTATCGCTCAAATCGCTGAGGCCATCAATAATAAAGGGGAATTTCTGAATGGTGGTAATGATGATTTTTTTACCACTCTCCAACGCCGCTTTTAAATCGGCTGACTTATTGGCATGCGCAATAATGTTTTTAACCTCAGAAAAGTCTTTGATATTATCTTTAAGTTGCTGATCAAGAATGCGCCGATCCGTGACCACAATAACCGAATCAAACAACGGCGTTTCAAGCCCTTTTGCGCTCGGTACATCCTCAGTTTCTGGATAGGCTTCGATCAATTGATAAGCGACCCAAGTAATCGAGTTTGATTTACCCGAACCGGCGGAATGCTGAATTAAATAGGTTTGTCCTACGCCTTTGGTTGACACATCGCTTATTAACCGGCGCACCACATCCATTTGATGATAACGCGGGAAAAATAACGTGCGCTTATTGAGCGGATCTTTGCTTGAGCCATCCAAGCGAATGAAGTGCTGAATTAAGTTGGCTAGGCTTTGCTTGGTAAAGATTTCTTTCCATAAATAATCCGTTTTGTGCCCGTTAGGGTTCGGCGGATTGCCCTGCCCCTGATTGTGACCTTTGTTAAACGGTAAAAAGAAAGTACTCTGCCCGCTTAACTTGGTGGTCATGTACACCTCATCGGTATCAACGGCCATGTGAACTAAGCAACGCGCAAATTGTAATAACGGCTGGTTGGTGTCTCGGTCGGTGCGGTACTGCTTTTGACCATGATAACGCGCGTTCTGCCCCGTCCAAGCATTCTTTAACTCCAACGTCACTAACGGGATACCGTTAATAAACAACACCATATCAATTTCTTGCAACGGATTGGCTAACGAATAACGAAGTTGGCGCGTGACGCTAAAAATATTCGCTTCAAAATCTTGTTTAACCTGATCGCTACTACTGGCTAAAGGCGCTGGAAACATCAGATCAAAATGCACATCATCCAGGCTTAAACCTTTTTTCAAAAGGTGTAACACACCATGCTTTTTCGCTAACCGATCAAAACGCTCTAAAATTTTACGTTGCCAATCATTCGGGTTATGTTTTTGTAACTGCGATAACGTATCTTTTTGTGTTGTTTCAAGGAAAAGCCAAAACCATTTTTCATCCAAGGCATATTGCGCATTAAAGTCGGACGGCGTGCCTCGCTTAAAACCATTATGCACAACATAATCCGCAGGACTTTCAGCAACCAGGCCTGGTTGAAAATCCTCACGACACAACCCCGTTAATGCCAGCTCAATCGCGGCCTCTAATGCTTGTTCGTTGGTTTGGCTTACCATGTTTATTCCTTTCGTCTATTTAGCTCGAATATTAAGCAACCAAACGTTGCTGATTTGCGCTAAAAAATGAATAGAGCTTATCATTACAAGGGCACAAATATATCTGCATCAAATCATTTAGTGACCAATTATTGTTAAGGTGCTCATCAATCAATTCTTCCAGTTCATCAACCCA
Organism: Thiomicrospira microaerophila; assembly: GCF_000934765.1. GTDB lineage: Bacteria > Pseudomonadota > Gammaproteobacteria > Thiomicrospirales > Thiomicrospiraceae > Thiomicrospira > Thiomicrospira microaerophila. The sequence goes on along the minus strand of NZ_JYNN01000001.1, from coordinate 35,622 downwards.
GTTTTTACGCTTATTTTTAAGATAAGCGCAATTGAGGTTCAATAAATCAATGGTGTATTCTGCCTTGAGCCTATCCGCCTCATTTAATTTATTGTTCGGCACAACCAGTCCATCAGAGAGATAAACAAAGTAATCTTGGCAACTATTATTTAACGGAGAAATAAAAAGGTTTGTATCAAAGCGCTCTCTCTTTGCATGACCGGCAAATAAATCAACATCACTGCGCTTCAGGTCATCCGAACTTAACGCATTCATTACCAAATTATGATAATCAAAGGTTCTTTGTGGATTAAGACTTTTGGGCTCAATATGTTCAATGTGAGACGCCAGCCCAAATTCATCGGGATTGATTTCGGAATAAGCACACAAACCTTGCTGTTCGTCGGTTAAGGTTTTGAGTAAACCGGCTTTATATTTAAATGATCCCCACCGAGTAGTTGCCTGCTCGCCTGTCGTCGGTGGTGTTTGATTAGACTGATCGAGTTGAAACCCACCACTACCATGTTTTGTGATAAAACGCATTAGTTCGTCTCACCTTTTAAGAACTGTTGACGGCGAATCGAGCGCTCAATTTTTTGCAACTGAGGGTGCGCTTTATTTAACTTTTCTTGAAGCAGACTAGATAAATTTTTCGCCTCCTCCGATGCATAATCACCTTGATCAACCAATTCAGTCAACCTATCTAAACTCTGTTTTTCGGCAATCGGTGGTTGAGGGTCTACGCCCATAATCGCTTCAAGCACATCATTGCTTGGCTCACCATAAGAATGCGCTTTAGGTTCTTCGGCTATCATTTCGCCATTAAACTCGGACAATACCCGAATAGATTCCCTGGGAACAGTCGAAAGCACTTGAGGGCTATGCGTCGTCACAATAAATTGAATATTAGGGAATGTTTTTGTCAACGATTGAATAACTCGCTGCTGCCATTCCGGATGAAGATGCATATCGACTTCATCAATCAAAACGATACCTTCTGTTTTTTGCGCTGCATCCTCACCAAAATGCGGATTAAGTTTTGCACAACGCCACGCCATATCCGCGACCATCGAGACCATCGCCCGCACCCCATCACTGAGTAACGATACCGGCAACGGGCCAAGTTGATCATGCGTCATGGCAAGTTCTTCATGTGGGATGCTGTAATGAAAATTTCGCCACCCCTCTGATTCGAGAACTTGATTAATACTATTTTGAACACAAGCCAGCTGGCGCTTTAAATTCGAGCCGCTATCTTCACCCATCGCACCTTCTTGAATCACCGCGAAGGTGGCTTTTATCATCCATTCTTGTACTTGCTTATAGGACGAGGCGGCACTAAAACAGTCTTCATACCCCATACTACGGCTTGCCGTTAAAACCAACTTTCGTTTCATGTTTTTGTGACTATTCCAAAGCCTTCCTGAACCGTAGTAAGCCAACAAGGGCAACGAAACCTCTTGGTTTGAGGTCAATGACTGCGCTAACGATTTAGCATATTGATTAATTTCAAATGCATCTCCGGTTGTGGTTCTGCCTTTCGGGCCGCGTAATTCTCTTAAAATCTGATGTGGCTGTTTAGAAAAGTAAACATCAGCAGACACAGAAACCGGATAGCATTGATCTTTTTCAAGATTTTTAAATGTAGAAATGTATTTGGCATCATATCGATCAAAATTGCGTGCTTGCCCAAACTCAAAGCTTGAAAAATAAGAACCCAGAGCGACAGTGCTACCATCTAAAATCGAGGTTTTACCTTGGCCATTTTTTGCAACAATCACCGTTAAACGCGGATGAAAACTCATGCGCAATTCGCTAAATCGTCGGAAATTACATAATGTTATTTGCTCTATTCTCATAAACTTTCTGCTTAGTTAATCGCTTTTTTAAAATTAAATTGCAGGACTTTCAGCAACCAGGCCTGGTTATTCCAAGCTGAACTTATTCAACTCACCCAACGATCAATTATCGGCCAACCTGTACACAAAAAAAACCTAACCCAATAATTTAATTAAACTTTTAATCCTAATTTTTTATCTTATAGGTAAAGTTTCAATTAAAAAAATATTTATTAACATTGACACAGGCACCTAAATCAATCAAAATTGTCTTCGCTCACCTACTATTAAGTAGAAAGAGGTGACCGTATCGCCCGGTCCATAATAGGCGACCATTTCCTCTATTCAAAACCACTCACACTCAAACAACTCAGGATCTGTTTTCAAATAGTTTTGGTATCGAGCGTTAAAATCTCGCTTTTTCCCTTCATGATCTAGATAAAAACTTGTCACCAAAAACGAACTGGATCTGCCTAGTTTTTGCAAGATCACAACGAAATCCTCCTCAAAAGCCCATAAATACAAACGAATATCTTTTTTCCTATTGGTTTCACGGTGATAAAAAAATCTAATGCTTTCATCATCATGGTGAGTCAAAATTTGCTTTACCCATTCTAAACGGCTTGCTCTATCGAAGTCCAAATAGCGATCAACAACCCGCCAAACCGGTTTGCGGTTTTCCCAAACCTTTTCTTTAACATCTCTTGTCGTCAAATGCCAAAAATCCATTTCTTTGTCATCATCTTTTCGATGACTTCTTGGATTGATATAAATTTGATCAGCAAGATAAGTATCACTTTCAATAAAATCTCGACAAAATATTTCATAAAGAACATCGATAATTTCAGTTGCATCGATTCGGTTAAGCGCCAATGGTTCCGTTAGCATTGCGTCCCTCTCGGCACAAAACGAAAAACGTTAAAACTTTCTTCCCAAGGTGGAGTTGAACAATTCAAACCACGACGCAACTTTGTCTCTAAGTAATTTACAAATTGATTCTTGATTGCACTCAAATGATCAATATCTGACCGACTTTTATAAGCCACAGCCCCTATCAATAAATCGGACACCTGAATCAATTGGGATTCATAGGACTGAACAATTGTAGTACTGATATTCAAAGGCCAACCCGTTCCCTTCTGTAACACATCACAAAGTTTTTTTGTTTTCTCAGCCCCCAGCGTGTCCATGTAATCCAAATAGATTCGATATTCATTGCCCTCCTTAAAGAAGTCCCTCAAGGTGTAGTAAAACATCTTGTAATAAAAATCACTATGCGACCCAGCATTGTACTGCTGGTGGTCTAAAGTGTTCTTATTTAGCACTACAGTAGCTTTAAAATTGACTTCGGGATCATCCAAAATCAAATCAATGATCGCTTGGTAAAGCGGCCATTGATGCTTATGGAGCTTACTCCACTTCAACTCCGGAGAGAATGCGTGTTGATGGCGCAACCATTTAATATGACGAGTCAGTTGTTCGGCTTTTTTGGCAGTACAATGCAAAGCCCCCAAAACCATGACATCGCTTCCATCATGCTGAAGGTGACAGCTTTCATCGCAAAATAGCTTATAAACAGACATTTCTGATCATCCTTTTAACCTAGTCTCTGGAGTGATTTTGATTTTGCCGGTGACGGCGCTGTTGATTAGCGTGGTTTTGTATTCTTTGAGTTTATCGATTTGTTGCTGTTGTAAACCAATCGCTTGGTCGATTTTCTGGGATTGTTTTTCGATGAATTTGACAATTTCATTTTGTTCATCGAAAGGTGCAAAACCAATTTTCATGGCAAATAGCATATGACCGTAAAATCTAAGTCTAGATGAGTGCAAGCCTGTTGAAACTTTGTTGTAATACTCGACATAGTTGGTTGTTTTCAACAAAAGCTCTAAATACTTAGGGTTAAATGTGTTGTGAAAACGCTCTCTAAAAACACCATAGGCCGGGCTAACAATACCTGTTCTATCTGATACGCCTAAGGCTCCCATCCAAGCCCACATGATATTTATAACTAAATCACCAGAACGACAAAGCTTTGAACCAGAGTAATCTTCGGACATAAACATGGTTACGTTTTTCTCAGACCTAGGGGTTACTCCAGTCATATGAGAAACTGAAAGTAATTCCTCTTGCCCAGTTTGCGAGCGCTCATCTATCTCTTTTAATAAGTACTTAGTCCTCTTAACCTCCCAATGGGCTGGGATTTGGCCGATCCAGTCTATGCCGCTGTCTTTCATTGGAGCATCGGGGTTTAGGCCTTGGGTGACGGCGTTTTGGATAAGGATTTGTTTGCGCTCTTTCAGCAAGACGATTTGCTTTTGTTTAATCGCCACCGCTTGATCAATTTGCGCGGTTTTTTGGTCGAGGAAGTTGGCAATTTTAGCCTGCTCATTTAGTGCAGGTATAAATGACTTAAAGCCTAGAAAAGAGTCTTTAGGAATTGTATTTCTTAGTCCTCTATACAAAGGCTTGAGTCTTTTTGTAGCGTCGAGGTTTAAATAAAAATAGTACAAAAACTGCCTATCAAAGCCTTTATTAACCGAAAACACCGTGTATGCGCCAGTAATCATCCCCTCGAAATTAGACAAGCCTACAGTTCTCGGAGTTTCTTCAACATCAAATAAACAAAAAACGAAGTCTCCTTTTTTAACTTCTTGGTAAGTATCAAACTCAGCCGGAAACTTTCCTTCAGGGTTTTCCATATCTCTTTTAACAATGCCTTTTAAAGTTAAAGACAACAAATCATAATCATGAGAACGCTTACCTACTTGGGTCTTTTTTAAGGTAAATAGACGTTTATTGGGTATTAGCTCCCATTCCTCAGGCATCTCCCCCAACCATTCAACCCCTGAATCTTTATAGCGGTCATATTTCGGCATAGTTGCAAGCGTCATAGATCACCCTGCACCTTTTTTACTGACACGCCCAGTATTTCGGCAATCAGGCCTTCGGCTTGTTGTTCTAACGCAATAATTTCTTGCGCTACGGCTTCCATAGAGCGCAAAGGTTTATGCTGGTAGAAATATTTATTGAAACTGATTTCGTAACCGATTTTTACTGAATCGAGATTAATCCATGCTTCGTCCACATGGGGTTTTACTTCGGCTGCAAAGTAGTCGTGAATCGATTGGTTGAGCGGTATAGATTCACTGTCGCGTAAATCACTGCTCGATTCACAGGTGATAAAATCACCTTTTTTACCCGTAGGGAAATAACCGTAATCCGGTAAATCGGCTTCGGTGCAGTTCAAGTGGTTTAAGAGTTGAGTCAGTTTATCGCTGCTTAGTTTTTCAATTTTCTTAATGACCTTAACGGCCGCTTCGTTATACCAACTGACCGCATTGAGAATCGCTTTTTTCTCTGGGGCGCTGAGTTTAATTTTCTCGGCCTTTATCGCATCATTCACCTGCTCACTAAAACCATTAAAATCGTCGGTTTGTTGTGTACCCACCTTAGCCATTAACACTTCTGCAGTTTGCAGTAGATCACGTTGTTTTAACCAGGCCTGGTGGTTAAGGAGGTTTTTACGTTGCTTGGTGTTGAGTTCGATTTGTTGGTCTTCGAGCGCCTTAATAATCTCATCGGCCTTGTCGGTTAAAAAGCCAGCTTGATACACGGCATCGCGATAGGTGTCATACACCCATTGCATCGGTTCGAGTAGGCTTTTGTCAAAACGTAAATCGGCAAGTCGATCACTACTAAACTGTGCACTGCGACGATCTGGGCGTTCAATCGTGACTTTGTAATAGCCAAAATCGCTGTTATCAAAAACCTTGCTCGCCAGCCCTATCGGGTCGTTATTGGCGTCTTTTTTTCGCTCGACTGAGGCGCAATCCAGATAGGTTTGTACTATCTGTTGAATATGTTCGGGTGCAAATTCGCAGTTTTTGTTGCCGAGATTTTTGCGCAATTTACGATAGAGTAAGCTGGCGTCAATCAACTGCACCTTGCCTTTGCGGTTATCGGGTTTGTTATTGTTGAGCAACCAAATGTAGGTGGTAATACCGGTGTTATAGAACAAATTATTCGGCAGTTGCACAATCGCATCCAAGCTATCGTTTTCGATAATGTAACGGCGAATATTGCTTTCGCCACTGCCTGCGTCGCCGGTAAACAAGCTGGAACCATTGTGAACCGAAGCGATGCGTGAACCCAAGGCGCTATGGGCGGGGTCTTTCATTTTGCTGACCATTTCCATTAGAAACAGTAACTGCCCATCGCTAGAGCGCGGTGTGGCATCGGCGGGTTCGATTTCGCCCCAATAGTTTGTTAGCTCAACTTTAAAGCGTGGATCGACCACATCCTTGCCGTCTTTAATCGACTTTTGATCAGCACCCCAGCTTTTGCCGTAAGGCGGGTTGGAGAGCATAAAATCAAATTTATTACCCGCAAATTCATCCGTTGACAGCGTGGAGCCGACTTTAATATTTTCTGGGTTATTGCCCTTGATCATCATGTCGGATTTACAAATGGCGTAGGTTTCGTCGTTGATTTCTTTGCCGTAGAGGTAAATATCGCGGTTATCGCTGGGGTATTTTTCTTCGATGAAATTTTGCGCCTCGGTCAGCATGCCGCCACTGCCGCAGGCTGGGTCATAGACGGTAAGCGTAAGCGGTAAGTTGTCTTTAAGCGGATCGAACACCAAATGGGTCATCAGCTCAATCACTTCACGCGGGGTAAAGTGCTCACCGGCTTCTTCGTTGTTTTCTTCGTTGAATTTGCGAATCAGTTCTTCAAACACATAGCCCATGCCTAAATTAGTTAGGGCGGGCATTTTATTGCCATTCGGGTCTTCAATCTCATTCGGGGTGAGGTTTATGTAGGGCGAAACAAACTTTTCTAGCACATCCAGCAATACGTCTTTGCTGGCCATATGGCGTACTTGCGATTTGAGTTTGAAACGCTCAACGATTTCTTTAACGTTATCGCTAAAGCCAGCTAGATATTCTTCAAAGTTAGCCAGTAAAATCTGCTGGTTATTGGTGGCGGTGCTGAACAGGCTTTTGAGTGTCCACTTAGAGGTATTGTAAAACACATAACCCGATGCTTCGCGTAATGGCGCATCGTCTAGTTCCACGGCGTCCATTTCTTCTTTCTGGAACTTAACCTCGTCTAACACCGCCTCTTTGGTCGGCTCTAGTAAGGTATCCAGGCGGCGTAACACCACCATAGGCAATATCACATCACGGTATTTACCGCGCACATAAACATCGCGCAAACAATCATCGGCGATACTCCAGATAAAAGAAACAAGCTTGTTGTGAACACCGTGATCCATTAGTAACCCTTTAAATTATTTTTTCGATTTAAGTATTATAACGGTTCTATCACCGAGTTAGGTTCACTTCTCTAGGTGAATCTGTAATAACCAAGGTAAACGCCGCTTAATAATACAAAAAACCATAGTAATAGGCATGATTAACCGCTTCCACGCTGTGAATCACTAGAAAATGCTCGTCCAGATACTCATTAACTTAGTGGCCGTAACACACAGCAAGGCCCTAATTCTTAACGCATTTCCAATTGCATCAGCAATAGATCTTCACCCGCTGTTATCCGAACCGCGCCGCTTTGGCATTTTGGGCAGCGGTAGTCATGCGGCTTGGCTTCGCCTTGATAACCACAGTCATCACACTGCAAGATAATCGGCTGTATCTGCAGCACTAGCTCCGCATCCGCACACCCGGGTTCGCTTAACTTAAAGGTATCAAACGCCCGCGCAAATAACGCGGGTTCAACGCCGCTTAGCTCACCGATTTGTACCACCAGCTTGTCAATCTGTCTGGCTTGGTGCTGTTGCAGATAATCGGCGCATTGATCCACTAAGGCTTGCACCACTGAATATTCATGCATCTTGCGTCATATCAATTATCCTGGTTAACAAATGCGCGGTAAAAGCTCGCCTTTCGGCCAGTCTAAAATGCGCTGGGTACCCCATGCAGTTTGCATCACCACCCGACTTGGTTGGGCGGCACGTACTTCGCCGATATAGGCGGCTTGTTGGCTGTCAGTCAGTTGCTGCAATATCGATAAGGCTTGCTCAACTTGCGATTTTGGCAAGGCGATGAGCATCCGCCCCTCATTCGCTAAATCATACGCTTCAAACCCTAACAGCTCACACAAACCCTGTACCGGTTCACTGATGGGCAAATAGGCTTCTTCAATCCACAAACCCAAGCCTGTCGCCTGCGCCCATTCGTTGAGTACCGCTGCCACGCCCCCGCGAGTGGCATCGCGCAACGCATGAAGGTGGATGCCTGCTTGAATAAGCGCATCAACCTGTGGCCATAAGAGTGCGCAATCGGTTTGCAATTCCGTGGTGAGGTCCAAACCTTCGCGTGCCGCCATAATTACCGCACCATGGCGGCCAATATCCCCTGAGATCAGCAACGCGTCGCCCGCTTGAATCTGGTTCATGCCGGGTGCGGGTTGACATTGCACTTGACCGACACCAGAGGTATTAATAAAGACCTTATCTACCGCTCCCTTAGGCACGACCTTGGTGTCACCGCAGACTAATTGAGCGTTTGCTTGTTGCAGTGCTTGCGCCATCGAACCCACAATACGCTCCAAATCGGCATAGGGCAGGCCTTCTTCAATAATAAATCCCGCACTGAGGCAACCAGGCCTGGCTGAACGCATCGCTAAATCATTCAGGGTACCGACTACCGCGAGTTTACCGATATCGCCGCCGTTAAAAAACAACGGGCTCACTGTGTAGCTATCAGTGGTAAACGCCAGCGAGCCAGAAAGTGTCATCAGCGCGGCATCCTCGGCCTGCGCGAGAATCGGGTTGTTAAAGTAACGGTAAAATAACTGTGAAATCAGTGCTTGGCTTTCCAGCCCACCGCCCCCTTGGCTTAACTGAATCCTGTTCACCTTACCTCCACCTCGATTTGTGTCACTTTGGCATAACGATAATAGGCATGACAAGCGCCTTCGCTCGACACCATGCAACTGCCCAAAGGGCGTTCAGGATCACAGCCTTTAGCAAACACCTTACAGTCCTGCGGCTTGGCGCGTCCACGTAAAATATCACCACAAATACAGAGTTTGTGATCATCAATCGGTTGATTGGATAACAAGCTCGCAAACTGAATTTCGGCATCATACGTCTGCCATGGCGCTTTAAGCTGAAGCGCACTCAACGCAATATCCCCCAAACCGCGCCAGCGAAACATCGCACGCGGCTCAAAAAAACGCGCGATTAGCGCTTGGGCTTTTAGATTACCCTCCCAATCCACCGCACGGCTATATTGCACAGCCAAACGCGCTTCACCGGCGAGGGTTTGTTCAACCAGTTGCAAAATACTTTGCATCACATCGACAGGTTCAAACCCGCTAACCACCATTGGCAAGCCATAACGCGCTAAGAGCGGCTGATAGATTTTTGCGCCCGTTATCACGCTCACATGCGAGGGGGCGATCAGCGCATCAATATGACAGGGCTGCTCGGCTAATAGCGCCGATACCGCAGGCGGTACTAGCACATGATTGATATGAAAAAACAAATTACGCACACCCAGCGCCTCGGTTTGCGCTAACAGCGCGGCGGTCATTGGGGTGGTGGTTTCAAAGCCAATTGCAAAAAAGATCACTTGCTTATCGGGATGTTGTTGGGCAAGACTCAACGCCTCCAACGGCGAATAGACCGCGCGAACATCCGCGCCTTGTGAACGCGCTTTTGCCAAGGATTGGGTTGAGCCCGGCACGCGCAACATATCCCCCAGCGTGACCAGAATATGATTCGCTGGCTGGGCCAAGGCTATCGCCTGATCAATCCGCTCCTTGGGCATAATACACACGGGACAACCTGGCCCGTGAATAAATTCAATGTTTTTCGGCAAACGCTGAGGCAGCGCATAGCGCATAATGGTATGGGTGTGCCCACCGCACACCTCCATAATCCGCAGCGGTTTTGACAAGCGCGCCGCCGCCTGTTCAATTTGATGAGCCAAGGCTTGCAAAGTCGCTGGATCACGAAACCCATCAAACAAATCTTTGAGCACCAATGACATTTAAACTGACTCTCGGTCTAAGCGATGCGCATTGTCATTCACGTCATCGCGGCCATTATCCTGCTCAAGCATCTGTTGATAAAGTGCTAAACTCTGCTGGGCATCCTCGGCATCCATCACATTCATCACAAACCCGACATGAATCAGCACATAATCGCCTAGCTTGACCTCATCGCCCATCAGCGCCAAACTCGCATGGCGCTGCATCCCCAACGTATCGACCCAAGCGATATCCTGTTCAATCCGCACCACTTGCGAAGGAATAGATAGACACACTCGCCCTCTCCTTAATGACGCATTTTGCGTTTGAATTCAATCCATTCCACCACGCGCTCAATCGAGCTCGCATCACGGGTGGATAAGGTCAAAATATCCACATTCGGTTTTACCCGCCGCGCCGCCGCCTTCACCGCGTCGAGGTCAAAATCAAAGTGCGCCAATAAATCCAGCTTGGTGATTAACACCAAATCGGCTTTTTGAAACATCACTGGATATTTATCCACCTTGTCATCGCCCTCTGGCACCGATAGCAACACTACATTTAAATGACTGCCGACATCATAGCTAGCCGGACAAACCAAATTGCCGACATTCTCAATAAAACACACATCTAGCTGATCCAGCGGCATCGCATGCAGCCCTTTGTGCACCATAAATGCATCTAAATGGCAGGCCGTGCCGGTTTGGATTTGATGCGCCACAATGCCCTTGGCTTGGATACGCTCGGCATCGCGGTTGGTTTCTAAATCCCCTTCAATCACGCCAAAGCGTAAACGGCGCGTTGGCAAATCGGCGATGGCTTCGAGCAAACTGGTTTTACCACTGCCCGGGCTCGACATCAGATTAAGCGCCAACACCCCGGCTTTATCAAAGTGCGCACGATTATGCGCGGCCTCTTGATTGTTTTTATCTAAAATCTGATGAATCACCTGCAGCGTTTTGCTGTCATTCAACTGCGGGTTTAGTTTCAAATTATCCAACACCAACCGCTTAGCGGGTTTTGAAGGCGCAAGGCTACAGCCACAATCTTCACACATAATCTTAACTCCTAAAGGATTCTAAAAGGGTTCTAAAAGCTTTAACGGCGCCCCTTACTCCAAACCCAATAACCCGCCACTAACAGCGCGACAAAAAAGCCCAAGCTCGGCAAATGCTGTAAAAAGCTATCATAAAAATGCACATGGTGATAATCGGTTTCATGCGCAACGGCCAACCCCGCCACCGCCAAACCGCCCATCACAGCGAACGCCCTAAACAGCGATAAATAAAATGGTTTCATAGTTGCCTCCTACTTTGGTTAACAATAGATTTGTTGATTATAAACCATAACCGCCAAGCGTAAGCCACGACACATCGCCATCAGGAAAAACGCATCCTAAATAAATAACAAATCAACAAGTTAACCTCGTTCCCACGCTGTGCGTGGGAATGCAGACCGATTTAACCTATGAAACAGCGCTCGAACCCAAGTCCAAGGCGCTCTCACGTTGAACATCATTGCCATTAAGCTTAGAAAATGCCCGTCATCGCGAGGCCGAAGGCCGTGGCAATCTCTGACAGACTGAGCACGCCTTTGAGATATTCAGGCTTCGCGCTGACTTCGTTGGCCGCATCGCTGTGCTCCTCGCAATGCCCCATTTCTTTTACCCAGAGCCGTCATCCTGCTCGAAGTCGCAGGATTCAGCCACTGGCGTAGATTAAGTAGTTTAACCAGGCATGATTTTATTTACTAGTTTAATTGTGCTGAATTAGGGAAATTCAATCTAAATAATAAGGTGATATTTTAACAGCCAATCGGTTTTTTTACGGGCTTATAGTAATTTGACAAGCTTTTCTCGTACAAGGGGCTCAAATAATATTTATCGGGGAATAAGTAAGTTTTAATTTTTTATAGTTTATTTGTGGTTACAATGAAACTGCGTTTTTCAAATAACTTGGGAGAGTGTCATGAAAAAAGTTATCGCACTATTTGCTACATCTGTTTTACTTTCCGTATCCTCAACTGGTTTTGCTGAAGGTAACCCTGAGTCTGGCAAGGCCCTTCATAAAGAAGCCAACTGCCTATCCTGTCATACAGCTAATCCTTACAGCACAGCCAAAACCCCGAACTTTGAGCGTTTAGTTAAAGCCGTAGACTTTTGCAATACTAACTTAAATACGGGTTGGTTTGAAGACGAAGTGCTTGATGTAGCTGTTTATTTAAATCAGAAATATTACAAATACCCACGCTAAGCAAAAAAAGCCGGTTTAAACCGGCTTGAATCAATTACGCTTTACTCGTCCTAACTGCGCTAGGGTTTGCGTTAAGGATGCTACTTCCGCCGCATCCGCCTTTTCAAGATTTTCGTACAGCTGGTAATAGGCATCCTGCACAATTTTATCCAGCGCACTGATTAAGAAAAAAGTCTTTACGTCCTGTAAGACTAACGCCTGATCACGTGGGCGTTGATACCAAATCTTAGCCAACGCGGCATCCGATTCTAACAAATGTGCAATCTGGCTTATTAAATCATTTAATGGTGTGACCGTTTCATAAGGCCAATAAGGCCTTCCCCAACCCTGGTCATAAAACGCTAGACGATGCGCAATGGCCAGCTCTAACGCGGGTTTCATGCCCACTAAGCCAATTGGCTCTAAACCATTAATCGCCCGCTCAATACGTTCAGGCGCCAAAATAGGCGCATCGGACAACCAGCGACCAAATACCACCCAGGTATTATTACGCTCAATATAGTGGTATTGACCAGAACGGTGTGCCATCACATTTTGTGCCGGGACAATATACTCTAAATTACGCTGACGCAAACTGCGTGTATCCTGCCACAACTCCCAGCCATCACCGTACTCATTACTGGTATTTGAAACCGCTACAGGCGTACAAAAAGCGCCATAATCATGCCCCTCAACATAGTCTTCGACTTTAATTTGATAATCGCCATTTTCGGTGATGCGCGTCACTTGACCAATAATAAACGCATCATCACGAATATTCGTAGAAGGCAAACCAACAAACACCGTATCGCCTTGCTTAAAAGTTTGTGCCAATGCGGGATGCGCCATCCAAGCAACTAACACAAAAATAAGACTGATCGCTTTATAAGAAACACTCATTCATTATCCCCTAAGTTTACAGCCAACACATCACAAGAGGCTGTATGCAAAATACTGTCCGCCGTTGAGCCGATTAAACGCTGAATCATCGATACACCGCGTCGTCCTACAACAATTAAATCGGCCTTCATTTGCTCCGCGTGTTTAACAATATCTTGTTTTGCCACCCCCACCACAATTTCACAAGCCGAAGAAGGAATACCTTCCTTTTCAGCCATACTGACTAAACGCTTCAATGTGGCCTGCTGAAGCTTATCGGCCACCTCATCCGACCAGATACCGGGCAAGCCCGTAATCGCAATATCCTCTAAAACAGGATAAGTGGGCATCTCTGTGACATGTAATACCTGTAAGTCGGCAGAATAAATATCCGCTAACTGCTTAGCGCGACTCAAGGCCTGCTCACTATGAGTAGAAAAATCAACGGCGACGAGAATGTTTTGATAGTTATGCATAATGCTTTTCCTTTTTACACAGAATCTGTGGATAAAATTGTTGGAAACAACGGGGGTTTCATAAAAACTTCAATAAAGTCTTGCATCTAATAGAGTATGCTTAAAAAATAGGCAATTAGCTTCAAGACACCGAAGGGCGCAAATAAATTGGCTGTGGAATCTGCTGGCCTAAACTATACGCTTGCGCAGGTCGCTGCCTTGCCAACTGGGCAATCGCATTCGCATTCGGCACCGCATCCAACCAACGAGAAAACAACGCCGCCTGCGCGGGATAACTGGTTTGAATATCCCCCACGCCGTTACAATCTGATGCGGGATTAATCATAGCAGCCTTAACTAATTGTGCTGTGGAGCAATTAAGCAACTGACCTTGTGTATCGAACTCACACCACTGGGTGTATACCTCGCCCATGCGTGCATCAAGACAAGCCAACCAGTGGGTCTGCCCTGTTTGTTCAAACGCTTGATAAGCCATCGCCTGTAAAGACGACACCGCAATCACCGGCTTATCCCAACCCAATGCCAACCCCTGCACCACTCCTGCCGCAATGCGCAGTCCCGTAAAAGCGCCGGGGCCTTCGCCAAAAGCCAACGCATCAATATCCTGCGCTTGAAAACCGGCTTGGCTTAAGACCTGGTCGACCATTGGTAAAATAAGCTGGGCATGTTGCTGTGGCGCATATTCCTGCAAACTGACACATACCTGCTCACCGACCAAGCTCACCGCACAATTCGCCGTAGAAGTTTCTATCGCTAATACATTCATCACTTTACTTCTTTCTTTAATTTTTTTAATAAATTCAAAGGGGCATCGGCTTGATAAACCCATGGAAAATCCGGCAAACTCTTCATAATTGTTTGCCCATACCCTTTGCTCGACAATCGAGGATCACATAGTACCAAAACCCCGCGATCATTCACATCACGAATCAGCCTTCCCGCTCCCTGCTTTAACGCCATCACGGCCTCGGGTAACTGAAAGTGTGCAAAACCACTCAAGCCTTTCTGTTTGAGGTAGCTTTCACGTGCTTGCACCAATGGATCATCCGGTGGCGCAAATGGAATGCGATCAATCACTACCAATTGTAAGTCCTGCCCCTTAACATCGACCCCCTCCCAAAAACTACTCGTGCCGAGCAAAATAGCCGCCTTCTCCGATTTAAAGCGCGCCAACAACCTGTGTTTGGCATCCTCGCCCTGTACCAGCAGCACGCCCTTCCAATGCGCAGCCAGTAATGTCTTTGCTTCATTTAACGCACGAAAACTGGTAAACAGCAAAAAAGCACGCCCCTCACTTTCTTTCAACAACGGCCAGACCGCACGCATACAAATTTTAATATAATCCTCAGAACGCGGATCGGGTAACCCCACCGGATGATAAATCACGCCTTGGGCTTGATAATCAAAAGGGCTTGGCCAGACCGCTGTTTGCGCCTGTGCCAAACCCAAGCGCTGCACAAAATAATCAAAACGCTCATGCACACTCAAGGTCGCCGAAGTAAATACCCAGCCCCCGCCTATCGCTTCACGCTGACGACTAAACGGCTCTGCCACGCTCAACGGTGTCATATTCAACTTAAAACGCGCCTGTGAAGACTCCGCCCAACGCACCTCTGTCTCTTTTTCAGTGTTAAGCCAAAGGTTTAACTGCGTCTCTAACTCCTGTGTACGCTTTGCCACAGCGGCTAAAAGCTTGCCGCGCTTTTCTAGCGTTTTTAAATGATCAGCCAAGGTAGCTAATTGGTTAATCAGCCGCTTAATGTGCTGTAAAAAAACCGCTGAACCCGCCAACTGCTCCCAGTTCCAACGCCTATCCCACTTCCCCAGCGCCTCATTAACTAGCTTAACTTGCTCTTGCAACACATTAACGCGATCAACCACATCCTCCGACTCATTCGACTCCTCCGCTTTGGCTTGCTTAATATCACGACACAACTCATCAAGCTGAAAGCGCGACACAGAAAAACCTAAAAACTGCGCCGCAATGTCCGGTAGCTGATGCGCTTCATCAAATACATAGCAATCCGCATCCGGTAACAGTTCACCAAATCCTTGCTCACGCAATGCCAGATCGGCACAAAACAAATGATGATTGACCACCAGCACCTGCGCTTCAAGTGCTTTTTGTTTAACCTTAGGATAAAAACACTCACCCTCTTTTTGACAAGCCGCCGCTTGGCAGAACTCTAACTTTGCACACACCTTGCGCCAAAGTGGGTCCGACTCATCAATCACCCCGGCTTCAGACAAGTCACCCGTTGCACTGCTCTCCATCCAATGACGCAATTTAGCCAATTTTCGCCAATCAGACTTCGTATTCTTAAACAGCGTTTCTGCCTGATGTAAGCGTTGTTCGCAAAGATAGTTCTCACGCCCTTTTAATTGCATCACCACACCCTTTACACCACAAACCTTTTTTAACAAGGGCAAATCCTTGTCGACCAATTGTTGTTGCAAATTCTTAGTCGCCGTAGAGATAATCACCTGCTTGCCTGATAACAAGGCTGGAATTAAATATGCAAATGTCTTCCCGGTGCCGGTGCCGGCCTCTACAATTAATGTGTCATCAGATTCAAAACACGCTGTAATTTGCTTGGCCATCTCAATTTGCGCTGTACGAACAGAGAACCCCTCGATGCGCTGCTCAAGCGCGCCGTCTTTATTCAAAAACGCTTCAACGCGCGCCATCAACGTCATAATTTGCACCTAACTGCATTCATAATATATGCCCAGTATTCACGATAAAACAACGATAAAAATGAAAATCTGTCGCTAGCTTAGCGAAAAATAGGATGATTTCAATCAAAAACTAAAACAATTAATAGACAAACCGCCATCAAATCAGTAAAATGCGCCTTTCAAATTTGAACCGAGCTGTGAAGCTCTTAACCTAGGTAACTCACTATGAAAATTTTATCTTCATTAAAATCAGCAAAAACGCGTCATAAAGACTGTCAAATCGTTCGTCGTCGTGGAAAGGTTTACGTGATCTGCAAAACCAATCCAAAATTCAAAGCACGTCAACGTTAATTAAAACGCTGAACCCCTAAAAAAGCCGTCCTGATCAGACGGCTTTTTTTATGGCCTCTTATTTCTCATTGGCCTCTGTTTTTTTACCTGGCGGCAATAGACCCTGCGACTTCGCGCAGGGTGACAGGGCAATTAGGAGCTATTTATTCCTTAACTTAATGGCCGTGGCGCTGTGCGTGGGAACGCCACCATTCAATTTATGGCGGGTTAAGTGTCCCCATGGCTCTTAAATCATACACACACGGTTACGGCCGTTTTCTTTGGCTTGATAGAGTGCATCATCGGCTTGCTTGAGCATCTGTTCGGCCTGTTCGTGGTTTTGTGCCCAGCCTGATATCGCGCCAACACTGATCGTAACGTAATCCGCTACGTTTGAATACTCGTGTTTCAGTTTTAACGACTCGACCGCTGAACGCAATTCTTCAGCTACACGCTGAGTACCGCGCTGCCCGGTTTCAGGTAACAGCACCACAAACTCCTCGCCCCCATAGCGGGCTAACAAGTCGCCAGGACGGTGAATCACCGCTTGTAAGGCTTGTGCGACTTTTTGCAAACAAATATCGCCTTGACCATGACCATAATGATCGTTGAAGGGTTTAAAGAAATCAATATCCAGCATAATCAACCCCATCGGCTTGCCGCTGCGCGCTAAACGCATGCTTTCACGCATCAAACTTTCATCAAACTGGCGGCGGTTGGCGATATGCGTTAACCCATCCATATGCGACATTTCTTCGAGCAAATCGGTTTTGAGCTTTAGTGCCAAATGATTACGAATACGAGACTTCACAATAGGCAAATGGAAAGGTTTAGAAATATAATCCACCGCGCCCATATTTAAGCCTTTTTCCTCGTCATGCCGTTGATCCAATGAACTGACAAAGACAATCGGAATGTTTGAGGTACTCGGTTCATTTTTCAACCTATGGCACACTTCATAACCATCCATATCTGGCATCATAATATCCAACAACACCAGGTCGGGCTGAGGTTCTGACTGTGCCAAGTTCAATGCCTTTTGGCCTGAGTTAGCCAATAACAGCACATAGTCAGCCTTTAAACCATTTGCTAAAACGCGTGCATTCGCCGGTTCGTCATCGACAATTAAAATCCGAGGTTTTGACTGGCGCAATAAACTGTCGGTTTTGGCTTGCGCACCGACCAGGCCTGGTTGCTCAATCATCTCGCTAGCCGCTTGTTGCACATCGTCGTCGGTTAAAGGTGTTTTTTCAACTCGCTCATGCTCTAAATATTGCATCATCACCTGTTTGAGCTGGTTTAAATCAATTGGCTTAGCCAGATGTGCATCCATGCCAGCGGCGAGGGCTTTCTTTTTGTCCTCCACCATCGCGGCGGCGGTCAAGGCCACAATCGGCACCGAGCTGTTAAATTCACGAATAGCACGGGTCGCCTCATAGCCGCCCATCACTGGCATTTGAATATCCATCAGCACCAGCTTGTAGTCATGCGTTTTTACCGCTTCAACCGCCAGCTGTCCGTTTTCGGCATACTCCACCACCAAATTCAAATCCGCCAACAACTCGGCCACGACTTCGCGGTTAATCTCGTTATCCTCAACCACCAAAATCCGCTGGCCTTTAAATTGCACATTCACATCACGCTCCACCACACCTAAACGATCTAGACGCTGCAATTGATTTATCGCGTTATACAGATGCGATGGGCTGAAAGGCTTGTGCACAAATGGATAGGCATCATCGCCGCTCATCGCCAACTCGGCCTCGTCGTGTGCGCTCACCATCAACAACGCCGGCAAGTCGGTTTCATGCCCCGATTCTAAATACAGCTGTTTGATTTGACGCAATGCTAGCAAGCCATTGAGTTTTGGCATCTCCCAATCCATTAAAATCACACGATAAAAACGGGCATCCTCTAAATGTTCGGCGACCTTCTGCACCGCCTGCTCGCCATTCTCAGCCTCATCGACCTCAAACTGCCAAGACTCTAAAACCTCGCGCAAAATCGCTCGGCTAATCGGCTGGTCATCAACCACCAATGCGCGACAGGGTGCTGGATCACACACAAACGTATGCGCCTTGCTTTCCACATCGGTTTGCACTCTAGGCAAGGTGAGGCTAAAACTAAACATCGAGCCTTCACCCGGTGTCGATTGCACATCAATATCACTGCCCCCTAATAGATGCACCAAACGCTGGCTAATCCCCACCCCCAAACCCGTACCGCCATATTTACGGGTGGTCGAGGTATCGGCTTGCATAAATGCACTAAACAGACGCTGACGCTGTTGCACGGTCATACCAATACCGGTATCGCGCACCGCGAACACGAGGGAAACCTGATGGGTTTCTAAGCGTTCCACCCGAATACATAACTCAATTTCGCCCTTCTCGGTAAATTTCACCGCATTGCCCATTAAATTGGTCAAGACCTGCGTCAAGCGTAAACTATCACCAATCAAATCGGTGGGGACATTCGGGCGAAGATGAAACGCCAGTTCCACGCCTTTACGCACGGTCATATCGCTAAACAACACGCTGACTTGATCCAAAACCTCATTGAGTCGGAAAGGCTTACGCTCGACCTCTAGACGTCCGCTCTCGATTTTTGAGTAATCCAATACATCATTAATAATGCCAAGCAATAACTTTGCTGAACCATGCACTTGACGAACGCGACGTTGATGCTGTTCAGGTAGATTTTTATCATGCACCATCATCTCACTCAAGCCAATCACCGCATTCAACGGGGTCCGAATTTCATGGCTCATATTCGCTAAAAACTCAGACTTGGCCTGGTTAGCTTGCTCGGCCACAAATTTAGCCTCGGTCATCTCATTTATCATCGTTTGCTGTTTAGCCCCCAAACGATTAAACGCCGCCACCAAACGCCCCAACTCATCTTGACGGTTAGATTGAATGGGCGCAAAATCTTGAGTGTCATTTGACATCTGATCAATTTGCTGAACATACTTGCTCAAAGGTTCAAGTTCCCTTCGCATAAACCATGTCAATGTCATCAGCATTAAACCCATCAACAAAACTAAAAGCCAAACCAAGTTCCATAATAAAGGCCAAATGGGTTCTAATACAATCTCCAAAGGCACGGCATGCACCACCTCCCAGCCCATTCGTTCAATCGGATCACTGCTAAACAGTACATCTTGTCCAAGCGCACTCGTTGCAAAACCAGACACTTCACCGCGCTGGATAGACTGCAGAATGCCACAAATCTCAGCATAGCCGGATAAAGACTCGAAAACCAAGTCCGAGTTTGAGGACGCCACAATCATATCATTTGCTTTATCAACCACATAAAACTGGCTTAAGCGATTCGATACTAGGCGATTTGATAAATTGATTAAAAAATTATCCTCCCGTAGCAAGGTGACACCGAACAAAACGCCATGGGCTTGATTATCGGCGCCCACAATGGGCACGGCGATATTAAAAATAGGTTGCCCCATCGCCTTACCCACTAATGGAGAGGTAATGATGGACTGTTGCGTGCCTAATACCTGTTGAATAAACGCTCTGGAGCTCGCATCAATACCCACCCGGCCCTCAACAACCGGTGAATCCACCACAATCCGCCCCGTCTTATCGACAACAATCAAGCCATTATTAAAAAAACCATGTAAACGCACACGGCTATCTAACAACGACTGAATTTCATCAAAGGGTAATAGCCCATTGCTATCCGCAAGCTGAGATGAAAAATCGCCCAGGGTTTTTAATCTATCTGCCAACTCTTGCTCAATTAACAAGGCCAGTTGTTTGTTAGCATCTTGTTGTGCCAGCTGATAGCGCTGCCTGTTGTCTTCATACACGGTAAAAGTAACCAGTAGCCCAACAAATATAAACAAAACAACCAACATCAAATAACTAAACAGCATCACCCGTAATTTCATCGAATTTTTTAATCGTTCTATTAACATAATCATCCTATTGCTTTAAATAACTCGCTAAACACGCCAACAAGGCGTCAGAATCAATCGGTTTGGAGAGGTGATCGTTCATGCCCACACGCAAGGCTTTGTTTTTATCTTCAATCATCGCCGCCGCCGTCAGCGCGATAATTGGAATCTCACTATTAAATCGGCGAATGGCTTGGGTGGCCTGATAGCCATCCATAATTGGCATTTGAATATCCATCAACACCAAATCAAAATGATAACGTTCGACCATTTCCACCGCTTTTTTACCGTCCGCGACCACACTCACAGACAAACCGAGTTTCTGTAATTGATTTTTGGCCACGATCTGGTTAATTTCATTATCCTCTACCAATAAAATTTTGCCAACAAAAGCCTGCGCAGTGCGTAACGTTTTGCTATCGTGCATGCTACTATTGTCTGGCGCACTGGAGTTGGGTTGATAGGTACAAGGCAAACTAAAGGAAAAAACGGTGCCTTGCCCCAATGACGAGCGCAATGCAATCCCCTCGCCACCGAGCGCTTTCACCAAGCGCTGGCTAATCACCAAGCCTAAGCCCGTTCCACCGTGTTTGCGCGTAATTGAATCATCCGCTTGGCTAAAAGGCTGAAACAGGCGTGCCTGCTGTTCGCTGCTCAAGCCTACTCCGGTGTCTTCAACCGAAAATGCCAACCAGGCCTGGTTGGCGTCGCGCAGGGTTTGATGGACTTTTAGGGTGATGGAGCCTTTGTCGGTAAACTTTAAGGCATTACTTAACAAATTCATTAACACTTGACGAATACGGCCCGCATCGGACTGAAATTGTAAATTCGCATCCAGTTGGATATCGAGTTTGAGAGTTAAGCCTTTTTTCTTCGCCATCGGGCCAAATAAATCCAAAATAGGACGCAGTAACGCACGCCCATTAAACCACTGCGGCTCCAGCGTTAACTTACCCGCCTCAATTTTGGAAAAGTCTAAAATATCATTCAAAATGGTCAATAAGTTTTTGGCAGACTGATAATTTTTTTGCAAAAGCTGAGCACGCTTTTTCTCATCAGTTTCATCCAACGCCAGTTCGCTTAAACCCAAAATACCATTCAAGGGGGTGCGGATTTCATGGCTCATATTAGCTAAAAAAGCCGATTTAGCTTGATTGGCCGCTTCGGCTTTTGCCACCGCTTGCTCTAGCGCAACAGCTTGTTGACGTCGCTGCAACAATAACCCGCTAATATAAAGCGTAGGCGCACTTAATAACAAAGCCAATACCAAAAACAGCAATATCAACCAGGCCTGGTTAGGCGCATGCGTTGGCCAACCTTGCTGTGGGATGGCGGCAATATACCAACTGCCATAGGGCAGATACACGGGTTGGGTTTCAGGTTGCTGGCGAAACACTGAGTCATCACCATAAAAAATAGCGCCATGCTGTCCACTGGCATTTTGGCCACGCATCGCAATTTGTAAGTCGGTTTGCTTGAGCCCAGACGCTTGATAAACCAATTCCACTGGCATCACTGATGACACTAACCCCCAAAAATGCGCCTGCCCATCTTGTTCAACAAACACCGGAAAACGCGCAATAAACGCCACGCCCCCCTGCATTAAATTCACCGGTCCCGCTAAGACTAAGGCTTTAGCGGCCTTCGCCTCAATCGCCGCGGCGGCTTGCGCTGGAATCTGCATATAATTCATCCCGACTATGGCTTCATTGCCCGCCAAGGGATACATATAACTCACGGTTAAGTCCGGAGCGCCAGCAATATTTTGGACTATTGGATAATCATCAATTAATTGTTGAGCAAAGCTATCAAATTGCGCCGTGGATAAATCAGGATTCAGCCTGATATAGGCCACCAAGCCCTCAATGCGGCTTGCGCTACTGATTATCACCGTTTCTAACTGCACACGAAGCTTTGCAAGTTCTTGCTGAGCATGAAAGCGCTCCATCGCCAAATGGTCTTGCTTGTTTTTTTCGATAACATAGAGCCCTGCTAAGCAAACAGCTACAAACACCAATAACGCGGGTACGCCATACACCCAATAACGCAGTCGATTCAAGATTGTGCTCCTTGACATTGATTCAGGGTAATAAATTCGTCGGACTTAACAGGCGGACTGCACAAGAAACCTTGATAGCTCTCGCAGCCATTTTGCGCCAACCAATCGAGTTGCGCAGACGTTTCAACCCCTTCGGCTATCACGCCAAAACCCAAGTTATGGGCCATTTTGATAATAGTTTTAGCCAACTGCTGGCTTTTAACATCGCTGACCACATCGTCAATAAATTGCTTGTCAATTTTAAGTTTGCTCAGGGGCAGGTTGCGTAAATAAATCAATGATGAATAGCCGGTGCCAAAATCATCAATCGCAATATGAACCCCTAGCTTTCGCAATGCCTGCATCGCGCTAATGGCCTGTTGTTCGTGGCGCATCAGCCCTGATTCGGTTAACTCCAACTCCAGCAGCTCAGCGGGATAGCCGGTTTTTTTCAGCGCCTGCTCCACTTTTTCAACAAAATTGGGCTGTTGCCATTGCAGTGCCGCGACATTCACCGCCAACACCCGAGCTGGTTGGCCTTGCTCTAACCAAGCGCAGCCTTGTTCTAAGGTCGCATTCAACACCCAATCACCCAACGGAATAATTAAACCAATTTCTTCGCAAATCGGAATAAAATAACCCGGCGATACCATGCCCAGCTCAGGATGATGCCAGCGCACCAAGGCTTCCGCGGAGATGATTTCACCGGTATGCAAATCAACCTGCGGCTGGTAATACACCTCAAATTGATTTTGGTTGAGCGCTTGTTTGAGTTGTAGCTCCATTAGCAAACGCTGTTGCGCTTGTGCGGTCATGTGCGGCTCAAAAAATAAAAATCCGCCACGCCCCTCTATTTTAGCTCGATAGAGTGCTGTGCCGGCCTGTTGAATTAACTGTTCGGCACTGATGGCAGGGTCTTTAAGCAGTGTAATCCCCACTGTCACACTTAGCGTCATTGATTCGCCATTGCTCAGTCTGATCGGCTTAGCCAGCTGATTGATTAACTGACTGGCAATGCGCGCCGCATCTTCGGGTTTTTGTAACTCATCAAGCACCAGTGTAAACTCATCACTCCCAATACGCGCAACGGTGTCGGTTTTTCGGCGCCCATCACAGAGCGTATGCGCGACTTTTTGTAATAACTCGTCACCGAGCGCATGACCATAACTGTCGTTAATGGTTTTAAAACGATCAATATCTAACATCAAAATCGCCAAGTGTTCACCCGTATGCGGTGGACGCGAATGATGGGATAAGGCTTGCTGCAAATGGATGTGCAATAACCGACGATTCGCCAAACCTGTAAGCGGATCATGGTGCGATAAATAATCCAGTTTTTGTTCTGAATTTTTTAGTTTGGAAATATCAGCAAACACAGCCAGATAGTGCGTAACCTGACCGGTATCGTCTTTTAGGCTGGCAATACTTAACCATTCGGCAATCAAATCGCCATTTTGTTTTCGGTTCCAAATTTCCCCCTGCCAGCGCCCTGTTTGCGCTATTGTTTGCCACATACTGGCATAAAATGCCTTGTCGTGACGCCCTGATTGCAACAAACGAGGGGTTTGCCCAATCACTTGCGATGACTGATAGCCCAGCAAATCACAAAACGCCTTATTCACCATTTCGATTTCACCAGCAACATTCGTGAGCATAATCCCCTCACCGGTGTGGTCAAATACCTTGGCCGCGACTTTAAGGTTGTCCTGCATTTTGCGTTGTTTGACCTGTGCGCGCAAAAAAACCAAGGCGCCTAAACCAAACAGGATTAAACCAAACACCAAACTCATCAATAGGCTGGTTACATAGACAGGCTGTAATAAACGCGCTTTTTCAACCTGTGAAAGTACACTCCATGCCGGGTTATCTAAGCTATTGCAATAAATCCAAATAGACTCACCAGCTAGGTTTTGACAGGCTACTCTCCCAACCTTCAACCTCTTCAGCTTATGTTTAATTACATTCTGATAACCCTCTAAGGCTTCCGCACGATAATGTAATCGCTCATTCAAACGAACAGGGGTTTGCGCAAAGAGTTGTTGATCATCAAAGCGAACCAACAAGGTTTGCGCACCGACCAGGTCGCTAGGCCACTTCATCATCAGTTGATCAATAAAGTTTTTGGGGTCAATATGAAACACCAAAACCGCCAAAGGCTCAAACGCATTCGCTTCTGACCACACCGGCATAATCATATCCAAATGACGGTGGCCTTGCTTATCTATAAAAACATCAGTAAATACCGGCTGTTTTTGAATAATCGCCTGCTTAAACTTTTCGCTGGTCAGGTTCGGCAAATGGGCGAAATGTTCCCCCGCATTGACAATCAACTCGCCATTGGCCTGATGCAAGGTAATCTGCCCGTAGTTTTTTGAGGATAAAAACAACATTAAACGCTGTTTAAGTTGTGATTTCTTTTGCGCATCCGTTAAGCTAGATTCAATCAACTCCTGAAAAATCAAATTGCTTGCTAACACCCAGCCATCCGCACGTCGTTCGTCCAACCAATAGTTTAGCTGCTGCGTTTTAAGCTCATTCACTGCTTGCAGCTCTTTATAAGCCGCGTTTTCAACTTGTTTGGCTTGCCAATAAAAGCTGCTAAAGCCAAACAACAATACTAACACGAAACCCGCTGCGATTAATTTATGTAGTTTTATCATATACTCTTTTGTATTTTTTCTGTAGTTAAACAAGATCCTTATTAGACCTAACCTAGCACACTTCTTTTCTCGTTCCCACTGTCCTCAGTGGGAACGAGGTTAAAAAAACCTGTCATTGCGAGGAGCGCAGCGACGCGGCAATCTCTCAAGGGCGTGCTCAGTCTGCCAGAGATTGCCACGGCCTTCGGCCTCGCAATGACACAAGTTGGTTCGCTCCGTATTGCCACTCATTGAGCCTCGTTCCCACTGTCCTCTGTGGGAATGCAGACCTGTCTATCAGGTACCTTCGTGCTCAAGACAAAAGACATCACGCTCTAGCGGTCTGCATTCCCACGCAGGAGCGTGGGAACGAGTTAACCTGTCATTGCGAGGAGCGCAGCGACGCGGCAATCTCTCAAGGGCGTGCTCAGTCTGCCAGAGATTGCCACGGCCTTCGGCCTCGCAATGACACAAGTTGGTTCGCTCCGTATTGCCACTCATTGAGCCTCGTTCCCACTGTCCTCAGTGGGAATGCAGACCTGTCTATTTGCCACCTTCGTGCTCAAGACAAAAGGCTTCACGCTCTAGCGGTCTGCGTTCCCACGCAGGAGCGTGGGAACGAGTTAAGTCCTTTACGTCCTTTCATTTGAGCCTCGTTCCCACTGTCCTCAGTGGGAATGCAGACCTGTCTATCAGGTACCTTCGTGCTCAAGACAAAAGGCTTCACGCTCTAGCAGTCTGCATTCCCACGCAGGAGCGTGGGAACGAGTTATTTTTTTGCCTCACAATTATACTTAATCGATTATCCCTGCAAGCGCTTCGGCGGCTTTTTCGAATTCAAACGCGTCTAAATATTGCTGAAAAACCAACCAGGCCTGGTGGTGCTTTTCAGGTATTTTGGCGCTTAATTCGGCGAACTCCTCATCATCAATATATTCACTGTTTTTAACTCTAACTAATAGCGAATTAATCTCAGAAACGGATAGAGATCTGTCGCTTGCGACTTGGCTGGTGGACGCTGATTCAGTTGCGGCGGTCAGTAGCGCCCGTGTCGCCTCAAAGGTTTCAGCAAACTGCGCAATTAACGCCGCAGGCGGCACTTGCTGCTGTTTAAGCAATAGATCAATTTGCTGGCTTAATTTAAACAAACCATCAATCGCCAAATTGCCAGCCACGCCTTTAAGCGCATGATTGAGCTGTTGAAGTTTTTGCCATTGAGCCTGCTCAATATTGGATGTCTTTAGCAATGCTTCTAAATCCGGCACTAAATCTGCATAATCTTGGGTTAACTGCACGCCAAACTTAGACAGCAATTTGCTATATAAGGCTTGGTTGCCATTTAGCTGAACTAAACCTTGCTCGTGGTTAATAAAAGAGGACTGCCCAAAACTAGTCGTTGGTTGACTCATTCTCTCGACCTCTATCTTACCTTCGGCTGTGTTCTTCTCTGCCTTTTGCGTGGTTAAATAATTACTCAACAACACGCGCAATTCCTCAATATTAATCGGTTTGCTTAAATGACTGTTCATGCCAGCGGCTAACGCCTTTTTCTTGTCTTCAATCATCGCCGCCGCGGTAAGGGCAATAATCGGGGTATCGCCATCAAACTCACGAATCGCGCGTGTCGCTTGATAGCCGTCCATCACTGGCATTTGAATATCCATTAACACCAAATCAAAATGCTGGTCACGGCACAAGTCCAACGCCTCACGTCCATTTTCAGCCAATGTCACCTGTAAGCCTAAATTACCCAACTGATTGCGCGCCACCTCTTGGTTAATCTCATTATCTTCAACCAGCAGCACATGCCCTTTTAAACGAGCGCCATCACCTTGATGCATCGAATGGGTTTTAATGCAGGTGATTTGCTGTTCAGTGGCGGGATATAGCGGCAAGGAAAAACGAAAGCATGAGCCTTGCCCAAGTGCTGACTCGACTTCAATCGCATGACCACCTAACAACTGAATCAAACGCTGGCTAATCACTAAACCTAGCCCTGTGCCACCATGTTTGCGGGTGATGCTGGTGTCGGCTTGGTGGAAGGCTTGAAACAGTTTTGATTGTTGTTCGGGTGACATGCCCATGCCGGTGTCTTTAATTTCAAAACACAACCAGGCCTGGTTGTCGTTTTGGTTTTTTTGACATTCACTTACGGATAACACCACCTCGCCCTGCTCGGTAAATTTTATCGCATTGCCCAACAGGTTTAACAAGACTTGGCGCAGGCGCAAACTATCGGCGACAAAAGCGCGTTTTTCTAAGCCGTGCATCTCAAGACGAAGCTTTACCGGCTTAGCGTCAAGCTGAACCGCAAACAAACTGGCGAGTCCATCGAATAAGCGACCCATAAAAAACGGCTGCGGATCCATTTCAAGCTTACCGGCTTCGATTTTTGAGAAGTCTAAAATATCATTGATAATGCCCAACAAAAGGCGGCCCGACTGATAAATTTTATTCAACTGTTCATGCAGAATATCAACATCATCCTGCTTCATCGCCAACTCGCTCAAGCCGATAATGCCATTCATCGGTGTGCGAATCTCATGGCTCATATTCGCCAAAAACTCCGACTTCGCTTGATTGGCCGCTTCGGCTTGGTGCTGAGCGATCGCCAATGCCTGCTGTTTTATTACTCTATCAGTTATTTCTTGATGGGTGCCGGCCATCCACTCGGGTTTGCCATCGGCTGTCCAGCTCACCACCTTGCCTCGGTCTAACACCCAAATCCAATCGCCATTTTTATGACGCATTCTGGCTTCGACTTCATAATGATCCACTTCGCCATTAAAGTGAGCCATTAATTGCTTTTCTGATTCGGCCAAATCGTCAGGATGTGCAAAAGCCATCCAAGTATCAATCGTGGTGGGTTCAAGCTCAGTTAGTTCATAGCCAATCAGCTGCGCCCAGCGTTGGTTAAAAAACGTCTGCCCGGTTTGGACATTCCACTCCCAAGTTCCCACGCCTGTCCCCCAGATAATATTTTCAAGGCGTTTGCGCTCCAGCCGGATATCCTTTTCGATTTTCTTAGTCGCTGAAATATCAATGTGCACGCCCATCATTTCAATCGGCTCGCCTTGGGGGTTGCTTTTAGTGACGCGTCCACGCCCTTGAAGCCAGGTCCAGCCGCCTTGCGCATTTTTGAAGCGGAACTCGACATTAAAACCGCTGTTCTGCGCCATTTGCCGTTGAATTTGCGCAAACATTGGCTGAACGTCATCAGGGTGAAGTCTGGCTTGAAAACTTTCCAGCGTGACCTCAAAAGCTTGCGGGGCATAGCCAAGCTGTCTATAGGCTTGGTCAGACCAACTAATATTATTGGTTTGCATATCCCAGACCCACAACCCTGTTTCAGAAGCCTCTAGCGCTAACTCAAGCCGCTGCTGTGCGCGTTCGGTTTCTAATTTCGCTTGAATTTGTTCGGTTTGATCGATCAAGTAGCCATACACAGACATCACCTCACCCTTGGCATCATAGGCTGGGCGGGTGTAATCGTAAATCCAATGCACAACGCCTTGTTTGTCGATAATGCGGTAGGATTGTTTGATAAACTCAACCTTATCGGCTAAAGCTTTTTCAAGTTCATTAGCGGTTTTGTCAAGATCATCGGGATGCACAATCTGACCAAATTCGAAACCTTCCTGCATCATCTCTTGTGCGCTGTAACCCAAAATGTCTTGTACGTTGTCCGACACAAATTTGACTGGCCAGTAACCTGTTGGCTGCCAACTAAATAGCATCACCGGCCCATTTTTAAACAGTTCGCGCTCAGCTTGTAAATGACGCTGTTGTTCGTCAAGCAAATTGCGCCATTTTTCATAGACTAGCGCAACTAGGTCTTTTTGATGTAATAAGCCAACCACCTTGTTGTTATGGGTCACCACCAGACGTTTGAGCTTTTTTTCACGACTAAAGCTTAAGGCTTGCTGCAAACTAGCCTGCCCATCAAGGGTAATCAGTGGCGATACCATGATTTCGCTAACCGGTGTTTCGACTGAAAGATTTTGGGCAATCGCGTGGGTGATGTCTTTTTGGGTGACAATACCAATATGCTGGTCATTAGTCGACTTGATAAGCGCCGCCGTTTGTTGTTGCTCGCGCATCGCAATCAGCACTTTTTTAAGGGGGGCCTGCGCATCAACTGACAAAAAATCGCTCAAATGAATGAGGTCATCAATGCGTTTAAACTCGGATAAATAATGTGGGTCTAGATGTGCCGCCATATCCGAGTAGCTGACGATACCACTAAGCTGTCCTTCATCATTGATTAAGCAAAGGTATTCAAAATGCCCTTCTTTTAACGCACTTAAGCCATCTATCACGGTGGCATCTTGATAAAGCGCGTTAATTTTCTGTAAATTAACACTGGCCAAGGTGTCTGAAAAATCTACTTCTTGCAACCGCAAAGCAATCAATTCACGCGCGGTAATCATTCTAAAGCCAGCTTCCCCTGTGATCACCAAGTCACGAAGCGATGCCTGATCCATTAAATCAACGGCTTGTTGTATCGTATGACTATCCGCCAAGGTGGTGACTTGATGAGTTGAAATCTGCGATAGTTTAGGGAAGAACATGAATTACCTCGACGCCTGAGCGGAACAAATATTTAACAAAATGATAGATAACTAACCATTATAAAGAATCAACTCAACTATTTCACAAATTCGCAGGACAAACGCCTCTAAATAACGCAAAATCATAGCAATAGGTAGGACTAACCTCGTCCCAAGCTATGCGTCACGGCTATTCACTTAATTGCGCATCAATAGCCGCTTGCATCTGTTGTACAGCCTCTTGCCAATAATCAATAAAATTTGCTTGAGGCAATTGGTAAACACGCACATGTTGATGCAAGGTTTCCAGCCATGCGCTTAACCCTTGCGCACCGATCATGGCACAGGTGCCGCGCAGACGATGTACTCGCTTAGCCAAGCTAATCCAACGTTGATACAACTCGCCACTAGGTATACTTAGATCGTCTTTTAGCGCATTTAACTCGGTTATCTGCAAGACTAGCGCCTGAAGATCTGGCTCGTGCCTGAATTGTTTAAGCGCTTGATGATATAAATCCACCTGACCCGCGTAATGACCCAGTGCCCCCACCGTATCTAGCGGATTACGGAGGTTTTCCTCAGGTGTTAGCTGATTAGCCTCGTCATCGTCTAATTGAATCGCTGAAAGATTTAAAAGTCGACATATATGATCCGTTAACTGATTGAGGTTAATCGGTTTGGGCAAGAACGCATTCATCCCCACTTCCATCGCGAGGAAATGGTCATGCTTGGTATTATCCGCGCTGATACCAATAATTGGCAAATCAGGCTTTATTTTACGCATTGCCGCCGTGGCTTCAAATCCGTTCATAATTGGCATTTGCTTGTCCATCAACACCAAATCAATCGGCTGCTGTTGAATGAGGTTAATCGCTTCTTGACCGTTTTCCGCGAGATAGCAATCAAAGCCTATACGCCCTAAGCCCTCGGATAGTACCGTACGGTTAACATTAATATCCTCAACGATTAAAATATTAATCGGGCGCGCTTTGAGCGTTTGCAGATTGGGTAAACGCGTTTGAGACAGTGCGATACGCTTTTCAGCCTCAGCAAGCTGTGCTTGGGTGCAGATATCAAACGGCAAACTGAATGAAAAACAACTACCTTGCCCCGGTGCGCTAGTTAAATCAATCTCATCCGCGCCCATCAATCGGACTAAGTCTTGACTAATCGTTAAACCAAGCCCCGTACCGCCATAAAACTGGCTGATTGAATCATCCCCTTGCGAGAAGGGTTTGAATAGGTTTTTTTGTTGTGACAATGACATGCCAATGCCGCTATCTTGAATACTAAACTGTAACCAGGCCTGGTTGGAATCCGCATGGTTTGTTGCCTCAACCGTCATGCTTATAGCGCCCTGCTCTGTAAACTTAAGCGCGTTGCTCAATAGGTTATTGAGCACTTGAAGCAGACGATGGCGATCGCCGCAATAGGCGGCGCTGAGGCTTGGGTCAAGCTGTATATCGAATACCAAGCCTTTTTGTTGTACCAAATCACGGTATTGGCTATCTATTTGCTCAACCAGGTCTTGAAGATAAAAAGGCTGGTTTTGTATCACCAGTTTCCGTTCTTCGATTTTGGATAAATCCAAAATATCATTCAGTAGCTCTTTTAAGCCTTCGCTCGATAAATAGATTTTTTTGAGGCAGTCGTGTTGCTTTTCGGCGGGTGTGTTCGGCGCAATGCCAATTTCTGCTAACCCCATAATCGCGGACAAGGGGGTGCGAATTTCATGGCTCATCACCGCTAAAAACCGTGATTTAGTTTGATTTGCCTGTTCCGCTTCTTGGCGTGCTTGATCGATTTTTTGTTGCTGGGCTTGCTGTTCAACCATCGCTTGGTTGAACGCCTGAATCAACTGATTCACCTCATCAAGCTGTTTGTAAGCCTTGGGTTCAATAGTAATTGGCTGATAAGGCATCTGCTTAAGTTGGTGCGCCGCTAGGCGCAATCGACGTAACTGATGGTGCATCAGCCAATACAAAATAGGCAACCCAATGAAAAACATTAACAACCCAATCAAGCTCATTTGCAGGGTCATGTGGTAGATAGGTTGGTGCAGTAGACGCGCTTCTTTGATGGAAACCAAGAGCCAATCAACGTTTTGTAGCGGATAGGCGCTAAAGAAAATCGGCTCCGCGTTCATGCTTAAAGCCTTTCCGCTGGAGAGTTGATTGTCTAAGGCTTGAACCAACGAGCGATCCAACCAATCATTAATCGGTTGAAAAATAAACTGCTTATCGGTGGAGCTAACAAATAGTTTTTGGGCCGGATCAATAATAAACGAACGGTCTTTACGCGCTTTGAACTGTTCATGTAGCTGCGAAAGCAAAGGATCTTGATTGAGCAGGATGATGCCAATCATAAACCCGAGCAGTTGCTTGTCTTGCGATAAAACAGGGGTGTTGACAATAAAAATCGGCGTCTGAATACGTCGCCCTATAAAGGGGTTGGAAATAAGCGGTTGGCGGTGCTGTTGTACCCATTGGACATGACTGCGGTCAGTGTAATCCGTGCCCACCCTGTCAGGCACAATAGGCGAATCGACTAACCCTTTTGCATCCGCATCCAGCAACAATAATCCACCATTAAACAGATGATGCAAAACAATCCGCTCATCGAGCAGGTCTTGGAGTTCATCAAGCGGTTTAAGTTGCCCACCATCATCCAGTAACAAATTAGTAAACTGGGTTAAGGCATCTCGGCGATGCGATAAACTCAAATCGATCATCTGGCCGGTCGTGGCGTTTATCGCGGTTTGTTCGGCGATAAATTGACGCTGGTGTTGTTCGGTGAAGTAATGCATCATCACCCCGAGCAACACCAAGCCAAATACCAGCGTAAAGCCCATCGACATCAGAACGATGCGCAGGCTTAACGAAGATTTAAGCGCGCTTATCAATGCGTTAAAGCGCCCATCAGGTTAAAACTCTGCCCATTCATCATTTGAGCTATTCGGTTTTTGCGTTGGTTTTTGCATTGGTCTTTGTCCCGATTTTTGTCCAACCTGTTGGCGGTTGGGCAAGGCGTTGCCTGCTGCCGGCTGGCGTTGCGCAACCGAGCGCGTTGCTGATGCTTGTGGCGCGGCGCTTCGCCCCGCCCCCGTATCAAAGAAACTCATTTCCTTGCGCAAAATCGCCGATTGACTGCTTAGGCTCTCAGCCGCCGCCGCGGTTTCTTCTACCAAGGCCGCATTCTGCTGGGTGACACCATCGATTTTAGTGATCGCATCATGCACCTGATGCATGCCTTGCGCCTGCTCTTTCGTTGCATTGGCAATTTGTACCACCAAGCCCGCCACTTCATCAATCGCGCCGGTGATTTCTTTTAACGCCACACCTGAGTCATCCGCTAGCTTGGTACCCTCTTCGATACGTTCAACACTCTCGCCAATCAGTTTTTTAATATCTTTCGCTGCTTCGGCTGATTTCTGTGCTAAACCACGCACTTCACCCGCGACCACCGCAAAACCACGGCCATGGTCACCGGCACGTGCCGCTTCAACCGCGGCATTTAGCGCCAACAGGTTAGTTTGGAACGCGATGCCGTCAATCAAAGTGACAATTTCAGCAATTTTATGGCTAGAATCCTTAATTCCTTGCATTGCGACAATGGTTTTACCCATGACATCGCTGCCTTGCTGGGCTTTGGTTTGCACCTGTACCGCGAGTTTAGACGCATGATCGGTGTTCTCCGTGTTTTGCTGAATCGTGGCGTTCATCTGTTCCATCGTGGCGGAGGTTTCTTCCAATGAAGACGCCTGTTCTTGCACGCGGTCGCTAAGATCATGCGAGCCTTGCGACACCTCTCTGGAGGCGCCATCAACGGTATTCGCCGCTTCCGACACCACATTCACCACTTCTTTGAGTTTTTCCATCGAATAGTTAATCGCGTTTTTAAGGTTATGTAGCTCACCTTTAAAACTACCCGCTGGCAAGCTGACGGTTAAATCACCTGAAGCTTGCGCTGCCACAACTTTCCCAATCTGGCTAATCGCATCCGACATCGCATTCATCGAAGAATTAATAGCCTGTTTCAGATTGGCTAACTCGCCTTGGGCCTCAACCCCCACCCTAGCGGAGAAGTCGCCTCCTTCCATTTTCTTCATCACACCAATAATGTCGGTCATGACGTGATCGATACTCGATAACGCACGATCTACTTGATCACGGAAGGCCTGCGGTACACTTGGATCCATTTGCACATCAAATTGACCCTGCTCCAGACCATTCATCACCTTAGCTAGCTCTTTCATCGTACTGTCTAAGCTAGACGCCGCATTATTAATCGCGTTTTGTAAAGGCACAAAGCTGCCTTTGGCGCCAGTAGCGGTTTGACTAAAGTCGCCCTCACTGATGGCTCGCGCGCCAGCCCCTACTTGGGTGAGGGCATTTAGCACATAATTTTGTAAGGAGTTAAACTTGTTAATCGTCACACCAATCGCATCGTTAGACTTATCTGTCATGCGTTTGGTCAGGTCGCCGGTTTGCTCAACATAATCGACCGCCGCACGCAGTTTACGCAAGCGCACTCTTAGTAGCGTAATCAAGAAATAGGTCACGCCTAAGATCAAGAGCGCAATAATAGCTAGCGTCACTTGGAGTTGCATCACAGGTTTAGCAATCGCTTGCTCAAGGTCACTCATTGGAATACGTGCCGATACAGCACCACGCACATCGCCAATTTTCCAATCCTGCTTGGTGCTATTTGGGTCATGGTTATGGCAGTTTAAGCAGGTTTGCGCATTCATAAAGTCCGGCACCGCCATTCTAAAATAGGATTTACCTTCATGTTGCTCTATCTGTACATAAGGCACGTCAGGGTTTTGAGCTAGTGCGTCTAAGGCGGCGACTTCAAAACTGTCGAGGTTAGCGGGGCCACGGAATTTGAACGGATGCGCACTGAAGAGTTTGACTTCGCCTACTTCGCTTTCTCCGTCGGCACTTTTCGACATTTCACCCAGCGCCAGCATCACGTTAGCCGCAAGCGGCAGGTGCGTTGGGTGGGTCGCGTACTCATGGCTTAACACCATACCTGCGGCCCTCACTTTGGGGACAATTTCATCCATGTAAAATTGACGCGAATTCATCGCCATGGTAATCATATCCGACGCCGAGTTGTGGCCGGCGGCGTACAGGCTTTCGTTTTTCATGTGCACCAAGCGCTCGGCAGTGATCGCACCCCCGATGAGGAATAACCCAACAATCGGCGCCATAATTTTTCTAAAGAGCGGTTGATCCCGATACCAATCAAATTTGGTATCGGCCGGTTTACGCGGCATGCTGTTTTTTAAAACCAACTTGCCTTCATCAATTAATTTATACGCCTGCTGTGCGGCGCTGATTTCGGCATCACTGGCCGGTACACGGACTGACATATAACCGCTAATCTGTCCGTTTTCTACAATCGGCGACGCATTCGCCACTACCCAGTACTCTTCGCCTGATTTTGCCCGATTGACGACAGTAGCCGACCAGGTTTTACCGGATTTTAATGTGGCCCACATATCCGCAAACACCTGCTTAGGCACGCTTGGATGACGTACCATATTATGCGGCTGGCCGATCATTTCTTCTTTTTTATAGCCGCTGACTTTAACAAAATCATCGGAGGCACTCAGAATTGTGCCGCGCAAATCGGTTGTACTGTA
The DNA here is from genome assembly GCF_000934765.1 of Thiomicrospira microaerophila. Lineage (GTDB taxonomy): Bacteria > Pseudomonadota > Gammaproteobacteria > Thiomicrospirales > Thiomicrospiraceae > Thiomicrospira > Thiomicrospira microaerophila. Next base: position 419 of record NZ_JYNN01000001.1, on the reverse strand, counting down.
TAACACATAGTCTGAGGGGATATGAATTCGGTTTGCCATGCGTAAGCTCCTTTAGCCTGTCACTTCAACTATTTCTACCTAGAGTCTGCTCAGAAAATATAAATCATTGTTTTAAAACAAAAATACTTGTTTTTGTGGTATAGTAATGCACAGTTTTTCAGCCCCAAGATATAAAAAAGCGTGCACAAAAATGATTCGAGACCACTCTGTAACCCAATTATCACTCAGCGAATTCGATTGGCCCTTCCAATCAGATCTTGATCCACAAAACCGCTGGGTTCAACTTGCACAGTGCATTCCATGGGATGACTTCGCCCAAAGCTACTATGCCAAGCTCAATCAAAAACGCGGTCGTCCCGCCAAACCCGCACGTTTGGTGATCGGTGCACTGATTATCAAACACAAGCTTGCACTCTCTG